>JANLOO010000025.1:0-70632 GCA_031366605.1 Actinomycetota bacterium | reverse complement strand
CGCCCACACGCGCCCCCCGGGGCGCCTGTGGTGGCGCCCGGCGGTCCCCGCCCGCCGGGTGTCGGGGGCGTGCGGGAACACCGCATTGGGCTGACGCCCGAGGTCCTGCCGGCGGCATGAGACCGTGCCGAGGCATGCGTCCCCACTGACTCCTGCGCGCGCAAACAGCGGCCGACCATGGCAGAATTCGTCGCGAGCGGTTCCACATTCGCCTGGAATCCGCCTGTATTGCGCTGCCGTCAACGCATCCGGCTCGCTCGGACCCGCCGCGGCCGCTAGCCTTTCCTGTTCCGCCGAGACCGGCCCAGTCACCCGACCCCGGAGGATTCACATCAGCCAACCGCGCACAGCCCCACCCACACAGCAGGGTCTCTACGATCCACGCTTCGAACACGACGCCTGCGGCGTCGCGTTTGTCGTGCACATGAAAGGCCACCGCAGCCATACGATCGTGGCCTCCGGCCTGCAGGCCCTGTGCAACTTGGACCATCGCGGGGCGCGCGGCGCCGAGACCAACACCGGTGACGGCGCGGGAATTCTGATCCAGATGCCCAGCCGGTTCTTCCGGAGCGTCGTGGACTTCAGCTTGCCCGCCGAAGGGCGCTACGCGACCGGCCTGGTGTTCCTGCCGGCGGACCCCGCTGCGGCTGCGGGCGTGATCTCGACAATCGAAGATGTGGTGCTCGATGAGGGCCTGCGGGTCCTGGGCTGGCGGGATGTCCCGACCGACGGATCAATGCTGGGTGCTCAGGCGCTCGCAGCCATGCCTGCGTTCCGACAGATTTTCGTCGAGGGCGACACGGCAGCGGGTTTGGAATTGGAGCGCCGCGCGTTCATGTTGCGCAAGCGCATCGAGCACACGGTCGGCGGCCTGGACCAGGGTGGCTGCTACATCCCCAGCCTGTCCTCGCGGACGTTCGTCTACAAGGGCATGTTGATCCCCGACCAGCTCGCGGCGTTCTTCCCCGACTTGCTCGACGAGCGCGTCGACTCGGCGATGGCCCTGATGCACTCCCGCTTTTCGACCAACACATTCCCCTCGTGGCCGCTCGCCCACCCGTACCGTTACATCAGCCACAACGGCGAGATCAACACCGTCCAGGGCAACCGCAACTGGATGCGGGCCCGCGAGGAGCTGCTCGCCAGCGACCTGCTCCCGGGCGACCTGGAGCGCATCTTCCCCATCTGCACACCCGCGGCCAGCGACTCGGCCTCGTTCGACGAGGTGCTCGAGCTGCTGCACCTGGGCGGGTACTCGTTGCCGCACGCGGTGCTGATGATGATTCCCGAGGCGTGGGAACATCACGAGGAGATGGACCCGGCGGTGCGTGACTTCTACCAATTCCACTCGTCGGTGATGGAGCCTTGGGACGGCCCGGCATCGATCGCGTTCATGGACGGCACGGTCATCGGCGCGGTGCTGGACCGCAACGGCCTGCGTCCGTCGCGCTACGTGGTGACCAAGGACGACCTGGTCATCATGGCCTCCGAGGTGGGTGTCCTGGACGTCGCTCCCGAAGATGTCGTGATGAAGGGGCGGCTGCAGCCGGGCCGCATGTTCCTGGTCGACACCAACCAAGGCCGGATCGTCGGTGACGACGAGATCAAGGCTGACCTGGCGTCACGGCACCCCTACGGCGAGTGGCTGCGCGAGAATGTGGTGGACCTCAAGTTCCTGGCCGCGCCCATGCACGAGCTGCCGCCGCACGCAGATGTGCTGCAGCGCCAGCAGACGTTTGGCTACACCACCGAGGAGATCAAGATCATCCTCGAGCCGATGGCACGTGTCGGCACGGAGCCGACCGGGTCAATGGGCACCGACACCCCAATCGCAGTGCTCTCACAACGACCGCGCCTGCTGTTCGACTACTTCCAGCAGCTCTTCGCGCAGGTCACCAACCCGCCGCTCGACGCAATCCGCGAAGAGCTGGTCACGGCGCTCGGCGGAACGATCGGTCCCGAGGGCAACCTGCTGGACCCGCAGGCAGCCTCGTGCCGCCAGATCTTCTTGGAGCACCCGGTCATCGACAATGACGAGCTGCGCAAGCTCATCGACGTCTCGTCGCAGCCCGAGACCCCCGACTTCCGGTCGGCCGTCATCTCGTGTCTATACCCGGTCGCCAAGGGCGCCGAAGGGCTCAAGGAGGCACTGGACGACGTCCGCCAGCGCGCCTCGATGGAGATCGCAGCCGGCGCACAGATCCTGATCCTGTCCGACAAGGACTCCACGGCGGAGCTCGCGCCGATCCCGTCGCTGCTCTCAACGAGCGCGGTCCATCACCACCTGATCCGCGAGAAGTCGCGCACCAAGGTCGGGTTGGTGGTCCAAGCCGGTGACGCGCGCGAGTGCCACCACATGTGCCTGCTGATCGGCTACGGGGCGGCGGCAATCAACCCGTACCTGGCGTTCGCGACGATCGAGGACATCATCGCGCAGGACCTGACGGACATGGACGACCCCGAGAAGGCGCGCAAGAACTACATCAAGGCATGCGACAAGGGCATCCTCAAGGTCATGTCCAAGATGGGCATCTCGACGGTCGCCTCGTATACCGGTGCCCAGATTTTTGAAGCGATCGGCTTGTCCGACCAACTCGTCGACGAGTACTTCACCGGCACCGTCAGCCGCCTCAGCGGCATCGGCCTGGAGGAAGTCGCCGACGAGATCGCCCGCCGGCACCGCAGGGCCTACCCCGACCGTCCGAGCGAACTGGCTCATCGCGGCTTGGACGGCGGCGGCGAGTACCAGTGGCGCCGCGAGGGCGAGTTCCACCTGTTCAACCCCGAGACGGTGTTCAAGCTGCAGCACGCCACTCGGACGGGCCGGTACGAGATCTTCAAGCAGTACACCAAGCTCGTCGACGATCAGTCCGAGCAGTTGGCGACGCTGCGTGGCCTCTTCCGGTTTCGCCTCGGAACCCGTCCGCCGGTGCCGATCGAAGAGGTCGAACCGGTCGATCAGATCATCAAGCGCTTTTCGACGGGCGCGATGAGCTACGGCTCGATCTCGTCGGAGGCCCACGAGAACCTGGCGATCGCGATGAACCGCATCGGCGGGCGCTCCAACAGCGGCGAGGGCGGTGAGGACCGCGAGCGCTACGACAAGGAGCCGAACGGCGATTGGAAGCGCAGCGCCATCAAACAGGTCGCCTCCGGCCGGTTCGGGGTCACCAGCGAGTACCTGGTCAACTGCACCGACCTGCAGATCAAGATGGCCCAGGGCGCCAAGCCCGGTGAGGGTGGCCAACTGCCGGGAAACAAGGTGTGGCCGTGGATCGCGAAGGTCCGCTACTCCACGCCGGGCGTCCAGTTGATCTCGCCGCCGCCCCACCACGACATCTACTCGATCGAAGACCTGGCGCAACTGATCCACGACCTCAAGAACGCCAACCCCGAGGCGCGCGTACACGTCAAGCTCGTCGCCCAGGTGGGTGTGGGCACCGTCGCGGCGGGTGTGTCCAAGGCCCACGCCGACGTGGTGCTGATCTCGGGTCACGACGGTGGCACGGGCGCCTCGCCGCTGACGTCGATCAAACACGCGGGCGCACCGTGGGAACTGGGCCTGGCCGAGACACAGCAGACGCTGCTGCTCAACCGTCTGCGCGACCGCATCGTCGTGCAGTGCGACGGGCAGATGAAGACCGGGCGTGACGTGATCATCGCCGCGCTGCTCGGTGCCGAGGAGTACGGCTTTGCAACCGCGCCACTCGTGGTGTCGGGTTGCGTGATGATGCGCGTGTGCCACCTGGACACGTGTCCTGTGGGCATCGCGACGCAGAACCCCGAGCTGCGCAAGCGGTTCTCAGGCAAGCCCGAATTCGTCGTCAACTTCTTCGAGTTCATCGCCGAGGAGGTCCGCGAGCTGCTGGCCGAGCTGGGCTTCCGCACGATGGAGGAGGCAATCGGCCACGCCGAATTCCTTGACACCTCCAAGGCAATCGCTCACTGGAAGGCCTCCAAGCTCGACCTGACGCCGATCCTGCACATGCCGGAGCCTGCGGAGGGCGACGGACGCACATGCACCCAGGTTCAGGACCACGGGCTGGAGCGCGCGCTCGACATCGAGTTGATTCAGCGCGCTGCGCCGGCCCTGGATCACAAGACCAAAGTCGAGTTCAGCGTGCCGGTGCGCAACGTCAACCGCACGGTCGGCACCCTCGTCGGTCAGGAAATCAGCCGTCGCTGGGGCGAGGGACTGCCCGACGACACCATCGTCATCAACTTGACCGGCTCTGCCGGGCAGAGCTTTGGGGCCTTCGCACCGCGCGGTTTGACGCTGCGACTGTTCGGCGACGCCAACGACTACACGGGCAAAGGCCTCTCGGGCGGTCGCATCATCGTCCGTCCTCAGGAGGGTTCGCGCTTCGCCGCCGAGCAGAACATCATCGCCGGCAACGTCATTCTGTACGGGGCGACGGGGGGCGAGGTGTTCCTGCGGGGCGTCGTCGGCGAACGGTTCTGCGTCCGTAACTCGGGGGCAATCGCCGTCGTCGAGGGGGTCGGCGACCACGGCTGCGAGTACATGACGGGTGGACGCGTCGTCGTCCTGGGTGCCACGGGCCGCAACTTCGGCGCGGGCATGAGCGGCGGCATCGCGTACGTCCACGACCCGGACGGGGTGTTCCCACGTCGCGTCAACATGGCGGACGTCGACCTGGACCCACTCGACTCGGACGACCGTCTGTTTCTGTTGGATCGGGTCAACCGGCACCGTGACGAGACCGGCTCCGCGGTCGCGGAACGCTTGCTCGGCAACTGGGAAACCGCAGTCGACGCGTTCGTCAAGGTCATGCCCAAGGACTACAAGCGCGTCCTTGCCGAACACGCCGCGATGGCCGTGAGCGACGATCCCACCGAGGCGGTCCTCACCGCCACCCGCGACTGAGGACGTAACGAGAATGGGCGACCCCAAAGGCTTTCTCGAGCACACCCGCGAGCTGCCGGAACGGCGGCCCGTTCCCGAGCGCCTCCGCGACTGGCACGAGGTCTACAAGGACTTCCCCACGCACAAGGTGCGGGACCAGGCGGGACGGTGCATGGACTGCGGCATCCCGTTCTGCAACCAGGGCTGCCCGTTGGGCAACATCATTCCGGACTGGAATGACCTGGTGTACCGCGACCACTGGCGTGAGGCCAGCGACCGGTTGCATGCGACCAACAACTTTCCGGAGTTCACCGGGCGCCTCTGCCCCGCGCCCTGTGAGGCGGCGTGTGTGCTCGGCATCAACCAGCCGGCCGTTACGATCAAGCAGATCGAGGTCAGGATCGCCGACCGCGCACGCGACGAGGGGTGGCTCACGCCGGTGGTGCCCACGGTCATGACCGGTCGCCGCGTCGCGGTGGTCGGATCGGGCCCGGCGGGCCTGGCCGCCGCGCAACAGCTGACGCGGGCAGGCCACGAGGTGGTCGTGTTCGAACGTGCCGACAAGATCGGTGGGCTCCTGCGGTACGGCATCCCCGACTTCAAGATGGAGAAGCACGTGCTGGACCAGCGGCTCGCGCAGATGGCGGCCGAGGGCACGGAGTTCCGCGTCAACGCCAACGTCGGCGTCGATGTCCCGGTGCAGCAGCTGCGCCGAGAGTTCGACGCGATCGTCTTGGCCGGCGGCGCAACGGCGTCACGGGAACTGCCGATTCCGGGGCGTGAGCTGGACGGGATCCACCAGGCCATGGAGTACCTGCCGCTCTCCAACAAGGTGGTCGCCGGGACGCTGGCCGAGACGCCGATCACAGCCGACGGCAAGAACGTCGTCATCATCGGCGGCGGCGACACCGGCGCGGACTGTCTGGGCACCGCCAACCGGCAGGGCGCAGTCAACGTCGTGCAGCTCGAGATCATGCCCCGACCCCCCGAGACCCGTGCCGAGAGCACCCCGTGGCCGACGTGGCCCCTCATGTACATGAGCTCGTCCGCGCACGAGGAGGGCGTCGACCAGCAGTACGCGATCTCGACGGCTGAGTTCGTGGGCGACCAGAACGGCAATGTGCGCGCGCTGCGTGCCACGGCGGTCGAGATGGTCTCCGTGGACGGCCGCCCGACGTTCCAGGCGGTGCCGGGGTCCGAGACCGAGATTCCGTGCGAGCTGGTGCTCCTGGCGATGGGCTTTGTCGGCCCCGAGCGCGAGGGCGTGCTGAGCGAACTGGGCGTCGCGCTCGATGCACGCGGCAACGTCGCGCGCGACGCCGACTGGAAGACCTCGGAGGAGGGCGTCTACGTCTGCGGGGACATGGGCCGCGGGCAAAGCCTGATCGTCTGGGCGATCGCCGAAGGCCGCGCTGCCGCAGCGGCGGTCGATCGCTACCTGGTCGGCGACACCGCGCTCCCCGAGCCGGTCACGCCGACGAGCATGCCGCTTCGTTGAAACCCCGGCCGCACTGAACCCGCTCCCGCCGCCGGGTGCCGGACACCGATGACTGCGCTGCCTCCCGAACGCGATCCGGTCGGCAATGGCGCGCCAGCCGCATTCGACGGATACGCACCCGAGCATGACTCCTACGACGAACTGTTTGCCGGCCGCGGCGAACCTCGCGCGCACGCCCGGCGGCTGATCGACGGGATCGAATCGCTCGGACGGGAGCGACTGGTCGCCGCCGGTGACCGCCGGGACGCCATCTTCATGCAGCAGGGCATCACGTTCGCCCTGGTCGGCGAAGGTGGAGCCGCCCGGGACCGCCCGTTCCCGCTCGACCTGGTCCCCCGGGTCATCCCAGCCGAGGAGTGGACGGCGATCGAGCGGGGGCTCGTGCAACGCATCCGAGCGCTCAACGCGTTCTGTGACGACATCTACCACCGACGCGAGATCGTCAACGCCGGTCTCGTGCCGTGGTCCCTGATCGCCTCGCGACCGGCGTTCGCTCGTGCCGCGTATGGAATCACCCCACCAAAGAACATCTACTGCCACGTGTCCGGGTGTGACCTGGTTCGCGATGCGGACGGCACTTGGAAGGTGCTCGAGGACAATGTCCGCACACCCTCCGGCGTCTCCTATGTCCTCGAGAACCGCCGGGCGATGCGCCGGCTCGTCCCACGGCTGTTCTTGGATCACCGGGTGCGGCGCGTCGACGACTACCCCGCGCTGCTGCTCAGTGCCTTGCGCTCCGCGGCCCCGGAAGGTGGCGAGTATCCGACGGTCGTGGTCTGGACACCGGGGACATACAACAGCGCCTATTTCGAACACGCGTACCTCGCACGCCAGATGGGCGTCGAGCTCGTCGAGGCCTCGGATCTCGTCGTCCGTGACAACGTCTGTTACATGGCCACCACGAGCGGCCCGGCCCGAGTCCACACCATCTACCGGCGGATCGACGACGCATTCCTCGACCCGCTCGAGTTCCGAGAGGATTCCATGCTGGGAATCCCCGGGCTCATGCGCGCCTATCGCGCCGGAAACGTCGCCATCGCCAACGCGGTCGGCACAGGTGTCGCGGACGACAAGGCGGTCTACCCCTACGTGCCGGAGATGATCCGCTTCTATCTCGGCGAGAAGCCGATCTTGCAGAACGTCGCCACGTACCACATGAGTGACCCGGAACAACGCGAATGGGCGCTCAGCCGGCTCGACCGGCTGGTCGTCAAGCCGACCGCCGAGTCCGGGGGATCCGGCGTCTTCATCGGCCCGACCGCCGATGACGAGGAGATCGCCGCCCAGGCCGCACTCGTGCGAAGCGCTCCCGACATGTGGATCGCGCAGGATGTCGTCCGACTTTCGACCGTGCCAACGGTCCAGGCGGATGGGACCCTCAAGCCACGACACGTCGACCTGCGTCCATTCGCGGTGTTCGGCGACGACGTGTCCGTGATCCCGGGCGGGCTCACTCGCGTGGCCCTCCCCGCCGGCGAGATGATCGTCAACTCGTCGCGCGGCGGGGGGTCGAAGGACACGTGGGTGCTCGAGGGGCCGGCGACGCCGACCGTACGTGGGGCACCCGAGCCGCTCAGCCCGTCACCGCTGCCTGGCCTGCGCACCGGTGGGTGGGTCGAGCAGCAAAAGCAGCAGCAACAACACGGAGGGCACGACTGATGCTCGCCCGGATCGCCCACGAACTGTTTTGGCTGGGCCGATCCGTCGCACGCGCCGACCACACGTCGCGCCTCCTGCAGGGGGTTCTCGATGCCGCGGTCGAGGGGCAGCGGGCGGATCCGTCGGCCATGACGCTCTCATGGGACTCCCTGCTCGCGATGACCGGAACCTCCCACCTCGTCGAGGACGCGCCGACGGCCGACGCGACCCTCATCCTCCTGGTTGCCGACCGCACGCACCCGGCATCGATCGTCGCGTCGATCGCGGCCGCCCAGACACATGCACGGGCGGTGCGGGACGTGCTGTCGCTCGACATGTGGGAGGCGATCAACACCTTCCACATGCGGATCTGCCAGCAGGACATCACGCCGGAGTTGCGCCGGGAACCGTCGGCGCTGTTCGACCTCGTCCGCGAACGGTGCTCGCTGTTTTGGGGCGTCCAGCGCCGGACAATGCTGCGCGACGACGGATGGGCGTTCCTCCATGCCGGAGCGGACCTCGAGGCGGCGGACATGGTCCTGCGGATGCTGTTGGTCACCCTGCCATCGGCATACGGGGCAGACGACAACGACTCCGCGCGGGACGGTCCCGCGCTCGCGCTCCTGCGCGCCGTCGGTGGACTCCAGGCATTCCGCCGCGCCACCTCCACCTCGCCCCATCTGGTGCCCGTGGCGCGGTTCCTGCTGTTCGAGGGCGCGTTTCCGGATTCGATCGCGGCCTGCGTCGACGGGCTCGGCCGCGCGTTGACCAGCGCGGACATCGGCGCGGCGGTGTCCCCGCCGATCCTACGACTCACCCGACTGGCAGCAGATCTCGACTTCCGCCGCCGTGAGCTGCCGCGCGTGCCCGCGCTCCTCGAGGCGCTCGCAATCGTGCGGAAAGAGCTGGCCGCGGTCGACTCTGACATCTCGGATCGGTACTTCGCCGGCGCGGAACGGCCGGCCCTGCACGTGAGCCGCCGGTGATCTTCGACATCGCCTATACGACCGAATACCGCTACCTGGGACCGGTGACCGACAGCATGAACGCGCTCCGGGTTCGCCCCGCCACCACGCCGACCCTGCGCCGGCGCGACTTCACACTGGCGACGACACCCGACGCCCGCGTCTTCGAACACGACGACTATTTCGGCACGACCGTCCATGAGTTCGAGGTGGTCCAGCCACACGAGATCCTGACGATCGACGTCAGATCCCAGGTCGAGACGCTGTCGCCGGCAGTCCATCCGGACCCGACGTGGAACGAACTCGCGTTGCCCGGCTACCGCGAAAACGGTTCCGAGTACCTGTTCGCGGTGATGCCGACGCAGGCGGATTCCCGGGTCGGTCCCCTGGCCGCCGAGGTCCGGGCGGAGACGCCACTCGCCACTGCCCTCGCCATCACCGAGCTGATCCCCGGGCGCTTCGAGTATCGCCGCGGCGTCACGTACGTGGGTTCAACCGTCCAGGACTTCCTGGCCGTCGGGGCCGGGGTGTGCCAGGACTTCGTTCACCTGGGGCTGTTGATCTTCAGGCAACTGGGAGTCGCTGCGCGCTACTGCTCCGGCTACCTGTTCGTGGATCGAGGTCCGGGGGCGGCGTCGGCAGAGGTCGAAACCCATGCGTGGCTCGAGGTGCTCCTCCCAAGTGGTGGGGGACCCGGAACGTGGGTCGGGCTCGACCCGACGAACCGCGGGCTCACCGGGGAGCATCACGTCAAGATCGGTCATGGGCGCAGCTACTCGGACGTCCCCCCGATCAAGGGCATGTTCCGCGGGCCGGCCGGCGGGGACCTCACGGCGAAGGTCACGATGACCGCGGTCCCCGGGCCCTGACCGATCCGATCGGGGGGCGTCAGATCGATCCGGCGTGCGCCCCGCCTGGGCCAGGTTCGCCGCCGTATGTAATTTCTCGGATGTTTAGGTATAGGTTGTCGTCATCGCGATCCCTCGCCAGCGCGGTTTGAGACGGACTCGAGCACGACGAGTCGCTCTTCACACACGTCCGTGGGTGGCGATCGTCGTCGGACTCGTCTCCGTGGTCGGCCTTCTTCTGGCCACGCCGCCCACCTGGGGTCGGGCCGTGGTCGCGAACAGCCTGGCGCAGGCCGGGTCGTGTCGAACCACGACGACGCTGACCGTTCCCCGGTCGGTCGTGTGGGGCCGCCCCGCCAAGGCGCGTGTGACGGTCACATCGCGCTGCGGAGTTCCGCGCGGCGTCTGCCGACTCACCGTCGGCGACGGCATCCAGTTCATGCACACCGACGGTCGGGGTCGCTGCGTCTATTCGCGCTTCGTGTTGGATCGCTTGGGTCGCCAACAACTGCGGGCCACGTTCCTGCCGCAAGCGGGGTGGCGCACGAGCCGCTCGCCCGTCACGCCGTTCGTCGTGACCCGTCCGGCCGTCGCTCTACAACCGGCGATCGTGCTCGAAGGGACGAGGTTCGCTCCGAACGGGACCGTCGGTCCCGGCGACCTGCCGATCGTGCCGTTTGCAACCCCGCTCGTGTGGTGTGCAGGCGATGCCGGCAGCCTGGCGTTCGTGTTCACCGCCACGAGCCGGGCCGACGACACATTCTCGGTGAGGGTCACGCGGCCCGACGGGACCACCGAGGCCTACGGGCCGCTCGCCCTCGATGACGGGTTCGGCGTGTTCCACGCGCGCCAAGAGGTCACCCTCGCGTTCCGCCCCTCGCTGCCCGGAACGGTCCACATCGACCTCCAACTCCGCCGGCCTGGCGTCACTGCATCGCTCGCATCGAGCTCCGCCGACATCACCGTCGCGTGTGACACACCGCCCGCGGCCTGAGACGCAACAGGCTCGCGAGCGTCCGCATTCCAGACCGCGGAAACGTGGCGGCCGCGCTCTGTCCACGCAACGCGTTCCTGACGCTCGGTCTGCCCACGGCGGGTCAGCCCGCGACCTCGTCGAGGGCCTGTTGCAAGATCTCGAGCCCCAGGTCGATCTCGGCGTTGGTCACGGTCAGGGGCGGAGCGATGCGGAACACGCCGCCCATGCCGGGCAGGTTGACAATGTTCATCGACAGCCCAAGCGCGAAGCAGCGATCGGTGATCGCGCCACCGAGCTCTGAGGCGGCCCGTTTGGTCTCGCGATCGGCAACGATCTCCATCCCGAGCAGCAGACCGCGTCCGCGCACGTCGCCGATGCACGCGAACCGTGACTGCAGCTCGCGGAGTCCCGCGGTCAGACGGGCACCCGCCACGACCGCGCGTTCGGCCAGCCGTTCGCGCACCACGACCTCGATGACCTTGAGCCCGACCGCGGCCGGCAACGGGTCGCTGACGTGCGTCGTGTAGAACAGGAACCCGGCCTCGTGGGCCGCCTGCTCGATCTCGGGCGTGCACAGCACCGCCGCCAACGGCAGGCCGGCTCCGAGCGTCTTTGACAGCGTCAACAGATCCGGCGGTACACCGTCGCGCTCGAACGCGAACATCGTGCCGGTCCGGCCCACCCCGGTCTGCGCCTCGTCCAGGATCAGCAGCATCTCCCGCTCCGTGCACTTGGCCTTGAGCGCCCGCAGGTAGCCCTCGGGCAACTCGAGGATGCCGCCCGAGGACAGGATCGGCTCGGCGATGAACGCCGCCAGCGATCCGGAACTCTGACGATCGATCAGATCGAACCCGTCGTCAAGCTCGGTCTGCCAATCCAGACTGCCGTCGGGTGCACGAAACCGCGGCCGGTACACGTTGGGCGCCATGATCGCCATGTTCCCCACGTACGCCGGGCCGTGACCTTTGCGGCCTGCCGAATAGGTCGCCGATGCGGCGCCGCCGGTCATGCCGTGCCAGCTCTGCGCGAACCCCACGATCTCGAACCGCCCGGTCGAGGTCTTCGCCAGCTTGAGGGCCGCCTCGTTGGCCTCGGCGCCAGTGGTCAGCAGAATGACCTTGGACAACGACGGAGCCAGTGTGCCGAGCACCTCGGCCAGGTCGATGACCGGCCGGGAGAGCATTCCGCTGAACAGGTGATCCAGCCGCCCGATCATCTCGGTGACGACCGCGACGATCTCGGGGTGACAGTGCCCCAGAATCGCGCTCATCTGCCCACTCGTGAAGTCGAGTACTTTGCGGCCCGACGCATCCTCCACGAACGCGCCGGCGGCCCGCTCTGCGATGAATGGCTGGAAGGTCCCCCCGTATCTGATGAGGTGACGGGAGGCTCGCTCGAGATCGGATGCGGCGGGGTGGGTCACGATTTCGAGCCTACCCGCCGCGCCATTCGAAATCCTCATACCCTCTGCGTTCGGCCCCGGCGCCTCTGCGTCGGGGCCGAACGTTCACGCGGATCTCACGCGCGAGATCTCCGCCAAGCCGTGCTCATGGTAGAGTCGCATGACCATGAAGCGTCTTACGATTTCTCGCGGGGGACAAATTTCAATCCCAGCTGAAATTCGTCACCGGTGGGGCACCCGCACCGTTGTCGCAGAGGATCTCGGCGACCATGTGGTTCTGCGACCGGTTTCAGACGACCCGATCGCGGCCGCGCGGGGAGCCCTTGCCGGACGTGGTCGTTCGTCGGATGAGCTCCGGCGACTCGCGCGCGAGGACGAAGCGCACGCGGAGCGACGGCACTCATAGCGACACTCCTCGACGCACAGGCACTGATCGCGCTGCTCAAGGGTGAACCGGCGGCCGCCCAGGTCGAACTGCTCCTGCGAAGACACGACCCGCTGATCTCGTCGGTCAACCTTGCAGAGGTCATCGACGTGCTCATCCGACGCGATGGTTTCGCTGAGACCGAAATCAGGGGGCTCATCGACCCGCTTCTCCAAAAGGAACTCAAGGTGATCTCGGTGTCGGGCGAACTGGCGTGGTCAGCGGCGCACCTTCGTGCCCGCCACTACCATCGACGCGATCGGCCGCTCTCGCTCGCCGACTGCATCGCTTTGGCGACGAGCATCGAGTTCGGCCGGCTCGCGACGGCTGATGCACTCCTCGCTCAGGTGGCACGAGACGAAGGAGTCGACGTGGTCGGGCTGCCGAACAGCGAGGGCGTTGTCCCTTAAAGGTCCGTCAAGGAATGACTGCTGTGACGGAGGACGAGCGAAAACCGAGGCAGACCGTGTCGGCGAGCCTCGTTGCCGCTGGTGGCCACAGCGATCTCGCCGACCGCGTATGACGAGGGTTTGCAGCCGTCAAACGTTGCAGTAGTCCCTTGACGGACCCTTGACGCCAACTCAGTCTGATCCCAGGCGGCTACGATCCACGGGTGGCGACTGCGCCCGTCCGTATTGCTCCGTTTCATCCGCTCGTCGCGGATTGGTTTGCGCGGGCATTTGCCGAGCCCACAGATGCGCAGCGTCTGGGGTGGCCGGCGATCGCGGCGGGGGAACATGCGCTGATCGTCGCACCGACGGGAAGCGGCAAGACGCTCGCGGCGTTCTTGTGGGGGCTCAACGCGCTCATCGAAGAACGGCTTCGCGGCGAGATGGCCACGCGGCTGGTGTACATCTCGCCGCTAAAAGCGCTCAACTACGACGTCGAGCGCAACCTGCGGGGCCCGCTGGCCGGTCTGGCCGACGCAGCCCGCCGCCAGGGGATTGAGCTGCCGGAGTTGTCGGTCGCCGTGCGCACGGGCGACACGCCGCAACGCGATCGGGCGCGCATGCTGCGCACTCCTCCAGACATCCTCATCACCACGCCCGAGAGCCTGTATCTGCTCTTGACCTCACGCGGGATCGAGATGATGCAGGCCGCGCGCACGGTCATCATCGACGAGATCCACGCCGTCGCCGCCACCAAGCGCGGCGCGCACCTGGCACTGAGCCTCGAACGCCTGGAGCGCGCGACCGACGGGCCCTTGCAGCGGATCGGGCTCTCGGCGACGCAGCGGCCGCTGAGCGAGATCGCCCAATTCCTGGGCGGGCAGGACGAATCGGGGACGCCGCGTCCGGTCACGATCGTCGATGCAGGCCAGCGCAAAGAGCTGGATCTCGAGGTCATCGTCCCAGTTGACGACATGCGCGATCTGGCGAATCCCGGTGCGCCGACCCTGGACGACCCGCTGTCGGTTCCCGGTGACGGCGGCAACCGCAAATCCATCTGGCCGGCCGTCTACCCCGCCATCCTCGACCTGGTGCGGGCGCACCGCTCGACCTTGATCTTCGTCAACAGCCGCCGC
Source organism: Actinomycetota bacterium (assembly GCA_031366605.1). Classification (GTDB taxonomy): domain Bacteria; phylum Actinomycetota; class Thermoleophilia; order Miltoncostaeales; family Miltoncostaeaceae; genus CALMEC01. Next base: position 56,492 of record JANLOO010000025.1, on the reverse strand, counting down.
CTGGCCGAGCGCCTGGCATTGCGGCTCAACGAACTCGCTGAGGAGGAGGTCGCCCGCGCCCACCACGGCAGCCTGGCGGCCGAACAGCGCGCCCTGATCGAGGAGGAACTCAAGGCAGGACGCCTGCCCGCGCTCGTTGCGACCAGCAGCTTGGAGCTCGGCATCGACATGGGCGCCATCGACCTGGTCATCCAGGTCGAGAGCCCCCGCAGCGTCGCCCGCGGCATCCAGCGTGTCGGTCGTTCTGGCCACCAGGTGGGGGCCGCCAGCCGCGGACGGATCTTTCCCAAGTACCGCGGCGACCTGCTCGAATGCGCGGCCGTGGTGTCGCGCATGCGCGAGGCCGCAATCGAAGAGACCCACATCCCGCGCCTGCCGCTGGACGTCCTGGCCCAGCAAATCGTGGCGACGGTCTGCAACGACCCGTGGACGGTCGAGGAGCTGCACACCCTGGCCCGGGGCGCCTATCCGTTTTCGGACCTGTCGCGCGAGCAGCTTGAGGGCGTGCTCGACATGCTCTCGGGCCGCTACCCGAGCGACGAGTTCGCCGAGCTCGCTCCACGGGTTGTCTGGGACCGCACCGAGGGCACGGTGCGGGGGCGCGGTGGCGCTCGCCAGCTGGCCGTCCAGAACGCGGGCACGATCCCCGACCGCGGCCTGTACGGCGTGTACCTGGTCGACGGCAATACACGCGTCGGCGAACTGGACGAGGAGATGGTCTACGAGGCCCGCACCGGCCAGGTGTTTCTGCTGGGGGCGTCCAGTTGGCGCATCGAGGAGATCACCCGCGACCGCGTGCTGGTCTCCCCCGCTCCGGGTGTTCCCGGCGCCGTGCCGTTCTGGAAGGGCGAGGGTGTCGGCCGCCCGGTCGAGTTGGGCCGCGAGGTCGGCAAGCTCGCACGCGAACTGGTGGCTGCCCGCCCCGACCGCGCCCTGGCTCGGCTCAGGTCCGAGTCGGCGTTCGACGAACGCGCCGCGACGAACCTGATGGCGTACCTGAACGACCAGGTCGACGCGACCGGCGCGGTGCCGAGCGACACCACCGTCGTCGTCGAGCGTTTCCGTGACGAAATCGGCGACTGGCGGTTGTGCGTGTTGACGCCGTTCGGCGCTCGCGTCCACGCGCCGTGGGCGATGGCACTGCAGTCGCGGCTGCGGGAGTTGGGTGGCGTGACCGCCCATGCCATCTGGAGCGACGACGGCATCGCACTCCACCTTCCCGACGCCGACGAGCCACCTGCGGCCGAGATCGCACTGATCGAACCTGGCGACATCGAGGACCTGGTGGTCGGCGAGCTCGGCTCAACGGCCCTGTTCGGCGCACGCTTCCGCGAGAACTCGGCGCGGGCATTGTTGATCCCCCGGCGGCGGCCAGGTCGGCGAACACCGCTGTGGCAACAACGACTCAAGTCCGCGTCTCTGCTCGAGGTCGCCCGCCGCTACGGCAGCTTCCCGATCATCCTCGAGACCTATCGCGAGTGCCTCAACGACTGGTTCGACCTGCCGGCGCTGCGCGACCTGCTGCGGCGAATTCAGTCACGCGAGCTGGCCGTCGTCGAGGTGGAGACCGCCACCGCCTCACCGTTTGCGAGTGCGCTGCTGTTCGAATACGTCGCCACGTACATGTACGAGGACGACACGCCGGCGGCTGAGCGGCGCGCAACCGCGCTCTCGCTCGACCGCGACTTGCTGCGCGAGTTGCTGGGACAGGACGAGCTGCGCGACCTGATCGACGCCGCGGCGCTCGAGACGCTCGAGGCCGATCTTCAGGGGCTGTCGGAACGGGCCAGGGCGCGAAGTGCCGACGGGCTTCATGACCTGCTGCGGCGTCTGGGTGACCTGACCGTGGCCGAGGCGGCCGACCGCTTGGTCGAGCCGGAACGGGCGCTGGAGCTGCTTGAGGCACTTCGTGACGAGCGTCGCTCGACGCAGGTTCGCCTGCGTGGTGAGCAGTGCTGGATCGCCGCGGAGGATGCCGGCCGCTACCGCGATGGGCTCGGCGTCATGCCGCCGGCAGGCCTGCCCGACGTCTTCCTCGAATCCGTTCCCGATGCCCTGCACTCGCTGGTCGCCCGGTACGCGCGCACGCATGGACCATTTACCGCACAGCAGCTCGCCGACCGCTTTGACATCGCTGCCGACGCGGCGGCTGCGGAGCTTTTGGCGCTCGAGGACACGGGGACGCTGGTTCGTGGCGAGATCAGACCCGGCGGAAGCGGCCGAGAATGGTGCGACGCCGAGGTGCTGCGCCGCCTTCGCCGCGCGAGTCTGGCCGCGGCCCGCAAGGAGGTCGAGCCGGTCGAGCCGGAGGCGCTGGGTCGCTTTCTCCCCGCGTGGCATCGCATCGACCGCCGGCACCAGGCCCCCGGCGTCGATGCGTTACGCGAGGTCATCACGCCGCTACAGGGCCTCGCGCTGCCCGCAGCGCAATGGGAGCAGGAGGTGTTCCCCAGACGCATCGGTGGTTATTCCGCCACGTGGCTCGATGCGCTCGCGGGTGCGGGCGAGTTGGTGTGGGTCGGAGCTGGAGCCATGGGCCGCGACGGTGGACGCGTTGCGCTGTACTTCCGCGAGGACGCGGCGCTGTTGGGACCGCCGCCCTCCGATCCGCCTCCGGATGGGCATCTGGCGACTCCGGTGCGCGAGGCGCTGGCAGGCGGCGCCGGATTCTGGGACGAGCTCCTGGACGCCGTGGAGGCCGCGCCCGAGGAGGTGTTCGCGACGTTGTGGAGCCTGGTGTGGGCAGGCGAGGTGACCAACGATCTGTGGATGCCCTTGCGGGCACCGCGCAAGGCGCCGAAGCCGCGGTCGAGCCCATCGCGGTTCGGCCGCCGCACCGCGCGTGGAGGTGGGACGGCCCACGGTGCAATCGCGGGGCGCTGGTCGCTGACCCGGCGCCTGTTCGTGCGTGCCCCGTCCAGCGACGAACGCCTGCGCGCGCAAGCCGAACTCCTTCTGGAGCGACACGGCGTCGTCACCCGGGCCGCCGTGTTGGGTGACGGAGTGCCGGGGGGCTTTGCCGGTGTCTATCGCCCGTTGTCGGAGCTTGAGACCCTTGGCCGATGCCGCCGTGGGTACTTCCTGGCAGGCCTGGGCGGCGCCCAGTTCGCCATGCCCGGCGCGGTGGAGCGCTTGCGTGACCTCCGTGACGGCGACACCGACCCTGTGACGCTTGTGCTGGGTGCGGCCGACCCGGCCCAGCCGTTCGGCTCGGCCGTCCCGTGGCCACGACGCGACACAAAGCGAGGCCCGTCGCGGACCTTCGGTGCCCAGGTCGTGCTGATGGACGGCGCCCCCGTGCTCTACATGGAGCGCGGCGGAAAGGGCCTGATCACCCTGCGCGATCCCGAGCCACAGTGGTGCCAACTGGCAATCGCCGCGTTGGCCATTTGGGTCAAAGACGGCCGCGGCCGTCGCGCCATGATCCAACGAGTCGACGGCGGTTCGGTATTCGGCTCGCCGTTGGAGCCGTTCCTCCTGGAGGCCGGGTTCTTCAGTGGGTTGCACGGATTGGAACTGAGAGGAGAGCGATAGTGCAGATCAATCGTCTCGACGACGTCCGTGCCACACGTGCCGGCGCCGGGCGGCTGTACGAGGAGTTCTTGCACCGACCATCGATGAGCGCAGGCCTGTATGAGCTTCCGGCCGGCAGTAGCGACCAGCAACAGCCGCACACCGCGGACGAGCTGTACTACGTCATCGCCGGTCGAGCAGGGTTCGAATGCGCGGGCGAGCGCCGCGCCGTGGGTCCCGGCGACACGATCTTCGTCGACGCCCTTGCGCCGCATCGCTTCGTGGACATCGCCGAGGACCTCACGGTCCTGGTCGTGTTCGCACCTGCCGAACCCTCGTGAGGCTCGGACGCGCTCGCCGATGCCGCGGACGCCGGTCGGATCGCAATCAACCCAAGCGCATATTCCGACGTGTCGATCGGGTTCGTCGAATCGAAGACCTGAATGACGCCCTCTCAGCCACGCTCGAGCGCCTGGGCCTGCCGTGGGATCCGATGTTCCTCGCCGGAAAGCGCTTCCTGCGGTATCGCCGAGCTGGTGGCACGCGACGGTCCCCGCTCCCGGACTTTTCCATCGGCGCACACGCCGCAGTCGCCGGAATGTCTGTGCTGACACGCGATCGCAACTCCTCTGCGACCTACCTCCCGCACCTCACGCTGATCACACCCTGATGCCCGAAGGACATGTCAGCCACCGCAATGCGGTCCGCCTGACGGCCGCGCTCGCCCGGGCGGCATTGGTACGGATCGACGCACCCCAACCGCGCGTGGTGCCACAGCGGATCCCCGAGCGCCTTGCCGGTGACGCGATCGAGCGTGTGGATGCGGTCGGCAAACACCACCTGCTGCGGTTCGTGAGCGGGCGGGTTCTGCACTCGCATCTGGGCATGGTCGGCTCGTGGCGATTGCTGACGGCGACCCGGCCGATCCCGCAGCGCAATCTGTGGCTTGCGCTCTGGACCGAGACCCACGTCGCGGCGCAGTACGGCGGGCCACGCCTGCGGCTGTACGAACCTGGCGAGCCGATCCCCGGGATCGCCTCGGTCGGCCCCGACCTGCTCAACGACACCCTCGACTCCGGGCGAATGGTCGCGACACGGCTCCTCGGACTCGACCCGGACCGTACCGTCGGTGAGGCGCTGATGGATCAACGCGTGATGGCCGGCATCGGCAACATCGTCCGCAGCGAGACGCTGTTTCTGTGCGGTATCGACCCGTGGCGACGGATCGGCGACCTCACCCACGACCAGGCGCACATGATCGGGGCGACGGCATCGCGCCTGCTGGCCGACGGGGTCGTGGAAGGCGGGCGAATCACCACCTACCGCTCGGCGAATCCGCGCAGCCGTGAACGAACCTGGGTCTACGGGCGCAGCGGACGACCCTGTCGACGATGCCGTACGCCAATCCGTTCGAGAGGAATGGGCGATGCCAACCGCACGGTCTACTGGTGTCCCGCCTGCCAGCCGACCGACGGTCGATTGACGATCACTCCGACGACACGAACTCGCTGATCACCGACGCCAGAATGTCAGGCGCTTCAAGTTGGGGAAGGTGGGCCACGCCGGCGAGTTCGACGAACCGTGCCTTCGGCAGCCGCTCGGCGAGGGCTCGTGCTCCCGCTCGCTGATATGGCAGGTCGAAGGCCCCGACGATGACCAGTACCGGCATCGCGAGTCGCTCGAGGTGTTCGTACGCCGATGGCGGTTCGATGGGCCCTGGCGCCGACTCGTGCTCCAACGCGACCAGGTTCATCGCGAGAAATAGCTCCCGGACCGGGCCACCGATCCTCCCTTCGAGGGCGGCGGGGCCGTCCAACCAGATGAGGGCTTCGTACCGGTTGACCGCATCCAGATCTTCTCGTTCCTCGGCCGCCTCGATCGCCTCCACCAGCTCGTGTCCAAGCTCGGCATCCCAGTCCGGGTCCGGTGCGCCGCTCATCGCGGGCGCGATCAACACCAGACGTTCCACCCGCTCCGGGTGCATCAGCGCGAAGTCGATCGCGATGCGTCCGCCCTGGGAGTTGCCGACCAGCACCGCCGGTCTGGCCGCACACGCATCGAGCACCGCATGCAGGTCGTCGGTGTTCGCGAACGGCGCATTCGCCGGCGGAGTGTCGCCGAACCCACGCCGGTCGTACGCCACGCCGGAGTGGTCGGAGGCGAGGATCGCCATGACGTCGCGCCAGCACCGCCGGTCCCCGACGCCGGGATGCAGAAACACGAGACGCGGATCCTGGCCGCAGCTTGTGGCCGCCAGGGACCAGTCTCCGGACCTGATGCTGAGATGGTTCACGTGGTGGCCTCTTGTGACGAACGCGACAAGCTTCGGTGCGAAGGGTATGGTATCCGCCATGCCAGTTCAGGTCTCAGAGATCATGTCGCCGATCGAAGCAACCGTCGGCGCCGACACGACGCTCCGCCAGGCGGCCGTACGGATGGGTCAGTACAAGACCGGCGCGGCGCTGGTGATCGACCCGTCGCTGCCAGGCCCGGGTATCGTGACCGAGCGCGACGTGTTACGGGCACTCGCTGACGGGGCGGACCCCGACGAGGCACGTGTCGGTGACTACATGCACAGCAAGGTGATCACCGCCGCACCGAGCTGGCCGGCCACCCAGGCCGCCGAGGCGATGACAAAACACCACATCCGCCACATCGTGGTCTTCGAAGAGGAGCACCTGGTCGGGATCCTCTCGATGCGCGATGTGATCAAGGTCCTGGGCCTGCACGTCGCCGAAGACCAAGCCCGCTCGTAACGCCGGACCGAAGGACCTTCCCGACACCCCGAGATCCGTGTCACCAACGGGGGTTGCGGGAAATTTGGTGTCAGTTGCGCGGGCGTTGCAAACGCCCACCCCGCTGGGGGTGAAAACAGAACCTCGCGACGCGAAAGTCGCGGCGCTCAGTTTCTGTTTTCTCCCCAGACACCAGAGTCAAAAATCGTACAGTTCGGCGCAGCGGCTTCGGGCGCCAAACGATGCCGGGCAGGCCGTGGCGCCCGTCTGGCCTATAGCGTCGGGTCATGCCGGACGGACGCCACCAGAATGATCGACGCCACCGTGTCGTCATCGTCGGCGGCGGCTTCGCCGGGCTGCGGGCGGCGAAGGCGCTCAGGCGCGCACCCGTTGACGTCACGCTGATCGACCGGCGAAACTTTCACCTGTTCCAGCCGCTGCTCTACCAGGTCGCGACCGGGTCGCTCTCGCCTGGCGAGATCGCGACGCCGTTGCGCGCGGTGCTTCGTCGCCAGAAGAACGCCCGCGTCGTTCTGGGTGAGGTCCACGACTTCGACCTGACAGCCCGCCAGGTCATCGTGGGTCGCGCAGCGGGCGGCGGCGAGGATGTGCGCTTGCCCTATGACTCGCTGATCGTCGCAACCGGGATGAAGAACCACTACTTCGGCCACGACGAGTGGAGCGAATCGGCGCCGGCACTCAAGTCGCTCGAAGATGCACTCGCCATCCGCCGGCGCGTCCTGATCGCGTTCGAGGCCGCCGAGATGGAGAGCGACGACCAGACCCGACGCGAGTGGCTCACGTTCGTCGTCGTCGGTGGCGGACCCACGGGCGTGGAGCTGGCAGGACAGATCGGTGAGATCGCCGGCGACACGATGCGTAACCAGTTCAACTCGTTCGACCCAGCTGCGGCCACCGTGCTGCTGCTCGAAGGCGCCGACCGAATTCTGCTGGCCTTCGATCCCAGCCAGTCGGTCCACGCCGTCAAGGCACTCGGCAAGTTGGGCGTGACCGTCAAGACCGACACACTCGTCCGCGCGGTCGACGATGGCGGCGTTACGGTTGAGCAGAACGGTCACAGCGAACACGTCGCCGCACGAACCGTCGTCTGGGCGGCCGGCGTGGCTGCCACCTCGCTGGCCGGAAAACTCGCGGCGGCCGCGGGTCTGCAACCGGACCGGGTCGGGAGGGTACCCGTCACCGAGCGACTGACCATCGCGGGCCACCCGGACGTCTACGCCCTGGGCGACATGGTGACCGTGACCGACAAGAAGCTGCCAGGCGTCGCGCCCACCGCCATGCAGATGGGTACCTACGCAGGCCGCGCGATCCGCAATCGACTCCGCGGCACCGCATCGCCTCCATTCGTCTACAAGGACAAAGGCAACGTCGCGACGATCGGCCGGGCCAAAGCGGTCGCGGACATCTCAGGCGTGCGCTTCCACGGGTTCGTCGCGTGGTGGCTGTGGCTCGCCCTCCACCTGTTCTACCTGATCGGCTTCCAGAACCGCGTCCTCGTCATCGTGCGCTGGTCGTGGAGCTTCGTAACCCGCGGTCGGGGTGCGCGACTGATCACGGGGGATGGCCTCGCGCCGGAATGGGTTACGGCACCGACGTCGCGATCGTGATCAGGTCGGCGCCAAGCCGTGCGGCTGCCGAGCGCGTCAACAGCGGCTGGGAGGTCAACGCGACGACGACGACCGGACCGCGCGACGTGTAGACGACCGCCGCCGTGTGCCGCGCCGACGAGATCCACCCCTGTTTCTGGGCAGCCGGGACGTCGGTGCCGAGCGATTCCCGGAACACACCCAGATTGTCCCCGGCCGCCTCGGATGAGAGCAGCAGTCCCAGCACAAGACGCGCCTGCGTTCGTGTCATCCCCGTTGCGGCGAGTGCACCACCCCTGCCGACCGCCGCTTCGTGAAGCATGCGCATGACCGTGCCCAGATCAGCCGCGGTCGTCACACGGCGCGACACCCGCGGTGGTGGATTCGGGGAATCGACCGCAGGACGCTCAGTTGCGACGATGTAGGGGCCGGTGTACGTGCTCGACGCGGCGCCCATGCGCCGTAGGGCTCGCTGCACACCAGCCGGGCCGCCCACGCGTCCTAGCAACCGGTTGGCCGCCAGGTTGGAACTCCATCCGCCGATGGCCTGCGCATCGTGGAATATGGCCGACGACTCGGGTTGCGAACCCATGCGCCGCACCGCCTCGACCAGGACCCCCAACTTGACCGTGGAGGCCGCGGGGAACAGCGCACCGGCGTTCCAACTGGCGGCACGTCCGGTCGACAGATCGTGGATCCATACGGCCGAGATCCCCGAGAATCGCGACGTGGCCTCGCGCACTTTCGCCTGCCACGCCGCGTCCTCGTCGGCAACGCGGACCGGCACCGAGGCGGTGTCGGGTAAGAGCCACACACCCCGCGATCGCGCCAGCCGGACCGCACCGCCTGCGTGGGTGAACCTGACCTCCACGTCGTAACGCCCCGGCGGTCGCACGAACCTCCCCCGGGCGAGGCGACCGGCGATCACCACCGAGCCCGCCGCGGCCCCATTGACATACAGCGTCGCCGCGTCGGCACCCGCGGGGGCGCGCGCGATGATGTCCCCAAACGACACGGCCCACGGGCGAGGTTCAAGCAACGCAGGTGGTCCTGCGTCGCGACGCGCAGTCCCCGCCCGACAGGACCGTCGCGCCGGCACCAGACGAGCGCGTGCCGACACGGCCACGGCGCGGTACTTGCGCGCCCGGGCCGGGTCGAGCCGATCAAAACCCTCGGCCGATGCGACCTCCGCGGCCGCATACCGACGTGCCCAGCCCCCGAGTGCGTGGCAGGACACCGAGAACGGTGCGGCCGCACGGATGCGTTCCTGAAGATCACGGGAGCGGTCGTAGTGGACCTGTACCAAACCAGGCGAGGCTCCTGCCGCGGCGCGCGAAGCGGAAGCCGTCGGGCCGAGCCCGCCATCGAGGGCCGCGAGCAGCTCACGGTCGCCCGCTCGGGCCGGACCTGCGACGACCCCGCTCAGCAAAGCGCAGACGACCCACGTACGCATCATGTCGTCAGGCTATTCGTCTGCCGGGCGCGGTAGGAGCGGCTTGATCGCAGTGTTCATTACCGAGACTTAACCGAGCGATGGATGCAGCTTGGTAGGGTCGCGCAGTCGGCCATTCCAGGAGGGATCGGGTTGCCTGAACACATCGACACGGTCCCCGCCGTGGCAAGCGCAGCAGTGGTCTCCGCACGCGGCCTGGTCCGCCGGTACGGGGAGGGTGACACGGCCGTGGAGGCCCTCCGCGGCGTGGACTTGGACCTCGAACACGGCAAGTTCGTCGCGATCATGGGACCATCGGGTTCCGGCAAGTCGACGCTCATGCACATCCTTGCCGGACTCGACCACCCGACGGAGGGCGAGGTCTGGATCGACGGCACCCAGATCACGCACCTCAAAGACAAGGCGTTGACCCTGTTGCGTCGCGAGAAGATCGGGTTTGTCTTCCAGTTCTTCAATCTGCTCCCGATGCTGACGGCCAAGGAGAACATCGAGATGCCGTTGTCCATCGCGGGAATACGCCCCGACCCGGCCTGGATGGAACGCCTCGTGGGTGAGGTCGGCCTGGGGGACCGACTGCGTCACCGCCCGGCTGAACTCTCCGGCGGCCAGCAGCAACGGGTCGCCATCGCCCGAGCCTTGGTGTCGAAGCCCGCGGTGATCTTCGCCGACGAGCCAACCGGCAACCTGGATTCCAAGACCGGGGGCGAGATCCTCGAACTGCTCCACCGGTCGGTCAAGGAGCTGAACCAGACGATCGTGATGGTCACGCACGATCCCCGCGCCGCCGCCATCGCGGATGAGCTGCTCTTCCTGGAAGACGGCCGCATCGTCCGCCGCAGCCCCCACATGGCTGCTGAAGAAATCCTCGACGTCATGAAGTCACTGGAGTAGCGCGTGTTTCGGTTCGCACTCAAAGCGCTGCGCACTCGAAAGCTCCGCTCGGTGCTGACCGGCATCGCGATCCTCCTCGGCACCGCGATGATCGCAGGTACCTTCATCCTGACCGACCAGGTCAGTGGCGCGTTCGACGACATCTTCAAGAAGGCGAACGAGGGCACCGACGTCATCTTGACGCAGAAGACCGCGTTCGACACCCAGCAGCAGCAGCCGGGGCCGCTCCCGGAGTCCCTCGTCGCAACAGTCCAGAAGGTACCCGGCGTGGCGCGCGCTGAAGGACAGATCGGGGGGCTCGGCGCACTCGTCGTCAAGGGAAAGTACGTCGGGCCGACCACAGGGGCCCCGCCGCTGGTGTTCTCCACCCCCAGCGAGCGCTTTAACAGCAACACGATCGTTTCGGGGACGTTCCCGGCCAAACACGGTGACGTCGCGATCGACAAGGGCCTCGCGGACCGGGAGAAGATCAACGTCGGGCAACGCGTCGGCTTGACGACCCGGGTCGGCCAGCAGCCTGTGACGGTCAGCGGCATCTTCAAGTTCGGCGATGCGAACTCGATTGGTGGCGCCACCCTGACAGCCATCACGCTGCAGGACGCGCAGGACTGGTACGACCGCAAAGGACAGGTCTCGACCATCCTCGTCGCCGCCGATTCCGGCGTGACCCCGACCGACCTCGCGAGTCGGGTTCAGGCGGCAGTGCCGGCCAACGTGCTGGTGGAGACCGGCACGGCCAACGCAACGCGGCAATCAGGCGACATCAACGACAACCTGGGCTTCCTCAAGCAGTTCCTCTTCGTCTTTGCCCTGATCGCGCTCCTGGTCGGCGCGTTCATCATCTTCAATGTCTTCTCGATCACGGTCGCGCAACGTATCCGAGAACTCGCCATGCTCCGCACCGTCGGCGCAAGCCGCTGGCAGTTGCTCCGGAGCGTGCTCGCCGAGGCGTTCGTGATCGGCCTGCTCGCATCCATCGTCGGCGTCGGCGTCGGCGTGCTCTTTGCCAAGGCCATCACGCTCCTGTTCGACGCCGCCGGCTTCGGACTCCCAACCACCGGACTTCAGATCAAGCCGCGCACCGTGATCGTGCCGATCCTCGTCGGAACGATCGTCACGGTCCTTGCGGCGTTCATCCCCGGTTTGCGCGCGACCCGGATCCCGCCGATCGCCGCACTCCGTGAGGGCGCGACGCTGCCGCGCACGCGCTGGTCCCGCTTCTCGCCGTACGTCGGCGTGCTCATCGCATTCCTGGGAATCGGCGGCATCGCCGCGGGATTCGCCAGCAATGGCTCAGTGGGGCAACGGACCGGGCTGATCGCGGTCGGCGCGCTCGCGGTGTTGATCGGTGTCGGCATGCTGATTCGATTCGTCATCCGACCCCTGGCCCGGGTACTCGGCTGGCCGCTCCAGAAGCTCGCCGGCAACTCCGGGCGACTCGGCCGGGAAAACGCGATGCGCAACACATCACGGACCGCGACCACGGCGGCAGCGCTCATGATCGGCGTTGGTCTGGTCGTGTTCATCAGCGTCTTCGTCGCAGGCCTCAAGAGTTCGTTCATCGATGCGTTGGACAACACCCTCTCGAGCGACCTCATCATCATCAACGAAGGGTTCACGCCACTGTCAGTCGGGGCAGTCGATGCGAGCCGATCGGCTCCCGGAGTCGCGTCGGTGCTCGGGGTCGGTTTTGGTGAGGTGCGCCTCGAGACAGGGGGCACCGAACAGCTCAGCGCGGTCGACCCGAGCCAGGCGAATGCACTCGTCGAGTTCGATTGGCAGAACGGCGGCTCGGACCAGCTTCTGGGGCAACTCGGCTCGGACGGCGCCATCGTCGAACGGGACTTCGCCAAGACGCACGACCTCACGATCGGGCAGGGGTTCGGGATCACAACGCTCGACGGAAAAACTGCGCGCCTTCGCGTGCTCGGCGAATACCGCGACCCTCAGCTCTTTACCGGGTTCGTCGTGTCGAACGCCGCCTACGACAGTCTGTTCGTCGACAGAGACGTCGGAGTCCTGCTGGTCAAGTTCGCCGGCGGTGTCTCGACGGCGACCGGCAAGGCAGCTGTCGCGACCGCACTCAAAGAGGGCTACCCCGCCGCCAAAGTCCGTACCAACAGTGAGTACAAGGACTTCGTCGGCAAGCAGATCAACCAAATTCTCACCATCTTTTACGCGCTGCTGGCGTTCAGCATCGTGATCTCGCTGTTCGGCGTGCTCATCACGCTGCTGCTCGCCGTGTATGAACGCACGCGGGAGATCGGGATGCTCCGCGCCATCGGCACGACGCGCGGGCAGCTGCGTTCGATGATCTTCAGCGAGAGTGTCATCACGTGCGCGATCGGTGGGCTGATCGGGATCGCTGTCGGCCTGCTCTTCGGCTATCTGATTGCAAGGGGTCTTGAAAACGAGGGTATCCAGTTCTCCGTCCCCGTTGGCACAATCGTGGTGGTGTTCATCCTGGCCGTGGTCGCCGGCCTGATCGCCGCCCTCGCCCCCGCGCGACGCGCAGCCAAGCTCCAGCCGCTCGAGGCGCTCCACTACGAGTAGTCGATACTCCAAACACCCGACCGCAGACCCATGGAGCCGTTAAGCGGTCGGAGCGCTTTCGGTCGCATCGGACGCATCGGGGATGGCGGGCTCGAGGAGTTCGGGGCGCGGAGGGCGGGGGAACCCGGCCACGGCGTAGGCGTCGGCTTCGTCCAGCGTTTCACGGTCCAGGAGGGCCTTGGCCAGTGCCTCGAGCTTGTCGCGATTCTCGGCGATCTGGGTCAGGGCCTTCTGGTAGCACTCGTCGACGATCTTGCGGACCTCACTGTCGATCAGCTCGAGCGTCTGCGCTGAGGGCCCGCCCGGGCCGGTTCCCGGCAACAGGAAGGGCTCGTCATTGGGGCCGGGCAACACCGATACCGGGCCGATCGCCTCGCTCATCCCCCAGCGTCCAACCATCTGCTTGGCGATGCGTGTCACAGTCTCGAGGTCGGACTCCGCCCCCGTCGTGACGTCGCCGTAGACGATCTTCTCGGCAGCCCGGCCGCCGAGGGCCCCCACGATGCGACCGCGCAGGTAGTCGGCGTCGTAGCCGTATCGGTCGGCCGATGGCGACTGGAACGTCACGCCCAGCGCCCGACCGCGCGGGATGATCGAGATCTTGCGCACCGGGTCCGCTCCCGGTTGGAGCATCCCGAGCAACGCGTGACCCGACTCGTGGTAGGCCGTGCGCTCACGTTCGTCCTTACTGAGCATGATCTTGCGCTCAGCCCCCAGCAAGATCTTCTCCAACGCGTCCGTGAAGTCCGCCAGCTGAACGCGCTCGTGGGCCCGCCGCGCCGCCATCAGCGCCGCTTCGTTGGCCAGGTTCTTGAGGTCGGCGCCGACCATGCCCGGTGACGACGAGGCAAGACCCTCCAGGTCGACGTCGTCCGCAAGCGGCATGTGGCGCGTGTGGACCCTGAGGATCGCGAGCCGCCCGGCCTGATCCGGCGAGTTCACTGAAACGCGCCTGTCGAAGCGACCCGGGCGCAGCAACGCGGCGTCCAGGATCTCGGGGCGGTTGGTCGCCGCCAGCACGATGACACCCTCCGCGCCGCTGAACCCGTCCATCTCGGTCAGGATCTGGTTGAGGGTCTGCTCACGCTCCTCATGGCCACCCATTGCACCACTGCCACGTGAACGTCCGATCGCATCGAGTTCATCGATGAAGATGATGGCCGGCGCCGCCTCCTTGGCCTGTTTGAACAGGTCGCGCACCCGGCTGGCGCCCACACCGACGAACATCTCGACGAACTCCGAGGCCGACAACGAGAAGAACGGCACGCCCGCCTCACCGGCCACGGCTCGGGCCAACAACGTCTTACCGGTGCCGGGCGGTCCGTACAGCAGCACGCCGCGCGGGATCGTGCCGCCGAGCTTCAGATACTTCTCGGGGTGTTTGAGGAAGTCGACCACTTCGGACAACTCGAGCTTGACCTCGTCGATACCCGCGACATCGGCGAACGTGGTGCGCTGCTCGTTGGCTTCGTAGCGCTTGGCGCGCGACTTGCCGACACCGAGGATGCCGCCCCCACCGCCTGCGCCGCCGGCGGCTCGCTTGAAGAACCAGACGAACAACAGGATGAGCAGGATGGCCGGACCGAACCCGGCGAGCAGCGTCTGCCAGAACGGCCTGGGCTCGTCCAACGACTTGGCCGTATCAAGCACATTCTTGGCTTCGAGACGCTTCTGAAGATCATCGTTGACCACATAGCTCGGCCGCACGGTCCGGAAGCCCTTCGCGCGTTGCTTGCCATCGACCTCGGTGATCTCGTTTCGGACGTTGCCCGTGATCCGGTCGCCGAGCGAGCTGATCTTCTCAACGTTGCCGCTATCGACCTGCTTGAGGAACTCCGTATACGGAATCGTGATGCGGTTGGGTTCGTTCGGCGCGATGATCTGGAAGACGATCCAGTTGAGCGCCAGGGCGGCGACCAGAATCCACCAAAACCGTGGTCCACCCGGAGGTCTGCGCCGACCTGCGCCGCCGCTCGTTTCGGTCGGTCCACCCTCGACGCGCCAGCCAGGCGGCGAGTTTTTGGGCTTACGCGGGAGTTTCTCCCGGTTCGTGGTGTTGTTGTCGGCCATGGGTGATGAGCGAACTCAGTTGGAATGATGCCAGAGTGGGATCGGCGGGCCGGAACCGGGCACTGTCATCAGGTTCGTTCGACGTCCGTGATCGTCGTGATCGCTGCGGTCGGACCGGCGCCGGCCCCGGTCAACGTCGGCGCGCCTGCTGCTGCAGCTTGAGCCGCCGCGGCTGAGATCGCCGCTCGCGCAGCCGCATCCCTCGTTGACGCCCGGATCAGACGGCGGTGCACGAGCTCGGCGTTGAGCTCCGCCCCCACCAGGAACATCAGGCCGGTGAAGTACAGAAACGTCAGGTAGACGAACAGGCTGCCCAGCGTTCCGTAGACCGCGTCCAGGTTGTTGAATGCGTCGGCGTACAGGCCGATCAGCTTCGTGAGTCCGAACGTCGCGACCACCGAAAGCAGCGCACCCGGCAGGATGGTGCGAAAGCCAAGCCGCATGCCGTTTGGGCCGAAGCGGTAGATCAACACGGTGAACAACAGGAGCGTCACGATCCCGACCGGCAACGCAAGGGAGTCCGCAAGGCTCCTGACGAAGGTGTTCGCCCCAAACAGTCTCGCGAATCCCCGGACGAGCTCCGGCCCACCGGCGAGGACCAGCGTGCTGGCGGCGGCGAGGACGCTCGCGCCCGCGGCGAAGCCGAAGTTGATGAGCTTGCTGCGCCACCACGGCCGGTGGTTGAGGTGCTGCGCCCGATCGAGGCCGTCGACCAACGCCCCGATCGCGTTGGACGCCACGTAGATGCCGGCGATCACGCCGAAGAGGATCACCAACCCGGCCGCCGTACCCTTGGCGGTGCTATTGCTGAAGGTGTCTGTCAGGCCGGTGATGCCCGGAATCGTCCCGTCGAGCGCATCGAACAGGGTTTGATAGGCAGTCGGGCTCGACAGTTTGATGGCCGTCACGACGACAAACGTAAACGGCACCGTCGCCAGGAACGTGTTGTAGGCGAACTGGCTGGCGGTCCCAGTGACCCCGTTCGACATCACCCGACGCAGCACAGCCACGAACAGACGCCCCACCCACCGGAAGAAATGGGAGGCTGGCCAGAGGATGATGCGAAGGACTTTGTTCACGAGAGCGGAACCCTGGTTGACCAGGATCGGACAATTGTAGTGCCGCTGCGAGGGGAGCCCCGATGAGACTTAGATTCCTGACAGGAGTCACGCTGTTGATCGCGACGCCGGCCACGCCGGCGACGGGCGCCACGGTGCCAGGCGCACCCAAATGCCCGGTGTTCCCCGCCGACAACGCGTGGAACCAGGACGTTTCGGCCCTGCCGGTCGCCGCGAACTCCGACACGCTGATCTCGGCCATCGGCATCGACCGATCGCTGCACCCGGACTTCAGCAACCAGGGTGGGTACGGGATCCCGTTCAACATCGTCCGCAAGACCCAGAAGAAGGTGCAGGTGCGATTTCAGTACGCGGGCGAGTCCGACCGCGGCCCCTACCCCATCCCCGCTCGCCCCAGGATGGAAGGCGGAAGTGACCGGCACGTCCTGATCATCGATCGTGACCGCTGCCGCTTGTACGAGCTCTTCGCCGCACGCAAGGTCGCGGGCCGCTGGAGCGCAGGCTCCGGCGCGATCTTCGACCTGCGTTCGGACAAGCTGCGCCCGATCGGCTGGACCAGCGCAGACGCCGCCGGCCTGCCGATCTTCCCGGGACTCGCCCGCGCGGCCGAAGTGCGCGCCGGACGCATCGATCACGCGTTGCGCTTTACCGCGCAGCGCACCCGGCGGTCATTCATCTTCCCGGCGCGTCACCAGGCGGGAGCGTCGGACGATCCCAACCTGCCCCCGATGGGGCTGCGCGTGCGGCTCAAGGCCTCGGTCAGACTGGATGGCTTTGGTCCGCAGTCACGCGTCGTGCTCGAGGCGCTCAAGCGCCACGGAATGATCCTGGCGGACAACGGCTCCCCCTGGTACATCACCGGCGCGCCCAGCCCGACGTGGAACGACGACGACCTGCACGCGCTCGGCCGCATCACCGGAGCCGATTTCGAGGTCGTGCAAACGGCTCCGTAGCGGTCAGCGAGCGGCGCTGCGCTCCATCAGTTCGTCCTGACTGTTTCGGGGCGCGGCGTCCATGGGACCCACGACCCGGTGCCAGGTCCCGTCGGGGCTGAGCGACCAGGCCAAATCGTTGTCAGCGAGCGCTGCGACCAGGATTGCCGAGATCTCCTCTTTGGCGACCTGATCCTCGACCGGTACCAACAGCTCGACCCGGGCATCGAGGTTGCGACCCATCATGTCGGCTGAGCCGATGAAGTAGCGCGTCTCCGCCCCGCTCGTGAACGCGAAGATTCGCGAGTGCTCGAGGAATCTGCCCACCACCGAACGCACATGGATCGCATCGCTGATACCTGGAACGCCCGGACGCAGCCCGCAGACGCCCCGCACGAGCAGGTCGACCGGAACACCCGCTTGCGAGGCGGCACAGAGCGCCTGGATGATCTGGCGATCGATGATGGCGTTGAGCTTCCAGACGATGCGACCGGGGACGCCGGCACGGTGCTTCTTGACCACCTGTTCGATCTGCGCGATGAGCCCGGACCGCGCCCCATCCGGGGCGACGAGCACCTTGCGGAACGCGGGCGGACGCGAGAATCCCGTCAGGTAGTTGAACAGGTCAGCGACATCCTCGGTGATGTCGTCGCGACACGTGAAGAGCCCCAGGTCGGTGTACAGGCGCGCGGTGGCGGGGTGGTAGTTGCCGGTGCCGATGTGCACGTACCGCGCCAACCGCTTGCCCTCACGGCGCACGACGAGCGCGAGCTTGGCGTGGATCTTGCGCCCGACGCTTCCGTAGACGACATGCACACCGGCGCGCTCCAAGGCACGCGCCCATTGGATGTTGCGCTCCTCGTCAAATCGCGCTTGCAGTTCCACCAGGCACACGGTCTGCTTGCCAAGCTCAGCCGCATGCATCAACGCCGGAACGATCGGGCTCTCACCACTCGTTCGGTACAAGGTTTGCCGAATCGCCACGACATCCGGGTCGATCGCCGCCTGCTCGACAAAGCGTGCGACGCTGGTCTCGAAGTCATCGAACGGGTGATGGATCAACAGATCGCCCTGGCGGATGATCGCGAACATGTCCACCTGCTCGCCATCCTCCGACCGCAACCGCGGATGCACGCGCGGCTCCCAGGGCACGTCGCGCAGGTCAGGGCGATCCACGTCCATGAGCTGCCACAGGCAGGTCAGGTCGAGCAACCCGGAGACACGATAGACATCGCGCTGCGCCAGGCCGAGTGTGTCGCGCAGTTCCGCCACCACGGACTTGTGGGCGCTGTTTTCGACTTCGAGGCGCACGATGTCGCCAAAGCGCCGACGACGGAGTTGGGCCTCGACCGCTCCCAACAAATCGTCCGCTTCGTCCGAGATCGCAAAGTCGGCGTCTCGGGTGACACGGAACAGCACGGAGTCGACCACCTCCATTCCCGGAAAAATGCGCTCCAGATTCGCCCGGACGATCTGCTCGGTCGGCACCAATCCTCCGGGCACTTCGGTGAATCGCGACAGGCCGGGGGTCAACTTGACACGGGCAAGCCGGGTCTCGCCACCGGCGGGCTCCCGAACGTAGGCGCCCAGACTGAGTGAAAGCCCGGAGATGTACGGAAACGGCTGCCCCGATCCAGGGGCCAACGGTGTCAGGACCGGGTAGATCTCCCGCTCGAAAATTGCGGCGACACGCTTGGCGGCGCGGGTGTCCAGGTCGCTCAGGGCCATAATCGCCACGCCCGCATGCGTCAGCGCTGGACGGATCTCGGTCTTCCACAACCTGCCCTGCTCGGCGACCAGGCTGGTCGTGCGTTCCGCGATCCGCGTCAGGAGCTCGTCGCGTCCCAGACCATCAGGAGCGGAGGAGGGGCGGCCTGCCTCAAGCGCGTCCTGATGGCCGGCCACCCGCACCATGAAGAACTCGTCCAAGTTGCTCGACGCGATTGCCAGGAACTTGCACCGCTCCAGAAGCGGTTGCTCAGGATCGCCTGCCAGCGCGAGCACACGAGCGTTGAAATCCAGCCACGAGAGTTCCCGGTTGATGTAGAGCGCCGGGTCGTCCAACGGCACGTGTTGGGCCGTGCGGGTGCGGCGTCGTGGCGGTGTCGCTTCCATCTCGATCAATTGTGCCGCACGAATGCCGATCGGCATCCGGTTGTCACCAGTTCGCAACGGCGCTTGCACCAACGCCGCAATACGACGTCAGGGCCCGCGCAAGAACGAGTGGACACCCGTCCGAAAGTCCCGTCGCGAACCGACGGCTGCAAACCGTCGCGCTCCGGCACAGCAGTCATTCCTGCGTGGGCCCCTTACGGGGCCGGCGGTGGCGGAGGCGCGGCCGCGATGCGGCGGATGGTCACGTGGTACGCGCCACGTCCTGCTGCCGCCTGCACCTCGACCGAATGCACACCCCCCTCAGTGGCGGTGTACCGCAACGTCTCGGTCGTGCCCGGCCCGAGCGCGGCCGCTGCCAGCCAGTCACGTGCGTACTCCGGACCGCTCACGAATGCGGGTGCCTCCGGGCGCCAGACGACCAGGTCCAGATCCGACCCTCCGCTGCCGGTGACGTCGATCTGCAGGGTGTCTCCCACCGCCATCCTGACGCGGTAGTCGTCCTTGCCGTCGGCGTACTGCTCGAGCGTTGCGTCGACGGCGGTCTCGCCCGCCGTCGGCCCCGGTAGCAGCTCGGGCCAGCGCTGTGCTTGCACCGCGTCGTCGTTGGGCTCGGGGCCGTCCTTGACCGGCGGAGCCGTCGCCAGGGCGGCGGCCAGATCGACACGCCCCCAGCCGGTCGCGTCATCGCGCCCAGGCGTACCGATGTCAACGGCACTTGAGATGAGGATCGAACGCAGTTGCGAGACGTCGAGCGTGGGCCGGCGTGCCAGCAGGCGAGCGGCTGCGCCCGACACGATCGCGGTCGCCATCGATGTCCCCGTGCGACGCGCAAACCCTCCGTGCGGCGCGGTCGACAGGATGCGGTTGCCCGGTGCCGCCAGCCCGACCTGCGCGCCTCGAGTCGACTCGACGATGGCCTGACCGTCCATGCGCGTCGCTGCGACGGTCAGTACATGACGATAGGCACCAGGGTAGGCGGCTGCGTTTCCGGCCTGTCCGCTGTTTCCCGCCGCTGCGATGACCAGCACCCCTGCCCGGCGGGCGTCCAGGATCGCGTTCTGCTCGAGCGGCGAGAACCCGGTGCCACCGAACGACACGTTGATGATCTTGGCGCCGGCGGCCACGGCCGCGCGGATTCCGCGCACCAACGTGGACGTGCTCGCCCGGCCCTGGGAATCAGCGATCTTGACGATCATCAGGCGGGCGTTCGCGACTCCGGCAACGCCGATCCCGTTGCCGGTCGTTGCCGCGATGAGTCCCGCGACATGCGTTCCGTGGCCGGAGTGATCCGTCAAGGGTGCGTCATCCACGAAGGACCGGGCCAGGTCGAAACGGATCGCGCCGCGCAGGTCGGGAGACCGTCCATCGGCCCCGGTGTCGAGCACTGCGACCAACGGCCGTCGCACTCCGCGTTGCGGCGTCCAATGGATCTGTGCCAAGTGGGTTTGCGCCGGGAGCATCGGGTCGTTGCTCCCGAGCCGTCGACGTGCGCGGTCCGACTCCACGGCGACGACGCCCCTCCGGGCACGCAGGTCGGCGACGTGCTCGTCGCGGTGCAACGTCACGAGCCAGGTGGCTCCTCCCGCAAACAGCAGCTCGCGAACAGGTCCGAGAACACCCGGGTCAGCTCCCGGGGCGAGGGTGACGAGCGCGTGCACAGGTGGCGGCGGCTGGACCGCGGGCGGCACTGCGATCAGCGGCGAAACCGCAGCCCGATGGTGACGAACACCGCGATGAGCAAGAACACCACGAATGTGGCGAGCACGAGCTGAACGAACCCGAGCATGATCGGCAGCGCAATGAGCATCGCCTGGGCGAGCGCGGCGATCAGCACCACGTCACGCCCGAATCCCGGTTTGAGGCGCCCGGAGAGCGCGATGCACCCAGCGAGCAACGCCCCGACGACGACGATCCCGAGCCAGCGCGACGGGTCCAAAACCAGGTACGCGATGACCTCGGCCACCGCGAGCCCGCCCGCAACCACAAACCGCCGCGAATGGATCCATGATCGTTGCGGCCGGCCGGGCGGCTGGGACGGACCGTCAAGCGTGATGACCGGATGCTCCACTGCTTCCGAGTGTAGCGCCGACCGCCGTTCCGCATCATTTTCTTCGGGTCCGCGAGGCGTGAGAACAAGTGGAATCGATCCTGGGTCGGTGCGGAAGCGGCGGCCCAAACGTGGGCGCACACCCCGCATACTCGCGGCGCATTCACCCGACCAAGGAGAGAACGTCGATGAAGAACCGCAAGAGAACCGGCCTCGCAGCCGTTCTCGGAGTACTCGCCGTCGGAGCCGTGACGGCATCTGGCGTGATCGCCGACGACTGGGGCGTCTCCCGCGAGGCGAGGCTCGCCGGCGCGTCCGAGGATTTGTTCGGCATCGCCAAGCCGCTGGGCGGCTCGTCGCTGACGTCGATCGACCTTGCAACCGCCCAGGCCTCCCCGGGAAGCTCGTCACGCTCGCCAAGGGTTTGAAGGCGCGCGTCGTGACCGCAGGCGTTGCCGCAGCGAACGTCGACCAGATGGCGTTGTGGCCCGACGGCACCAAGCCGACCCACCTCATCGCCTGCAACGAGCAGGGCACGACGAGCCCCGGCGTGCAGCGCATATCGATCGCTGACGGCTCCGTCGAGACCATCCTGACCGGCACCACGGCCTGCGACGGAGTCCGCCGCACCGCCTGGGGCACGATCCTCTTCAGCGAAGAGGCCGGCTCCGGCGGCCAAACCTACGAGGTGACGGACCCGCTCGCCACGACCGGCGTCACCCTCGACCGTACGACCGGCGTGTTCTCCGGCGGTACCGGCTCGGCCAACCTCATTCGTCGCCCGGCCCTCGGCCGCCTGTCGTTCGAAGGCCACGGCCTGCTTCCCAACGGCGTCATGTACTACGGCGACGAACTCCGTCCCGGCAACGGCAACGCGGGCGGCGCGTACTTCAAGTTCGTTCCGGCGACCCCGTTCGCGGGTGGTGCGCCGATCGCGATGCTCGCCGCCTCACCGCTCGCCTCCGGCAAGGTCCTCGGCCTTCGCCTGGGGCTCAACGGTGGGGCAACTGACTTCGGCCAGGGCACCCAGAGCGGCCGGGGCGCGTGGATTGCGATCTGCGCCGACGGTTCGGCCACCCCGTGCGCCAATGTCGCGCTCCGCACCGCTGCGGTCACGAACAAGCTGACCGGCTATTACCGGCCGGAGGACCTGGAGGTCGCTCCACGCGATTTCGCCGCCGGCAACATCAAGGTGTGCGGCAACAACACCGGCAACGAGTTCACCGACCGCTACTGGGGCGAGACCATCTGCATCACCGATGGCACCGTCGCTGAGTCCCTGGCCGGAACGGCCGTCCCCGAAGTGCAGAACCTCGTCAATGGCTCCATCGACATGGCGATGACTGACAACATCGCGGCGCAACCCGGTGCGGCCGGTCGCTGGCTGATCGCCGAGGATGGCGACGTCGGCTTCGGCGGATCCATCACGCCCGGCAAGAACAACGACATGTTCCTCTGCCTCCCTGACGGTGCGGATGTGGACAACCAGTCCGACGGATGCGTCAAGGTCGCGACCCTCAACGACGCAGGCTCCGCCGCCCACCCCGAAGGGGCCGAGTGGAGCGGACCGATCTTCAACGACGACGGCAAGCATCTGTACGTGAGCGTCCAGCACAACATCACGGACAAGGGCGTCATTCTCGACATCACCGGCTGGAACAGGGACTGAGCGTCGCGCTGATTGAGCGGTGCGCAGGACCGCTTCCGGACCCGACTCACACCATCGCGAGGCGGGTCCGGAAGTACTCACCGATCTCGCCCCTGCGTGACCAAGAATGCCCGACGCGGTGGGATGTCCAGCTGCTCACAAACAACGCGGGCAGCAACCGCATCGTCGAACAGTCCGGCAATGGCCGACCCGCTCCCACACAGCAGCGTTGACCGCGCACCACACCTGCGGAGGTCGGTTGTGACGTCCTCGAGTTCCGGTCTGAGACCCGCCGCGGCCTGCAGAAGGTCGTTGCGGACCCAGGTTGCGAGCGCCGGCATCGCCACCGGGGGGTGGGTTCGGTCATCCGGTACCGGAGTCGGTAGGTTGTCGAACGCGCAGTAGACGTCGGCGGTCGACAGGCCGAATGGGGGCGTGACGATCACGGCCGTGAAGCTCGGCATGGGGGCCGGGGTCAGACGCTCGCCGCGACCCTCGGCCCACTGGGCGCCACCGCGGATGAAGAACGGCACATCCGACCCGACCCGGGCTGCGACCACTTCGAGCGCCCCCGCATGGAGGCCAAGCTCGAACAGGCGGTTGGCGCCGACGAGCGTCGCAGCGGCATCGCTCGATCCGCCGCCCAGGCCGGCCTGCGTCGGGATGTGCTTGTCGATCTCGACGACACACGGGAGAGGCCGACCCACCACGGTTTCAAGCGCATCCAACGCGCGCCATGCCAGGTTGGCCTCGTTGGCGAGACCCGTGCAGTGCACGACGCGCTCCGGCCCGACGGTCAGCGTCACCGTGTCCGCCAGACCGTCCAGCGCCACCATCAGCGAACGGATCGGGTGATAACCGTCGGACTGGAGCGGCCCGACGAGCAGGCGCAGGTTGAGCTTGGCGGGTGCGGTCAGCGTCACGCGGTCCATGCCAGCTCCCGGGCGAGCTCGGGGAACACCGGTGGGGCGAGTTCCTGTGCACGCGAAGTCGGTGACAACCCACGGGCCTCGAGGGCGGCGATCACCGCCGGCTTCTCAGCACCCGCCGACGCCAGGGCGTTGACCAGCGTCTTTCGCCGCTGCGCAAATGCGGCGTGCACCAATGCGCGCACTTCGGGCGACGGGCCTGGCCCGATGCGCTCGAGGCCCACGATCGCCGACTGCACGCGCGGGCGCGGGATGAAGACCTCGGTCCCGACCGGGCGCATGAAGAACGACCGGCAAGCCAGCTGCAGCAGGACCGAAGGTCCGCCGTAGGTCGACGAACCGGGGGCCGCCGCCCAGCGGTCGGCCACCTCGCGTTGCACCATGATGGCCCACACCTCGACCTGCGGTAAGCGCCACGTCGACTCCAACACGATCGGCGTCGCGATGGAGTACGGCAGGTTCGCCACCATCCGCGTCGGGGCCGGATCGAGGGCCTCCAGATCGAATCGCAATGCATCGGCCCAGTGCAGTTGCACGTTCGTGACGCCCTCGAGCACCTCGGCCAACACCGGCTCGAGACGCCGGTCGATCTCGACTGCGTGCACTGACCTGGCCGCTCGGGCGAGCGCCCTGGTCAACGTGCCGACGCCGGGCCCGACCTCGAGCACCACATCCTCTGGTCCGACCCGGCCCTGGCGCACCGCCAAGTCCACCAGGTTCTCGTCGAGTAGGAAGTGCTGCCCCAGGTCGGTATCAGGACGCAGCCCATGCGCCTGAAGCAGGCGGGCGGTCCCGACCCGGCGGCTACCAGCCGAAGACGCGGGCGGCGTTGGCGGTGGTGGTGGCATCGAGCTCCTCGGGGTCCTCGCCGCGCAAGTCGGCCATGAACCGCAGCGTGTGAGCCACATGGGCAGGTCGGTTCGGCTTGCCGCGATGGGGCACCGGCGTCAGGTACGGCGCATCGGTCTCGACCAGCAAATGCTCCGGCGGGATCTCGCGTGCTGCGCGCTGCAGCTCCGTCGCGTTGGGATACGTCAGCTGCCCGGCGAAGCTCGTGTAGTAGCCGCGCTCCACAACCTCGTCGACGCGCGTGACCATGCTGAAGCAATGCAGGATCACGGGTGTGCCCTCGGCCTCGCGGGCCAAGACGGTCATGGTGTCGTCGTCGGCCTCGCGGGTGTGGATGACCAGCGGCATGCCGAGCTCGCGAGCCAACCCGATCTGGGCGACGAACGCACGCATCTGCGCTTCCGGCCGAGCGTGCTCGCGAAAGTAGTCCAGACCGCACTCCCCGATCGCCACGACCTTGGGATGATGGGCGAACTCACCGATCCACTCGTGATCCTTGCGCGTGAAGCTGTCCGCATCGTGAGGGTGGACCCCGATCGCCGCGTACACCTGCTCGAACTCGTCGGCCAACTCGATGGCCCGCTCACTCGACGCCCGGCCGCAACCGATCGTGACGATCCGC
Organism: Actinomycetota bacterium; assembly: GCA_031366605.1. Taxonomy (GTDB): domain Bacteria; phylum Actinomycetota; class Thermoleophilia; order Miltoncostaeales; family Miltoncostaeaceae; genus CALMEC01. The sequence goes on along the minus strand of JANLOO010000025.1, from coordinate 31,449 downwards.
TCGACACCGGCCTCGACGGCCTCCTCGACCAGGTCCGCAGCCGGGTTGTCGCACGACGCCAGGTGGGTGTGGGAGTCGACGATTGGGCTCAGACCTCGGATTCGATGCGCGGGAAGAGCGGACCGATGGGCGCGACCGTCGCACCGGGGCGTCCGCCGCCCCAGACCGCAGCGGCGAGCGACGCCGCTGTCTCCTGTCCCAGGGCCGCCAGCGCACGTTCGGCTGAGCCGGGCATGTACGGCCACAACAGGATCGCCACAATGCGTAGCCCTTCCGCCAACGTCATCAGCGCCTGATCGAGCTGACCCGCTCGGGCCGGGTCCTTCACGAGCACCCACGGCGCGCGCTCCTCGACGAGTTGGTTGAGTCGCCGGATGAGCTTCCACGCCTCTTCGGCGGCGTTGGTGATGTCGGCGGTGTCGAACGCCGCGGTGACTGCCGCCACACGCTCGGCAACTTCGGTCGCCAGCTCCGCATCATCGCCGGCGTCGGCAGGGACGACCCCGTCGCGGTAGCGGCCGATCATGCTGACCGTGCGGTTGAGCAGGTTTCCGAACTCGTTGGCCAACTCGCTGTGGTAGCGCCCGTCAAACCCTTCGTCGCTGAACGGGCCGTCCTCGCCGAAGCGGATCTCGCGCGCCAGGTACCAGCGGAGGGCATCGATTCCATACTTCTCCACATACGGCAGCGGGTCAATCAAGTTGCCGGTGGTCTTACTGAGCCGCTCGCCACCCTTCAACACGAATCCGTGGATGAACAAACCGTGCGGCGGGTCGAGCCCCGCTGCCATCAACACCGCCGGCCAGATGACCGCGTGGAATTTGAGAATGTCCTTGCCCAGCACCTGCAGGTCGGGCGGCCACAGGCGCTCGGTCATGTCCTCGTCGGGCCGCGCATATGACAACGCCGTGTAGTAGTTGAGCAGCGCATCGACCCACACATAGACCACGTGATCATGGTCCCACGGCACCGGCACACCCCATGTGACGTTGGCCCGTGAGATCGAGATGTCCTCGACCTGTTCGGCGATCTTGCGCGCCTCGTTGAGGCGGTGGGCCGGACGCACGAACGGCGGGGTCTGGTCGTAGAGCGCGAGCAGCCGGTCGCGGTAGGCCGACAGCCGGAAGAACCAGTTCTCCTCCTCGACCCATTCGACCGGGCGGCGGTGCTCCGGGCACAGCTTGCCCTCGAGCAAGTCGTCCTCGCCGTAGAACGCCTCACACGACGTGCAGTACCAACCTCCGTACGAACCCTTGTAGATGTCACCGGCCGCGTGGATGCGTTCCAACACCCGCTGCACCCCCGCTGTGTGCTCCTCGTCCGTCGTACGGATGAAGAAGTCGTTGGACAGGCCGAACGTGCCCCACAACGCGCGGAACCGACCCGAGATGACGTCGGTGTGCTCCTTGGGCGAGCGGCCCAGCTCCTCGGCAGCCCGCGCGATCTTGTCGCCGTGCTCATCGGTGCCAGTCAAGAAGAACACGTCCTCGCCACGCTGGCGGTGATGACGGGCCAGGATGTCGCTCATGATCGTCGTGTACGCATGGCCGACGTGCGGCTCGGCGTTGACGTAGTAGATCGGCGTTGTGATGTAGAAGCGACCGGGCAAGGGCATAGAGTCTACAAGTGCCATTTTCAGTCCCGCCGCAGCTTGAAACGACCTTGATCGCGCTGGCCGAGCGCCTTGACGCCGCATCCATCGACTGGGTCGTCGGAGGCAGCACCGCGCGGGCCCTGCTGGGCTTCGCAGCGACCCCGCGCGATCTCGACATCGAAGTTGCCGAGGACGCCACCCAGGCAGCAGCGTCCGCGATCGGTTTGACGGCGCACCGCGACGAGGATCCCAACGTCACGTCGATACGGGCTCAGGGAACCTGGGGCGGCGTCGCAATCGACGTGATCGGGGGCCTCACGTTCCACGGACCCGGCGGAAACCTCCATGCCGACTACCCGTTGCTCCGGCTCTTCTCGAAGGCGATTTCGCTGAGTGAGCGCACGATTTGGGTGGCGCCTGTCGAGGAACAAATCGCGCGCGCAGTTGTCGCCGGAACCGGTGATCGTTTGGATCGAATCGCCAACGAACGCCCGGCGAACTTCGTCGTCGACGACGTCTACTTGTCGCTGCGGTTGGCCGCCGCGAGCGCTTCGCGGTAGGCGGCGTTGCGTGCGCCAAGCCCCAGGCGCGCCACCACATCCGCCGCTCGCCCGGGGCTCAGTCCAGCTTCAAGCAGTACGGCCACGCTGTGGACAACCTTGTCGGTGTCCGCGTCGACCGGCACCGTCGCGGGTCCGATCACGACCGTCACCTCACCGTACGGGGCGTCGGCAAACCGCGCGGCGAGTTCCGCGGCGGTGCCGCGGACAACCTCCTCGTGCATCTTGGTCAGCTCGCGACCCACAGCGACCTGACGCTCAGGATCGATGACCGCGAGGCCCGCGAGCAGGGACCCCACCCGACGCGGGCTCTCAAACCCGACGAGGCTTCCAGGCCATGCGCTGTAGTGCGCAAACAGCGCCGCCCGTTCGCCCGCCTTACGTGGGAAGAACCCGACAAATGCGAACGGCTCGACCGGCAGGCCCGACGCGACGAGTGCGGCCTCGACCGCGCTGGGTCCGGGGATCACACTGACCACGAGCCCGGCGTCGAGCGCGACGGAGATCACGCGCCGCCCCGGGTCGCTGATGCCGGGCATCCCCGCGTCGCTGACCAATGCGATCGTCTCGCCATCCTGCATCCGACGCACCAGGTCAAGGGCACGCGCAGCCTCGTTGTGTTCGTGGACCGGCACCATCCGCACGGATGAGCCCGCGTGACGCAACAGCGTTGCGGTGCGGCGGGTGTCCTCGCACGCAACGACGTCGGCGTCGCACAGCGCCGCAGCCGCACGCGGCGAGAGGTCGCCCAGGTTCCCGATCGGGGTCGCGATGACCAGCAGCCTGCCCGGTTCAGGCAATTGCGTCGACCAGATCCCAGGCGAGGAGCCCGGCACCGATCGCACCAGCGCGCGGACCGAGCGCGGCCGGCACGACCTGCGCCTCGGCGTTCGGCGGCAGGGCACGCGACCGGTACTCCTCGGTGGCCGGTCCCAGCAGCAGATCCCCGGCCGCGCCGACCCCTCCGCCGATGACGAACGCATCGGGGTTGAAGATGTTGGCCAAGCTCGACAGCCCGACGCCCAGAAAGCGGCCCGCGCGGTCGAGCACTGCGATCGCGGTCGCATCGCCCTCGCGGGCTCGACGCACGACCTCCTCGGCGGGCATCCCGGCATCACGCGCAATCGCGGTGCCACTGCACATCGTCTCGAGACAGCCGCGGTTGGGGCAGTTGCGCTGGCAGGGCGGGCCGTCCGCCTGCACCACCATATGCCCCAACTCTGCGCCGGTGCCGCTCCCGCCGCGAAATATCTTGTTGCCGGCGATGACCCCGCCCCCGACACCCGTGCCCACGGTCAACATGACGATGTCGCCGTGTTCGCGCCCTGCGCCGACCCGGTGCTCGGCCAGCGCCGCGACGTTGGCATCATTCTCGAGCCCGATCGGGACTCCCAGCAGTTCCTTGAGCACCGCACGGACGTCGATGTCGGCAAGGTCGATGTTCGCGCTCATCCGAACCCGGCCGCTGCGAGCATCGATGAGCGACGGCAAGCCGACGCCGACGGCCAGGATCTCCTCGGGGCACTCACGGCGAAGCCGTTCGACCAGGTCGCCGATGGCCTGAACGAGTTGCGCCCCGGCGACCGGGGTGGGCAGGGTCGCCGATGCGCGCAGCGAACTGTCACGGGCCACCACCGCGCCAGCGATCTTCGTGCCCCCGACGTCTATTCCCACTACCACTGACAGAACCTCCCACGCGGGCCGCCCCGACGCAGGACGCTACCATCGTCCGGGAGTGAGTTCGCCGAAGAAGAAGCCGTACCGGCGCTTTCGCGCGCATGGGCGCGCCCAAGCCGATCCGTCCGAGAACCTGGCCGCACTGCGCGAGCTCAACGCGGTCGAACCCAAGCAACGTGACCGCACGCCCAAGCGCCCGGCGCCGACGTCTCGTTCGGCACGGCCACCAGCGGGCCCTGTCAAGCGGCGGTGGTGGTCCCTGCGGGGTGTTGGCAAAGGAGGGGTGGTCGCGCGATTCGTCGCACTGCTGCTCGTCGCGCTCGTCGGATGGGCGACCTTCGGATACTTGGCATTGCGCGGGGCGGCCTCCGATGCCAACAAGCGCATCACCGCGACCGCGCGGAGGTCGTTGGCCGATCCCAAGGGCGGGCTTTTGGGCACACCTCAGAACACCCTGATCATCGGATCGGACGCAGATCGCGATCGGAGCGGTGCCCGGGCGGACACGATCATGATCATGCGCACCGATCCCAAAGCGGGCAAGATCCGCTACCTGTCGATTCCTCGCGACCTGCGTGTGGAGTACCCCGGGCAGGGGCACATCAAGATCGGTGAGGCTTTTGGGCACGGCGGCAGCCGCGGCGTCATCCGCGCGATCGGCTCTGAGATCGGACTGCCGATCCACCATCTGATGGTGATCGACTTCAAGGGTGTCTCCAAGATGGTCAACGCCGTCGGCGGCGTCACGCTCAAGAATCCGTTCGACCTGCGCAACTGTGACTACCCCGGGGGCAAGACCGTCAGCTTCCCGCGCGGGCAGATCTCGCTGAACGGCGCCGAAGCCCTCGTCTACTCCCGGGTGCGAAAGTGCGATGGCGACCTGCAGCGTGCCCAACGACAGCAGCTCGTCGTCGCGGCGCTCAAGTCGAAGGTGCTCTCATGGTCCGGCTTGCCGGCCGCCCCGTGGCGTGGCGCTCGCATGATCCGGGCAATCTCGACCGATATGTCCGCGGTCGACCTGGCCAAGCTGGGGTGGCTGCAAAGCAAACTCACGACGGCGCCCAGTGATCGCGACGTGCTGGCGGGGGACCCGACGATCATCGGCGGGACGTTCTACTTCCTCTACAACCCCGACAAAGCCGAGCAGCAGGTGCGCCGGTTCGAGGGGTCCAACTGAGGGCCCGCGCAGGGAACCCAGGCACGGGAGCCACGGGACGGTGAGGGCCCGGCGCGGAGCGTCGGAGGGCGACGGCTTTTGGACCGGGGTGACGGAACGGGGCGCTTCGATCGGAAGATCGAATCGCCGGACGTCAGGGACCGGTCGCGCGTTTCGCCGTATCGGCCGGTGTGGCTTCTTTGACCTTCTTGACTCCAACGTCGGAGGAGCCGGAGCCGTTGTCCGACGAGGAGGATCCGGCATCCGAGGCGGTACTCTCGGTCTTCGTCCCACCGTCGGACTTGTCGCCGTCGCGGGGCCGCTTCTTGGTGCCGTAGTCGGTGTTGTGGAAACCCGTTCCCTTGAAGTGGATCGCAGGGGCGTACAACACCCGTTGCGCAGGTTTACCGCACACCTCGCACTTCGACAGCGCATCCTCGCTCATGCGCTGGATGACTTCGAACACATGACCCTTATCGCACCGATACTCGTAAACGGGCACGCGATCTCCTCGTACTTCAAAAAAATGCCGTCGCAAGTATCGCACACTGTGTTGGCACTCTCGACCCTCGTGTGCCAACACCGGTTGCCACCCCAAACGCGCTGATACGATTATCCAGTGGTCCTTCTCGTAAGCACGGGTATGTTTCCCGAGCGAAAACGGAGCCTGGGGGGAGATCCAAACGCCTCCCTCATCTCGGCTCGTGGGGATCCTCCCGAGTGGGTCAGACGCTGATGGCAGCTGCGGAGTGTCGCGCAGTGATCGGTTGCCATAACGGCGGGACCGAGGACTACGCCTCGCGACGGTTTGCAGCCAGGAAACGTGTTCGTAATTGCGAGGAGGACCACTAAGTCGTGTCCCATGGATCTGCGATGGCCGAACCGATGCACAAGGGCGAGGCCGTTCGGCGCGCCCTCGTCGTCGAAGCCGGGTTCGCCGCGGTCGCCCTGGCGAACTCCCGTCGCCGCCCGGCTCTCGGGGTGTTGGTGGCCGGAGCGGGAGCACTCGCCGCCTGGGGTGCGTTCGCGCGCAACAGCCCCCTGTTTGGCTCGGTGCTGTACCGCGGCTCGCCCGCACAGCCACGATTTGCCCTGACGTTCGATGACGGTCCCGGCCCGTCGACATCGGCGGTACTGGATGCGCTCAGGGACGCCGGCGCGCGGGCGACGTTTTTTGTGCTGGGCCGCCAAGTCGAGCGTCACCCAGACCTCGTGCGGCGCATCGTCGCGGACGGTCATGAGCTGGCAAACCACGGATACGACCACGGAATCTTGGTCTTCCGCAACCCGGCACACGTGCTGGACCAGCTGCAGCGAACCGAAGCGGCGATCAATGACGCAGCCGGACCCGACGCGCTGACGCGCATGTTCCGTGCTCCACATGGCTTCAAGGGACCGGCCACCGCGATCGCGGCACGACGGGCCGGCTACCGACTGGCCGGCTGGAGCGTCGGGGTGTTCGACTCAGCCCAGCCCGGCGCTGACCTGATCGCCGAACGCGCGAACCGCGCCCTGACACCCGGCGGGGTGCTGTTGCTCCACGACGCGGATGGATGGAACCCGTCCGCGTCACGCGATCAGACCGCCGCCGCAGTCGGTCCGATCTGCACCGCCGCTCGGGCCCGTGGCCTCGAGCCGGTCGCACTTGGTCAGCTGGCACAGTGACGACAACATCGGCCACGGTGCGTCGCATCATCCGCCGCATCAACTGGCCGCTTCGGATCGTCTTGCTGGGAGGTGCGGCAGCACTCGTCATATGGAAGGTCGACCTGGGGACGCTGCGCGCCGCGCTGCACCCACAATCGTGGGCATTCATTCTGGCTGCGATCGGGGCCAACACCGCCTCGGTCGTGTTCAAAGGCCTCGCGTGGAAAGGCGTCGTCGACGGACTGCCCGCGATCCGAGCGCGCACACGCCTGCGGGATTTGGTCAGCCCGTTGTTCGTCGGTTTCCTCTTCAACACCGTGCTGGCCGCCAGGCTCGGTGAGATCGTCAAGGTGCTGTTGGCGCGTCGACGGCTGGCGGCCCGCGGCGAGAACGTGCGCAACACGATGCTATTGGGTTCGGTGGTCGTCGAGAACCTGGTCTCCACGATCGCCTGGGTCGCCGTCGTTGTCACGGTCGGCCTGTTCCTCCCCCTGTCGCGATCAGTGTGGGTCACGACCCTGATCGTCGGCTTCGTCTGCCTGGCCATCGTTCTGGTCGCGCTGTTTCGCAGCCCCGGAAAACACATGCCTCCGTGGATGTCCACCGGCCCGCTCTGGGTACGGGCAACACGCGCGTTCGCGCGATTGTGGGGCGCGGTACGCGAAAGCCACATGGGCCTCCGCGATCCTCGTCAGTTCGCGGCGGTCTTGCTGCCCAGCATCGCGTCGTGGGGTGCGCAACTCGTGGGCATCTACTGCGCCCTGCGGGCGTTCGGACTGGACGTCGCCGGGTGGAGCGGCGCCGGCCTACTCCTCGTGACCGTCACTGTCGCCCAGATCTTCCCGGTACTCCCCGGCAACGTCGGCGTGTTCCAGGCGGCCGTCGTCGTCCCGCTGACCCACACGTTTCCTCTGTCAAGCGCCACCACGCTGGCCTTTGCCGTGGGACTTCAGGCCACCGAGGTCGTGGTCGGCGTGGCCATCGGTTTCGTGTTCCTGATGGTCGAGGGCATCAGCTTCCGCCAATTGCGTGCGGAGGCTGAGGCCGAATCCGGATCGACCTCACACACGGCCGACACGTAGGGGCGTTGTTTCGAGGTAGCGCTCGAGACCTGGAATCGCCCGTGCGCCGATACGCCCGAACACGATCCTGAACACCGGATCGGCAAGACGCCATATGCCGCGCGTCATTATGCGCGCGTCGTAGGTCACCCGGCAGCCCGCACCGTCCGGCGCGACGGTGATCTCGTCGCGCAACCCAATGCCGTTGGGCAACGCGGCGTCCAACACGAACCGATGGGGAGGCTCGTACGCGCTCATGCGGTAGCGCACGTTCTGCGTCTTGCCACCGAAGCGTGTGGTCACGTCGAACTCCGCACCCTCACCGTGTTGTGATCCGACACGCACGGACGCCTGGGTGGCTGGATCCCATTCGGGGACGCGATCGAACGCGGCCATACGGGCAAACGCCTCGTCCGGCGCAAGCGGTGATGCCATCGTCGTCGTGAACTTCGCCATGGCCGCGAGTGTAGAGACCAGCGGACCGGATCGCGCCGGGAACGCGCGCGGCCAGATCAGTTCAGTGGCGACAGCGCGATCTCGAGCATGAGCGTGACGATCAACGCAGTGACTGCAAGCTGTCCGAGCCGCGAGAGCCCATTGGGCGGAGTGCCAAGTGCCCGCGACCTGCCGGGCGGTGGAATCTGCCAGATGGCCCATCGCAGGACCACTGCAGACAACACTGCACCGACCTCGGCCAGGCCACCCTTGCCGAGCAGCACCAAGACGATGCCCGCCGCAAGCCCAACGCCGAGCGCTATCCAGTGCTCCCGGTCCCAGCCGCGTCTCAGCCAATCCATGCCCGCGAGCGTACCGTTCCGGTGACCAACACGCGAGACAGTGCTAGCCGAAACGTCCCGTGACGTAGGCCTCGGTTCGCTCATTCGACGGGGTACTGAAGATCTGTTTGGTCGGTCCGATCTCGATCAAGCGACCGGGTTCACCATCGTTCTCGATCGTGATGAACCCGGTGAAGTCGCTGATCCGCGCGGCCTGCTGCATGTTGTGGGTGACGATGATGATGGTGCGCTCGAGCTTGAGCTGGTCGATCAGGTCCTCGATGCGGTAGGTCGACTGGGGGTCGAGCGCCGAGCACGGTTCGTCCATCAACAGCACGTCGGGCTCGACAGACAGCGCGCGTGCGATGCAGAGTCGCTGCTGTTGTCCGCCCGAAAGCCCGCCCGCGGGGGCGTCCAAGCGGTCCTTGACCTCGTTCCACAATCCGGCGTTCGCAAGCGCCTTCTCGACCAGCTCGGCGCGCTCGCTCCGCGACATCTTGACGCGGTTGAACTTGGGTCCCGAGAGGATGTTCTCGGCGATCGACTTGGTCGGGAAGGGGTTCGGCCGCTGGAAGACCATCCCGATCGCGCGGCGGATGGCGATGGGATTCGCGTCCGTCGAATACAGCTCGCGGTCGCGCAGACGGACGCTGCCACGCACCCGCGCTCCCGGTACCAGCTCGTGCATCCGGTTGAGACAACGCAGGTACGTTGACTTGCCACAGCCCGACGGCCCGATCAGCGCGGTGACCGAACGCTCCGGAAACACCATGTCGATGTCCGCGAGAACCTGCCGGGGCCCGAACCATGCGTCCAGGTGTTCCGACGTGATCACCGGCGGGCCGTGCGTGACGGCGCGGACGACGCGGTCGTGGCGTTTGAAACGCAAGGGCTTCGGAGCGGACCCCTCCGGTGCGGTCGCGGCAGACGGCGTGGGATCGCCCAGTGCATCGCTCATCGGGTTGCTCCGTTTTGGGTCAGCCGGGCGATCATTCGCGCGACCAGGTTGAGAAACAGCACGAGCGTAACGAGGACAAGGGCCGCCCCCCATGCATGCTGCGCTGCGACCGGGACTGTCGAGTTGATCGCCCCATTGAAGATGTAGAGCGGCAGTGCGGTCATCTCGTGAAAGACGTCGGTCGAGAAGAACTGGGCGCCACTCGCGGTCAGGATCAGCGGCGCTGTCTCGCCGCTGATGCGCGCCAGAGCGAGCATGATGCCGGTCAGGATACCCGGCGCGGCGATGGGCAATACGACGCTCAGGGTCGTCCGCCATCGCGGCGCACCGAGCGCCAGCGCCGCCTCCACCTGTGCTCCGGGCACAAGCCGGAGGATTTCATCGGTCGATCTGACGACGATCGGGAACATGATGATCGCGAGCGACAGACCACCGGCCAGGGCCGAGAACGATCCCATGGCGATCACGACCACGATCGCAACGATCAGGCCCGCGACAATCGACGGCACGCCCAGAAGCACGTCGACGAACACACCAAGTCCAGCCGCAAGCCGTCGGAGCGCCGGGCCCCGTGAGTCACACTCACGAATGCACAGCGCGGTCAAGACGCCGAACGGGACCGCAACGACCGTCGCGATTCCCATCATGATCAACGTGCCCACCAACGCGTGCCTGATGCCGTTGCCGGCGATGTCCGGCTCGCCATCGTGCATGAAGAAATCCCACGAAAGTGCGCCCCCTCCTTTCGCCACCGCGTATCCGATGACGAGCATGAGGGGCACGATTGCCACGACGAGCGAGCCGCAGATCACAAGCTCCGCACAACGTGACCGCACGCGTCGGACCCAGCCGATCTCAGGGATCGCCGATCGCGGCGGAGGGGTTGCCAGAGGATCCACCAGCGGGACAGTCCGAGGGCGAAGCCGCGCAGGGATCGCCGTCACGAGCAACCAGCGTTTGGCGAGCGCGACATGCACGCGCCGCCCGCGCGACCGACCTCCGACGCTTCGCGTGACCAACAGTCGCGCGATCAGGTTGACGATGAGTGCCACGACGAACAAGACGACCGCCATGGCCACCAGCGCCGACGCGTGCGGTGCTGGACCCGCGTTGTTGTACTCGAACGCAATCGTGCCCGCCAGGGTCTGCCCCGGACCAAGCAGGGACTTGAAGAGCGTCGGCTGACCGCCGAGGATCAACGCGACCGCGATCGTCTCACCGACTGCGCGACCCAGGCCGAGTGCGGACGCGCCGACGATGCCCGAGCGCGACCACGGCAGCATGGAGCCGCGGATCATCTCCCACCGCGTGGCCCCCAGCGCCAGCGCCGCCTCACGTTGATCCATTGGAACCGTCGCGAGCACCTCACGGATGACAGCGGTGATGATCGGCAAGATCATCACGGCCAGAACCACGCCGGCCAGCAGGAGCGACTGCCCCCCGAGAACCGGGCCACCCAATGCTCCAAGCCCAAGATTGTGACGAGCGATCCACTTGAATGCCGGCACGACCGCCGGCACCAGCACGACGAATCCCCACAGTCCGTAGACGACGGACGGGACTGCGGCGAGCAGATCGATGATCCCGGCGATCGGACCACGAGCCCGCCGCGGCAGCAGCACCGAGGTCGCGATCGCGACGCAGACCGCGAGCGGCACGGCGATCACCATCGCAATCGCCGACGTGACGAGCGTTCCGTACAGCGCGGGGAGCGCACCGAACTTGCCGGCCGCCGGCGACCATTCCCTGCCTGTCAGAAAATCCCAAAACCCGATCTGCTCAATGGCCGGGCGGGCCTCTGCGATCGTGCGTGCAACCAGGTACGCGATCGTGATGACCCCGATGAGTGCCGCGACAGCACACAGGCCCAGATAAATGCGGTCAGCCAGGCGGCCATGCCTGGCTGCCCCCGGAGCGTCACCCGCCGGGGGCGAAAGAGGGACTTCACCCTCGGCTGGGAGTGGACGGAGCGGGGTCATCGCGACCCCGCTCCGACAGATGTCGCTGCAGCGGTGATCGAAGAGCTACTTGAGCAGCGACATCTGTGCCTTGGCCTTCGAAAGGATCGAGGCCGGCAGCGGTGCGAACCCGAGCGACGAGAGCTTGCTTTGGGCGCCTGAGCTGTAGAAGTAGTTCAGTGTCGATTTGACACCGGCCAGGCTTCCACCCTTCCCTGCGGCGTTGTAGTCGGTGTAGGCCAGCACCCAGGTCGTGTTGACGATGGGGTACGCGGCCTTCGCCGGACTGAGCGTCAGGTCAACCGTCAGGTCCTTGGGGATCCGGCTGTCCGGGACGTCGCCGGCCCGCACGATCGCGTCCACCGACGGAACGATGAAGACCAGGCGGCGCTGGCTGACGAGCTTGATCTTGCCGTTGACCCGCTTGCGGACCTTGATGACCTCGCTCTTGCCGACGGCCACGAGGGACCGCGCGAGGCCAGAGTTCCGTGCGTCGCCCAGGTCGACATACCCGATGGAGCCGGGCGTGCTCTGGACACAGCTGATGACGCCGGTGCTGCCCACGCCGGTCTTCTTGATCGGCGCGCTCCAGTTCGGAAGCTGGGCCACCGTGACCTTTGACTTGAAGTCGGGGCTGGCCTTGGAGAGGAAGTTGCTCGTCACGAAGCTCGTGCCTGATCCGTCCTGACGGACACATGCGGTGATCGGGAGGTTCGGGAAGTTGAACGTCTTCGTCCGCGGGCTCAGGGCGTTGTCGGCCTTGATCTGCGGGTCGTTCCAGTTGGTGATCGCGCCGGAGAAGATATTGCCGACGGTCTTGCTGCGAAGCTGGATGTTGCTGGGCGCACCAGGAACGTTGACCGGGATCGATACGGCACCGAGGAGCGTCGGGAAGTAGATGACGCCCGAGCCGCCCCGTTTGGCGGAGAGGTCGGCTTTTTGCTGATCGGTCAGCGGCGCGTCCGAGGCACCGAAGTCGACGAGACCGTTGATGAGGTCGTTGATCCCTCCGGTCGAGCCCTTGGAGGTGTAGCTGCACAGACCACCGCTGTCCTGGCACCACGTCTGGTAGGCGAGGCGCGGAAACGATGCGCCGGCACCCTTCGTCTCGCCCAGGGCGGTGGCGGCAGTCGCGAACATGGCCCCGACGGCGATTGCAGCCGTCACGGTACTGCGGAGAGAACGCTTCACAAGCGGTGCACCTTTCTGAGGAATCGGATCATTCGTGCCGGGCCCGCGAGTCGAGCCCGAATGCACCGCGACGATATGAGCGGGCGCATCGCATCGGGGTAGTCACCCTGTGACCGTCTGGGTGCGAACTGGTGACACCACCACGGAGCGGGCTCTCCATGCGCTCACCCCGATGGCACCAGGTCGTCACCCACGACCGCCGCAGGCCGGCCTAGCGTCATACCGATTGCCCATCCACGTGAAAGGATCGCAATGTCTCCAATCCCCGAGCTGAGTGCCGCCGCCCGTGTGATCGGAATCTCCACCTTGCTCGACGAGGCCCACGCAATACTCCCCGCCGAACCGCTTGCCGAGTTGCTCTTGGCCGTGCGTCGCTCGCTCGACGAGCCCGTGCGCGGATGCATTCCCGCTGGGACGAACGCCTGGATCTCGGCAATGCGCCCCGGAATCTCGCAGGCCGCGCGGGTCTACCTGCGTCCGATCGAACTGCTCGTGCACGCGGCCGGTGAGGGCTCACCCATACTCAACCGAAGCCAGATCTGGCAGGTCGATTCCTACCTCGACGAGATCGCCGCCCGACCGACCGGCGCCCGTCTCACATCCGTCGCGTTGTAGGTCAGCCCACGGAGCCGCGCAGCGGTTGGGCCTCGGGCATGTCGCCGAGTTTGCGGAGGGTGCTGTTTTCGATTTGACGGATGCGTTCGCGGGTGACGCCGAACGTCCGGCCGACTTCCTCGAGCGTGCGGGGTTGGTCACCGCGGAGGCCGAACCGCAGCTCGATGACCCGGCGCTCGCGATCCGGCAGGCTCGCCAGGGCCCGCCGAACCGTGTCGCTTCGCAGCGATTCCGACGCTTCGTCGAACGGCGAGGGCGCGCGCTCGTCCTCGACGAAGTCACCGACCGAGGCCTCCTCGTCTCCGACGGGTCGCTCCAGGCTGATCGGGGTCTGCGCCATCCGCTGGATCTCGCGAACCTCGTCGGCCGAGAGGCCGAGCTCGTGCGCGACCTCCTCCGCTGTCGGCTCCCGCCCAATGCGTTGTACGAGCTGGCGTTCGACCTGAACGACCTGGTTGAGTTTCTCGACCATGTGCACCGGAATGCGGATGGTCCGCGACTTGTCGGCAATCGCACGGCTGACCGCCTGCCGGATCCACCACGTCGCATAGGTCGAGAACTTGAAGCCGCGCCGATAGTCGAACTTCTCGACCGCCCGGATCAGGCCGAGACTCCCGTCCTGGATCAGGTCCAACATCGAGAGTCCGCGTCCCAGATACCCCTTGGCAATCGAGACGACCAGTCGTAGGTTCGCCTCGACCATGCGTGCCTTGGCATCCGAGTCGCCGCGCTCGATGCGCTTTGCGAGCGAGACCTCTTGCTCGGCCGTCAGCAACGGCACGCGACCGATCTGCCGCAGATAGAGCCGCAGCGAATCCAAGCTCGGCTCCACGGTGAGATCCAGCTCCGCGGTGCGCTCACGTCCCACGGCGTCACCCGGGTCATTGCCGACGGGCTCGTCACCACCGTCAACCACCTCGATACCGGTCGCGGCCAGGTACTGGTGAAACTCCTCCACCAGCCCGCTCGATACGTTGGCCCGTTCAAGCGCGATTGCGATCTCATCAAACGACAGGACCCCGCGCTGGCGACCTGCCGCCGCCAATGTCCGCAACTCCGCAACGTCGGGCAGGGGACTGTCAACCACCTGGGTACGCAAACTCATGCTGTTTCCCATACGGCGACCCCCCAAGGCTTCGGCAGTCACGTCGAACGCCCTGGTGACGAGTATACGTAGGATGTGGGACAAGTGTCCCATCGACGTCGAGCAGCGACCCGGGGTTGTGCGAACGGCCCGCGGCACGTCACAATCGACCGGTGACGACAACACACCGCACCGCCGCCCAGGGTTTGTACACCACGGATCTGCAGGCGTCGCTTCCCGCCATGCCGATCAGCCTGACCAAGGCGGGCGTCACCCGATCGGCGAAGTCGATCCGTATCACCCATGGCGGCGATGAGCGACTGTTCCACGCCGAGGTCGAATGCCACGTGGACCTCGATCCGCGCCAGAAGGGCGTGCACATGTCGCGGTTCGAGGAGGTCGTCAACGAAGCCATCGACGAGGTCGTGATCGGAGAGGCCCTCGTCATCGAAGCCCTCGCCGAGCGCATTGCGCAGTGTGTCGTCGAGCGGCAGGGCGCGCTTCGCAGCGAGGTCGCAATCCGAGCCAGCTATCCGGTCGAGCGGAGGACCCCCGTCACCGACATTCCGACGCAGGAGATGTACGGGCTGATTGGCATCGCCGCGGCGACCAGCACCGCAACACGACGGCTGGTCGGTGTCAGCGCCCAGGGCATGAACGCCTGCCCGTGCGCTCAGGGTCTGATTCGCGAGCAAGCTGAGGCGGCGCTGCGCAACGACGGTTTTGACGAGGCCGACATCGCGCGTATCGTCGCCCACGTGCCGATCGCCACCCACAACCAACGTGCCCGCGGGACGCTGTTGGTGGGCACCCGGGATCGCGTCGTGCCCGCCGAGACGCTCATCGCGATCGTCGAGGATGGCATGTCGTCCGAGATCTACGAGCTGATGAAGCGCCCGGACGAGCAGTTCGTCGTGGCGAAGGCGCACTCGCGACCGCGGTTCGTCGAGGACAGCGTGCGTGAGATGATCCGTGGCGTGATCGAACTCCTGCCCGACCTGCCCGACGATGCGTTCGTCCACGCGCACCAGGTCAACTTCGAGACGATCCACACCCATGACGTCGAGGCTGAACGGTCGGCGACGCTCGGTGAGATCCGCGTCGAACTTGCCGGAGCATCGGCAGTCGCGCACCACACAACCCTGCAGGCGTGGCTGGCCGCGGCGTCGACCGGTGCGTGAACTCGCGATCACGGCGGTCGGTCGCGACAGACCGGGCATCGTGGCAGGCCTGACGGCAGCGCTGCTGCCGCTCGGTGCCAACCTGCATGACTGTCGAGCCGCCTTGTTGCGCGGCTCGTTCGCGATGGTGATGGCCGTCGAGGTGCCCGACGCCATCGATGCCGACGCCGCGCGAACCGCGATCGCACCTGCCGCGGCAACGCTGGGGCTCGAGGTCTGGGTCGGAGACGCCACCGGTGACGAACACACGACCGACGGTGAGCGGTGCGTGATATCGGTCTATGGGGCGGACCACCCCGGCATCGTGCACGCCACCAGCAATGCGTTGGCAGAGCTCGGGATCAACATCCTCGATCTCTCCAGCCGGGTTGTCGGAGATCCGCCAGTGTATGTCCTGGGCATCGAGGCCGAGCTCCCGCCAGGCGTCGGCATGGCCTCCGTCGAAGCTGCGCTGCAACCCATGGCGGCCCGGCAGCACGTCGAGCTGCACCTGCAACCCGAATCCGACGAGGTCCTGTGACGCGTTGATTCGTGACGTCCTGCGGTATCCGGACCGCCGCCTCAAAACCCCGGCCGTCGCGATCCCCACCATCGGACCTGCCGCCCGCCGGCTCGGGATGGACCTGCAGGACACGGCGCGCCACTACCCGCGTACCGTCGGCCTGGCGGCACCACAGCTCGGGGCCCCGTGGCGGATGGTCTACGTCGATTGCACGGATCACCCACGCGTGCCCGATGCAGTCGGCCCCACCTGGATGATCAATCCGATCGTGGAGTCAGCCGACGCGGTCGAGGTCGGGCGGGAGGGTTGTCTGAGCCTGCCCGAGATCACCGCCAACGTGTTGCGTGCAACGAGCATCACCGTCCGCTACCTGGATCTGGACGGCGGGGTCTGCCGCGTGGATGCAGCCGACTTCGAAGCCCGGGTCATCCTGCATGAGATCGATCACCTGGACGGCGTCCTGATCCTGGACAGGGTTGCGTCCCTGGCCCTCGATGTCTTCCCACGCAAACGACGCTGACGACTGAGTGGCCCTCCTCGTACGTACGGGCAGATTTCCTGAGCGGGCCTCTCCTACCGACCGCAGATGGGCCACGGCGCAGCACCGCTTTGTCCGTACAGAACCCCCGCGACCCTGTCCTGCTCACCCTCGGGCGCCGCAGCCGGATCGGTGCCCGAGCCGCCGAGGCGCTGCCAGGTTCCGGGGTCGAACTGATACTTCCCGCGGTAGAGGCCACTGGGCGAGACCGCTGAGGGATTGCCACCGGATTCGCACAGCGCGATCTTGCGAAGTGCCCCACTGACGTCCGTCCCACCACCGCCGGACGGCGGTGCAGCCGGCGCGGACGGCACGTTGGGCGCTGTGGCGCCGTCACCGCCGGTGTTGCGGACGCGCTGAACGACACGTCGTTGCGCGGCGACGAGCAAAGCGCGACGTTGCCGGTTGACTTCGGCGGAGATCATCACCGCGAGCCGCGTTCGCGCGTTGATCAGCACCCCGCGTCGCGCCGAGCGGATCGACCGAACTTCGGTCAGGCGGATGCTCGCTTCCTCCGACTCGCTCGCAGCGACCTTCTGGTCAGCAAGCAGCTCAACTTGGGCCCTGCGCATCTGTGCACGTGCCGCAGCGATCTTGGTGACGATGCCGGCGTCCTGCCGCTGTACGCGGTCCAGAACGTCGACACGCGAGAGCGCTTCGGAGAGGCTGCCCGAGCGCAGCAACACCTCGAGCCCGGAGGGTTGCGGCTGTCGGTACACCGCCGACAATCGGAACGCGAGCAAGCCCTGTGCGCGCTTGAAATCGATCTGGGCCTTCTTCAAGGCGGCCGTGTTCGCGGTGATGCGACCTCGCACCGTGTCAAGCCGGGCGCGTGCCCCGTCATAGGCGGTCGCAGCCTGACCAAACCGGGCATCGAGTCCTGCAATCTCGGCCTCGAGCTTGCGTACTGACTCGGCCTGACGCGTGATCGTCCCAACCGCACCTGCGAGAGCCGGGATCGCAAGCCCGAGCGCCCCGACGATCACGAGGGCACGAGCGCGAAAACGTCGAGAAGTTACTGGAGGGCGTTCTGCGCTCAAGAAGGCGTCGTTCCCTGCGATTCGTGTTCGGCGCCCATCCGCGGACGCCCCGACCTGCTGTTGACCCTACCACGGGGCCTGGCCACCGAGTCAAGCGCGTCCGGTGCGCTCTGTCACCACTTCGTCACGCGGTGTTCCCGCAATCGCTGTAATTTCACGGCAAATGGCCACTTCCGACGCGTCACAGAAGTCGTCGCTCAGACACCCCTATTTGGATTGGTGGGGGCTGGTGGAGGCGCCGTTTCAGCTCGAACCCGACCCCCGCTTCGCCTTTGCGCGCAATGACCATCGCGAGGGACTTGCGCGGATGCTGTTCGGTCTGACCCAACTGGGCGGAATCGTTGCGATCACTGGCGAAGTCGGATGCGGCAAGACCATGTTGGCGCGCCAACTCGACCGGACGCTGGCGGGCGATGGTTTTGCCCTCGCCACGACGGCCAACCCGCCACGCACGGCGTCTGGCGTGCTCGCGGCGTTGCTCGCCTCCGTCGATTCGAGCGCCCGCGGTGGTGGCGCGGGACGTTTGGCAGCACGTCTTCGCCAACGCCTGGCAGAGGAGGCCTCTGCCGGACGTCGTCCAGTCGTCGTTGTCGATGAGGCACAACGCCTTGACCTGCGCGCACTGGACGAGCTGCGTCTGCTCACCAATCCCGGCGACGGGCCGGCAATTCCCGTGGTGCTGTTGGGCCAGCCGGAGCTGGCGCCGCGCATTCGCAAACTCCCGCAGGTGTCGCAACGTGTCGTCGTGCGCTATCACCTCGGTGCCATGGACGCCGAGGAGGTGTCGGCCTACATCCAACACCGCGCTCGTGTCGCCGGATCGACCCGACGCCTGTTCTCGAGTCGGGCCGAGGTCGCCGCCCACGCCGAGACGGGTGGCATCCCACGCCTCGTCAACCTGCTGTGCGCAAATGCGCTGTTCGTGGGTTTCGTGCGCGGCGAATCGCAGGTGGGTGCAGACCTGATCCGGGATCTCTCGGAAGATCGCGATGCAGGAGGCGTACCCCAATCATGAGCCGCGTCAGCTACCAGGTGGCGTTCGACCGGCCGGATGCCATGCAACCGGCTTTCGATGCCCTCGATCCCGACACGATCGACACGCGCAAACGCGACGCCAAGGTCCGTATCGCGGTCGATCTCTCAAAGCGTCAGGCACGGTGGCTCAAAACCGCCGGCGACGGCGATGCCGTCATCAGGGCACTCGTCGACCTGGGGATGCAACTGCACATCGATTGGAACGCCGTCAAAACGTCGGGAGACCTCCGTGCGGCCGTTCGGGAAGCGGTGTTGATCCGGCATCGCAGCTGATGGCCAAGGCGTGGAATGTGCCGGGGCTGCTGCAGGATGCGACGTTCCGCGATGCGGCGGGCCGGGTCGTCGTGACGCGCTGGCGCGAGATGATGAGCTTCCGCGACGGCACCCTGGCCGGTGAGGACATTGAACAACTGCACGCGATGCGTGTCTCGTCCCGACGGTTGCGGGCGGCCATGGATGCGTTTGCGGGGGCGTTCCCCGGGAAGTCGTTCCGCACACACCTGCGTGTCGTCAAGGAGATCACGGACACCCTGGGTGCGGCGCGGGACCTGGACGTCGCGGTCGACGGACTCGAAGCCGTCGTCAGGGACTTTGCCGACATCGAACGGCCGGGGATCGAGGCGCTCGTGGCGGAGTACCGCACCCATCGGGCAGCCGAGGCCACACATATCGCGGCGCTCTTCACCCGGCTGGACGAGGAGCACTTTGGCCAGCGCTTCGAGCGCTGGGTCGCACGCCACACCGGCGTCGATCCCGCTGGGCTGCAGACCCAACCGGAGGGCCACTGAAGTGGCCAAACCCCGTCCCATCACCGGACTCGACCCCGATCGACGCCTGCGGCCGAACGCGCGCCGGATCCTGGCGGTGCGCATCGACGAAGTCTGGGCCTTCGCGCCATTCGTCACTCATCCAGGCAACGTACGCGAGCTGCACGACATGCGAATCGCGTGCAAGCGGCTGCGGTACCTGCTCGAGATCTTCGAGATCGCCTTCCCCGCCGACCTGGGTTCGTTCATCGACCAGATCAAGGATCTGCAAGATCTGCTGGGCGACATCCACGATCGCGACGTCCAGGTGCCGATGTTGCACGATCACCTGGAACGCCTGGCCGAGCGCGATGCGGCCGCAGCACGCGAGCTGATGCGCCAGACCGGACCTGGCGGTCGCATGTCACAGGCGCGTCGCGAGGCCGCGTTCGAACGTTTCCGTGCGCAGCTCGACGATGCAGGCACCCTCTCCGAGCGCCCCGGCATCGAGGCCCTGCTCACACGACGGACCCGCGAACGAGACGAGCTGTACGACCGATTTCTGGTCGAGTGGCGCCGGCTCAGCACCGACCGGTTCCGACGACGCCTGGAGCGTGCGCTGGGAGTCTGATCCGGACGTTGCGCGTACGCAGCAATCGCAGGAAGGCCCGGACCCCGAACGATGAACCGCGTCTGCGGCGGCGGCGCGAACCCGACTCCGCCGCCTCGCTACCCGGTCGCCGGTGCGCTCCCCCCGGCCATCAGCAGGCCCACCTGTTCACGGGTTGCGGCGGCGGCGTCGAGGGTGGCGACGATCCGCCCCTCGTACATGACCGCGATGCGGTCGGCGAGGCCGAAGATCTCGTCGAGTTCCGCGGACACCAGCAGGATCGCGGCACCGCCATCGCGCGTTGCGACGAGTTGGTTGTGGATGAACTCGATGGACCCGACGTCGACGCCGCGGGTCGGCTGCGATGCGATGACCAGGTCGTTCTGGTCGCTCAGCTCGCGCGCGACGATGACTTTCTGCTTGTTGCCGCCCGACAGGGACTTGACCTTCGTCGCGATCCCGGGGGTGCGCACGTCGAACGCTTCGACCAGCGCCCGTGCGCGTTCTTGGACCGCACCCCATTGACGGATGCCGCGCCGGGCGAATGGCTCCTCGAAGTAGCTCGTCAGCACCAGGTTGTCGGCCACGCTGTACGTGCCGACAAAACCATCCTTCTCGCGGTCCTCGGGGATGTGCGCGACGCCGAGCGAATGGATCCGCCGGGGGCCCAGGCGCGTCGCGTCGTGTCCCTCGATGGTAAAACGCCCGCTCTCGACGGAGCGGATCCCCGTCAATGCCTCGACCAGTTCTCGCTGACCGTTGCCCTCGACACCTGCGACCCCAAGGATCTCGCCGCGACGGACGTCGAGGCTCAGTCCCTTGACCGCCTCCTGCCCGCGACTGTCTTTGACCCGCAGCTCCTCGACTGCGAGCACGACCTCGCCCGGTGCCGCCGGCTTCTTGGTGACCCGCAGAACCACCGCGCGCCCCACCATCGCCTCGGCCAAGCTCTGTTGCGTCGCGCCTGCGGTGGGCATTTCCGCAGCCACCTTGCCGTTACGCATGACCGTCACCCGATCGGTGACCGCCAGCACCTCGCGCAGCTTGTGGGTGATGAAGATGATCCCGACGCCGGACTTGGCGAGGTCACGCATGACCTGAAGCAGCTCGTCCGTCTCGTGTGGGGTGAGCACCGCGGTGGGCTCGTCCAAGATCAGGATCTCGGCGCCGCGGTAGAGCGCCTTGAGGATCTCGACACGTTGTTGGATCCCGACCGGCAGATCCTCGACGAGTGCCTCGGGATCGACCTCGAGGCCGTAGCGCTTCGACAGTTCGATGACCTTGCGGTCGGCCGCGCGATGGTCCACGAACCAACGCTTGACCGGCTCGGCACCAAGGATGATGTTCTCGGCGACGCTGAGGGGCGGCACGAGCTGAAAGTGCTGGTGCACCATCCCGATGCCCAGAGCAATCGCATCGCCCGGATCGTCGAACGTGACGACCTTGTCCTGCACGCTGATCGTGCCCTCGTCCGGTTCGTAGAGGCCGAAGAGCATCTTGACGAGCGTCGACTTGCCCGCGCCGTTCTCGCCGAGCAGCCCCAGAATCTCGCCCTCGGCCAGATGCATGCTGACGTTGTCGCACGCAATGACGCCAGGGAAGCGTTTGGTCAGCCCGTCAGCGCGCAGCAGCACCTGCTCACCCCTCCTTCTCGTACGGCTGACCGCCGGCTGCGGGAGGCCGGGCGTTGACCCCGGCGACGGCGAGCACCACGATGGTCAGGACGTAGGGGATCATCCCGAAGAACTGCGGCGGGATGTCGAGCGCCTGGTTGAACTGCAGCTGCGATTGCAGTGCGATGAAGAACCCGAACAGCAGGGCGCCGCCGAATGCCCCAAACGGGTGCCAGCGCCCGATGATCATGACCGCAAGCGCGATGAAACCGAGGCCGTTGGTCATGTTGCGGTTGAACGCGCTGGCCGATTGGATCAGGTGCAGACCGGCGAGCCCGGCGAAGCCTGCGGCGATGACCAGGTTGACGTAGCGCTTCTTGATGACGTTGACGCCGACGGTGTCCGCAGCGCCGGGATGCTCACCCACCGCGCGCGTGCGCAATCCCCAGCGTGTCTTGAACAGGGCCACGTAGACGACGAACGGCGCGATGAGCGCGAGGAACGTCAGCGGGCCGTGCTGGAAGAGCATCTTGCCCACCAGCGGCAGCTCGGACAATCCCGGCGCCGACCATTCCGGAAACGACGGCATCGTGCGCCCTTGCACGTAGTAGAACGACGTGGCGCCCAGGGCGAAGATGTTGATGACCGTGCCGGCGATGATCTGGTCCATCTTGAGCGTCACCGCGGTCCACGCCAGGAAGAGTCCCAACAGCATCGCTCCCGCGACGCCGGCCGCGATTCCCAGCAGCAGGCTTCCCGAGTAGGACGCCGCCATGAAGCCGGTGAATGCCGAGAACAGCATTTGCCCTTCGATGCCGATGTTGAACACGCCGGAGCGCTCGCCGATCACACCGCACAGGGCGCCGAGCAGCAGCGGCGCCGCAGCCCTGACCGTGCGCGACCCCACCGCCGTGGTCTGCCCGCTGTCCCACCGGTACGCGGCGATCCAACCGATCACGATCAGGACGGCGATCACGAGCATCACGACCCGCTTGCGCGACCACTCGATGTTCATCCGCCCCACCCGGTGGTCAGCTGCAGGGGCTCGTCGTCGCCTTCGCGACGACGCAGGATCCACCGCACGGCGATCGGAGCGGCGACGAAGAACAGGATGAACGCCTGGATGATGCTGATGACCTCCGGCTCGACACCCGTGCGCGATTGCATCAGGCTGGAGCCGGCGTCCATCCCTCCCAACAGAAGCGCCGCCGGCACCACGGCCAGCGGGTTCGTCCGGGCGAGCAGCGCAATGGTGATGCCGTCGAAACCGAGTCCGGCGTTGAAGCCAGGTTCGAATCTGCCCACCACACCGAGCGTCTCGATGCTGCCACCGAGTCCGGCCAGAAACGCGCTGACCGCCATCGCCAGGATGGTGATCCGGGCGACCTTGATGCCCGCGTACTTGGCCGCGTGACGGTTGGCGCCGACGGTGCGGATCTCAAAACCGGTTGTGGTGCGCTCGAGCAACCACCAGCAGACGATCGCGGCGGCGACCGCGACCAGGAACCCCAGCGGCAGACCCCCCACGTGAGGGATCTCCGCGGAGCCGTCGACCAGTGGCGTACGGGCCAGTCGCGACGGGTTGGTGGCGACGGGATCGCCCCAGGGCCCGTCCAAGCTCGCGAGCCAGTCCGTCAGGTTGGCCGCCACGAAGTTCAGCATGATCGTGCTGATGACCTCGTGCGTGCCGCGATACGCCTTGAGCCAGCCGACCAGGCCGCCGAGCACCGCTGCCGCCAGCCCGCCGACAAGCAGGGCGAACGGGATGTGGATGATCGCCGGCATGTGGAACGTAAAGCCGGCCCACGCCGCGAAGCTCGCTCCCAACAGCAGCTGGCCCTGACCACCGATGTTGAACAGACCTGCTTTGAACGCGAACGCCACGGCCAAACCGCCCAACACGAGGGGCGTGGCCTTCTCGAGCGTACGGCCGAACTCGTCAGAGCCGCCGAGGGCGCCCTCGAGCATCGCCTTGTACGCCTCGAACGGATTTGCGCCCACGCTGAGCATGAGCACCGCCCCCAGGATGACCCCGAGGGCGACCGCCACGAGGGGGATGGAGGCCGGTTGCAACCAGCCGAGCGCTACCCCTGCAACGCGAGAGCTGCGGGCGTGACCAGGTCCATCCTCCTGCTGGTCACGCCCCACTCCTCACTCCTCTACGGCTTGTAGCCGGTCGGGATCTCGCCCGAGAGCACCTTCGGGACCAGATCCGTCATCTTCGTCTTGACGTCGGCTGAGATCTTGCCGTCGAAGTCGTGGTAGCCGGCAAGGCCTTCTTGACCGACGAAGTTGCCGCCCTTGGAGGTGCCGGACTTGATCTGGCCGATGATGTCGACGACACCAGGCGTGATGAGCTTCATCGCGCTGGTGACCAGGCACGGGTGCGCCTCGGGGACCGTGTCCCACTGGTCGGTGTCGACGCCGATGCAGTACGCCGAGCCGCCCTTCTTGGCGACCTCCGCGAGCGCGCCGTTACCGGTGTTGCCGCCCGCGCCGAAGATGACGTCAATGCCCTGGTCGAGCGCCTGGCGCGCGGTGTCCGCGCCGAATGTCGGGTCGTTGAACGCGACGTCCAACCCACCCGGGTGGTACGTCGACTTGACCGAGACCTTGGGGTTGGTGTACTTGGCCCCGTTCTCGTACCCGGTCTTGTATGCGACGACCGGCGGCACCAGGTTGGTACCGAGGACTGCGCCGACCTTGTTGGTCTTGGTGATGAGGCCCGCGAGGGCACCTGCCAGAAAACCCGCCTTGTCCTCGTTGAAGATCAGACCGGTCAGGTTGGGAAGCACCTTGGCCTGGAACTGGTCGACACCGACGAAGTTGGTCTTGGGGTTGTCGGTCGCGGCCTTGACCGTCGCCTCACCCAATGCGAACCCGACGGTCACGACGACGTCGTACTTCTGGTCGACGAACGTCTTGATGTTGGTCGCGTAGTCCTTCGAGTCCGTGGTCTCGATGAAGTCGAACTGGGCACCCAGGTCCTTGCCTGTCTGCTTGACGCCTTCGTATGCCGACTGGTTGAACGACTTGTCGTCGACCTTGCCGACGTCGGTCACGAGGCCGACACACAAGTTGTCGGCCGACGCACAGTTGCTCGGCTTGACCGGAGCGGCGTCGGTTGTCGATCCGCCCCCCGCCGTCGAACTACTGCTCCCGCACGCGGCGAGGGCGAACGAGAGCGCCGCCACCGCCGTAACGCCTACCACGAGTTTTTTGAACGAACGCATTGGTCCCCAATCAATTGCCGTTGTCCGAGCGGGTTCCGGAACAGTCGGCGCCCGCCAGGTCCTGTGATTTTCGTGAGTCTAATCAACACCAGGCGGGTGCACGCGAAAACGACCTTCCCGGATCTGCAGCTGCTTTCGCGGAAAGTCCTCGTTTCGTCGAGTGGCAATCGACGCGCTGGACCGAGCCCGTCGACGGCGACATCCACATCGAATTGGCTCCACGCGCGATACCGAGGCGATGCATGGGGACCACGCCGAAACCACTGCACCGTTCAACGGCTGCAAACCGTCGCCACACGTCGTCGCCGAGATCGCCGTCACCACTCAAGTGGCAGCGAGGCTCGGCGACCCCGCCTGACCCGGTTTTCGCTCGCCATCCGGCAAAGCTGGTCCGATCGACACCGAAAGCTCCTGATCCGCGACCACCGTAGCGATCCACGAGACTGTTGGGACGGTGTCCTACACACCGGTCGCCGTGACGATCTCGGCCATCAGCTCACGCAGGTCGCGGTTGGCTTCGAAGACCACGACCTGGCGCTGGGCGCCGTTGCCGTGTTCGAGGAGGTCCACCACACCGGTGAGGTCGTCCGCGCACCCCAGGTCCTCCGCGTGTCCGCGTACCTCGTCGAGCAGGCGTCGCACGAACGCTTTGGTCGCGATGCGCTCAGTCGAGGGAAGGTCGACGAGTTCCCCGCGCAGGCCGTGGCGGGCGGCCATCCAGCGATTCTCGTCGAGCATCTCGTGGGCGTGGCGCGCCGGTGCGTGGCCGTCCTCCCACTCGGTCGCCAGCTTGCGCACGAGCGCCTGGACCAGGGCGGCGATGCCGACGGCGTGTTCGAGTCGCGTCTGGGAGTCCATGGCCCGGATCTCGACCGTGCCCAACGCCGGATGCGGACGCACGTCGTACCAGAGGTAGGTGTAGTCCTGGATGACGCCTGCCGCGATCTGGAACTCGATCCGGCGTTGGTAGTCCGCCCAGTCGGCGTAGTAGGGCGGGATCCCGACGCGCGGAAACGCGCGGAAGATCGGCATGCGCGTCGAAGCCAGCCCAGTCGCGTCGCCCCGCCAGTAGGGCGAATTCGCTGAGAGGCCGAGCAGCGCGGGCACGTACAGCCGCAGACCGTTGGCCACGCAGATGGCCTTCTCCGGATCGTCCAGGCCGACGTGGACGTGTTGACCGAAGATCAGCTCCTGGCGCGCGACGAACCGCAGCGCGCTGATCAGGTCGCGGTAGCGTGGGCGCGCCGCGATGCGCTGGTCTTCCCATTTGGCAAACGGGTGCGTGCCTGCTGCGCCGATCGCATACCCCTTGGCCTGGGCACGCTGCCGCACCGACCGGCGCAACGCAGCGAGTTGGTCACGCAGCTCGGCGATCGTCGCGCACGGGTCGGTCGAGATCTCGAGCACCGACTCCATCAGCTCGGGCTTGACATCACCACGCTCCGCCGGGCCGAGCAGCTCCTCGATCGCGTTGACAAGGTCCAACGTGGTCCCGTCGAGGATCATGAGTTCCTCTTCGACGCCGACGGTGTACCCCGAATGCGTGAAGTTGTGCTCCATTGCGACTCCCTCGCGTTCGACGTCGGTTACGCCTGTGCGCGGACTCCATGGACCGGTCGGCCCGCGGCCTCCCACTGGTAGTACGAGCACGCCGGTCCGAACGCCGGCTCGTACTCCTGCACCTTCGGGTTGCGGCCCACGTCGCGGGCGATCGCACAATGCGTCAGCAAGCTCGGGTCGTCGCCCTCGGGCCACACGATGACCAAGTGCGCGGCCGTCAGAAACAACGCGACGAACTGGCACCCGTCTGCCGGACACGGCCACGGGTTCGTGCCAACGCAGTACCAGCCGCTGTAGTCGGTACCCGAGTCATCGGTCCACAGCTCTTCGTCCGGCGGGTGGTCGATCCGGATGACGTCTGGTTCGATTACGCCGATCGAAGGGCGTTCAGTCCGCTCGGGAATTGGCATCACCGCGGATATTAGTTGTCGCGCCCCGCCGGAGCACGCGGTTGTCCCCGATTCGGCGTGTCATGCCGATTGCATCCAAGTGGGTCGCGAGTGCCAGCGCATGACGGCGGCCGGTCCCCCACAGGTCGCGAAGCTCACCGATCCCCATGGGACCATCTGAGAGACGTTGGTGAGCGGCCTCGCCGGCGGCAGTCGCCGCGTGCGCATCAAACCAAAGATCACCCGCCGCGATGACTGTTCCGGCGTCACGCAACTCCGCCAAGATCGCTTCGAGGCGCTTCGCCGCAAGACCGGTTTGCTCACCCAACTCGACGATCCCGGGAGGACGAAGGCCCGCTTGAGCAATCAGCGCAGCGACGGTTTGGGTCGCCGCATCCGCTGCACCACGGCCGGGAGGGAGCACCCGTGCGCCGACCCGGCGCAGTTGTCCGCGCCGTTCGAGGGCGGCGATCAGCGCGTCGGCCACCGGGCCGTCCAGGCCCGTTGCCGTGCGCGCCGCGGGAACGTCGATCCCATCACCGATCGCGGCGCGCAATGACCTGCCCGCCGTCTCGGCGAGTTCAGCGGGGATACCCCAGCCCCCGTCGAGCGCCGCTGCGCCGATGCGCCGTGCCCCCTCATCGTCGATGCGGATCCCTCGCCGACCCGACCGCGCCAGGTCCAACATGGCGAGCTGATCCTCGTTGCCCCGATCCATCAGCTCGAGGCGATCCACCACACCGGTACCCTTGCCGTGGCGGGCAGGTGCCGGATCGACCACACGGGCGCCTCCCACCGTTCGACGCTCCGCCGAGCGGAGGACCAACCGATCGCCGACGACCGCAGGCACCGCGACGTCCAGACGCAGCTGGGCATAGCCGAGCTGACCGGGGATGAGTTCGTCCGCACCGAGCAGCACACAGGTCGCACCGACCTCGGCGGTCCCGATGAACGCCTGCAGCCGACGGCGCGATCGGAGCGGGCCACCGGCCTCGGCGAGCCACGTCAGCTCGACGTCCAGCAGCGTCGTCGGCTCCCAACCGTCACCGGCCCGGACGACGCAGGAGCCGCGTTGCGCATCGGCGCGTTCGATACCCACCAGGTTCAGCGCGACGCGCCCACCCGACGCGATGTCGACCGGCCGATCGTGCGCCTGCACGCCGCGCACCCGAGCCTCCGTGGCGCCAGGCACGATTTGCACCCGATCACCGATCGAGATGGCCCCACCCCACAGCGTCCCGGTCACGACCGTGCCGGCACCGGCAACCGAGAAGACGCGATCGACGAAGAGCCGCGGCCGCCCCCACGCCGTGCGCCGCTCCAGTCGTGCGGCAAGTCGGGTCAGCGCGGCGCGAAGGTCAGCGATCCCCGCACCCGTCACCGAGGACACCGGAACGATCTCCGGACCTTCGCCGACGAGTTCGCGTGCCTCCTCGATCGCAAGCTCCGGTTCGATCAGGTCGCACTTGGTGACGGCGACCACTCCGTCTTCGACACCGAGCAGCCGCAGCACCGCCATGTGCTCGACCGTTTGCGGCATCACCCCGTCGTCGGCCGCGATGCACAACAGGTACCCGTCGACACCGCTCGCGCCGGCGACCATGTGGCGGACGAACCGCTCGTGGCCGGGCACGTCAACGAGGCTGACGGCGCGATCGACGTCGAGTTGCAGCGGCGCAAACCCCAGTGCGATCGAAATGCCGCGCGCCTTCTCCTCGGGCAAGCGGTCGGTGTCCCGGCCAGTCAGCGCAAGCACCAACGCCGTCTTACCGTGGTCGACGTGCCCGGCAGTGCCGAGCACCAACGGGCCCGAACTCATTTCAGGCGCCGCAACCCGCACACCGCCGGGCCGACCAACCCGTGTCCACCGGACTCCAACACGATCCGGTACGCCTCACGTGCGCCCTCGCTGTCTCCATGAGCCTCGTAGAGCTGCGCCAGCTCGAACGCCGCACGCGGCGCCTGACCCTCGTGGCCCGTTTCGATCACCCGCAGGAACGCGGCCTCGGCCAGGTCGGGGCGCCCGGCCGCCTGATGGACCAGACCCAGCTCGACGAGCGCGACCGCCGCCTGGTCGGCGTCATCACCATCGACGATCGTTTGGAGTTCGTCGACCGTGCTCATCGGGCGCTCCTCACAAGGGCCGGCAGCAGGACCAAGTCGTCATCGCTCAAGGTCAGCACATCCAGCAGCACGCGACCCTCCGCGACGCGAGCTGCGACGTGTGGCTCACACGCGCGAAGTCGTGCGGCCAAGGCATCGGCGCCGTTGTCGCCGTCGAGCGCGACGGCAAAGCTCGGCAGCTCTTCCATGGGCAACGAGCCCCCTCCGACGCGGCCGACCGTCGCCACCACGTCGCCGCCGATCGATGCCGCCAGACCCTCGGCACGTTCCCGCAGTGTGTCCTGCTGGGCTGCGAGCATGGTCAACGTCGGGATCGACGCCCGCGCCGACCCCGGGTCGCGGTGCAGCGCGAGCGTGGCCTCGAGCGCTGCGATCGTGAGCTTGTCCGGGCGTAGCGCACGCATCAGGGGGTGGCGGCGGCAGCGACCGATCGCATCGGCCGTGCCGACCAGGATCCCGCCCTGCGGTCCCCCCATCAGCTTGTCCGAGCTGAAGCACGTGACGTCGACGCCCGCGGCGACGCTCGAATGAACGTCCGGCTCGCCTCGATAGATGGGATCCGGAGTCAACGCGCCGCTCCCCAGGTCGTCGATGACGATCAGGCCCCGATCATGTGCCAACGCCACCAGCTCATCGAGCGGGGCCTCTTCGGTGAATCCCACCACCCGGAAGTTGGACGGATGCACGCGCAGGATCACCGCAGCGTCTGGCCCGATCGCACGTTCGTAGTCCACGGCTCGCGTCTTGTTGGTGGTTCCGACCTCGACCAGACGACAGCCGGATGCCGTCAGCACCTCCGGCACGCGGAAACCGCCACCGATCTCGACGAGCTGTCCGCGCGAGACGATGACTTCCCGACCGCTGGCCAATGCGACGAGCGCAAGCAGAATTCCACCGGCATTCGTGTTGGCGACGGCGGCGGACTCGGCCCCGGTCAATGCGCGGAGATGTTCGACGACATGGTCCTGGCGCGAACCCCGCTCACCGGTGTCGGCGTCCCACTCCAGGTTGGACGTGCCCATCGCCTCTGCGACGGCGGCGGCGGCCTGAGGAGCGAGCGGTGCCCTGCCCAGGTTGGTGTGCAAGATGACGCCGGTCGCGTTGATCACACGACGCAGCGACGGACGCACCCGATGCGCGACGTCCTCGGCCAGCCCATCCAGCCCGCCGCCGTTGCGACGCCTGGCGTCGATGGCTGCGCGAACCGCGTCCACCACCTGACCGCGCGGGTGGGTATCGAGGAGCTCCGCGATTCCCGCCCCCGTCAGGGCGGCATCGACAGAGGGCAGTGATCTACGCGGGTCGTCCATCGGCAACGCGATCACGCCCGTCGATCCATTCCGTCGCCCCGTCCGCGTAGTGCATGCGCTTCCAGATCGGCGCGCGTACCTTGAGTTCGTCGATGACGTAGCGGCAGGCCGCGAACGCCGCCGGTCGGTGCGGGGCGGACACCGCGACTGCGACGCTGGGCTCCCCGACCGCGACCCGCCCGGTGCGGTGGACGCACGCCACATGCGCTCCGAACCGGGCGGCGGCCTCGGCGGCGACGGCGGCGAGTTCCCGTTTCGTCAACTCCTCGTAGGCCTGGTACTCGATCGCGACGACCGGCCGGATCGCGTCCTCACGCCGGATGCACCCCAAAAACGATGTGAGCCCACCGTGTTCGGCATCGCTGACCGCCGCGATCAGCGCGGGGAGGTCGAGCGGCTCTGCAGTCAACCCGGTCATCCGCCGCTCACCGGCAACACGAACGCCACCTCGTCGCCGTCACGCAATGGCGCCCCGGGCGACGTCCACTCGTGGTTGAGCGCGTACCGAAGCGCCGAGGGCGGTTCGCCCGCCGACAGCGCCTCCGGTAAGAGCGACCAGAGCGCCCCCACCGGCGTGGCCGGCGGAATCGACAAGGTCATACGATCCGTCCCCGCCGCCTCGCGCAGCGATGCGAACAGCCGCACGGTCACTGAGATCGGGGACGACATGCCGCAATGCTAGTGGACCCGTCCGAAAGTCCTGTCGCGAACCAATGGCTGCAAACCGTCGCGAGCGTTCGTCCTCGGCGACCCGCATATCGCCGGATATGCGGACGGCATGCGTCCTGCGCTCACTCGGTTTTTCGCTCGCCGGATTCACCGACAAACGTCCGTTGTCGGTGCATGCAGTTTCGACGCGGCACGGCGACCTGAGGGCTCCCGGACGGAGAAGGTTCCAACCCTCCGCAGCAAACCTTGACCGGAACGCTCACAGAGCGGCCAAATCGAGTCAAGCACGACCGGTACGTTCCCAGCTTCGTGACAGTCAGCATCGCGAGCTTGTGACGTTCATCCGTCTCCACGGGCGGGTGCCGCCCGCAAAAGGTCGGTAGCGTCAAGGCATGGGTGACGTCCTGCTGATCGGCCACATTCTCGCGGCGGTGCTCTTTGTCGGAGCCGTGACCGTCGCGATGACGATGTTCCCGCGCCTGGCGGCCCAGCCGGGGCAGGCACCGGCCGCTCGCGTGCTGCACCGCATCACCCGGGTGTACGGGGTACTGGCGCTCCTCGTTCCGGGGTTGGGCTTCGGGCTCGCGCTGGAGGACGATGTGCTGGACACCCCATGGGTCGG
>JANLOO010000068.1:0-10070 GCA_031366605.1 Actinomycetota bacterium | reverse complement strand
CTGGACCGAATCGCCGCCCTCGCATGAAAACCGGGGCGGCTCGAACCGACAACCCAGCCAATCCGCCAACGGGTGCCCTCCGCCCACCGCCCAAACGTTTTTCAGGGGGAAGTAGCTAGGTCACTGCGCGAAGCTGGCGTTCCACCTCGACGAGGGCGCCGATACGGTTGGTGACGATCCCGTTGACACCGAGGGCGATCAGTCGGCGCATCTCGGCGTCGTCGTCCACGGTCCACGCGAACACTCCCTGACCGTGACGGTGCATGCGTTCGACAAGGACTTCTGTGACGATCGACGCGGGCACGCCGACGCCGGCCATGTGGCTCTGCGTGCCGACGTCGCCCATCGCCATGCTGGCGAGTCCTGCGGCCGAGTCCACCAGCTGGATGACCGGGCAACCGGGGTTGACGCCTTCGAGCGCCTCCCAAACTTCTGGCAGGAACGAGATGAACGAGACGGACCCGGCCATGTCGAGGGCGCTGACTGCTGCTGCGGCGGGTTCCACCGCCTCGATCTCTTTGATGTCCAGGTTGACCCGCACCTGTCCCCGCGCGGCCTCCAGCACCTCGGTCAAGGACGGAATGTGCGCGCCACCCCCGGCGTCCAGGGCGCGGGCGGCTGTCGCGTTCAGCGCCCGGAGCGGCCCCGAACCCGACGTCGTGCGGTCCAAGGTGGCGTCGTGCAGGATCAGCGCGATCCCGTCGTTGGTCATGCGAACGTCCGCCTCGATGACGTCAGCCCCGAGCTCGACGGCACGGGTGAACGCGGGCAGCGTGTTCTCAGGAAGCTCCGCCGAAGCTCCTCGGTGTGCGACTTTCCACAGCCGTGCAATCACAGGGTGAGTGTACGCCGTCGGTTCATCCAATCGGACCGAACGACCCCGAATCGGCAGGAAACCGCCGGGTAGGATGCACGTGTGGTGACCTCACCCGCCGCTCGGCCGGCTCAGGGACTGGCTTTGGTGCCGGCCCTCCTCAGCTTCGTCCGGTTCGCCCACACGGTGTTCGCGCTGCCGTTTGCGCTGGCCGGGGCATTTCTTGCACGAATGGAGGTCCCGGCGATCTCACGGATGGGGTGGATCCTGCTTGCGATGGCAGGAGCTCGCTCACTCGCGATGGCGCTCAACCGCCTGATCGATGTCGAAATCGACGCCCGTAACCCACGCACCGCGATGCGGGAGCTTCCCAGCGGGCGGTTGACCCGGACCCAGGTCATCTGGTTTTGCGCGGCGAGCCTCGCGGCCTTGATCCTCGCGGTCAGCCAACTGCCGCGAATCACGTGGTACCTGTGTGCGGTGCCGGTGGTCCTGTTCGTCCTCTATCCCTATGCCAAACGGGTCACGTGGGCCTGTCACCTGCTGTTGGGCGTCACGATCGGCATCGCCCCGGTGGGCGGATGGCTCGCGGTGACGGGGGAGTTCGCAGCCGCGCCGCTCCTGCTGTGGGGGGCCGTCGCCACGTGGATCGCGGGGTTCGACGTCATCTACGCGCTGCTTGACGAGGACTTCGACCGTGCGCAGGGCGTGCAATCCATGCCTGCGCGCTTCGGGCGGGCCGGCGCGCTGCGGATCACCCGCGCGCTGCACGTCGCGACGACGGCCTTGTTGATCCTCGCAGGCATCGCCGCGGGAGCGGGGGCCGTCTACTTCGTCGGCACCGCTGTCTGCGCGGCGGTGCTCGTGTACGAGAACGTCGTCGTCGCCGACGGGTCGCCTGATCGCATCAAGGCGGCGTTCGGTGTGGCCAACGGCGTGCTGGCGGTCGTGTTCTTCGCGTTCGTCGTGGCCGAGGTGGCGTTCTCCTGATCACCGGACGCGGACTCGTCAAGGCATACGGGCAACGCCGCGCCCTGGACGGGATCGACATCGATTTGACCGCCGGCGAGACGCTCGCGATCGTGGGACCCAACGGCGCCGGCAAGACCACGCTGTTGCGAATGCTGGCCACGCTGCACCGCCCCACCCAAGGCACGCTCTCGGTGATGGGGCACGCCTTGCCGGACAATGCGCAGCTCGTGCGCCCGCACCTTGGCTACCTGGGTCACGACCCGCTGGTCTACCTCGACCTGACGGCCCTCCAGAACCTGGAGCTCTTCGCTGACCTCTACGGCGTGCCCGATCCCCGGGATCGCATCGAGGAGTTACTGGATCACGTCGGGCTGCTGGCACGTGGATTCGAGCCTGTGCGTACGTTCAGCCGCGGCATGGCGCAGCGGCTCGGGATCGCCCGCCTGCTTCTGCACCGCCCGTCGCTGCTGCTGTTGGACGAGCCCACGTCCGGTCTGGACGCGGCGGGCGCGGGGCTGCTGGATCGGGTCGTGGCGGACGGCGCCAGCGTGGTGCTGGTGACGCACGATGTGGAGCGCGCCGTGCGCGTCGCCGACCGCGTGATGGTGCTGCGCGCCGGGCGGGTGCGCCTCGAGCAGGCGACGGCCGGGCTTGATCCCGCCGCGTTCCGCGCCGAGTACGAACGTGAGGTCGCGTGAGACGCCGGCAGTTCCGCGCGCTCGTGCTCAAGGACCTGCGCCTGGAGCTCCGCACCCGTGACACCGCGGTCGCAATGACGTTGTTCGTTGTGATCGCCATGGTGATCCTGCAGTTCGGCTTCGGCACACGCGAGACCGATCTGACACGGTTTGCGGGTGGCCTGCTCTGGGTGCCGCTCGCGTTTGCCGCCGTGCTCGGCGTCGGTCGCAGCTACGTCGCCGAGCGTGAGCAACGGGTTCTGGACGGGTTGCTCGTCGCCCCGGTCTCTCGGTTTGTGATGCTGCTGGCCCGTGCCGTTGCGATCGTGGGGTACCTGCTGGCCGTCCAGGTTGTCGCGGTGCCGCTCCTGGGGATCTTCTTCGTCCATGGACCGTACTGGGGGGACATCGGTTGGCTGTTTCTGGCATGTCTGCTCGCGGACATCGCGATCGGCATCCTCGGCACCCTCGTGGCGTCAATGGCGGTGTTCACCCGGTCCCGCGAGCTCGTGCTCCCGGTCATCTTCCTGCCGCTGCTCGTGCCGGTCGTCATCGCCGCCGCCGGCGCGACCCACGCCGTGGTGGGGCCGAATGACATGGCCCAGTACGGTGGCTATTGCCTGTTCCTGGCAGGGATTGCGGTAACGTTTGGCCTCGTGGCATATGCGACCTTCGATGCGGTGTTCGATGACTGACAGCGGCAGCGGGCCACGAGCGCCGGGCCGCGGTCTCGCCGCGTGGGCGATCGCCAGCGCCGTCCTGATGTCGGTCGCGATCCTCGGCGCGTTCTTCGTCGCACCCGAACAGGCCGACGGTGACATCCAGAACATCCTGTACCTGCACGTCCCCCTTGCCAACATGTCGCTGGCCGCATTCCTGGTGGCGTGCGTGGCGGGGCTTCTCTACCTGCGACGCCGCGACGAGCGGTATGACGAGGTCGTCGCGGTGTCGGTTGGATTGGGCCTCTTGTTCGTCGTGCTGACGATCATCTCCGGGTCGATCTGGGCACGGGGTTCGTGGGGCACCTGGTGGCGCTGGCAGGATCCCCGGCTGGTGACATACCTGATCATCGGCTTGATCTACGCGTCATTCTTCGTGTTGCGCAACTCGTCCGAGGACTCTGCCCGGGCGCGCTTTTCGGCGGTGTTCGCCGTGGTGGGCTTCGCCTCGGTGCCGCTCTCGTTCTACGCCGTCCGCCGCGCACAGGATTTCTTGCATCCCACGCCCATCGACAGCAAGGGCATCCACATCGATTCCGGGATTCTTCTGTGGCTCGCGGTCGCGCAGGTCGCCGTCGCCGTGGTGTTCGTCACGCTGCTCAAACTCGAACTCATGCAGCGGCGCACCGACCGCGCGCTCGGCAAGCTGCGACGCCTGTTGGAGGATCCGGCATGAGTGACTACGTTGTGGCGGCGTTTGCCGTGGTCTGGTTCGTGCTGCTGGTCTACGTCGCGGTGGTCGGCCTGCGCACGGCACGGATTACACGCGAGGTTGAGCTGTTGACCCGACTGGTCGAGCGCCGTCAGGACGATCAGACTCAGTAGCGATCGAGGACGGACGCACCTGCATTTGCGCCCGGTTTACAGCGGCTTGACGTGGGTTGTCGGCTACCATCGCAAGGATGCATCTGATCGTCGTTGGCCTGTCTCACAGGACCGCACCAGTCGAGCAGCGCGAGAAAGCCGCCCTGACGGATGCTGCGGCCCGGGGCCTGCTGCGCAGCTTGCTCGCCCAGGCCGGCATCAGCGAGGTCGTCACGATATCGACGTGCAACCGCACCGAGGTGTACGTCCGCGCGGATGAGAACGCCGCGGCTGAGGAAGCGGTGTGTCAGGCGCTTGTCACGCAGACCGACATCAGCCGGCACGAACTCGATTGCGCCAGGTATGCGCACCGCGACGAGCGCGTCGCGGTCCACCTTCTGCGGGTGGCGTCCAGTTTGGACGCGATGATCGTCGGCGAGAGCGAGATTCAAGGGCAGGTGCGCCACGCGTTCGAGCGCGCGCAGGAGGAGGACACGGTCGGACCGGTGCTCGACAACCTGTTCCGCAAGGCGCTCGAGACCGGCAAGCGCGTGCGCCACGAAACCGGTATCGGGGCGGGCGCCGTCTCGGTGGCCAGTGTCGCCGTGGAGCTGGCACGCGAGGCTGTGACCGATCTCGAGCAACGTCGCGCATTGCTGATCGGCGCGGGGGACGTGGCCGAGACGACCGCGAGCGCTCTGGTGGCGTCGGGTGTGGGCAACCTCGTCGTCGCGAACCGCACGGTGTCGACCGCCCGCGGACTGGCAGAGCGCATCGGCGGTGAGGGGGTCGGGTTCGACCGCCTCGCACACGAGCTGGCCGAGGCCGACATCGTCATCTCGTCGACTGACGCGCCACATCCGTTGTTGGGCCACGACGATGTCGAACGCGCCATGCGCGAGCGGCCGGGCCGGCCGATGGTCCTGATCGACATCGCCGTCCCGCGTGACCTCGAAGGCGAGATCGCCTCGGTGCCGGGTGTGCGGCTCTACGACATCGACGATCTGGAGCGCGTCGTCGAGGTCAACCTCAACGGCCGGATGCGCGAAGCCGAACTTGCGGAGGCGATCGTCGCGGACGAGGCCCGGCAGTTCACGGAGTGGCGTCGCGCGCTCTCCGTGGCACCCACCATCGGATGGCTGCGTGACATGGCCGAGAAAATCCGTTTGGGCGAGATCGCGCGGGTGGCGGGCCAGTGGGAGTCGATGAGCGATGCGGACGGCGAGCGAATTGAGCAGTTGACCAGGGCGATCGTCAACAAGTTGCTCCATGAGCCCACCGTGCGCCTGCGCGCAGCGGTGGCCGAGGGTGACGGTGTGGCGCACCTCGAGAGCATCCGGCATCTGTTCGGTGTCGAGTCCGACCAATCGACCTGACCCTCGCCACCCGTCGTTCACCCCTGGCGCTCGCACAGTCCGAGTGGGTTGCGGGCAGGCTGCGCGCCGCCGGTCACCGCGTCGATCTGCTGCAGGTCGTCACCACCGGCGATCGTTGGAGCGCGGCCGGAGGTGCCGATGCCACACGGGGTCTCTTTGTCAAGGAACTCGAAGAGGCGCTGCTGGACGGGCGTGCCGACCTGGCAGTGCATTCGGCAAAGGATCTGCCGGGTGAGCTCCCGCACGGGCTCGCGATCCTGGGCGTTCCCGAGCGCGAGGACCCACGCGATGTCCTGATCGGGCCGCCAGGCGGGCTCGAAGGCCTTCCCGTGGGGGCGCGGATCGGTACCGGCAGTCCGCGGCGGGCGGCACAGATTCGGCTTACGCGGCCGGACGTGGTGTGTGTCGAGATCCGTGGCAACGTCGGGACGCGGCTCGAGAAGCTCACACGTGGCGAGGGCGTCGACGCGTTGATGCTCGCAGCCGCCGGCCTCGCGCGCCTGGGCCTGGCACCGCAGGGGCTCACACCCCTCGCCGTCACACTGTGCGTCCCTGCGCCTGGTCAAGGGGCCCTTGCGATCGAGGGGCGCGCTGACCGGCCGGACCTCACGCAGGTCGTCGCGATCCTTGACGATCCCACGACGGCGTCGTGCGTGCGTGCGGAGCGGGCGTTCCTGGCGGCCCTGGGCGGGGGATGCCGTGAGCCGATCGGCGCGCTCGGCACGACCGGCGGCGGCGCGCTGCGTCTCATCGGCTTCGCCGGGTCCGAGGAGGGCGATGCCCACGCCCGAGGGCACGTGGTGGGCGACGTATCCGATGCGGAGCAGCTCGGCGAGGAGTTGGCAGCGACCCTGCGCGCACGGATCATCTCGGCGTGACGTGTCCGCTCACCGGTCGGCGCGTGGTGGTGACCCGGCCGGCTGCGCAGGCCCGCGAACTCGTCGACCGGTTGACTGCGCTCGGCGCGCAGGTCGTCGAACTGCCACTGACACGGATTGTGCCCATCGACGGGGACGCCCCGATCGCCACGGCGCTCGACCAGATCGCCACGTACGACGTCATCGTCGTGACCAGCGCCAACGCCGCCGATTGCTTCGCCGATCGTTTGGCGGCGAGCGCCGCCGCGCTTGCCGAGACGACGAAGATCATTGCGGTTGGCGGCGCGACGGCAACCACGCTCCAGGGGCGAGGGGTTCGGGTGGATCGGATCCCACAACGCGCAACAGGTGAGGCGGTCGTTGCGGAACTCGCTGACGACGACCTCGCCGACATGCGGATTCTTCTGCCCCGGGCCCGTCACGGGCGGCCGGAGCTTCCCACCGGGCTCCGTCGTGCCGGTGCCATCGTCGATGATGTTGCGTTCTACGACACCGTGCGCAATGCGGTGGAGCCTGCGGTGGTCGCTGCGGCACTCGATGCACACGACATCGTGTTCACCGCCCCGTCCGGCGTGGAGGCGTTCGCGGCGCTCCTGAGCCAGGACCGACAATTGGCGCTTCGGATCGTCACAATCGGCCCAACGACGACCGCGACGGCGCGTCTGCTCGGATTCACGGTGTCGTCTGAATCACACGAGCAGTCCATCGACGGATTGCTCGAAGCGATCCAATCCTTGCCGGACCCATGACGGGTACCCGGCCGCCACCGCATCCTCGCCGCGCGGGCCCTTAGAGGAGCTGCGCCCGAAGTGCGCCTGCCGCGGCCAGGTTTTCGTCACGGAAGGCCGCCATGATCGCGTCGGGCGGGGCGTTTCGCAGCTTCTTGTCGAGTTGACCGAGTTCAGCGACCGCCTTGGGTTTATCCCCGACAGTGATGAGGAACATCACTCTGGCGAGCCGGTTGCGCTCCGATGTGAACAGTCCGGTGTTGGGCACCAGTCCCTGGGCATTCCCCGTCAGCCAGCGGCTCAACATGTCGTTGATGCCGGCGAGGTGGAGCGGGTTCGGCGGCACGATCACGACGCTCGTGGTCGGTGAATCGGCTTCGGCGAACGTCCGGTTCAGCGAAAGCGCTGTCGCTGCGAGCGTGGTATCCGGGGCCGGGCCGTGCATGATCTCAGCAGCGATCTCAGAGCCGATTGGGTAGAGCGCGAGGTTGAAGGCGGGCGGGATGCCGATCGTGAGGGGGAGCGGGAAGCTCACGTTGCCGGTCTGCACCGTCAGGGTGCGCGCAACCGAGTCGACTGCGATGACCCGACCCGCGAGTGGCGCGACTGGCTGTACGCTCGGCGGGGCGAGCTCAAGGACGCGGCGGCTGAACGCACGGCCCTTCGCGTCGAAGCTGACGCGAACCGTGACCTTCGCCCCGAACTGACCAAGCGTCGCAACGCCGTTGGTGAGCTTTCCACCGGGGAGCCAGACTGCGCCCCGGAATGGGATGATGATCGTGGCGCCCGGGATCGACACCGCCACTCCGCGGCCGCCGAAACGGCGCACGACCGTCCCGCGAAGGCTCATGGTCGTGGCCCTGCCGGAGAGTTTGGTCAACCGGGCCTGGAAGCTGCCGTTGGCTGCCCATTTGATCCCCCACTTGATGTCGGATGGGGCGACCGACCACTTGATGCCCGACGTGGGCGTACCCCATTTGATGCCCTCGACGCGCACGCGCGAGCCGGGGGTGACCCGGCGCAACGAATGGATTGCGTACGTCCGCTGGTCACCGGTGACGACGACGGCCGTCGAGGATCGCGCCTGCCACGCGATGACAACGCCGTCGCGACGTTGGAGCGGTGCTCCGTCCACCGCCAACGCGGTTGGAACCAGGACGGTGGCGGATGCGGCGAGCGAGGCGAGGATCGTGCGGGTCTGCATGGACGGCAACCTTCCGAGGAGAACAACTCGTCCTTCTGTATCGGCAATTCGGTCGGAATTCCCGAGCGCGTCCAGAAAGCCTTACAGATCGTTCTTCTGTTCCGTTGGGCACCTCCTCGGGGCGCGACCGGTGAGCCGTGATTACCTGGTCTCGGACTGCGGAGACGGAGCGCCAGTGCGCGGAGCCGGGAACGGGACCCATGCGCACACGTGACGCGGCGGGGAGACTTGCAGTCGGAGACGTCAGTCAAGGTCAGTCTCGAACTCGGCCGGGCGAGCCCTCATCGTCGAACATTCGACACGACCTCCTCCGCCCGCAAAGAGACGCTGAACGCCCCGCGGCCGCTCAAACCTGGCAGCGCAAACGCGTGGTGAAAGCCCCCGGCACGTCCGCCGGCCGGCGCACCCGACCAACGTGTCCTCGGCCGGCGTTCAGACCCAAGCCGGTTGCCGGGCGGCGCCGGCTACTCAATACTCCCGGACCTGACCGCCGCCCTGCGCGCCCGCGCGGGGCTTTTCAACCGGGGGTACCGCGATGGACTGGACGCTCTTCCACTACCTCAACCAGCTCCTCGTGGGCCATCCGTTGCTCGCGGACGAACTCGAGGACTTCTCGCGGTGGAGCGTCCCCGTCCTGGCCGTGGCGACGCTCGGCCTGTGGCTCCTCGGACGGCCGGGGACGCCGCCCTCACGCTGGAAGATGGCGACAGCCTCCGCGCTCGCCTCCGCCGGGGTCGCGCTCCTGATCAACCAGGTCATCGGGAAGATCTGGTTCCGCGAACGGCCGACGACCGCGCACCCCACCCAAGCCCACCTGTTTTTCACAGCCCCTTCCCTAGACCCATCATTCCCCAGCGACCACGCCGCCGCCGCCTTCGCCATCGCCTTCGCCATCTTCTTCCTCAGCCGCCGCGCCGGCATCGGATTCCTCGTCGCCGCAGCCGCCATCTCGCTGGATCGAGTCCTGATCGGCCTGCACTACCCCGGGGACATCGCCGCCGGTCTCCTGGTCGGCCTCGCGGCGGCGGGACTCATGAACGCGGTCGGCCAGCGCCCTCTCCGGGCAACAGTCGCGTTCGTGAGCCACCTGACCGACCCGCTCGTGCGCCCCCTCTGGCGTTTCCTCGACCAGGAGCCGAGCCGGCGGCGCCCCGGGCAGGGCCTAAGGGACGACACAGAAACGACTGCACCGTTCAGCGGCTGCAAACCGTCGCCACACGGCGTCGCCGAGATCGATCGCCGTGACCGCCAGTGGCAGCGAGGCTCGGCGACACCGCCTGACTCGTCGCCTGTCCGGACAAATCCGGGCACCCCAGTCGAACAAGGCGCGCGCTATCGAGGGCTGCGCCCTTGACCTCGTCGTCGTGGGGTGGTCGAAGCTTGCAGGCGAACGAGGAGTCGGCGCGCGAGAAATGTGAGTCCGCGGCGCGGGAGTCTGCCCAGAATGCCGCGGGAACTGCCTTCGGACACCGGTGCTGGTTGAACGAAGATCAGCCGTGCGAGGTCGTCCGCGACGCGAAGAAGGGGTCGGCCGGACCCACCGGTCGCTCCATTGCCGCGCCACCACCGCTGCGCCTCGGCGCGAAGACTTGCCGTGGACCGTTTCCTGCTCCGACCAGAGGTTGGCGACGAACGAACAGGTTCAGCGTCTCGCGTCCTCGGAGCATCCCCCGGTGCGGGAACATCACTGGCTGCAACGTGCGGAGCCACTCCGAGCGCGTCCCGTGCTGGTGCTCGGTCGTCGTCGTGTGCCGGCAGAGGTGTCGGGGTCACGTTTCGATGATGCCGCCCGGGCTGGTCGGGGGGAGGGCCGCCTGGGTACGGGCTCGTGTGGTGGGGGCCGGTCGTTTGCGGCGGTGGCGTGTCGTCTACGACGAGGCCGGCGACGCGTTCGGCGC
>JANLOO010000061.1:0-80281 GCA_031366605.1 Actinomycetota bacterium | reverse complement strand
CCGGCTTTGAGGCCCTTGAAGACGAACGTCGTGCTGTAGAGCGCGACGAAGGGACGCTTGTCGAGAACGACGTGGACGTGGCCCTCGTTGGGCTTCACGGCCGTGCCCTGATCGGTGAAGCGGAAACCGGGCTTGGCCTTGATCTTCAAGGTCACTTTGGAGCCCGTGACCGTCGACCCGTTCGCGGGTGAGACGATTGAGACCGGGGGATTCGACGCCGCGAGTGCGATGGGGACGGCGAGGGTGGCGGCCCCGAGGGCGGCCACGGCGAGGCGGCGGGCGCCCCGGTGGGAAACATGCATGCATACTCCTTGAGAGAAGGTGTGACGCCAGGATCGGTCAGGGCCGACCCCGTACCGGCAACGCTGCCCGGACGCGATGCTTTCTATGCGCCCGTGATTACATGAATCTTGCGCACGGATTAACAGACCATTTCGTGCTCGCCAAGGCACCGACCCCTGGTCGATCAGACGCGGCCGATACGTCGCATCGCACCAGGGTTACGTGATGCGCCGTGCTCGGGAGCTGCGGGGCCTCCGGGGCCCGGCACCAGGCGCAAGACGAAGGACTTCGTCCCCGGCCCCGATGGTGGAGACCGCGGCCTGTGAGACTGGAACGCGTCCCAGCGACGGCGCCGATGCGGCCGCGTTCCGGATCGTGGGATCTCGGCCATGTCGAGGACGTCGCGCAGAGCGCGGTTGCCCCAGACAGTTCGGGCCCGACCGTGACGTCGCCGACGGGTGGGCAACGGCGGCCGAGGGGGTCAGCAACGCGACGGCGCTTCATTCGCGCACGGCAGGGCGTCGCGAGACGGGAAGCCGATCGTGTCAGAAAGAGTGTGGGGCGAGCGCCATGGTCACGTACCACACACCGAAGGCCATGCTGGCGACCCCGAGGGTGGGTGCGAGGCGATCGAAGCCTCGTCTGACCGCCTGTGCGCTCAGCGCCATTCCGAACGCCCCGGAGCAGAGGGTCATCGAGACCGCCGTGAAGACGGCGAAGAGCAGCAGCGCAGCGATCGCCACGACGCGGTTCGAGATCGACGCCAGGAGGAGGAGACCCACGCCTGCGCTCCCGCCCAGCCCATGGATCAACCCGATGCCGTACGCGGCGAGCGAGGAGCGGATGGGCCGACCGACGTGGGTGTCTGCACCCGCACGGGTGTGCCCGTGCAAATGACGATGACCCCGGCCTTCGTGCTCGTGTTCATGGACGTGCAATTGTCCGCGCCGCCAACGAACGAGCAACCGCGCCGCCAACCCGATGATCAGCAGCCCGATCGCCGCCTCGGCCAGCCGTCCGACCTGCGGCGGCAGGTAGCTCGCAAAGAGGATGATCGGCACGCCGAAGACGAAGAGCGTCGTCG
Source organism: Actinomycetota bacterium (assembly GCA_031366605.1). Taxonomy (GTDB): domain Bacteria; phylum Actinomycetota; class Thermoleophilia; order Miltoncostaeales; family Miltoncostaeaceae; genus CALMEC01. The sequence continues at coordinate 78,915 of JANLOO010000061.1, read as the reverse complement.
CGTGCCCGGCCCCCCAGGCGAGGCCCATGCGCATGGCCAGGTGCGTTCGCCGGTCGGGCTCGGCTGCGACGAGGGTTGAGACTGCCGAGAGATGGTCCGGATCGGTTGCGTGTCGAAGCCCCAGCAGGACCGCGACCACCAACGACAGGATCACCGAGTTGCCGGCTCCGAGACCTGCGATCCATTCATCCAGCCCGAACATGACGCACCTCCGACGAATTCGGGCCGGCACGATGCCCCCCCGATATATCTACCCTTCGAAGCGGAGCGCGAAACGGATCAGAATTCCCCACAGAAGACAGCGAAAACTGTGACGGGTGCTCACGTTCCCCAACCAGGCCGCCCGGTCTGCGCTCCCTCATCCAAGTCGGCTGCGCGCGGGGTTGGATCTCGTTGAGCGCGACAGTCGTTCCGACGCCTCGACGCCCGTGAGGACCACGGAGCACTCCGGGCGACCCGGCCCAGTCCCAGGTGCCCGCGTTTCAGGTCAGCGCCGCACGCGGACGCGAGCGTACGTCGCTGCACCGTGAGACGTCCGGTCACATCCGGTCGTCGGAGTCCTCGTCGTCGTCGAAGTCGTCCAGGTCGTCGTCGGCATGGGTTGCGAGGTTCTCTTGGGCTGACTCGATCAGGCTGTACGCCTCGTCGAGGTTGTCGGCGCCCAGGAGCAGACGGCACAGGCTGCGGGCGTCGCGGGCGGCCAAGTGGTCGACGGCACCCTCCTCGACCCAGAACGGAGCGCTCTCCAAGTCCTGGCGCAACAATTCGACGGCCTGGTGGCCGCAGTCGAGCGTGTACGTGGCAATGGCGTAGCGGCTGTGGGACGGGATGCCCTCGGTCTCCCACGGCACGAGCGGACCCGACCGGATTCCACCCGGCTCGATGACCTCGGCGGCCAACTCGATGTCGCGCCACGTCAGGTCGACCGGCACGCGCAGGTCAAAGAGCAACGCCTCGGCCTCCTCGCCGCGCGTCGTCGCGCTCGCGAGCACCGCGGCGACCCAGTGTGCTTCGGCGAATGAGAGCCCGGTGAACAGCTCCCCCTCGTCGGCCTGCGGGTAGAGCTGCGACTCCTGCTTGGTCGTGATGCCGACCGCATATTCCTCGGGACCCACACCGCCGGCCTCGGTCTTGGCGAGCACACGCACGGACGCCGTCGCGTCGTCCTTGAGCGGACGACGCCACACCTCGAGGATCTCGAACCGATCGTCTATTCGTACACCTCTTCCACGTAGGCCGACAGCGCGTGCGCAGCTTCGCGCACCGTCGCGATCGCCAAACGGTAGTCCATCCGCGTCGGCCCGATGACCGACACCGTGCCCAGGTTACGCCGAACGGTGCCGTAATTGGCCGCCACCAGCGACACACCGCGCAGCGTCCCGTCCGGAAGCTCGGTGCCGATGCGCAGGTAGACCTCGTTGGCGGCGAGCGCACCGCGCAGCAGGTCGAGCAGCACGAACCGCTCTTCCAACGCGTGCATGAGTGAACCGATCTCGACCAGATCCTGCGACCGGTTCTCTTCGAGAAAGCGCGCCTGGCCGCCGACGACGAGCGAACCCTGGCTCTCCTCGTCCTCCAGCTCGGTCAACGCGGAGCCGATCGTCGCCACAAAAGCCTGCTCGCGTGGGCCCAGCGACGGCTCCGCCAGGCGTGAACCGATGATGCGGGCGCCGACGGGGAGCCCGGTGACGCGTTCGTTGAGAAAGTCCGACGCCCAATCTGCCAATTGCGGATCGACCGGTTGGTCGAACGCGAACATCCGTTTTGTCACCGCACCCGTCGAGGTGATCGCGACGACCATGACGAGCTGCGGCTGCAGGACCAAGACCTCGACCCGTCGCAATGTGGTCGACTGGGCCGGGGGCGCGGTGACCACCCCCAACATGTGCGTGACCTGGGACATCACGTCGGCCACGCGACGCATCGCGGCGTCGACCTCTTTGCGGACCTCGCCCACCACGAGTGCGTTGGCGACCTCACGCGGCGCGGGCAACCGATCGTCCGGGCGCAGATGATCCACGTAGTAGCGGTATCCGGAATCGGTCGGCACCCGCCCCGCGGACGTGTGCGGGTGGTTCAAGAGCCCCAGTTGCTCGAGTCGTGCCAGCTCGGAACGCACCGTCGACGAGGCGAAATCCATTCCCAACTGGCCGGCGATGTGCTTGCTCCCGATCGGGATGCCGCTTGAGATGTGGCGCTCGACGACCATGCGCAGAATGGCTTCCTGGCGCGGGGAGAGGCGGATGTCGCTCACGTGGGGTATTCCATCAGTTCACACAGGATGGCGTTCTGCACGAACCGGCCGTCGCGAGACAGCCGCAGTTCGTCGGCGTCATAGGTGACGAGCCCCAGGCCCGCCAGATGTTGTAGGGCCTCCGGGTGATCGGGCGGCCCCGCCACATCCATGCGAAACGGTCGAGCCAGCCGCAGACCCAACATCCAACGCTCACGGCGGCGGGTGTCGGGATCGAGTGCCTCACCAGTCCGGCGGGGGGCGTCCCCGTCGCCGGCTCGCGCGATGTAGCCGGACAGGTCGGGCGCGTTGCGCCACCGGTCTGGCCCGACGGTCGAGACCGCGCCGATGCCCACACCCACGTAGTCGGCTGCCTGCCAGTAAGCCAGGCTGTGGCGACATTCATGGCCGGGCCGCGCGAAGTTGGCGGTCTCGTACCAGTGATATCCGGCTGCCTCCAGGCGCTCGACCACCAGCCGATAGGCCTGCTCGGAGAAGTCCTCATCGATGCTCGCGCCGTGACGTGCCAGCGCACTGCCAGGTTTGACCTCGAGCTCATACCACGAGATGTGGTCGGCGCCCAGGGCAATCGCCTCATCGATGTCGGCCTGCAGCATCGGCAGGTCCTGCCCCGGCACCGCGAACAGCAGATCGATGCTGACGCTGGCGAACCCCGCCGCGCGGGCCGCGTTGAACGCCGCGCGCACCTGATCAGGCGTGGCCTGGCGGTCGAGCGCACGCAACAGGTCCGGCTGAAAGGACTGGGCCCCCAACGACACGCGTGTGATGCCCGCCTCGCGCAGCGCCGCAAACGCAGCCTGGTCAACCGTCTCGGGATTGGCCTCGGTCGTCACCTCGGCGCCCGCTGCCAGATGCGGACGGATGGCCTGCATCAGGCGCGCGAGACGGTGCGCCTCCATCAGCGTCGGCGTGCCACCCCCCAGATAGACGGTGTCCAACTCACCGATCCGCCGGCCCTCGGCCGCGAGTTCGACGAGCAACGCATCCAGATAGTCGTCACGACGGTCGAGCGCCCCGACCTCGACCACAAACGCGCAGTACCCACAGCGACTCGAGCAAAACGGGAGGTGGACATAGAGGTGTCGGACGCCGGTCATTTGCCCGCGTGCTTGTCCTCCCCGATGGACAGCACCGCCAGGAACGCCTCCTGCGGAACCTCGACGCGCCCCACTTGCTTCATGCGCTTCTTGCCCTCTTTCTGGCGTTCCAGGAGCTTGCGCTTGCGGCTGATGTCTCCGCCGTAGCACTTGGCGAGCACGTCCTTGCGCCTGGCCTTGACCGTTTCGCGGGCGATGACCTTGCTGCCGATCGCGGCCTGGATGGGCACCTCGAACAGCTGCCGTGGAATCGTCTTCTGCAGCCGGTCCACGATGCCCTTGCCACGCGAGAACGCGAGGTCCCGGTGGACGATCATCGACAGGGCATCGACGGGGTCGCCGGCCAGCAGGATGTCCAGCTTGACGAGCGGGCTTTCCTTGTCACCGATGATGTCGTAGTCCAGTGACGCATAGCCCTTGGTGCTGCTCTTGAGCTGGTCGTAGAAGTCCATGACGATCTCGGCGAGCGGCAGGTCGTAGACGATCTGCTGGCGGTTCTCGATGGGTTCCATCGTCACGAACGCACCGCGACGCTCCTGGCACAGCTCCATGATCGAGCCGACGTACTCGGACGGGACCAGGACCGAGCACCGCACAAACGGCTCGAAGATCGACTCGATGTTGCTGGGGTTCGGCAGCTCGGCGGGGCTCTTGACCAGGATCTCCTCGCCGGTCGTCGAGATGACGCGGTACGCCACGTTGGGCGTGGTGGCGAGCAGCTCCAGGTCGTACTCGCGCTCCAGCCGCTCGCGCACGATGTCCATGTGGAGCAGGCCCAGGAACCCGCAGCGGAACCCAAAACCCAGGGCCTGGGAGGTCTCGGGCTCCCACGCGAGCGACCCGTCGTTGAGCGAGAGCTTCTCGAGGGCCTCGCGCAGGTCCGGGTAGTCGTCGGCATCCAGCGGGAAGAGCCCGCAGAACACCATCGGCTTGACCTCTTGGTAGCCGGGCAGCGCCTCGGTCGCACGGTTGGAGGCCACGGTCAGCGTGTCGCCCACCCGAAGGTCGCCCAGTTGCTTGACCCCGGTGATCAGGTAGCCGGACTCGCCGGCCGAGAGCTTGCCGGTCGGGACCATCGAGGGCGTCATCACACCGACCTCTTCGGCGTCGATGGCCAGGCCGGTCTGCATCGCAATGAGCTTGTCGCCCTTGCGGAACGCCCCGTCGACCACCCGCACGAACGTGACCACACCGCGGTACTGGTCGTACACCGAGTCGAACATCAGCGCGCGCGGCGGCGCGTCGGGATCGCCACGTGGCGGTGGGACCTGGGCGACGACCGCCTCGAGCACGTCCTGGATGCCCTGGCCGGTCTTAGCCGAGATGCGCAGCACGTTTTCGGCCTTGTCGCCGATCAGGTCCGCGATGGCCCGGGCGTGCAGGTCAGGGTCGGCTGCGGGAAGGTCGATCTTGTTGAGGACCGGCACGACTTCGAGGTCGGCCTCGATCGCCAGGTAGGTGTTGGCGAGCGTCTGCGCCTCGATGCCCTGACTGGCGTCCACCACCAGGACCGCGCCCTCGCACGCGGCCAGGCTCCGCGAGACCTCGTACGAGAAGTCCACGTGCCCGGGCGTGTCGATCAGGTTGAGCTGGTAGACCTGGTCATCGGATGCGGTGTAGAACACGCGCACGGCCTGGGCCTTGATGGTGATCCCGCGCTCGCGCTCCAGGTCCATCGAGTCGAGTACCTGCGAGCGCATCTCGCGGTCGCTGATCGAGTTGGTGAGCTGCAGGATGCGGTCCGCCAACGTCGACTTGCCGTGGTCGATGTGGGCGATGATGCAGAAGTTGCGGATGTGCGATTGGTCCAAAGCCGACGTATCGTAGCGGGCAGACCGGTCACGCCCGCGTTGAGCGAAGCGAACGCAGCGTCCGACCCATCACACGGAGCTCCGGCAGACCCACACCGCGGGCGGCCGACAGGTAGGCGGCCACCGCCGCGACCAACGCGACAGCAACACTGACAAGCTGTCCGGGCAGTGACCGGCCGAGCGCGCTGTCGAGCGCGTGCCACGTGCCGAACGCCAGCGCTCCGAGCCAGACGGACGCGATGGCCGTGCGGACGAAGCCGTCCGACATCCACCGGACGTTCAAGCCTCCGAGTTCGCGGCGCAGCAACACCCCCATCGCGACGAAGCCGGCGAAGCTCGCCACCGAGGTCGCGAGTGCGATGCCCCCAACGCCCATCGGTTTGTAGAGCGCGAAGTCCAGGATCGCATTGACGGCAAGCGTCCCCACCGAGACCTTGGTCGGGATCCACGTCTTCTTGAGCGCGAAGAACGAGCGGATGAACAACAGGCTTCCGCCGTTGAACACCAGTCCGAGCGTGAAGAACACCAAGGCGCTACTGGTCAGGTCGGTGGCGGCCGCGTCAAAGCTGCGGTGTTCGTAGACCAAGCGGGTCACCGGTGTGGCCAGAAGCGCCAGGAACACCGTGGCGGGGATCAAGAGGAAGAAGATCTGGCGGGTGCCGTCGGTGACCGCCTGCCGCATGCCGGAGATGTCGCCCCGCGCCGCCATACGCGAGATGAGCGGAAACAGCACCGTCGACACCGCGACGCTGAAGATGCCCTGCGGAAGGATGTACAGCCGGAACGCCGCGTCGATCCCACGGATCGCCCCCTCCCCGGGGATCTTGTCCGCGACGTAGCTGTTGATGACGAGGGTGAAGTTGATCAACCCAAGCCCGATCGTGACCGGCACCATCAGCCCGAGCACCCTGCGGACGTGGGGGTTGCCGCGACCGAGCGAGATCCGGAACGGCCCTTTGCCGCGCAGACCGGGCAACAGGTAGAGGAGTTGCACCGCCGTGCCGATCAGGATGCCGATCGCGTACACGTAGATCTTGGCGTCGCCATCCACCATCGGGGCGACGATCAACAAGGCGGCGATGATGACCCCGTTCCAGAGCACTGGCACGAACGCGCTTGATGCGAACTCACCGTTGGCCTGCAGGATCCCCATCACGAGCCCGGTCAATCCCAGCAGCACGATGATCGGAAACATGATCTGCGAGAGGTGCACGAGCAGCTGGGTGGAGCCGGCCGGAAGGTTCGGAGCGAACAGCGGCATGACCCATGGTGCCGTCACGACCGCAATCAGCGTGATGATCCCGAGAACGAGGGAGATCAACCCGACGAATGCACCGGCAAGTTGGGCAGCCTCCTTGCGGCGCCCCTGCTCGTCGAGTTCGGTGAACGTGGGCACGAATGCGGCTGAGAGCGCTGCGTCGGCCACCAGGCTGCGCAGCAGGTTCGGTACCTGGAACGCGACGACGAACGCGTCGATGGTTGGACCAACGCCATAGAGGGCGGCGGCGGCGATCTCGCGCACCAGGCCGGCCACCCGGCTGACCGCGGTCCACAGGGCAAAGATGGCGGTCGAGCGGCCTGCGCCCTTCGCTCCGGTGATGGGTACCTCCGCCGTGGCGTCTACCTCGGCCAGTGAGAACTCCCCAGTGCCGGACGGGGCGGGCGAGGCGCGCCTGCACCACTGCGCGTCCGCGGCATCCGTTCGAACACGGCGTGTTTGACCACCCACATGATGTGTAAGATACGCGGTCGCTCGGAACATCCTGGAAGGACATCGGTTTGGCCAACATCAAGCAGCAGAAGAAGCGGATCCTTCGCAGCGAGAAGCAGCGGGAGTCGAACATCCGCTACCGCTCGACGATCAAGACCTTGTTCAAGGGGCTTGAAGCCGCCGCCGAGAACGACGAGGCCGCAACGCGGGCCCGCGATCTCGAAAAGCTGATCGACAAGGCTGCATCCAAGGGCGCGATCCATGTCAACAACGCCGCCCGCAAGAAGAGCCGCGTCGCCCGCATGCTCGCCGCCCGCGAGGCGTAGCTCCCAGGCGCCTCCGCTCGGATCGAGCGCGGTTGTCATCGCTGCAGGCGTTTCGAATGCCTGAGCTTCCATGGATCTCGCTGCGGACGCGGTGAGGATTTGGCAAACGTGCAGGGCATGACTTCGCGCGACGTTTAGGGTCCGTGCAGAAATAACCACTGCGTCGGATGGCGAGCGAAACGGCCCGGAGCGGGGCTCGCCCCCGGCGGGTGGAAATTCGAACCTCAGAACGCCTACTTCCGAAGCAAAACCGAGTGAGACGGCGGCGGCGGTCGTTGCCAATCGTGCGAAGGGCTCGTTGGTCTTTAAGTGCGTGGTTTGATGAGGTAGTTCCATTCGGAGTGGAAGGCGTCGCCCTCGATTGCGACGGCGGCGATTTGCTGATCGGGGATGGTGATGGCTTTGGGGTAGGGGCGCTCGTCGAGTTGGGCGTAGACCTCGAGAACCGGTGTCACGAACTTGTCAGTGGTGTCTGTGGAGAAAACAGAACTGAGCGCCGCGACTTTCGCGTCGCGAGGTCCTGTTTTCACCCCCAGCGGGGCGGGCGTTTGCAAACGCCCGCGCAACTGACACCAATCGTCCCGGGAACGCTCTCGGCGACAGCGATCACGGGGTGTCGGGAAGGGTCGCAATGGCTGCTACAAAGTCGCTTGATGTTCGCCGCTCCCCGATGTTCGCCTCTGTCAGATCGCACGCATCCGGTTGTTGCGCGGATTGTGTTCGACCTCGGCGAGGCCCAGTGCCTCGAGGACCGGTGGCACGTACATCCCGAACCGGCCGCGCAGGCCCTTCTTGATGCCGTACCAGCCGCCGACGGGGTTGTGGTCGGATCTGCCCCATGCCTCGACCGTACCCTCCGCCGCCGGCTTCTGCTCGTCCGCCGAGCCCAGCGGCATCCAGTCCCCGTGCGCTGTCAGCATGGCGTGCAGGTCCTCGATGCAGCGCAGGTGGTAGCGCAGTTGGGTCTTGCCGACCTGGCACACGAGTGCGGGTGGGTCAGCGGCCTCGTCCCGATGCATCGCGAACTCGGACGTCCCAGGGGGCGTCGTCAGGATCCACGGATCGTCAGGACTTCCGGATCCGGTGAACGGGGCTGACGGCATGGCGGGTTCCTCTCCTCGCGGGCTTGCGTAACCGATAAGTTACCGTAGCGAGGCTGTGACGGCGACGATGAGGACGACAAGCATGGGCGAGACATCCAGACGACGTGAGGGCAACGCGCTCGACGCGCTTGGCGATCCGACGCGGCGCGCCATCGTCGAGATCCTGCGTGACGGTTCGCATTCGGTGCAGCAGATCGCCGATCGACTGCCGGTCAGCCGACCCGCCGTGTCGCGCCATCTTCGGCTCTTGAAACAAGCCGAGCTGGTCACCGACCGCCCGGATGGCACCCGTCGCGTGTACGAGCTGCGGCCGGAGGGCATCGAGGCGGTCCGTGCCTACCTGGAACAGGTGTGGAGCGACGCGGCCACGCGGTTCCGACTCGTGGCCGAAAATACACAGCCACCGCGGGACGACACGTGATTGACCCGCTGGTCATCGAGTTCGCGGTGCAGGCCCCGGTCGACCATGCCTTCGCGGTCTGGACCAAACGGTGTGCGTCATGGTGGCCCCCCGACCACACGATCAGCCGCGGGCCCGAGTCGATCACTTTTGAGCCACTGGCGGGCGGGCGCATCTTCGAACGCGGCGCCGACGGGGTCGAGCACGAATGGGGCCAGGTCGTCGCGTGGGAGCCACCGACGCGGGTGGCCTATCGATGGCACCTGTTCTTCGATCCATCCGAGGCGACGGACGTCGAGGTGACGTTCCGCAGCGACGGCGATGAACGTACCGTGGTCCGCCTCGAGCAACGCGGCTGGGAGCGCTTGGGTGATGTCGGCCCCTCGCGTCGCACCACGACCGGCCACGCGTGGGCGGAACTGTCCGAGATATTCATCGCGGCCTGCACGTCGGTGACCTGACCGGCCGAACCTCGTCGAGGCTCCCCCAGCGTGGCTCAGCGACGCACGAGGCCCAGAAGGTCTCGGGCGGCGAGTTCGAGGACGAAGCGTCGGCCGTCATCGCTTGAGCGGCCCAGGTCGCCGAAGGCCGAGACACGCAGGTCAAGCTCGAGGGTCGCCAGTCGTGACACACAGCGTTCGCCGGAACCTTCGGCCACAGCTCGCGAGTGTTCGAGGGCCTTCTGCGCCGGGTAGCCCTTGAGCCCTGTCGCTTCCCCCACCTCGTCGGACGTCGCGCTGTCGCCGAGTGACTGCGCGACGGCGATGCCGCGAAAGTGTCGACTCAGTGTCGAGTGGATGACCGCTGGATCTGTCGGCTTGTCACCGACGCCCAACTCGTCGAGCAGGTCGAACACCTTGGCGCGGTTGCCTGCGACGACGGCGTCGGCCAGCTCGTACGCCTTGGCCTCGGGGTTCTCGACGACGAGTGCCGCAACCAGTTCCTTGTCGATCGGCGCGCCTGCCGCAGCGGACGCGAGTTTGGCGGCCTCGTGGCTGAGCGACATTGCGTCCTCGCCCACCAGTCGCACGATCTCGCGAGCGACCGCGACGGGGAGCTTTGCCCCGTAGCGATGGCACTCCGCGACGGTGTGGTCGACGAACCATTTGGTGCGCTCAGTGCGTTTGGCCTTGGGGTCAGGTCCGAAGGTCAAGACCTGGCCGGCCGCCTCGACCGCCGCCTTGAGCTTGGGTGTCACGGCGCCGTCCGAGATGAGTGCGAGGCAGGTCGCGGGATTCGGCGCCGCCAGGTACTCCACGAGCGGCGTCGCATCATCGGCCCGCCACGCGTCGGCGCCACGTACGATGACCAACCGCGTGCCTCCAAACGACAACGTCTCGCAGGCCGCCACGATCTCGACGGCCGGCGTCTGGGCTGCGTCCGAGACCTCCGGCGGCATTCCCCCCTCGGTCTGGACGCGCTGCTGCAGCCGGTGGAGCGCACGCTCGACCTTGCCGCGGTCCTCGCCCCAGATCGCGTACACAGGTCCGAGGGGTTCACGGGCCTGGCTCATCGGAAAGCTGTCATCGGACTCGGCATCGCCACAGACTAAATGGTCCCGCGATCCGCACTTGACAAACCGACTGGTCGGTCGGTAGGGTCGCCCGCATGACGCCCCCATCCACAACGACCACTGACCGCGGCGAGGCCACTCGGCAGCGCATCCTGGATGTCGCGGCCACACATTTTCTGGAACGGGGATTCGCCGGGACGTCGCTCAACGACGTCATCAAGGAGTCCGGCCTGACCAAGGGCGGGTTCTACTTCCACTTCGCAAGCAAGGCCGAGTTGGTGCTCGAAGCCCTGGACGCCGTCCGCACGGGATGGCATGACGCCATTCTGCAAGCCGCTGGGTATCACCCCCGTGCCGTGGATCAAATTGTGGCCATCGTGCGCGCAGCCGCATCGAGTAAGCACGCGACGCCCTCGGGGACGGCGATCGGGCGATTGTGCGAGGAGATCGCGAACTTCCCCGATATGGCCGAACGCATGAAACCGTTCGATGCGTGGTTCACGCTCATCGCCGATCTGCTGCGCCGCGCGCAGGAGCAGGGCGATATGGATCTGACGGTCGATCCCGCCGAGGCCGCGCATTTCGCCGTCCTGTCCTACCTGGGCTACGACCAGCTGGCCGACGTCTCCGGAGACCCCGGGCTGGTGGAGCGCCTCTCGGAGCAGTACCTGCGGTTTACGTTCCGCGCCCTCGGAATCACCGCGCCCATCATGGCGCCCTCATAGCTCGATCCTCAAGGTGCTTGTGTTTTTTTCTCTCAAAACATACCAACCGGTCGGTTGTCTCTCGGCCGGAGTGATCTGACCAAGGAGTCCTCACCGATGTTCTCGTCTCTCTCCCCCCGAGCGCTCGCCCGCAGCTCCGCCGAGCACCCCAAACGGGTGATCTGGATCTGGGTGGCGACCCTCATCGCCGCGTTCGCCGTGATCGGACTGCTTCTGGCCGACGTGCTGAGCCCGGCGCAATCGTTCGTCACCACCCCCGAAAGTCAGCGAGCCGCGAATCAGATCGAACAGATCACGGGCTCGCCCGACGCCGTGGTCGAACAGGTCGTCGTGACCGCCTCCAACGGCACGTTCGCCGATGCACCACTGCGAACCCAACTCGACAAGCTGACCGGCACGCTCAAGGGGCTCGGCCCCACCGTCGTCGCGTCAGCCATTTCACCCACGGCCGATCCCCGACTCATCTCGGGGGACGCGACCGCAGCCGTCATTCCCGTGGTGATGGCCGGCAGCATCAACGAAGCGCGTGACAACATCGCCAAGGTACTCGAGACCGCCAAGAACGCCGACGGGGTCGCCGGGCTCGATGTCAAGGTGACCGGCCTGACCTCGATCGAGGAGGCCAGCAACAAGGTCGCCGAGAACGACTTGAAGGTCGGCGAGACGATCGGCATCGGGATTGGCCTGATCATCCTGGCCCTCGTGTTCGGCGCCCTGGTCTCGGCGCTGCTGCCGTTGATACTCGCAATCGCGGCGATCATCGTCGCGCTGGCGCTGACCGCGCTGGTCGGTCAGCTCGGCGAGCTGTCGTTCTTCGTCCAGAACATGATCACGATGATGGGCCTGGCCGTCGGCATCGACTACGCGCTGTTCATCGTCAGCCGCTACCGCGAGGAGCGGGCGGTTGGCGTCGCCAAGTTGGAGGCGATCGAGCGCGCGGGCGACACGTCGAGTCGCGCGGTGTTCTTTTCGGGAATCACCGTCGTCGTCGCCCTCATCAGCCTGCTGATCGTGCCGATGTCGGTGTTCGTAAGCCTCGGCCTGGGCGCGATCCTCGCAGTGCTGGCGGCCGTCGCCGCAGCACTGACGTTGCTTCCTGCGCTGCTGTCCGTCCTCGGCGACAAGATCGAGAAAGGACGCCTCGTTCCCAAGCGTACCGCGGCCGACGCGCGAACGGGCTTCTGGGCGCGTGTCGTGACCTGGGTGATGAAGCGCCCGGTCGCGAGCTTTGTCCTGGCCGCCGGCCTCCTCGTCGCGGCGTCGCTTCCGTACTGGAGCATCAACACCGGCGCGTCGGGGGTCGAGACGCTGCCTGCCAACATCGAGGCACGCCAGGCGTTCGAGACACTTCAGAGAGACTTCAACGTCGGCGAGGTCGCCCCCGCACGCATTCCGATTTCGGGTGACCCGACATCGACCGCCAACGTCGCCCAGATCGCACGCATCACCTCGGCGATCGCCGGAGATCCGGTCCTCGGCAAACCTGACTTGGAGCAGGGCGCCGGGCCCAAGGGAGGCGTACTCGCAATCCCGGTCAACGCAGACTCCACCAGCACGGCCGCGGAGGACGCAGTCAACCGTCTTCGCGCCGCGACCGACCTGCCCGTGGGCGGGGCGACGTCACTCAACATCGATTATTTCGACATCGCGAGCCGCTATCTGCCGATCGTCGTGGTGGTCGTGCTGGCCCTGTCGTTCCTGGTGCTGCTACTGGCGTTCCGCTCGATCGTCGTGCCCGTCGTGGCGATCATCCTGAACCTGCTTTCGGTGGGTGCGGCCTTCGGACTTGTGACGCTCGTCAGCCAGAAGGGCTACGGTGCAGGGTTCTTCGGGTTCCAGCAGGTCGACACGATCGAGGCCTGGATCCCGATCTTCCTGTTCGCCGTCTTGTTCGGCCTGTCGATGGACTACCACGTGTTCCTGCTGTCGCGTATCCGTGAGAAGTTCGTCGAGACCGGGGACAACGTCGCGTCGATCACCCACGGCATCAGCTCAAGCGGGCGGCTCATCACCGGCGCGGCGCTGATCATGGTCGCGGTGTTCGGTGGGTTCGCCGCCGGCGACCTGGTCATGTTCCAGCAGATGGGCTTTGGACTTGGCGTCGCGGTCCTGTTGGACGCAACGATCGTCAGGGGCGTGCTGCTGCCGGCGATCATGCGGTTGCTCGGCAACGCCAACTGGTACCTGCCGAAGGCCCTCAACTGGATGCCCAACGTGGCGATCGAAGGCCCCGGCCCCGCTCCCCTGACGGTCGGCGCCGAGTCATAGCTCCGAGACCGTGTGCCCGCCGCCGCACGGCGGGCACACGCGTCGGTCGACCCGACTACTCCCCGCGCTCGGTGTACAGCGTCACCCCTGCCGCGCCGCCAACCGCAGTGACGCTGCCTGAGCGGTCGGTGCGCTCGACCCGGACGGACGCCTGCGCCAAGGTTTGGAGCGTCGATGGCACCGGGTGACCGTACGTGTTGCCGGCGCCCACCGAGATCAGGGCCGAGGTCGGTGTCAGCCGGCGCAACACATCTGCCAGGCCGAAGTCGGCCGAGCCGTGGTGCGAGACCTTCAGCACGTCGACGTGCTGGAGGCGTAGCCGCGTCAGCACGTTGCTCTCGGCATCTGCAGTCAGCAGGGCCGAGATGCCCGGCGCGCGGGCCAGGACGACGAGCGCCGCGTCGTTCGCATCCGGGGGCGGCGTGAACCCTGCGAGGGGCCACAAGACCTCCAGCCGCCACACACCGACCTGAATCACGTCGCCCGCAGCGATCGAGCGGACGGGGACGCCGTGACGGCGGGCGCGCGAGATGATCGCGGGCACGGAGACCGGGGCGGCGAACGTTCCCACCGGGACGTCGTCCAGCACGGCGCGCGCCGCGCCTGAGTGGTCCAGCTGGTCATGTGTGATCGCCATCAGGTCCAGCCGCCGAACCCCCGCCCGGCGCAGCGCACGTTCGACCGGCGGAGTCGAACCGGGTGGCCCGGTGTCGATCAGCGCGGCCGCCCCATCCGGCGATCGCAGCAGGATCGCATCGCCTTGACCGACGTCCAGCGCCGTCACGGCAGCCTGCCGCGGCCATGGTTCTGGCGGGCGCCTGATCGGAATGGCGATGGCCACGCCCGCGATCAGCGCTGCGATGGCTGCGACCAGCGCAACCCGCGGCGGTCGGATGGACACCAGCGGGCCGCGCGCGGCACGCAGGCGTCGCAGACCGAACACGGCGGCGATCGCGATGCTCGCACCGACCCCTGCAGCCCATGCCGGCAGCGCAACGGTCGCTCCCGGAACCGATGAGGCGGCACGCGCAACCCAGATCAGCAGCGACGCCCCAAGGCCGGTGACCCAGGCGATGGCGACACCGAGCGGTGCGATCGCCGCACCCAACGCCATCCCCGACAGTGCCAGCACAACGATCGCGCTGGCCAACGGAACGGCGACGAGGTTGACCACGAGTCCCGCGAGCGACAGTTGGCCAAAATGCCAGATCACGACGGGGCTCGTTGCGATCGTCGCGGCCGCCGCCTGTGCGATCAAATCAGCGAGACGTTTGGGCATCAACTCGGCGCACGAAGCGGCGATCGGCGATGCGATCAGGAACATCCCCGCCACCGCGGCGAACGAGAGCTGCAACCCGGGATCGCCGATCGTTCGAGGCTGATGGATCAACAGTACGGCGAGCCCGACCAGCAGCAGGTACCAACGCTGTCTGTCACGAAAGCGCAACTCGGCCACAATCCCCAGCGCCCCCATGATGCCCGCGCGCACGACGGACGCTCCCCCGTCACACACCAGGCAGTAGGCCACCAGGGCCGTCAGCGCGATGACGGTTGCCGGGCGCTTGGCACACCCCAATGCGCCGAGCAACGCCATGATCGCGATGCCGACCATCGCGACGTTCTGACCCGAGACGGCGAGCAGATGCCACACGCCTGCATCGCGCAGTGATTGTGCGGTGGCCTCCGACAGTCCCGCTCCCCCGCCCAGGGCCATTCCGCGCACGACCGCGCGCCGCTCGCCCGACAACCCGCTCCCAACGGCATCGGTGGCCGCGTTGCGCACGCGGTCGCGGAGCCCCGCCAGGCCGCCTCGCGCACCGATCACCTGGACGGCGTGGAGATCGAGGCGTCCCGTGATTGTGCTCCGTTCGAGATACGCACGCCACCAGCCGGGTGACCGCGCGGTCGCAGCCGGCACGAGCCGCCCTGTCACGCGTAGCCGCATGCCAAGCCGTACCCGGGGTGCATGTTGCGGCAGATCTGCCAGCAGCCGTGAACCCGGCGGGACGTGACCGGCGGCCAACGCCACGACCCGCACGCGTACGCGCAGTCCACGTGTCGTTTGCTGGGGCTGCGTATCGACGTCGACTACTCCCACAACAGACTGGGTCGCCGCAACCGGCGGTGTCGTTGCTGACAGGCGCGCGCTGCCCCATCCCCACCCAGCCACTACGAGGGCCGCCGCCAACAGCCAGAACGCCGCGTTGGAATCACCACGGCGCAGGCTCACCACCGCCGCCGTGCAGGACACGAGCGCCGCGAACAACGCGATGAGCGGGGGCACGTCGAGACCCAGCGCAAGCAGCAGTCCTACGTTGACCGCAATCAGCAGCACGTGCGGTGCATGTCGCAGCAGCACCGCGAGCGACCGCGACGGCGCGGCGTTCACGGAGTCAGCTTGGAGCGGATGGCGTCGAGCCGGGTCTGGCCGATGCCGGGCACGTCCATCAACTGGTCGATCGAGGCGAACCCTCCGTGCTGATCACGCCACGCGACGATGCGCGCCGCGAGCGTCGGACCGATGCCGTCCAGGGAGTCGAGCTGGTCCGCGGTCGCCGATGACAGGCTCACGGGACCGCCTACCGCGGGTGGTGTCGCCCTCCCCTGCCCGCCCGCCGCGGCCACGAGACGAGCGGGCACCAACACCTGTTGCCCGTCTTGCAGCGGGGCGGCCAGGTTGATCGCAGCGAGGTCGGCAGCCCCGGTCGGCCCGCCTGCCACCTTGATCGCCTGGATGACCCGCCCGCCGTCCGCAACGCGATACACCCCCGGCTTGCGCACCGCCCCGGTGACGTGGACGACCATGGCCGTCGGTTCGCGTGGAGCAATGGTCGCGACCGCATGTGTCTGCGGTTGGGTCGCGGTCGGCGCCCGACCGGCCAGGCGCCACCCCAACCCCGCCAACGCGACGGCCAACAGGATGTAGGCCCAGCCCGATTTACGAAGCCACGGAAGCAGTCGATCCATGCCGCCCAGGCTAGGGCCGCAAGTGTTACAGCGGACCACCGAGGTGTGCCAAACCTGTCACGCCTTTGAAAATTCTGTTGTGACACTTCGGCCGCAACGATGTGGCCGTGCCACGGGCGGCGGCGGGCCCTGAGCTACCCTGCAACAAGGTTGACGAGGCGATCGGCGATGACGATCTCGCGCCGGATCTGTTTGCCATCGATCGCCGCCTGGACCTTCGGGGACTCCTTGGCGCGGGCGGCGACGTCGCTGTCGGCGAGGCCCGCCGGCACCTCGAGCGTGTCGCGGAGCTTGCCGTTGACCTGGACCGCGATCGTCACCGACTCGCGTGTCAGGAACGCCTGATCCACCTCGGGCCACGGCGCGACCCAGAGGCGCTCGCCGCCCAGGCGGTCCCAGAGTTCGCTCGCGATGTGCGGGGCGAACACGAACAGGGCCGACACGACCGACTGGGTCGCGAACCGGAGGGCCTGCGCACCTGCCGCCCCTTGCAACGTCCCCTCGGCCCGCGCCTTGGTGGCGTCGTTGACGAGCTCCTGGAGCGCCGAGATCGCGGTGTGAAACGAGAAGCGCTCACCGATGTCGTCGGTGACCTTGGCGGTCGTCCCTTCGGCTTTGCGGACCAGCGCCAGGGCGGCGGGCGCATCACGGAGCGCGCCGAGCGACGGGCGTTCCGTCAGGGCATCGCCCTCCTGCCCGACGACCAGGCGCCACACACGGTCCAGAAACCGGCGTTGCCCCTCGATGCCGTGATCAGACCACTCGGCGTCGTCTGCGGCGGGTCCCATGAACAGGATGTAGAGGCGCAGCGTGTCGGCGCCGAACCGCGCGATGATCTCGTCCGGCGGAACGACGTTGCCCTTGCTCTTGCTCATCTTGGCGCCGTCGCGGTAGATCATTCCCTGGGTGAACAAACGGGCGAACGGCTCGATGAACCCCACGTAGCCCAGGTCGTGCAGCACTTTGACGAAGAACCGGGCGTAGAGCAGGTGCAGAATCGCGTGCTCGATCCCTCCGATGTACTGATCGACGGGCAGCCAATAGTCGACGACCTCGCGTTCAAACGCCGCCGTCCCAAGGTGCGGCGCCGTGTAGCGCAGGAAATACCAGGACGAATCGACGAAGGTGTCCATCGTGTCGGTCTCGCGCCGTGCCGGCTTGCCGCACGTGGGGCACGTCGTCGCGACAAAGTCCTCGGCCGCGGCGATCGGGCTCATGCCCTTGGGCGCGTAGTCATCGACCTCGGGCAGCAGGACGGGCAGTTGATCGTCCGGGACCGCGACCGGGCCGCAGTCCCCGCAGTGCACGATCGGGATCGGGGCGCCCCAGTACCGCTGGCGTGAGATCAACCAATCACGCAGCCGGTACCCCACCGTTGCCTCACCCAGCTTGTGTTCGGACAGCCACGCGGCAATGGTCGCCTTGGCCTCATCGACGCCCATGCCGTCGAGAATCTGCGAGTTGACCATCGTGCCGTCGCCCGGCTCGGCCGTCGCCATCGGCTCGTCCGGCGACACGCCGTCGGCCGCGACCACGCGCCGGATCGGCAGGTCGAACGTCCGCGCAAACGCGAAGTCCCGCTCGTCGTGCGCCGGCACGGCCATGATCGCGCCCGTGCCGTAGTCCATCAACACGTAGTCCGCGACCCACACCGGGATGTGCTCCCCGTTGACGGGGTTGACCACATGACGCCCCGTGAACACGCCCGTCTTGGTGCGTTCGGCCGCACTGCGATCGGCGATGTCGGCCCGGGCCGCCTGGCGTACGTACTCGGTGACCGGGGCCTCCTCGGGTCGACCCGCGACCAACTGCGGCACCAGCGGGTGCTCGGGCGCGAGGAGAAAGAACGTCGCCCCAAAGAGCGTGTCCGGACGGGTGGTGAACACCGGGATCTCGTGCGCGTCGTCGTCGGTGGTGAACGTGACCCGCGCGCCCTCGGACCGACCGATCCAGTTGCGCTGCATCGTCAGCACGCGCTCGGGCCAGTCGACCAGGGTGTCCATGTCGTCCAGCAGCCGTTGCGCGTAGTCGGTGATGCGAAGGAACCATTGGGACAGCTGCTTGATCTCGACCTGCGTGCCACAGCGCTCACAGGCACCGTCGATGACCTGCTCGTTGGCGAGCACCGTCTGGTCGACCGGACACCAGTTGACGGCCGCCTCGCGACGCTCGGCAAGCCCCTTCTCGAACATCCGCAGAAACAGCCACTGGGTCCAGCGGTAGAACTCCTCGTCACACGTCGCGATCTCGGTGTGCCAGTCGATCGAGAACCCAAGCGTCCGTAGTTGTTCGCGGATGCGCGCGATGTTCTTCCGCGTCAACTCTTCGGGCGGACGCCCGCTTTTGATCGCGGCGTTCTCGGCGGGCAGACCGAATGCGTCATACCCCATGGGGTGGAACACCAGCCATCCCTGGCGACGACGGAAATGCGCGACGACGTCGCCCATCGTGTAGTTCTTGACGTGTCCCATGTGGATCTCACCCGACGGGTAGGGCAGCATCTCGAGGACGTACGCTTTGGGACGATCCGGAACGGTCGCAGCGACGCCGTCACGGCTGATCGGCTCGGCGCGAAACGCCTCTTCGGCATCCCAAATTGCCTGCCACTTTGCCTCCAGGGCCTGTGGGTCGTAGCGTTCAGGCAACGTGGCATCGGCAGGGTTCATCGGCGGACGAGTATATCGGCACGATCTGGAGGGTCACCCGTGGCAACGTTGAGACCCCGCGTCGCCGTCGAGCCCGCCCACCCCGACCGCCATTTCGCTGCGATCTTGGGGCTCTACAAGGCGCACGGGTGGATCCACGCGACCGACCCCGCCCGGCTGCGCACGGCCATCGCGTGTTCGTCCGCGTCGATCGTCGCGCTCGATGACAGCGAGGTCGTGGGCTACGCCAGGGCACTCTCGGACGAGGCGTTCGCGGTGTACATCGCCGACATCCTCGTCCGCCCCGATCGCCAGCGCGAAGGCATCGGCAGCGCGTTGTTCCAGTCGCTCTTGGACCGCTACCCCATCGACGTCTTCCACCACCAGGTGCTGGTCTCAGAACGCGGCGCCGAAGGCTTCTACCGCCGCCACGGCCTGACCGCGGTCTCGGCCTACGGGCTGACCGCGTTCATACGCTCCCGAGACGCATGAGCCCCAAGGTCAGTTGTCGTCGGTTCGCGCGATGCCGAGCTGTTCGGCAAGAACCGCCGCGCGCGCAGGATCGTCCAGGCGAGCACCCTCGATCACGGACTGAATGACGGCGCGAACCTCGTCACGGCTGATCCCAAGGCGCTTGGCGATCCGCGTGTCGGAGCGCCCCTCGCGGAGGAGTTCCATGATCTTCTTTGTGTGCTCGTCTGAGCTTGTCATCACGATTGGAGGGTTCACCGGCCACCACGCGTGACCGCACGAAGCCGAAACACCCATTCGCAATCCGTGCTGTCGCCGAATTCGCCCATTGGTTGTTGCATCGTCCAGGATCAGCGCGTCCATTAGGCAAAGAATTCGCAAAGGCTCGGCAAGACCCCTCCCAAGGAAGGTACCTCACTTAATGGTGTGCGCCGAATCCCTCCCGCGCGAGGTCGTCGGCCAGGTCCCCGCCCGGGTGACGCGGGATCACGAAGTACCACCAGTTGCGCCGCTCCGTCCAGCCGCGCGAGCCGCCATCGCCCCAGACGCACTGACCCACGGGGACCGTCGCCGCCCGGACGCGCGCGTCCGCGGCGCGCAACCGGTCGAGCAGGGGCCCGTCGGGCTCCGGCATCGCGCTCAGCACGACCTCGAGGATCTGCCGCGCATCGAGGTCGTTGAGGTAGTCGTCAAGGGTCAGGCAATAGCCCGCCCCGATCGCTGTCGCCGTCTGCTCCCACGCGGTCACCAGCCCTTCGATGCCCCCCGCGACGACGTGGTCGGCGACCCCGCGCGCGCGGAGGAATCGTCTGATCGGATCGTCAGTCATCGACGCGCCTGTCGTTGGAAGTATTGCTCGCCGTCGTTCGGCCGGAAGAACGTCCGGATGACACCGTCGCGCGCGAACGCCAGGAACGCGCCGGTGCCACGGTCGAAGCGGGTGATCGTCCCGTCGTTTCGGATGAGCTCCAGCACTGGGTCGCCCGCAGCACGGTCACGAAGGCTCTGCGCCAGCCGTAGGTAGTCATCACGGCTGACCGACCCGAACTCGCGGCCGTGTTTGACGAAATGCTCGTCCAACCGTCGGATGCTGCGAAAACCGACGTCCGGGCGACTGACCGCACTCGTCGATGTGGTCGCCGGGCGCGTTGTGGCCTGATGCGCGGCGTCCTTGCGCCCGCAGCCCGCACACAGGCCGCCGACGACGATGACACCGACGAGAAGCAGCGCCCAGCGTCCCCTCCGGGCGCACAGCGTCATCAGCGAATGAGTTCGACGACTGGGATCAACCGGGTCGTTTTGGCCTGATACTCGGCGAAGGTCGGGCTCTTGGCCGCCTGTTTCGCATAGATCTCGTCGCGCTCGGGACGTTCGAGCACCTTTGCCGTGGCCGAGAACTGGTCGGTTCCAAACTCAACTTCCACGTGAGGGTTGGCGACAAGGTTATGGTACCAATCCGGGCTCGTCTCGGCACCTGCGTAGGACGCAAACACGAAGATCCGCCCGCCCTCAGACAACGCCACCAGAGGGTTGATCCGCTCCTTGCCGCTCTTGGCGCCGGTCGTGTGCAGCAACACGAGCGTGGCCCCCTCGAACATCCCACCCACCACACCGTTGTTGGCGCGGAACTCCTCGATGATCGTTCGGTTCCAGGCATTGACGTCGTCGCTCATGGCCCCTCCCTGGGGACGCGGTTCGTGATGGGCGCAGGATTGCAGACCTGACCACAATGACGTCAAGTGCTGCGACGACCGCCCGGCACGTGGCGCAACGCGATCAGGCGGCTGCCCCGGGGGGTGTTGACCGACGTTCCCGATGTGATGACCAGGCGTGACCCGGGGGGCAGGTCCGTCAGCTCACGTGCCCGTTCGATCGCCCGTTCGATGGTCTCGTCGATCGTTCCCGACGGCGCCAGCGTGGTCGGAATGACCCCCCATTGCAGCGCCAGTTGCCGTGCAATCGTCTCGTCATGGGCAAGCGCGACGATCGGTGCGGCGGGACGGTGGCGTGCCAGCGCGCGCACGGAGTGGCCGGCCGAAGTCGGAACGACGTAGGCCGCGGCGCCCACATCCATGCCCAAAAGCGCCGCCGCGCGCATGACCGACTCATGCTCGCCACCCCCATCGGCCTGCGGCACGGCCGGCACCTCGACCGAATCCGCGGCGAGCGTGATCTCGTGCATCGCCCGGACCGCCGCCACCGGGTCACGCCCGACCGCGGTCTCAGCCGAGAGCATCAGCACCGACGCCCCCTGAACGACGGCGGTC
This sequence comes from Actinomycetota bacterium, assembly GCA_031366605.1. Lineage (GTDB taxonomy): Bacteria > Actinomycetota > Thermoleophilia > Miltoncostaeales > Miltoncostaeaceae > CALMEC01. Next base: position 57,357 of record JANLOO010000061.1, on the reverse strand, counting down.
GCGATATCCGTGGCCTCAGCGCGTGTGGGTCCTGTGCCCTCGACCATCGACTCCAACATCTGCGTCGCCATGATCGCGAACTTGCCCTGTTGACGGCACGCCCGCACGATCGACCGCTGCAGCGCCGGCACCTGGGCGACACCGACCTGCACGCCCAGATCGCCGCGCGCCACCATCACCGCGTCGGCCGCGCGCACGATGCCGGTCAGCTCGTCACACGCCTCGTGCGTCTCGATCTTGGCGATGATGCGAGCGCGCATCTCGAGGCGCTTCATCTGCTCGCGCAGTTGATCGATGTCCTCGGGCGCGCACACGTACGACAGCGCGACGAACTCGGCCGAGCACTCCGCCGCCACCCGCAACGCGGCGCGATCCTGTGACGTGATCGGGGATCGCCGCTTGGCACGGCTGTGGGTCACGACGACGCCGCGGGACGGCATCAGGCGCCCCGGTTGGGTACAGCGGGCGATCACCCGCCGGGCGTCGCCTTTGCCCGTGACGGCGAGGATGTCGAACCGCGGAGTGCCGTCGCCGACGATCAGCTCGGATCGACCGGGACTGACCGCTCCCAAGAATCCCGTCCAGTTGACCGCGACGGTGCCCCGTGGCGTCTCGGCCCCGGCGACCAACTGCACCTCGTCCCCCACCAACACGCGCCGCTTGCGGGTATCTGAAGCCAGACGGATCTTGGGCCCCTGCAAGTCGAACACCACCGCCACCTTGCGGTTTGCGGCCTCAGCGGCGGCCCGCACGCGTGCCACGCCGGCGCGCCACTCTTTGGGTGTGCCGTGTGAGCAGTTGATGCGCACGCCGTCCACACCGGCCGCCACCAGCATCTCAATGCCACCGGCCACTGCCGTCGCAGGGCCAAGGGTGACCAGAATTTTGGTACGGCGCCGACTCATCACCTCGCACCATCGCACACACCTCGGCCGGCCGGCGCTCGATTTGGCGCCAACCTCGGCGAGGCGCAACCGATCGCAGGAGCGTGGCCGGGGGGCGCCTGATCCCGCGTGTGGACGCTCGGCAGAGGGCCTTTTCGGCCTGTACTGCCGACATCTGCGGCAGCCGCCGTGACTCGACCTCCGTATAGGTTCCGCAACACCGAACTGTTCTTTCAGGGCGTATGCCTCAGCCGACGGGTCTCCTACCCTCTTTTATAGTTAACGCGTCTGCCCGCACCTGGAGGTTCTGAATGTCTCACCGCTCCCGTCGCCGCACCTGGCGATCATTTACCACCTCCGCGGCGGCGCTGGCCGCGTCCGGCATCCTTGCCGCGTCAGCCGTTGCTGCGCCGCCCGCTCCGTCGAGTGGCTCAGCAACCGTCGACGGCAATCCTGCCGAGTGGGACACGACGGCCGACTTCTTCAGCGACATGATCCGTGCAGGAGGCAACGGCGGACAGACCAAGGTCGAGTCCAAACTGTACCTCCGCCATGACTGCACCACCGGCACCCTCTACGCCTATGTGCGCGCGGCGTATCCCGTGACGATCGCAGCGACGCTCCCCGACGACAGTTTCATCAAGATCGGCGGGACCAAGCGCGTCGACGGCAACGCCACAAGCAGCGGCGCTCTGCCGCACTTCGCCTGGGTCGGTTTGTCGTCCGGCAAAGCGGACGGCTGGGAGGCCGCAATCGCGTTGGGCGTCGGCAGCTACACCATCAACGTCCACAGCCAGGTCAACGACGGCGGACTGCAGACATCGGCGGTTCCGAGTCGATCGATTCCACTCGTCATCTCCTGCGACGAAACGGTCCAACCGCAACCGCTGATGGTGACCAAGACCGCGGACACGTCATTCACGCGCGTCTATGACTGGACCTTGGTCAAGCAGGCCACGGAGACCAAGATCACGACTGCCGCCGACCAGGCGACGTTCACCTACAACGTCACGGCGACCAAGAGCGGACAGAACGATTCCAACTTCATGGTCACCGGTGACATCACCGTCACCAACCCCAATGCGACTGCCATCTCCGACGTGACGATCGCCGACCAGATCCAGGGAGGTCCCACCTGCACGGTGCAGGGCGGCATCGGCGCCACCATCCCGGGTGATGGATCCTTGACGGTTCCCTACACGTGCTCCGTCACGTCCGGCTCGCCGGCAACCAACGTCGCCACCGCGACGTGGACCGGCGGGGTGTCGGCCGGCGAGGTCCCCTTCTCCTTCGGCAAGCCGACCACCACCTTCAACGACTCGGTCGACGTGACGGATGCGTTCAACGGTGACGCACCGGCCCTGCTCGCGGGTGGGAGCCATGTCAACGCGACGACAACCTTGACCTACACCCGCACGGTTCCCGTCCCCGCCACGGGGTGCACGAGCTTCGACAACGTTGCGACGCTGACATCACCCCAGGAGTTGACGCTCAACGCCGGCGCCAAGGTGCAGGCGTGCCGGACACCGCCCGTTCCACCTGTCACCCCACTTCCCCCGGCCACGACGGTCACCGTCGCGGGAGGCGCGGCCCCGGCCGCCGTCCTCCGCGTCGTCAAGCGGGGACCTGCGAATGCCGCTGCCGGACAGGTCGTGACGTTCACGATCACCGTGCGCAACACGAGCGCCACCACGATCGCAACCTCGGTCGTGCTCTCCGATGTCCTCCCGGTTGGCTATGCCATCGCAAAACGCCCGTCTGGAGCCGTGCTCCAAAAGGGCAAGCTCATGTGGAGCGTCGGAGATCTCGCGCCCGGCGCATTCAAGACGGTCCGCGTCCAGGTCCGCATCGACCGCAATGCCGGAGGCACGCGCTGCAACACCGCCAACGCCTCCGCCGCAAATGCCACCACGGTCCAGGCGAAGGCCTGCACCAAGGTGCGAAGGATCGCGGGCGCGACCCGAATCCCGATCGTCACCGGCTGACCAACGTCGGGTGGAGGCCCGGGGTCAGACGACCCGGGCCTCCACTCGTTTGCACCCCGCACGACGAGGCAGGCGAGACGCTGAAGCCCGCGGGCCGGCGGTGGAGTTCGATCGGGTGCCGGTGGCTGGCGTCCGGAGCGCCGGGTCACGGCCTGCACGGCACCGTGACCCGTCGGGAACGCCTTCAGCTTCGGGTGATCAGCTTCTCCCGGGCGGGGCTGTCAGCCTCGACCAACGGCTTGATGACATCCATGTCGACGTCCGCGACAATGATCTGCCCGACCTCCTCATGAGTGGCCGAGAAGATGCCGAGCGCCTTCATGCTCTCGCTTTGGCGCGCGTTGTCCTCAGTCGGCGTCAGGTAGTGGATCGCGGCCGACTTGTACCGGTAGACCAGGAACAGGTGCAGCAGCGTCACGAGCCGCTTGCGGCGCATCGACTCGTCGAACGTGTTCTGGTCACGCACCGACAGGATCACTCGGTGGCGCCGATCCTGGACCGTCGTGAAGATCATGTTGGCGACTTTGTCGCCGGTCGGTCCGTGGATCGCGAGTTCCAACACGTCGGAGCCCGGCGCGTGCGGCCGCAACGAGACCTTGAGCGGTCCCGGGATCTGGTTGAACTCGGCCCAACGGGTCAGCCAGGTCTCAAGCGTCTTGGTCGGAACCTCGGTTTGGACCAGGTGCTGGCTCTGCGTGGAGCCCTCACCCATCGCCTTGGTCGTGGCGGTCTGACCGGACACCGACATCAGGGCGGCGTCGGCGCGCGGTCCGCCGACCAAGGTCTGCGGCGTGCGGTACGGCGACTCGAGCAGACGGAACTTGCGCTGCAGGCGGGCCAGGGCCAACATGCCGTCCTCGCGCAGCGAGGCGCTGAACTCCTCGGACGCGAGGCCGTCGATCTGGTGGCCGCCGTACGTGATGAAGTTGAAGACGAATCCCATCCGGCCGAGCTCTTTGGGGAACTCGCGCATCTCGTCGTCGTTCATTCCGGTCGTGTCCCAGTTGAAGGACGGCGACAGGTTGTAGGCGAGCATCTGGTCGGGGAACACGGCGTGGATCGCGTCCGCGAACTCCTTCGCATCGTGCAGCTCGGCCGTCTTGGTCTCCATCCACAGCAGATCGGCGAACGGTGCGACCGCAAGCGACTTGGCGATCGCATATGGGATACCACCCTGCACCTGGTAGTACCCCTCCGGGGTCTTGGCCAGGTCGGGCTCCCAGGTGACGTCCAAGCCCATGCTGACGGCCTTGGCGCGCGCGGTGTACCAGGACGCGGTCTTGGCGAACGCGAGCCACTCGTCGACGGTCATGTCGAGCTGCACGCCCTCCTCGGTACGGAACGCGATGACTTCCGCAACCGCGTCACCCAGCGTGAGGATGCCTGCGTCCGCCTGCCACGTGGCCAGGAACGCATCGGCGACTGTGTCGAGGACGGCTTCGGCCTGCTTGCCGTCACCGGCCAGGAAGGCCTTGGCGGCCTCATCGGCGACGGCGGCCACACCTGACGTGTCGAGCCACGCATCGGCCTCGACGGACTGGGCCGCGGGAAGCGCGTACAGCAGGTGACCGTTCAGGTCGGTGACGCCGGCAGCGTGCAAACGGCGGATGACCGCGAGAAAGGCGGACTTGTAGGACGGCACGTCGTTGTTGGTGACGCCAAGGATGAACGGCTGGTCGCGCTCGTCACCGCAGCTCTCGAGCAGGTTGGCGGCCTCGGCGTCGGTGCGGGCGACGATGATGCCCGGCACGCCCATGATGTCCAACTGGAACCGCGCCGAGTTGAGGCGCTTGATCTGCTCGTCGCAGCCGACCAGGACCTTGCCTCCCTGGTGGCCGCACTTCTTGGCGCCGGGCTTCTGATCCTCGATGTGGTAGCCGGGGACGCCGACCTCGGCGAAGCGCCGCACGAGGTTGCGCACGTGGGCATCGCCGCCGTGGCCGGTGTCGGCGTCGGCGATGATGAATGGGGTGTAGTCGACCACGGGGGTCGCAGCGCGCTCGGCCTCGGTCATCTTGGAGCGGGCGAAGCTCTGGTTGCGATCGGCCGTCAACAGGCCGCGCACGAGGCCGGCGGCCTCGTCAGGCACCTGGCTGAGCGGGTAGCTGGCGAGGTCTGGTCCCGGGTCCTCGTCCTTGGAGCCCTTGGCCGACGTCGCCCAGCCGCCGAGGTAGATGCCCTCGATGCCGGCGCGCTTCATCGCGACGGCTTGACCAGGCGAGTACGGACCATAGGTCGTGATGGAGAGCTCCGCTGCGAACAGCTCGCGAAGCCGGGCGTAGAACCGCTCGGCGGCGTTGCGGGACACGATGTAGTCGGACGGGATCGTGCCCCGCTGCTCGACAATCTGCCGTGGTGAGAACAGCCGTGTGATCCCCGCGAACCGCTCGCTCGTCATCCAGGCACGTGTGCCCTCGACCTCGTCCTCAAATGCCCCCATCTACCCCTCCCCAGGTGTATTCGCCACAAAGGCGGGAGTCTACGCAGAGATGGTCGCTGTCCGCACTCCAGGTGCCAAGAGGGGGCAAACGACCCCGCAGGTCGGGCGATTGGGCTGGGTGGGCGGCACAGGGCATGACTCGCGGTCAGAAACGCAGACACCGAGGTGACATCAGCTGCGGGATGTGGTCTGCTTGCATCTCCGCGACGATGGGAGCGCAGCGATGATCGAACCTGCCGAGAAGACCGGGATGCGCAATGCCTGGGGGCGGGTGGCCACGGCCTACGACGAGCTGTGGGCAGAACGGACGTCGCTGTTCACGCACGCCGGACTCGATCTGCTCGAGCCACGACGCGATGCGACCGGCTTGGACGTCGGATGCGGACCCGGGCATACCGCCGCCGCCCTGGCCGCCCGGCTCTCCGAGGGTGCGACGACCGGCATCGACTTCGCCCCGTCGATGGTCGAGCGCGCACGCCAACGCTGGTCGGCCGTCCCGCGCCTGGAGTTCAACCTCGACGACGCCGAACACCTGTCGCTCCCGGACGCCGGCTTCGATGTCGTCACGTCGAGTTTCACCTTGATGTACTGCTACGACGCGCTGGCTGCGATCACCCACATCGGGCGTGTCCTGCGCCCCGGTGGCCGCACCCTCCTGCTTGTGTGGGGACCGCACCACAACGTGTGGTGGTCCCCGGTGATCGACATCATCGAGCGTCGTGCTGCCTACTACTCATCGGTGTGCCCCATGATGTTCTTCTACGGGCTCCCGGGTGTGCTCCCGCGGATGCTCGAGCAGGTGGGCCTTACCGTCGAGTCGGAGGTTCGGCTCGACTCACCGATGGAGTACACCGACGTTGACGAGGCGGTGTCGGCCGCCGTCCTCGCGGGCCCGCTGGCCGGTCTGTTCCAGAACCGCCTGGACGACGAGGCCAGGGCTGCGGCATGGCAGGAGATGACCGAGCACGTCACCGCACACGCCACGACGTCGCCCGACGGGATCGCATTGCCGGCGCATGTGCTGGCGGTCGTCGCCCGCAAGGCCGGCTGAGGGCGGCGACGGGGCCCACCGCAGGTCACCCGGCGGCCCCGTCGCCAGGCCGTCACACCGGCTCGAGCGCCCCCTTGACCGCGGCCCTGATCACCTCATCGGGCTCGGTGTGGCCGTGCTTCGACCGCGCGTGCTCGACGGCTGCGTCCAGCACGTCGTCCTCAGGCCCCTCGATGACGAGGGTGCACCCGCTCTCGCTCGGCATGGTCCCACAGTCAACCCGATAGCGCTGCTCGGACATATCGCCCCTCCGTTCTCGCGTTTTGGACCCCTCGGACCGGAACGATTGACCGGCCCTTGCAGCCGCACGTCGCGACTGGCCCTGCCGCCGTTCCACCCGGAGGCCGACTGTAGTACCGCGAGGGTGGTCCTGTCGAACATTGTCCGGAGCCTCGTACGTTTCCACGGGGAGCGAGGCGTGTCCATCGCACCGGCGAATGGCCATGCGGACAATTGTGGTCATCCCTATGAGATCAGAAATGGAGGGTGGTCAGGCGTGGCTGAAGGACCGCGCGACAGGCTCGTCGGTGCGTGGGAACTGCAGGAGTACACGGCCACCGCCGCGGACGGGACGATCGCCTTCCCGATGGGCGCGGACGCGACTGGCCTGGTCATCTACACCGCGGACGGGTACATGTCGGCTCAGCTGATGGTGCAGGGACGGCCGCCGTATGCCTCCGGCGACATGGAAGGCGGCACGCCGACGAACAGCGCAGCGCCCGCGGATACATCGCCTACTCGGGCCCGCTCTCCGTCGACGAAGCATCCCGTACCTTGAAACACCACGTGTCCGTCTGCCTTCTCCCCGACTGGATCGGCGACACTCAGGTGCGGTTCGTCCCAACTGGAGGGCGACATCCTGACGCTCTCCGCCGCTCCCATGCGCTGCGGAGGCACGCCGCGCATCCCGAGGTTGGTCTGGAAACGGGCCGAACAACACCCGGCCTAAGTGGTCCTTCTCGTAAGTACGGGCACGTTTCCCGAGCGAAAACTCAAGCCAGGCGAGGACGCAGTGTCCTGCCGCTATCGGTTGCCATAACGGTGGGACCGAGGACAACGCCTGGCGACGGTTTGCAGCCGGGAAACGTGTTCGTATTTGCGAGGAGGACCGCTAAGCCCGTTCGTGATCAGTGCGCGAGGCGGGTGTGCGAGACCTCGACCGCGGTGCCGCCCATGATCGTCTGGTAGACGACGCAGTAGCGCTCCGTCAACGCGATCAGCTTGTCAACCTCATCGTCGGAGGCGTCGGTGTCGAGTTCGAACGCGAGCCGGACCGACCGGAACCCCACCGGGACATCCCGATCGACCCCGAGCGTCCCCCTGAAGTCCAGATCGCCTTCCGCGGTGACATCCCCGGAGCGCAATTCGATCGCCAGCGCGGTCGACACCGCCGCAAGCGTCACACCTGCACATGCGACGAGCGCCTCGAGCAACATGTCGCCTGAGCACAACGACGCGCCATCGCCGCCCGACGCCGGGTGCAAACCTGCGCGTGCGACGGCCTGCCCCGTCGTCACGGAGCACGTCACCCCCTCACCGACGGTTCCCTGGGCCCGCAAGACAACGAGTGCCTGGGACGGGTCGTCGCGATAGACGTCCTTGATCGGCCGCTGAATCTCACGCAGGGAGGCAGCATCCATATTCAGATCATCGTCTGAGATGGCCAACAGGTCAAACACACGACCGCCAGGTCGGCCATTCCCGCGCGTCCGTGACACCGGACGGAGCCACGGCCCCGTCGTTTCGTGACGATCGCGACTCCCGTGACGGCGCGGGCTGACAGGCAAGAACACGCAAGTCATTGAGGAGCGGATCAGGACAAAAATGGAGGATACCGGGATCGAACCGGTGACCTTCGCGCTGCCAGCGCGACGCTCTCCCAGCTGAGCTAATCCCCCTGGGACGACTGATTATAACCCGAGGTCAGCCGGTGACGGGTGCGACGCCCTCGGGAACTTCGGGTTCGTAGCGCTCCTGCGGGGCTTCGCGCCACAGGCGGTCCAGGCGGTAGAACTCCCGGGACTGCGGGGTGAACACGTGGACCACAGCATCCAGGTAGTCGAGCAGAACCCACTCGCCTTCGCGTTCACCTTCGGTTCGCCTGGCGAAGCGCCCGGTCTCCTCTTTGACCCGCTTGCGCACCTCCTCGGCAATCGCCTTGGTCTGCCGTGAGGTCTGACCGGTCGCGATGACGAGCCAATCCGTGTACGCGACAACATCCCGCATGTCGACGATGACGATGTCGGAGGCCTTCTTCGCGTCCGCCGCCTGTGCGGCGATCACGGCGAGTTCGCGGGTGGAGATGTCTGTCAGGTCGGTCGAGATGGCGATGGCAGGGTAGCGCGAACAGACGATTCGACCAACCCCTCCGCCGCGAGAACATCCGCGACGGGCGGCGAGACGAGGTGACGAATCGGCCTTCCGCCGGCGATTCGCTCGCGAATCATCGTCGACGAGACCGCAACGCCCGGCATCTGGACCCAGTCCACCCGGCCCGGTGCGACCTGTTCGGCGGCGGCCTGGAGGTCCGTCCGATCGACGCCGTCGCGCGCCGCCACGGCAAGCCGGGCGATCTGCACGATGCGCTCGGGATCGCGCCACGTCTCGAACGACGTGAGCTGATCCGCCCCGAGGAGCAACCAGAACGCGGCGTCGGGCTCCGCGGCCGCGAAGTCGCTGAGGGTGTCGACCATGAAGTTGGGACCCGGCCGATCCAGCTCCGCCCGTGAGGCGGACAGCCCTGGATGGGCCGCGGTTGCGGCTTGGACCAGCCGTACCCGCACCTCGGGAGCACACCACCCCGCGGCCCGATGCGACGGACGCGCGCACACGACCAGCCGAACCTCGTCGAGTCCCAGCTGCCACGCCGCCTCGCTCGCCAGGATGACGTGCCCGATGTGCGGCGGATCGAACATCCCGCCGAACACCCCGATCCGGCGAGGCCTAACTTCGGACGTGACCGTCTCCGGTGACGACGTACTTCATGGTGGTCAGCTCACGCAGGCCGATCGGGCCACGGGCGTGGAGCTTCTGCGTGGAGTTGGCGATCTCGGCGCCCATGCCGAACTCGCCGCCATCGGTGAACCGCGTCGACGCGTTGATGTAGACGCATGCGGCATCGACGCCGGCCTCGAATTCCTGTGCGGCGGCGAGCGAACGGGTGACGATGGCCTCGCTGTGGCCCGAGCCATACCGGCTGATGTGCTCGATGGCCTCGTCAAGGTTCTCGACAACACGTACCGCCATCGTCAGGTCCAGGAACTCGGTCGCGTAGTCCAGCTCGGTGGCATCCGCCAGACCTTCAGCCGCCGCGCCCAGCACCTGGCGACTGGCGGCGCACACCCGAAGTGCGACCCCGTGCGGCCCGAGCGCCGCGACCACCGCCGGCAACGCAACCCCAGCCACGTCGCGATGCACCAACAACGTCTCGGCCGCGTTGCAGGTCCCGGGGCGCTGGACCTTGGCGTTGGCGACAATCTTGACGGCCTTCTGCACGTCGGCGTCCGCGTCGATGTACACGTGGTTGTTGCCCGATGCCGCGTAGATGACCGGCACCGTCGCGTGCTCCACCAGGAAGCCCTTGAGCTCCTCGCCACCGCGCGGAATGACCAGATCGACCAGATGCTTCATCTGGATGAGCTGACGCAACTGGTCGTAGTCGCCCTCGACGTTGACGATCGCACCGGGCGGTGCATCGGCCTCGTTGAGCGCCCGGGTCAACACGTCCGCGATCATCCCGTTGGAGCGACGCGCGATGCTGCTGCCCCGCAGGATCGCGGCGTTCCCACTCTTGATGCACAGCGCCGCGGCATCCGATGTGACGTTGGGACGACCCTCATAGATGACCGCGACAACGCCCAGCGGCACACGTTTCTTGACGAGCTGCAGGCCGTTGGGCAACTGCTTGCCCTCCTCGACCTCGCCGACCGGGTCGGGCAGGGCCGCAACCTGCCGAATGCCCCGCGCCATCGCCATGATGCGATCCGCGTCGAGCATCAGGCGGTCGACCATCGCACCGGGTCGGTGCGCGGCCTTGGCGTCAGCGACGTCCAGATCGTTCTCGCGAATGATCTCGTCGGTCCGTCGCACGAGTGCGTCAGCCATCTCGTGCAGCACTTCGTTCTTACGGGCCGCGGTCATTCCGCGCAGCGCGATGGACGCACGCTTTGCCTGCTGACAGAGACCTTCCAGGGATTTGACGTCCACCGATGCCACCGCGAAAACCTACACCACATCCGCTCCGACCAGCACCAGCTGATCGCGGTGGATGACCTCATCGGGCGCACCGGGCAGCCGCGAACGCACGTCGACCGTCGACAACCCGGCGACCTGACGCACCTCCTGTGCCGACAACCCACTGATGCCCTTGCCGATGACCCGTCCCGCGGGGTCGGCGACCTCAACCGCGTCGCCGGCGGCGAACACACCGCGCGATCCGGTGACGCCGACCGCCAGCAGCGATGTTCCGCGCGACTCGATCGCCCGGGCGGCGCCTGCGTCGACGTCGATCTGGCCCATCGTCGGTTTGGCGTAGCGCAGCCACAGCTTGAACGCCGACCGGGGCCGCAGGGCAGGCGGAAACCGCGTTCCCACGTGACCACCATGGGCAACCTGTGTCAGGACACCGTCCTCGGCGCCGTTGGCGATGACACAGGTGATGCCGGCGGCGGTCGCCATGCTCGCCGACGCGATCTTGCTCGAGATGCCGCCCCGGCCGTGGCCTGACCCGACGAGTGGCGCCAGCTCGACCTCATCGGGGGCGGTTTCGGCAGGCACGTCACCGATCAGCACCGGGCCGTCCGCCCCTGGCGCGTACAGGCCGTCACGATCGGTCAGGAGCACCAGCCACCTGGCGCGCAGCAGGATCGCCACCTGGGCCGCCAGCACGTCGTTGTCGCCGAACGTGATGTCGTCGGTCGTCGTCGTGTCGTTCTCGTTGATGACCGGGATGGTCCCGAGTTCGATCAAGCGAAGGAGCGTGTTGCGCGCGTTGACGTAGGACGAACGGCGTTCGAGGTCGCGCGAGGTCAGGAGCACCTGGGCGGGCACGACCTCGTGGGTGCGGAACGCCAGCAGATACCGTTCAAACAGCACCCCCTGCCCCACCGCAGATGCCGCTTGCAGGTCCGGTAGCGCGGTCGGGCGCTCGCTGATACCCAGCGCGGCGAGCCCACATGCGATCGCGGCACTGGTCACGAGCACCGGCTGATGGCCCTGGCGCTGGATGCGCACCAGATCCCGCACGCGCGCATCGAGCACATCGTCGCGAAACCTCCCGGCTGCGTCCACCAAGGTGGACGTCCCGATTTTGACGACGAAGACGGCCACGGCGGAGTCAGTCCCTCTTGAGGAGTGCCATCAAACGGGTCCGCAAGACGTCGACCCCGTCGCCCGTCGCCAGGTCGACTGCCGCATCAACCCCTGCGGGCGGCGCGTCAGGATCAGCGTGGGTGGCGACCACGACCTCTCTGACGTCATCGGGCGCGAGACCCAGCACCGTCGCTCGGACCAGGGCCACCCGCTCGTCGAGTGTCTCAACATCCGTCGCATCCACGCAGTGCAGGATCGCGCGAGCGCGTTCCAGCTGGCCCAGGCGCCCATCACGACGCGGCTCACCGCGCTCGTCCACCCCGGGCAGGTCCACCAGCAGGTACTGGTGGCCGTAATCGTCTTCGAGCGGGCCGAACGCGGGTTCCTTGGTTGAGCGCGGATAGACCGCCACGACGACCGGCGCACCAGTCAACGCGTGCAGCAGAGAACTCTTCCCACTGTTCGGAAGTCCCACGATCGCGACATCAATCGACATTCGCAGCTCGAGCATCAGCCAGGTCTCGTCACCCGGCGTGCCCGGCACCGACTCGCGTGGCGCCTGGTGGGTCGATGAGCGGAACGCGACGTTGCCGACACCGCCTTCGCCGCCCCGTGCGACTTCGGCGCGCTCTCCCGGAGCATCCAGCAACGCGATCGTCGCATCGTCGCGGATCACCCGGGTGCCAACCGGCACCGCCAACGCGATGTCGACGCCGGCTTTGCCATGACGCTTGCGCCCGGCGCCGGGCTCCCCGGGACGCGCCGCATGGTGGACGGCGTGCCGGAACCGCGACAGGTCCTCGACGGTCGGATCCGCCACAAGAAACACGGATCCACCGCGCCCGCCGTTGCCGCCATCGGGTCCGCCCCGTGGCGTGTGGGCTTCACGACGGAATGAGACGGCACCGCCGCCGCCGTGGCCACCCGAGACATTGATCTTTGCCCGATCGGTGAAGACCACCGCCCGACGCCTAGTGGTCGCTCTCGTAAGTACGGCGACGTATCCCGCGCGAAAACCGAGTCAGGCGAGGACGCAGTGTCCCGCCGCTATCGGTGCCCATAACGGTGGGACCGAGGACAAAGCCTGGCGACGGTTTGCAGCCGGAATACGTTGGTGTACTTATGAGAGCGACCGCTTAGGTGGTGGTCGAAGCCTCCGGGTACACGAAGATCCGACGGCCCTTGCGACCGTTCGTGAACTCGACCCGGCCGCTGACCGTCGCAAAGATCGTGTGGTCCCGACCGATGCCGGTGCCTTCGGCCGGATGGAAACGCGTGCCCCGCTGGCGCACGATGATCGACCCGGCCGGCACAACCTGCCCGGCGAAGACCTTCACACCGAGCCGCTGTGAGGCGGAGTCACGTCCGTTGCGGCTTGAGCCGCCACCTTTTTTATGTGCCACGTCTTATGCCCCCGCGATGGATTCGATCTGGATTCGCGACAGACGCGAACGGTGCCCACGCTTCTTCTTGGAGTCCTTCTTGGCCCGGTAGGTGAAGACCACGATCTTCTTGCCGAGCACGTGCTCCTCGACGCGGGCGGTCACGGAGCCCCCGTCGCTGATGGCCTTGTCGCCCCCCACCGCGAGCACATTCGGGCTGAACGTCTCGCCGGGCTCGACCGCCAGACGGTCGACGAGCAAGCGCTCGCCCTCACGGACACGGTATTGCTTGCCGCCAAGGGCGATTACAGCGTAGTCAGGCATTCTTGCTCCCGGTTGCTCCTGCGCCACGGGCACGGCGCGCGGCCCGGGATTGTACCCGATCCCGCCGGGATGCGACGAGTCGGGCTAGCGAACGGTGGTCGTGCTATCGCTCGAGCGGGTCCGCCGGTCGACGACGTCCTCTGCGGACGCGTCGGATTCGTCTGCCACCACGACGGCATTGCGACCCCGGCCCTTGGCCCGGTAGAGCGCACGGTCGGCTCGGCGGATCAGCTCTTCGAGCGTCTCCGCACCGCTTGCGACACCGATGCTGACGGTCACACGAAGCTCTTTGCCCTCGGTCTCGATGACCAGGTCTTCGATGGCGGCCCGAACACGCTCTGCGACGGTGGTCGCGGCTTCGATCGAGGTCGCCGGCATCAGCAGGGCGAATTCCTCGCCGCCGAACCGTGCGGCCATGTCGGTCGCGCGCGCTCCCGCGCCGATGACGTGTGCGACGGCCGTGATGACGGCGTCACCCGCCAGATGCCCGTGGTTGTTGTTGATGTCGCGCAGGAAGTCGAGGTCGATCATGCCGAGCGAGGTCAGACCCCGACCGCGCGTAACGATCTCTTCGCCACGCTCAGCGAAGAACCGTGCGTTGTAGAGCCCGGTCTTGGGGTCGGTCCAGCTCTCCTGCTCAAGCCGCGGGATCTGCAACGCGCGCGCGACAAGGATCAGGGGCAGCATCGCGAAGAGGCTGGTGACCGGGCTGACCTTCCAGGCCAGCGCCATGGCCGCGCCCGAGCACAACACGAGGGTGTCCAAGGACAGGTGGGTCACCGAGAAGAGCCGCGTCTGGCGCACCGATTCGCCACGCGCAAGCTTGAGGATCCCCGCCAGAACCGCGTGGTTGATCAGGGTGAACGCGATGGTCGCGACGGCGACGTACCCCGCCCACCGGATGCCCGGCGTCTGCGGACCGTTGGCGACGATGAGCTTGCCGAGCAACGCCGGGAGCGCGTAGTTGGCCATGTTGAAGACCGGCATGTACCAGGGGTAGTGCTCGCGGTACCAAATGGGGAGGAACATCAGGGTGGCGACAAGCACGACCGACGGCGCGGGCAGCACGATGACCGCCGCGAACACAAAAGCCAGCGAGATGTCGTAACCCAGACGCGGGGACGCCTGAACCAGGAACAACTGGGCGAGCGCGGCACCCAGGGCAAAGGCCGCCAGCGCCCAGGCATCTCCGAACCGCGGCTGCACGATTACGGCAGCGGTTGTCGCAGCGATCATCGCCGAGATGCACAGCAGGACGTAGGTGTACGCCCCGCGCGATAGGCCTGTTCCCCTCATGATCCGAAAGATGTATCGGCACGAAAGTACCGAGACACAAGTCGCGCAGTAGGCGCGACATCCGTCATGTTCGCGTCTTGCGACGCAACGCCTTGGAGGTTTTTGCAGTTATGCGTTGCCAAAACATCAGAATCACCTCAAATGGGCGCAACACGGACGTCATGAACGCCCAGCGAGGCGTCTGGCTCCAGGCGAATCCGCTTCCCCGTCTCTGCCTCGATATCGGCGATACCCGCGTCGGCGTCGCCCGCGACGAACTCCGCGATGGCCGGATTGAGGCCCACCGCGAAGGCCTTCTCCTTGCGATCGACCAGCTGCCGACGGATCTCACGGTCAGCGCGGACCGCGTGGGTCTCGTCGCTCGGCACGACGCCGACGCCGTCGCACGCCGGACAGGTGACGGTCATGACCTCACGCGGACCATCGCTGATGTTCTGACGGGTCATCTCGACGAGTCCCAGTGGTGAGATGTCGACGACGTACGCCTTGGCCCGGTCACGCTGCAGCGCGACTTCGAGTGCCTCTCGGACGGCTTTGCGGTTGCGCTGGTCGTTCATGTCGATGAAGTCGATGATGATCATGCCACCGATGTCCCGCAGGCGCAGCTGGCGGACGACCTCTTCGGCCGCCTCCAGGTTGGTCTGCGTGATCGTCTCCTCGAGCGTCGTCTTGCCGCGGCCCACGTAGCGGCCACTGTTGACGTCGATGACCGTCATCGCCTCGGTGTCGTCGATGATCAAGTACCCGCCGGATTTGAGGTCGGCGCGGCGCTCGAGCGTCGAGCGCAGCGCACGATCCACGCCGAACTTCTCCATCATCGGCGTCGGCTCGGTGTAGTAGTGGATGCGTTCGGCCAGATCCGGTGACGTGCGGCGCAGAAAATCCAGGATGCGCTGGTACTGGACCTCGTCATCGACCAGGACCTCGTCGATGTGATCACCGAACAGGTCACGGATGACCTTGAGCGAACGGTCGGCCTCGCTGTAGAGCAGGCTGGGTCCCTTGACTTGCTTGCCACGTGCTTGGAGCGCCTCCCACAGACGGCTCAAGGCGATCAGGTCGCGCTGCAGTTCCCGCGCTGTCACGCCGGCGGCTTGGGTACGTACGATCAGCCCGCCTTGGCCGATGTCGAGGGACTTGCATATCTTGCGCAGGCGCGAGCGCTCCTCGTCGTCCAGCCGTTTGCTGACGCCGATGCCCTCGCCGTAGGGCACGTACACCAGGAACCGTCCCGCCAGCGACAGCTGCATCGTCAGGCGACAGCCCTTGGTGCCCATGGGGTCCTTGATCGCCTGGACCAGGATCTCGTCGCTCTTCTTGAGCAGGCTCGTGATCATCCGCTTGCTCTTGGGGACGCCCATCGCGACGATCTCATCGACGTGGAGAAAACCGGCCTTGTCGATACCCACATCGACGAACGCCGCCTCCATGCCCGCCAGGACATTCTCGACCCGACCCTTCCAGACGTGTCCCACCACCGACTGGCGCCCGCGGCGCTCGATGTGGCATTCCGAGACGCGGTCACCCTCGGTGATCGCGACGCGGGTTTCGAAGCGGTCGACGGACACCAGGATGCGCGTTGTCATTCGTGACCTCGGCGGGACAGGGCGCGCTTGAGTGTCGCCTGCAACCCATCGGCCGCCGGCGCGGCCTTGTCACCGGCCTGGGCAAAGTAGGTGCGTGCGGCTTCGCCGACTGCCCGCGTGGCCGAATACCCGACACCGCCGCGCAGCGCGAACCCCGCAACCGGGATCAAGCCGATGACACGCCGCGACAGCGCACGCCACCCGAAGGCACTGGCGAGCACGCCCGCCACCTCGAGGCCGCGACGCGCATCGAGCGGGCGACCGTGCAACGCGCCGAGCTGGGCGACCAGGCGCACCTGGATCAGCGTCATGGCCGGCATGTCAGCGCCCGGGATGACGGCCACCACCCCGATCGTTCCCGCCTGACGGGATGCGCGGGCGATCAACATCTCGGCCACCGCCGGCCGCATCGCCGGGTGGCGTCGCCCGGCGGCGACGGCCTCGTCGTCCAGACAGCGCACAACGGCTGCGTGGATTGGCGCGGGGTCATCGAGTGTGGTGACGTGCGCGATGTTGGACGGCTCGAGCGGACGGGTGTCGAGCAGTGCCCGCTCGATCGCCGCGCTCACATCAGCGGACCCGACCACGATTGCAAGGACGCGGCGCCCCTCGCGCTTGGCCCCGGCCAGCACGGCTGCGGCCAGCGTCGGGTCATGTCCATGGACGGCGACGTGGACCAGCAGGCCGTTGCCGTCGCGCAACGGCTGATCCGCGTCAACGCCCAGCATCGCGCGCAGTCGCGCGGTTGCGATGGGCTCACCGTCGAGCACGGCGATGACCCCGCCGTCCTGGGCCGCTCGGTCTGCGCCGCGGACGGCGTTGATGTAGGGACGCAGCGCACCCGCGCCCTTCGCCATGGCCTTGATGGACCCCAACCTACAGAGGTCCCGTGCCCCGGGTCCGGTGGATACGGAGCAAGATGCCCACCGCGATGAGGTTGGTCAGCGTATGGCTTCCGCCGTAGCTCATGAACGGCAGCGGGATTCCGGTGATGGGCATGATCGTCACGTTCATCCCGATGTTAACGAATACCTGGAATGCAAACATCGCCGCGATGCCCCCGGCGACGAGCTGATCGAATTGCGTGGATGCCCGGGTCATGATCCTCAGGGCCCGCCAGATGACCAAACCGAACGCCAAGATCAAGAGCGCCGCCCCGACGAACCCGAACATCTCGGCCTGCGAGGCGAAGATGAAGTCGGTGTGATGCTCGGGCAACAGGTCGTTGCCCACTTGTGTGGCACCGTCCACGCCCCGCCCAAACGCACCACCATGCCCGGTCGCGATGCGGCTCTGATCGGCCTGGAAGCCCGTCCCGACGGGGTCCCTGCTCGAGTCGACGAACGATTGCAGTCGGTTGACCTGATAGTCGCGAAGGAGCGGGACGCCAATCGCGGGCAGGACCGTCAGCACCAGAACCGCGAAGCCGACGGCGGCGCCGGCGGCAACCGCGAAATGCTTCCACGGAACCCCCGCGAAGAACAAGATCCCACCCAGGATCGCGACATAGACAAGTGATGACCCAAGGTCCGGTTGTAAGAACACGATGAACGCGGGCAACGCCGTCGCGCCGAGCGCCAAAAGGCTCAACCGGGCCGTCCCGATCTCGTTGCGCCGTTCGACGATCAGGCCCGCGAGGATCACGATCATCGCCACCTTGCCGATCTCGGACGGCTGGAACTGGAACACGCCAATGTCGATCCACCGCCGCGACCCGCGCGCGGCCGAGCCGATGACCAGCACGACCGTCACCGCACCGCACAGCGCGCCCCACAACGTCCATGGCCTGCGCCCCAGGCGCTCCAGGTCGATCGCCATCGCGATCGACATCACGCCGACGCCGACGGCGACGTAGATCAGCTGCCGGAATGCGAAGAACTTGGCGTCGCCCGGGATGTCGTCTCGTGTGGCCACCTCGACCATGCGCAGGCCGAACACCGTGATCGCCCCGACGCCCAGGACCAACAACCAGTCCAGGCGGCCCAGGACGTGTCGCACTCGATCGAGCGCCGGGCTCCGACGAAGTGGCGCGAGCGTCGTCAATCCGCACCCACAGCGGCTCGTGGGCGTGAGCCGAGGCCACATCGCGCGGGGTCGTAGGGGATCGCCGCGGCGAGGGCCTTGCACGCGACCGGCGCGGCTGCCTCGGCGCCGAGACCTGCGTTCTCGATCACGACCGCGACCACGTACTGCGGGGTCGCCCCCACGTTGGCCGGGGCGTACCCGATGAACCAGGAATGGTCCTTGCGACCCTGACCATTCTCCGCCGTGCCGGTCTTACCCGCGACCGTCCCACCCAACCGGGAGAAGACGGCCGAAGCGGTGCCCTCAGACGTGTTCGTGACGTCGTACATGCCCCCCAGAACGGTTTCGAGCACATGCGGCTTGAACTCCGGCAGCGTGCTCTCCTGTCTGCCCTTCTCAAGATCGGTGATCTGCGTATCGCTCTTGGGATCACGGATCTCCTTGCCGATCGTCGGGGTCAGCAGGCGGTGGCCATCGTTGACAATCGCCGCATACGCCCGCGCCATCTGCAGCGGGCTCGCACGCAGAAACCCTTGGCCCACGGACATGTTGATCGTGTCACCGGCCCGCCATTTGTCCCACAAGCGCTCCGTCTTGCGGAACTTGTAGAGGTTCTTGACCTTCCACTCCTTGTCCGGCACGTCACCGACACCCTCGCCGGGGATGTCGATCCCGGTGCTGCGCCCGAGCCCCAGTTGCGTCGCCCAGAACTTGAGCTTGTTGTCGCCGGAGAGCTTTCCTGCCTGACCCGACCGACTGAAGATCCCTTTGCCCACCTGGTAAAAGAAGGTGTCGCTCGACATCGCGATCGCCCGCCGGATTTGCATGTCAGGAAGCTCGATGTTGCGAAAGTTCTTGAAGAACGTCCCATAGAGCTTGACGGTCTTCGGGGACGTCAGGAAGTCGTCCGGTGTGTAGTAGGCGGCGTTGAGCGCGGCGATCGCGGTGATGGGCTTGAAGGTCGACCCCGGTGGATAGGTCGAGAGCGCGCGATCGAAGAAGGGCTGGCGCGGGTCCCGCTGCAACTTCTTGATCTCTTTCGACTTGCCACGGCCGATCACACCGGGAGCGAGAAAGGGGTACGAGGCCATGGCGACGACCTCGCCCGTCTGAGCGTTGAGCACGACTCCGCCGCCGCCTGCCGTGCGTTCGGACCTGACCTCCACCGACTCGCGAATCGCATCCTCGAGCGCCTTCTGCACGTTGATGTCGATCGTGGTCTGCAGGGTCAGGCCGGGTTTGGGCTCCTGTTTGGACAACGTGCCACGCCCCACGGGTTGCCCACTGCCGTCTACCTCCACGCGTTGCTCGCCGTCTTTGCCGCGCAGGGACTCCTCGTAGCGCTGCTCGAGCCCCGTCTTACCGACGATCGCGTCGTTTCGGTACCCCTGAAGCCGCTTCTGGGCCAGGTCCTCCTCGCTGATCAAGCCGACGGACCCCAAGACGTGCGACAACGAGGCCTCACGTGGGTAGTCACGTCGGAACGTCTGCTGCAGGCGGATCCCCGGGTACTGACGAATGCGCTCAGCCAGCGCGATCCGCAGGTCGTCCTCGATGTCCGCCTTGAGCACCACCGACTTGTAGGCGGCCTTCCTGTTGCCGCGCACCATCAACGCCCGCAGGCGCGTCTCGGGCACGTTGATCGCCCGGGCGAGCTTACGGAGCGTCCTGGCCCCTTGCTCGGAGACCTTGGACGTCGTGGCTGAGCCGACGACGAGATCCTGCGGAAGGGCCACGATGTCCCAGGCCTGGCGGCTGCCCGCAAGAACCTCGCCGTTGCGGTCGAGGATCTGCCCGCGGGGGGCGGGGATGTTGATGGTGCGAACGCTGTTGCCGACGGCTTGTGCCTCAAAGCCGCGTGCGCCGACGACCTGCAGGAACCACAGCCGGATGACGAGGACCGCGAACAACGCCACCACGATGCTGCCGAACAGGGCGATGCGTTTTGCCGAGTCGGGGTTCATCGGGCTGCCGCCACGCCGCGTCCGGCCCGGCCGCAACGCCTCGGTCACACGCGGTGGGCGCATCATGTGCGCACCAACCAGGGCTCAACCTCGCGCGGCGCGCCGAGCAACCGTCGCGCCGCCCACCACGCCGGCCACGCGACGAGCGGCGAGAACACGAGGTGCGGTACGGTCAGCTGACCCACCAGATATCCCAGGGCGGGGGCATCGCCGCGCAGCAGCTCGACCGCGCCCATCCAGAGCGGAACGATCCCTGCCGCGACAGCGGCGATGATCAGGTAGAGCGTCCGGCTCATCGGCTCCGAGCCACTCGCGAACCGTCCGCACCACGCCCCGATCACCACGTATGCGAGCGCCAACACACCGAGCGTGTCGCCGGGCGTCATCAGCTCGACTGAGAGCCCTCCCGCAAAGCCCACGACCGCGCCAACCACAACACCCCGCAAGATCGCCACGGCGACCACCATCACCACGACCAGGTTCGGCGTCGCTTCGAGGGCCCCGATGTCAAGGCGGGGCATGACCGTCACCTGCAGCACGACCGCACTCGCCATCAGCGCTGAGACGAACCACAGCCCGTTGCCCTGTGCGGGCCGCGGCCAGTCCAGCTGAACGCCGAGCGACCTCATCCTCGCGCCCTCCGCTTGGCCTCGGCGCTGACCGGTGTCAACACGGTGAACAGCGAGAGCTCCAGTGGGTTGCGATCCGGTTTGACCTGGACGGTCTGGAAGTCCCCCGGTTCCCGGCCGCCGACACTCGAGACGGTGCCGATCCGCAGATCCGGCGGGTAGGGAGACAGCAACTGGGGTGTACCGGCTCCCGACGTGACCACCGCCGCCCCCACGAGGATGGAGATGTCGGATGGCACCTGGCTCAGGTTGAGTTGGCCCGCCGCCGTCGCCGAGAGGAGGCCGAGTGGCTTGGTCGACCCTTGCAGGCGTGCGCCGATTTGCGTGGACGGATCGGTGATGAGCGTGACGGTTGCCGAATTGCTCGTGACCGACGTCACCAGACCGACCAACGCGGGGAAGATTTCGGCCTCCCCTGTGGAGGCAGGGAGCGCCGGCACGAACACGGGCGAGCTGACGACGATCCCGTCGCTTTTGCCCTTGTTCAGCGTCACGCGACGCGAGGTGTCGATGGGCGGACGCGCGATGACCCGTGCAGCGACCGCGCGGTATCCGTCCGGACCGGCATCCGCGATCGCGAGTTGCTCGCGCAACTTCTGCACCTGTTCCGCGTCGGTGGTCTGTTTGGCGACCTGCCCCTGCAAAGCCTGGTTCTGGATGCGCAGTCGGTTGCGTTCGTCGCGTGCGGTACGCAGCTCGGCGAACCAGTTCCACCCGTCCTTGAGCGGCTGCACGGCACCGACCGCGGCATCCTGGACCGGGGAGATGACCGCCCCGACCGTCCCTTTCAGGCTGTGCAGGAACCCGCCCTCGCGCTCGCGGAAGAACGACGTGAAGATCAGCACCGACAGCACGAGCAGCCCAAGGACGATGCCACGACGCGCGGCGATGCGACGCCGCGACACCCGGGACAGACCGTCACCGGGCAGCGGGCTCGGCGGCACGTCGCCGCCCGAACCGCCAGGGGTTGCCGACTGCGTACTAATACTTCTTGCTACGTGTTCGCTTACTCATCCGCGTTGATTTTCGCATTACTTCGAACTCCTCCAGTGCGCGCCCCGACCCCACCGCCACACACGTCAGCGGCGACTCGGCGATGTGAATTGGCATCTCCGTCTCCTGCCGCAGCCGCTCGTCGAGCCCCTGCAGCAACGACCCGCCGCCGGCCAGCATGATGCCCCGGTCCATGATGTCCGAGGCGAGTTCGGGCGGCGTCTTGTCCAGCGTGCTCTTGACGGCGTCGATGATCTGCTGCATCGGCTCCTCGAGTGCGGTCCGAACATCCTCCGAGGATAGGACGACAGTCTTGGGAAGACCACTGATCATGTCGCGACCGCGGATCTCGGCCTGGACCTCTTCGCGCAACGGGTACGCGGATCCGATCTCGAGCTTGACCTCTTCGGCCGTCTGGTTGCCGATCATCAGCTTGTACTCGCGTTTGACGTAGTTGATAATCGCCTCGTCCAGTTCGTCCCCGCCAACGCGGATGGACTGCGCGACGACGATACCGCCGAGCGAGATGACCGCCACCTCACTGGTGCCACCGCCGATGTCGACGATCATGCTGCCCGTGGGTTCGCCGACCGGCAGGCCCGCGCCGATCGCCGCGGCCATGGGCTCCTCGATCAGCTGCGCCTCGCGCGCTCCGGCGCTGTACGTGGCCTCGACCACCGCGCGTTTCTCGACGCCGGTCACACCCGACGGGACACACACCACGACACGCGGATGCGCCCAGCGGTTTTGATGCACCTTGCGGATGAAGTGCTTGAGCATCTGCTCGGTCACATCGAAGTCGGCGATGACGCCGTCCTTGAGCGGCCGGATCGCGCTGATGTTGCCCGGCGTGCGGCCGAGCATGCGCTTGGCCTCGATGCCGACGGCATGAACCTCGTTGGTGCGATGGTCGATCGCCACCACCGAGGGTTCGGACAGCACGATGCCACGCCCACGCACGTAGACGAGCGTGTTCGCAGTTCCCAGGTCAACAGCCATGTCTCGGCCGCCGAAGCCCGTCAGATAGCCCCACAGACCGATCGGTTCCCTCCCTCAAGGCGGGTCGCAAGCACTCGCTAACCTAGCGGGGATCGTGTCTGGGTTCCACTCGGGTGGGGGAAGGCCCCTCTCCGACTGTCAGATCAGTTCGTCGGGTTCCCCCGACAGCGCGCTGATGCGACGCTCGAGAAACCGCCGTTCGCCATCACTGGGCGCAAGTTCGAGCGCGCGACGATAGGCGACCAGCGCATCCTGGTCCCGGCCCAGGCGGCGCAACATGTCGCCCCGCGCCGAGTGCAGTAGGTGATAGTCACCCAAGTCTGCCTCAAGGGCGGCCAACAGTGGCAGCGCGGCCTGTGGCCCGTCGGCCAGCGACACCGCGGCGGCCCGGTTGAGCGCCACCACCGGGGACGGCAACACCGCGTGGAGCATTCCGTAGAGCGCGACGATGGTGCGCCAGTCGGTCTCGGCCGAGCCAGACGCGCGGGCATGGACCGCCGCGATCGCCGCTTGCAGCTGGTACGGGCCCGATGCGTCGAGCGCGGCGGCCCGACCCAGCGCGTCCAGGCCGGTCGCGATGGCGTGGCGATCCCACGCGGACCGATCCTGCTCCTCCAGGAGCATTAGGCGCCCGTCCAACCCGATCCGTGTTGCGCGTCGCGAGTGCTGCAGCAGCAGGAGGGCCTGTAGCCCCAACACCTCGGCTTGCGCAGGCAGCAGATCCGCCAGCAGCGCGGTGAGCCGGATGGCTTCGTCGGCCAGATCGGCGCGGGCGGGCGTCGAATACCCCTGGTTGAAGATCAGGTAGAGCACGGCGAGCACCGCGTTGAGGCGCTCGGGAAGCTCATCTGCGTCCGGTGTCCGGATGGCGATTCCCGCGTCGCGCACCTTGCGTTTGGCCCGCACCAGCCGCTGCGCCATGGTGGCCTCCGGGACGATGAACGCGCGGGCGATCTCGGGTGTTTCGAGCCCGCCCACCAGGCGCAGCGTCAGCGCCACCTGCGCATCGAGTGACAGGGCTGGGTGACAACACGTGAAGATCAGCGCCAGGCGCTCGTCTGGGATCACCATCTCGTCAACCTCGTCATCGTCGTCCACGAGCGCATCAAGCCGCGCACGTTGTTCCAACACCCGGGTTTGCGCACGCGCGCGCCGCAATAGGTCGAGGGCGCGGTTGCGCGCGACCGTGACGATCCAGCCGGCGGGGTTCTGCGGGGTCCCATCGCGAGGCCAGCGTGTCAGGGCGGTCGCAAACGCGTCCTGAACCGCATCCTCTGCCAGGTCCAGATCCCCGGTCGCCCGGGCGATGATCGCAACCGCCCGGGCCCATTCCTGACGGAAGACCTCGTCGAATCCTGGGGTCCGTTGCGGCGTCAGGGCTCGAAGACCATGACCGGGCGCAGTTCGATCGTGCCGTACCCGACCCCTGGGCATTTCTTGGCCCAGGCGATCGCGTCATCCAACGAATCGACGTTGAGCAGGTAGTACCCGCCGAGCGCCTCTTTGGTCTCTGCGAATGGCCCATCGGTGACGAGCATCTGCCCGTCCGTCATACGTACCGACGTCGCGGTGGCGGTCGGCTGCAACGCATCGCCGGCGACCATCACACCCGCCGTCCGCATCTCTTCGCTGTACCCCCACCATTTGGCCATCTCGGCCTCCTGTGCCTCTGGGGGCATGTCGCCCCACCCGCCCTCCGTGGCGTAAATCAAGAGCATGTAGTGCATCGCACG
Organism: Actinomycetota bacterium; assembly: GCA_031366605.1. Classification (GTDB taxonomy): domain Bacteria; phylum Actinomycetota; class Thermoleophilia; order Miltoncostaeales; family Miltoncostaeaceae; genus CALMEC01. The sequence continues at coordinate 32,756 of JANLOO010000061.1, read as the reverse complement.
GACCTCCTCTGGTTCCTCTGTCGACTGTGTGACGAACGGACCACGCCGAAATCGACCTTCCGCCGGCACGACTTAAACCTCGGGCTCGAGCGACTGGAGGGTCTGGTCGGCGTTGAAGTCCAGGTTCGTCGGGCCTTTGAGCGACGAGGCGATCTTGTACCGGACGATCACGCCGAGCTTGGGCGAGTACCAGAAGGTCTCGGTGCGATCGCCGCTGTACCCACCGGTGATCGTCTGGAGCGACTCGGCGACCTGCACCGCAACCGCAGTCCCTCCCACCGTGATCGTCTCGTTGGGCAGCAGGCGGCTCGTGACATGGAGCTTCAGGTCACCCGCGGTGAAGTCTCCGCCCCAGCTCTTGGTCGCAGCGCCTGCGACCGACGGCATCCGCAGCAGCCTGGGCGACCAGGACCGCTCCCGCACCGTCTTGACCGGACCTGCCTCGATCGTGGTCACCGCGAATGTGACGTACGCGCCATCCGGTGCGATCGCGTAGCGCGACATCTCGATGTGCTTGTCCGAGTATCGGGTCTCGATCTCAAAGCCATCCGGACGATGGCGCACGAGCGCAGGCGCCGCCGTTGGAAGGATCCGATCGATCGTCAGGCCACGCGTGATCGTCTCCGTGCCGGTCACCGCATACCGGTACACGCCCTGCTTGGGCAACCCCGCGCGCGCCGGCTGATCAGGCGATGCGGAGGCCCTGAACTCAGCGACGACGTCAACCACCTCCGCCGCCGTCTGATCGTTGAGCGTCGTGTAGTACCAGGCACCGAGACCGACGACCGCCGCCACGAATACCCCGCTGCCAATGAGGACCTTGCGCTTCATCCCGCGGGATCATCTCACTCACGCTCAGCCGAGGTGGATCCCACCGCAGACTTCGACTCCTGTGCATCCCGGGCGTGAATCAGGCGGGCCTTGGCGGCGCCCAGCGAGACGTAGCCGATCGCTGTGACGCCGACGCCGGTTGCAGCCGCGAGCCAACCCGGCGAGCCGACGCGCAGTACCGCCGTGATCGCGAACGCCACCGAAAGTGAGATCACCCCGAAGCTCACGTGATCGAGATAGGCCCTCGACGGTCCTCCGGTCGTCGCGGGCAGCATCCGACCGGCGACGCTCGCTCGGTAGATCATGACGGCGGCGAGGACCAACAGCGCCGCGCGGATCAGCTTGGTGGGGACACCGGACTCCGTCCAGTCGATCGTGAGGGCCGGCACGAGGAACACCACCAGGCCGACCAGCGCCCACCGGTAGAGACTGAACAACCGCCCCGCCGGCAGCGCCACCAGACCCGCGGCCAGCGCGACCGTGGCCGCGGCCGCGTGCAGAACGATGAACACCGTGTGCCACATGACCCCGACCCTCCCGGGGTCTCCCTGCCCTGACCTCCACCACGGGAGGCGTCATGAGAGGGTCGACGTTCGCCATCCATCTGTCAACCGCGGCCCCTCCCGCAGGTCCATGGTCCTCGTGGTGATTGTGCGGACACCTCGTTGACGCCTTCGGCGCCGCGCTTCATCGCGCCTGCCAGGGCGCCAGCCCGCACTCCTCGAGCAGCGTCAGCAGCCGCCCGACCGGTAGGCCGACCACCGTGGTGAAGTCTCCCTCGACGCGCTCCACGAGCGACGCTCCGGAGCCTTGGATTGCGTACGCGCCGGCCCGGCCCTGCCACTCGCCGCGCTCCAGGTACCACGCGATGTGGTCGGTGCCGAAGGGCCGGAAACGAACGACCGCTTCGTCGACGAACGTGTGCTCGGCCTCGGCGGTGATCAGGCAGACGGCCGTCGCCACGACGTGTTCGCGGCCCGCCAGCATGGTGAGCATCTGACGTGCCTCATCGCGGTTCGACGGCTTGCCGAGGATCGTCGCCCCGACCAGCACCGCGGTGTCGGCGCCCAGGACCGCCCCGCGTTCTGGCAGGCCCGCGCGCATCGCGACCTCGCGTGCTTTGCCTGTGGCGTGGGACGCCACAAGTTCGGTGCCCGTCAGTCCTGGGATGTCGTCCTCGGCGTAGCTCGACGCGATGACACGGTGGGCGATCCCCGCCGCTGACAGCAATGCCCGCCGCTGCGGCGAGCGCGAGGCGAGGAGGATCAGGCGAGCTCGGCCGAGGCGAAGTGCAGGGCCAACTCACGCTCGGCCGACTCCGTGCTGTCCGAGCCGTGAATGCAGTTCTCGCCGAGCTCAAGCGCGTAGTCGCCGCGGATCGTTCCGGGCGCGGCGTCCTTGGGGTTGGTGGCGCCCATCATGGTGCGCAGTACCGCAATCGCCTCAGTCCCCTCGACGCAGGTCATCACGACCGGGCCCGAGGTGATGAAGTCGACGAGCTCGCCGAAGAACGGCCGCTCCTTGTGCTCACCGTAGTGCTCCTCGGCAACCGCTCGCTCCATCCGCACCCGTTTCAAACCGACGACGGTGAAGCCACGGCGTTCGATGCGGGCGAGGATTTCTCCGGTGAGTCCACGCGCGACGGCGTCGGGCTTGACCATGACGAAGGTGCGTTGGCTCACTTGGCGGGCTCCGGTCGGATCGAGGGCAAGTCGGTGGACAGCTCGGTTGGCATATCGGCACGCGCATCGGTGATGCGTCCAAGCGTGTGGGCGGGGACCTTCTCGCAGAAGGGGCAGACCGACCAGCGGGGATCGATCGGCTCGCCGCAGTGCGCACACGGGTCTTTGAGCTTGCGCATGCAGGACGGACACGCCAGGTAGCGCGACTCGGTGGCAAACCCACAGTCGGGGCATTGCATCGCCCCTTCGCGCTCGAGGCTGCGCGTCTCGAGTTGACGATCCCGCTGCTCGCTCAGCGTCTCCCCCGGTCGCACCGCCATGTAGAGCAGCGGACCGAAGAAGGGAATCAGGACGCCGACCGCTGCCATCAGTGGCGGATACCCCGGCGCGGCGTTGCGTCGACGGGCATCGCGGTAGACCCAGATGCCCAGTGCGAGCCACATCAGGATGATGAACACCACGATCAGGATCTTGAGCGCGCCCCAGATGGGCGAGTCAAAGAAGCTCGAGAGCGACTCGAATACGTCAGCCGTCATTTAGTGGTACCCCACCCCTTCATTTCCTGTCCGGCGAGCACGGTCGGAGAGCATACCAGCACCCGTTGACACTCCTGTCATCACCGCGTCACGCACGTCTGCCAGCAGGTAGAGCGATCCGCAGACCAGTATCGCTCCGGCCTCGCCCACCAATGCGTGTGCGTGGCGGACCGCCTCCAGCGGATCGTCGACAATCTGCGTCTCCATCCCAGCCAGCTTGGCGAGGTGGGCGATCACGGCAGGCGCCGCCGCGCGCGGGTGGCTGGACCTGGTTGCGATGACTGCCGCGCAGACGCCGGCCAGCGGGCCGACCATCGCCGCGGCATCCTTGTCGCCCAGGATCGACACGACGGCCACGGTGCGCCGTCCACCGACGATTGCCGTGATCGAGCCCGCCATCGCTTCGACACCGGCGGGATTGTGGGCCCCGTCAAGGATCACAAGGGGACGGTCACCCACGACCTCGAGTCGACCCGCCATCGTGACGCGCCCCACCGCCCGGCGCAGCGGGCCGATCCGCATCGGCGTGCCCAGACGGCGCTCGGCCGCGGCGACCGCCACGGCCAGGTTGTCGCGCTGGAATGCGCCGTGCAACGGCAACGGAAGGGCGGAGTAGTGCTCGAACGGCGTGGTCACGTCCACGCCGCGCGGCCCCTCGGCGACCTGAATCTCGTGGCCCACCCGCCACCCCGAAAGTGACCGGGCTTGACACTCTTCGGATACGGCGCTCTGGGCGCGTTTGCTCAGGCGACCGATGATCAGCCGGTCCGACCCGTCCGCAGCGATGGCCAGCTTCTCGGCTGCGATCTGGGCCTCGGTCGTCCCCAGCAGTTCCGTGTGCTCCAACGCGACGTTTGTCAGCACAAGGACCGTGTCCGGCCCCATGACGTTGGTGGCGTCGTACCGCCCGCCGAGGCCGGCCTCGATCACGACCGCATCCAGGTTGGCCTCGGCGAACACCGTGAACGCCGCCGCCGTCAGGACCTCGAACTGCGTCACGCCCTCGTCGTCCTGCAGATCCAGCGCCGCCGCGGCGTCGCGCACTGCGGCGATGGCCCGTGCAAACGGCGCTTGACCCACCGCCCGCTGATCGACCTCTATGCGCTCGCGCCACCCGACGATGTGCGGCGACAGGTAGGTCCCCACCCGGGCACCCTGGCTGCGCATGCACGCCGAGGCGAGGCGGGACGTCGACGACTTGCCGTTTGTGCCGACCACCTGAATCGCGGGAGCGGTGCGATGCGGATCACCCAGGGCGCTGAGCAGACGGATCATCCGCTCGAGCCCGAACCGCATGCCGAGGATCGCGAGCCCCTCGACGTACCGGGTCGCGGCGGCGTACGTCATCGCGTGATCACGGACAGCCGAGGCGGCCGCGCTCTGCGTCGAGCTCGGCGATCTCGGCGACGAACCGCGCGGCTTTGTCACGCTCCGCCTGGACCAGGTGATCGGGAGCGCGCTCGATGAAGTTGGGGTTGGCGAGCTGTCGCCCCGCACGGGCGAGTTCGGCCCGCGTCGCGGCCAGTTGCGCGTCGACCCGGCTGCATTCGGCCGCGATGTCGATGACCACGTCGGGCCGGCTGACCAGTAAGCGTCCCAGTTCGATCCCGATCGACCGTGCATCGTCGGAAGGAGTGTCAACCCAGGTGACGTGAGCGAGCGCGGAAACCGCACTCTGCGACAACGAAAAGGGTTTGCGCTTCTCGAGAGTGACCAGCAGGGGATCTCGCGGTTTCATCCCGTTGTCTGATTTGAATGCCCGCAGCGCAGTCACGGCTTCGATCAGCCACCTCCCCTGGTTTCGCGCATTCTCATCATGGTTCCACGGTGCCACTGCGAGTGAATGCCTCAGCAGGCCATCGGGATTCGCACCTGGCATCTGGGCGTAGCACTCCTCGGTCACGTACGGCATGACCGGGTTCGCCAATACGAGGAGTTGCTCCAGAACGAAGCCCGCCACCTCCGGCGTGCCCTCGCCCACCTTGAGCAACTCCAGGTACCAGTCGCAGAAGCCGTCGAAGATTCGCCGGTAGAGCAGGTCGGCAACCGCGCTGAAGTCGTACGCAGCGATGAGTCGGGTGACTTCAGAGACCGTGTACCGAAGGTCAGAGGCGATCCAGCGATCGCCGAGCAGACCCGGCTCGGGTGCCGCTTGACCGGCACGCCCGCCGCGGTCGACGACTAGGCGCGTGGCGTTCCAGAGCTTGGTCGCGAGCTGGCGTCCCTGCTGGATGCGCTGTTCGTTGAACCGCACGTCCTGCGTGCTCGCCATCAGCAGCAAACCGAATCGCACGGCGTCGGCCCCGTGTTGGTCGATCAGCTCGAGCGGGTCGATGCCGGTGCCCAGACTCTTGCTCATCCTGCGGCCGTCGGGGGCCTGGATGATCGGGTTGATCACGACGTTCGAGAACGGAACTTGGCCGTCCTGAAACTCGATCCCCATCATCACCATGCGGGCGACCCACAAGAAGATGATGTCGCGCCCCGTGACTAAGACGTTGCCTGGGTAAAAACGCGCGAGCTCGGGCGTTTCCGCAGGCCAGCCCTGGGTCGCGAACGGCCACAGCGCCGAGCTGAACCACGTGTCGAGCACGTCCGGATCGCGTTCCCATCCGTCGCCTTCGGGTGCCGTGGTGGCGACGTGGATCTCGTCGCCGCGGTACCAGACCGGGATCTGGTGACCCCACCACAGCTGACGTGAGACACACCACGGGCGGATGTTCTCCATCCAATCCAGGTAGACGCGGCCGAAGCGCTCGGGCGTGAACCGCACGCGACCGTCCTTGACGGCCTCGATCGCGGGATCCGCGAGCGTGCCCATGTCGCAGAACCACTGCAGCGACAGCAGCGGTTCGATGCGCTCCCCGCTTCGGTGCGAGAACGGGACGTTGTGGGTGTACTCGACCTCGGCGCGCACCGCGTCGACCGCGCGCAGGTCGGCGATGACCTTGGCTCGGCACTCGATCGGCGTCAGGCCTGCGTAGGCCTCGCCGGCGAGTGCCGTCATGCGACCGTCCTCGCCGACGACGCTGATCTCGTCCAGGCCGTGGCGGCGCGCGATCTCGAAGTCATTGGGGTCGTGTGCGGGCGTGACCTTGAGGGCGCCGGTCCCGAACGCCGGGTCCACGTGCTCGTCGGCGACGATCGGCAACTCCCGCCCGACGAGCGGTAGCGTGACGGTCTGGCCGATCAGGTGTCCGTAGCGCTCGTCCGCGGGGCTGACTGCGACGGCCGTATCGCCGAGCATCGTCTCGGGACGCACGGTGGCGACGACGATCTCGCCGGAGCCGTCGGTCAGCGGGTAGGCGATTGAGACGAGTGAGTCGGTGACCTCGCGGTCCTCGACCTCCAGGTCCGAGACGGCCGAGCCCAGGCCCGGATCCCAGTTGACCATGTACCGGTCGCGGTAGATGTAGCCCTTCTCGTAGAGCGCGACGAACACCTTGAGCACCGCCTCGGCGTACCCCTCGTCGAGCGTGAACCGCTCGCGTGAGTAGTCGAGGGTGCAGCCGAGCCGCTTCTGCTGGTTGATGATCTCGCCGCCGGACTGTTCCTTCCACGCCCAGACCCGCTCGAGGAAGGCCTCGCGGCCGATCTCGCGACGGTTGATGCCCTGGGCCGCGAGCATCTTCTCGACGACCGCCTGCGTCGCGATGCCGGCGTGGTCGGTGCCGCAGACCCACTCGGCCTCACGCCCGTCCATGCGGTGCCAGCGGATCAACACGTCCTGCATCGTGTTGTTGAGCGCGTGGCCCATATGGAGCGAGCCCGTCACGTTGGGCAGCGGGATCGCGATGACGTACGGGTCCCGCCCACTCGCAGGGTCACCCCGAAGGGCACCGGACTCGAGCCATCGCGTCATCCAGCGCGGCTCGGCCTCCGCCGGGTCAAAGCGGTTCGAAGGGTTGCTCACCCGGGGAACCTACCGAAACGCAACGCGCGCCTTCCGACAATGCTTTTGGCCTGGCTCGCCGCTTCGGGCGTCCGGGTGTAGCACGTTCGCGCTGAACCGCAACCCGGTCTACCGGCCAACGAACCTCAGGCGGACTCGGCGGCGTCTTCCTCGTCCGACGCGATCGGGGCGGTGGCTTCGGTCACGAGGGTCGGCGGCAGGTTCTTCTCGATGGTCTCGCGCGTGACGACGCACTTGCGGACGTCGTCGCGGGACGGGAGTTCGAACATCACGTTCATCAATGCGGCCTCGATGATCGAGCGCAGGCCGCGGGCACCGGTCTCGCGTTCGAGCGCACGCCCGGCGATGGCCGAGAGTGAGTCCTCGGCGAACACGAGCTCCACCTTGTCGAATGAGAAGAAGCGCTTGTACTGCTTGACCAGCGCATTCTTGGGCTCGACGAGGATCTCGATCAGGTCCGGCTCGCTCAGCTGATGTACGGCGCTGATGACCGGCAGCCGCCCGATGAACTCCGGAATCAGCCCGAAGTTGATCAGGTCCTCGGGCAACACCTTGCTGAACGCGTCGTGCGCATCGCGGTCGTGCTTGCTGCGCACGTCGGCGGCGAAACCCACGCCCTTGTTGCCGACGCGGCGCTCGATGATCTTGTCCAGGTTGGCGAACGCCCCACCACAGATGAACAAGATGTTGGTCGTGTCGATCGTCAAGAACTCCTGGTGCGGATGTTTGCGCCCGCCCTGCGGCGGCACCGACGCGACCGTGCCCTCCAGGATCTTGAGCAGCGCCTGTTGCACGCCCTCACCCGACACGTCGCGCGTGATCGACGGGTTGTCGGCCTTGCGCGCGATCTTGTCGACCTCGTCGATGTAGATGATCCCGGTCTCGGCCTTCTTGACGTCGAAGTCCGCGGCCTGAATGAGCTTGAGCAGGATGTTCTCGACGTCCTCCCCGACATAGCCCGCCTCGGTCAGGGCCGTGGCGTCGGCGATCGCGAACGGCACGTTGAGGATCCGCGCAAGCGTCTGCGCCAACAGCGTCTTGCCACATCCGGTCGGTCCCAGCAGCAGGATGTTGCTCTTCTGCAGTTCGATGTCCGTGTCGCCCGAGGCCATCATGTTGACGCGCTTGTAGTGGTTGTACACCGCCACCGCCAGCGTGCGCTTGGCTTCCTCTTGGCCCACGACGTAGTCGTTGAGGACGCCATAGATCTCCTTGGGCCGTGGGAGCGCCTCGGGATCGAACGTGATCGGGACGACCAGCTCCTCGTCGATGATCTCGTTGCACAGGTCGATGCACTCGTCGCAGATGTAGACGCCGGGACCGGCGATCAGCTTCTTGACCTGCCGCTGCGACTTGCCGCAGAAGCTGCACAAAAGCTGTTCGGTCGAATCCGTCGGACGTCCCATTCGCGCTCCTTACCTCTCCTGCAGCTTTAGTGGGAGTGGATGACCTGGTCGATGATGCCGTACTCCTTCGCCTCGTCAGCGCTCATGAAGAAGTCGCGCTCCGTGTCCTTGGCGATCTTCTCGATCTCCTGGCCGGTGTGCTTGGCGATGATCTCGTCGAGCTTGCCGCGGAGGGACAGGATCTCCCTGGCGTGGATCTCGATGTCGGTCGCCTGACCGGAGAACCCGCTCGAGACTTGGTGGATCAGGATCTTGGAGTTGGGCAGTGACATCCGCTTACCCGGCGCGCCGCCTGCCAACAGCAGGGCGCCCATGCTCATCGCGATCCCGACGCAGATCGTCTGCACGTCGGGCTTGATGAACTGCATGGTGTCGTAGATCGCGAGGCCCGCGTACACCGACCCGCCCGGCGAGTTGATGTAGATCGAGATCTCCTTGTCCGGGTCGTCGCTCTCCAGGTGCAGGAGCTGCGCGATGATCAGGTTGGCGATCTGGTCGTCAACCGGGGTCCCCAGAAAGATGATCCGCTCGTTGAGCAGGCGCGAGTAGATGTCGAACGAACGCTCCCCGCGGGAGGTCTGCTCGATGACCATTGGAATGAGGGGACTCACTCAGACACCTTTCGTGGGCTTCGGCTTGGGCTGACCAGGGGTCCACAACGCGCCGTCCGGCACCTTCGGCGCCTCGGGCGTCCACAGACGCTCGCGTGCCTCGGCGAGTCCGACGGGAATTGCATTGGTGTTCTCGATCAGGAAATCCACGGCTTTGCGCATCACCAAGTCGTCGCGAAGTGTCTCGACCCCGTCTGCTTTGCGCAGTTCGGCGAGGAGCGCTTCGGGGTCACGCCCCGACGCCAGAGCATCATTTCGGACCTGGAGCTCAACTTCCTCGTCGCTGATTGCAATCGCTTCGGTTTCTGCAACGGCTTCGACCACGAGCTCGCGTTTGATCGCCATCTCGGCGTCGGGTCCGAGCTCATTGCGGGCATCTGCGAGAGTCCGCCCGGTCGCTCGCAGGTAGTCCGCGAACGACATGCCTTGGGGCAGCCGGTGGGCCGTCTCGTGCAGGATCGCGTCCACGCGGTTGCGGAGCATCACATCGGGGACGTCGATGGTCGCATTGCCGACCGCCGCGTCGATGACCGCGCGACGAAACAGCTCATCGACTTCGGCCTGGGCCTGCTCCTGTAACCGTCGTTCCAAGTCGGCGTGAAGCTCGTCCCAGGTGTCGAATTCGCTGACCTGGGGAGCCAGCGCATCGTTGACCTCGGGCATGATCTTGGCTTGCACGCCCTTGAGGGTCACCGTGTACTTGACCGTCTTGCCGGACAGCTCGCTGCGCCCGTCGGCCTCCGGGTAGTCCACAGGGAATGTCTTGGTGTCCCCCGCCGACATTCCGGGCAGACGATCCGAGAACCCGCCGACCAGACGGGCTCCGCCGATCTCGACCAGGTAGTCACGAGCGCTTGCACTCGCGAGCGGCTCACCGTCGACGGTGCCGTCGAAGTCGAGGGTCACATAGTCGCCGCGCTCCGCCGGGCGTTCGACCGGATCGAGACGCGCCACCATCTCGCGCAGCTTGTCGATCTCGGCTTGCAGGGCCTCGGGTTCGATCTCGGGCTCGCCCTTGGCGATGTCGAGTCCCGTGTACGCACCGAGCTTCGCCTTGGGACGCACCTGGACCGTGGCGGTGAAGGTAAAGCCGTGGTCTCCAGGCGGGGTCTCGGGAAGATCCACGTCGGGATCGTCGATGGGACGGATGCCGGTGTCGACGACCGCCTGCGAATACCACTCGACAAGCGAGTCACGCAGCGTCTGGTCCACGATCGCGTCGCGTCCGAACCGTTGCAGCACCACGCTGGCCGGCACCTTGCCGGGTCGAAAACCTGGTACCCGGATTTCACGACCCATCTTGCGAATCGTGCGATCAATTTTCTTGTCGACCTCGCCCTTCGCAACCGCGACGTCGAGACGCACGCGGTTGGCTTCGAGCGGGACGACTTCTGCCGTTATCGTCATATCCTCAAATGGTGAGTGCGGGTGAGAGGATTTGAACCTCCACGGGTTGCCCCACTAGGACCTAAACCTAGCGCGTCTGCCAATTCCGCCACACCCGCAAGGTGTGCCGGGTCCTTCAGGGGTGAACGGAGGGACTCGAACCCTCGGCCGCCTGGACCACAACCAGGAGCTCTACCAACTGAGCTACGTTCACCACAGGCACCGGAGCCGGTCCGGCCGGGCGATGATAGCGCACACGCAGCACCCCGCCCCCGACGCGGGCGAGTACGTGCAACGGACCTCTCGCGGCGCGACCCGACCGAACAGCAACGGGATACGCTCCTCGGCGATGGGATTCGTCCGACACCGCGATGCGAACGGCACCTGGAACGGCGTCGTGGCGCGCGAGTACACGTCAGGCGCCGAGCGGCGAGTCTTGGTGGGCCGCGGAGACGGCGCCACTCAGGTCGAGTTGCGCCACTTCACGATCCCGGTTGGTGGCGCCTCGGCCCTTGAGCACCATCCCCATGAACACGCGATCATGATCCTGCACGGCCACGTCGAGGTCAGGCTGGGAGATGCCCTGACCGATGCGGGCCCCGGCGACGTGGTGTTCGTCTCGGCCGACGAGGTCCATCAGCTACGGACCTTGGGCGATCAGCCGCTCGAGTTCCTCTGCACCGCGCTCGCCGATCGGAGCGCACCCCCTTAAGACAACTGTGGCCCCGGCGGGAACGCCCGCGGGGCCACAACACCCAGAAGTCTTGACCGGTCTAGCGGACCCGAACGCCAATCCTGACCCCGCCTCCGGACCACTTGATGCCGGCGCTCGGCGTGGGAATCCACACCGCTGCGGGTTTGATCGCCACTGCCACGGGCCTGGCGGTGCTGATCACCGTTGCCGTCGGCCTGGGGACGGCGCGAAGGGCGGTCTGCTGGGCAGCCACGGCCGGAACCGCGCCCATTGCCAGAACCACCAGCGTGATCGCCACGTTTTTGCCGCGCAACTCCAACCCCCAAAGAGAAGAAAACGTCGTGTACGAGACCTATCGGTGGGGCCCCAACGCACCTTGAGCCCGATCTGTAATGACTTTGTAAAGCGCCCTTTTTGGTCGAGCACTGCGGCCCTCCCAGCGTGGATGACCCCCTTTGAGGGAGCCCTCCGCTTCTGGCCCGTCATCCCGGTAAACCCGAACCGAAAACCGAATTTAGCACCGGATTGGTGAGCCAACGAGCCCACCACACAACCCTTACACCGAACCTCCGGAAACGTCGACCACAACCTTGAGTGCCTCACCATTTGCCGCCATTCGGTAGGCCTCGTCTGCGCGTTCGAGCGGCATCCGGTGCGAGATGATCGATTCGGCGTCGATGTGCCCACCGGCCAGCAGATCGAGCGCGGCACGGGTGTCATCGGGACCCGCGGAATAGGTCGACTGGAGCGTGACCTCCCGAAAGAAGATCGCCCCCAGATCCAAGGGCACGCGCTCCCCAGGCTGAGTTGGGGCGAACAACTGCACGATTCCCGCGGGTCCGGCCATGTGCAGGGCCTCGGCGATCGCGCCGTGGTCGTGGGTGCACACAAAGACCTGGTCGGCCAATTGACCGTCAAACGCGTCACGTACCGCTCGCGCATCGAGGCTGTCGGGGGTCAGGGCACCCACGCGTGCCGCTCCCCGCCGACGGGTGTCGTCGGGTTCGAGGGCGACGACCGCCTCTGCCCCGAGCGCCCGGGCCACCTGAATCTCGATCAGTCCCATGGATCCGGCACCCACGACCGCCACGCGCGACCCGGGACCGACCCCGGCCTGGCGTTGCCCGCGCACGATGCAGGCGACCGGCTCGATCAGCGTCCCGGTGATGTCATCGACCGTGTCGGGCAGCGCCAACACGTCGGCCCAGACGTTCTCGGCCGGCACCCGAATGAACTCGGCGAGCCCGCCCGGATCGATGCGCGTCGACTTGAACGTGTCGCACAGCGTGTGGCGCCCCGACCGGCACAACCGGCAGGTGAAGCACGGGACGTGGTGATGTACGAACACCCGCGTGCCGACGGCGAACTGCGCACCCTCCCCCGCTTGCGCAACCGTCCCGACCGGCTCGTGTCCAAGCACCAGGGGCGCGCGAGGGTCCTGGTACCAGCGCATCAGGTCACTGCCACACAACCCGCACGCACTCATGCGCACGAGCAACTCACCATCACCGATTTGGGGCGTGGGCACATCTTCGACCGTGATCCGCCCCGCTCCGTGATAGATGGCCGCCCGCATTGAGGTCCATATTAAGGGTCGGCGGAGCACGGGACGCGCGCGTAGTTACTCCCGGGTCCGCCCCAGCGCCGCAATCAGCAGCTCGGTGACACGTCCGGGGACCTCCTGCTGGACCCAGTGGCTGACGCCCGGCAGCCGTTCGACGACCAGCGGTCCGGTGACCTTCTGGATCGAACGCTCAAGCAACACCGCGCTCATGTAGGCGTCGGCCTCGCCCCACATGATGGTCGTCGGAACGGTGATCGGCGGCAGGTCCGGCGGTGGCTTGAGCCAGTTCTCGGGTGGAATGTTGGCCCGGTAGTAGTTGAGCGCCGCCGTCAACCGCCCCTCGCGGGCCAGGGCCGCGCAGAACACCGCCTGGTCCTCGGGCGGGAACGTCCCGGGGGCCGCGGTCCCGAAGACGAAGCTGCGCAAGTTGGCGAAGTCGTCGTTGGCGAGCCATTGCTCCGCGACTCCTTGGAACTGGAACAACAGCATGTACCAGCTCTTCTGTTGCTGTTCGGGGAGCTGTCGGGTTTCGGCCGAGGCCACCGGGTGTGGGCTGTTGAGGATCGTCAGGCTGCGGACAAGATGCGGCGCGCGCGCCGCGAGCGCCCAGGCGATGCTGCCGCCCCAGTCGTGACCCACCACGTGCACGCGCGCTGCACCGAGTGCGTCGATCAGGCCGACGATGTCGCCGACGAGTTTGGGGAACGCGTAGTCGGCGACCTCGGTCGGCGCGTCGGAGTCACCGTAGCCGCGCAGGTCTGGCGCAACCGCGTGGAAGCCGGCGTCGGCGAGCGCAGGCAGCTGGTGGCGCCACGAATGCGACAGTTCAGGGAACCCGTGCAACAGGATGACGACGTCGTCTCCTGCGCCCTCCTCGAGGACCGAGAGCGTGATCTCGCCCACGTCGATGCGTCTGCGTGTCATGGGACGGCAGTGTACGGGCCCGGACGCCGTACGCCGCCGGCCGGACAGGTCTACGATCCCCGGAACCTCCGGGAGCCGCATGACCACACGGACGCCCCGTTCAGATCTTCTCAATCTCGAAATTCTCAACGGCCTCGCGCCCGCCACCGTCAAGCGGATGCTGGGCGGTTTGCCCGCCGTGCGGCTGGCGCAGGGAGACGAGCTCGACATCGCCCAGACCGAGGTCGCCTGTTGCCTCGTCCGCGCCGGTCGGCTGGCCCTGGACTTCGACGCCCACGACAGGGCGCACAACCGGACGGTGACCCTGGTGGAAGAGGGCGACGTCCTGGTGCCGCCCGCCGACGGCTGGGCGGCCAGCGGCCCGCGTCTGCGCTGCCGGGCGCTCGAACAATCCATCGTGATCCTGGTCGACGCGGAGCGTTTCGAGCACTGGCTGGCCGAACCGCACTTTGCAGCCAACCTCGTCCGAGTCCTCGCCGCGCAGGTCGCCGACCGCGAGCTGGCGGTGGCGATCGCGCTGGAGCCACGGGTGGAGCGACGTTTGCTGTTGAAGCTCCGTCAGCTGGGCGAACGGTTTGGCCGGGTCACGCCGCAGGGCGTGCGGCTGGACCTGCGCCTGACACACCAGCAACTGGCGGACATGGTCGGCGCGGTGCGGGAGTCGGTCACGATCGCCCTCGGCAGACTCGCCCAGACCGACGTCCTGACCGTCGAGAACCGAACGATCTGGATCCACGAGCCGCCGGCGCCCGAGGTCCCCGACGCCACCGGCTCGGCAGATCCGTCCGTCTGATTTTTGCGGGCGTCTGCAACGATCTCCCTGACGATCTCGGGCAATTCGGGGTGCCGGCTGATCCACGGGAATGCCCCAAGAACGGGAGAAGACCGATAAGGGGTTCGACCCAGAACAGCGTGCTACGGTTGTGCAATGCAACGAAACGTGTCCGTTCGTGAGTTGAGAAATGACACGGCTGCGGTGGTCGAAGCCATCCGAGCCGGCGAGCTTGTCACCTTGACGGTCAACCGCCAGCCGGTCGCCGACATCGTCCCTCACCGCGACTCGCGCAACCCGTGGCTCCCGGCATCCGATCTGCGACGTATCGTCGAACACGCCGGCGCCGACGCGGAGTTGCTCAACGACCTCGCAGATATCCGCGAGGCGTTGATCGACGAGTGACGCGCGCCGTTGCCGACACCTCAGTCTTCATCGCGAGGGAATCGGGACGACCGCTCGGGGCCCTCCCGCAACAGGTCGCGGTGTCGGTGATCACGGCGGCCGAACTCGAGCTCGGCGTGCTGAGGGCACGAGACGGCCGCACCAGAGCAATTCGCCTCGCCACACTCGCCCAAGTGCGCTCGACCTACCCGCTCCTGCCAATCGACGAGGCGGTTGCGACCCACTTCGCCCGTCTTGCGGCAGAGGAACTCGCGGCAGGACAGAAGATCCGACGCCACGACGCATGGATCGCCGCGACGGCCCTTCGCCACGGCGCGGCCGTCGTCACACAAGATGCCGACTTCTCGTCGTTCGCTGCCGTCGAAGTCATCCGCGTCTGACCTCACCAGAACCGAGCCTTCGAGTGCGACTCACCCCTCAATCGACTGCGGACCTCCACCAAGACCGCACACGCGGCCTGAACGAACCGTCAACCCCACCAGCCATCCGAACAGTGAAGATGCTGGTGGCGTCCTGTTCGGGATCTGACCTGCAACTGAACTGGCCCTCGAATCGTGGGGGTGCCATGCCCTGGACCTGTCGGTTTCGGGCGGGGCGCTGGACCGACCATGAAGGGGTGGCCGAGAAGGCGGGGCGTGACTTCGTAGGAACCTGTTTGCCGCAAGTGCCTCGTCACTGTTGTGTCCGCCCACCCGAACGCCGGCGTCGTGGGAGCCTCGACGGGCTTCAGTCGTCGGCGCGGCCGGCGATCGAGACCGCGAAGAGGTCCTCGTCGTCGGT
Organism: Actinomycetota bacterium; assembly: GCA_031366605.1. Lineage (GTDB taxonomy): Bacteria > Actinomycetota > Thermoleophilia > Miltoncostaeales > Miltoncostaeaceae > CALMEC01. The sequence goes on along the minus strand of JANLOO010000061.1, from coordinate 17,252 downwards.
GTGGAACTCCAAGAGTTCGAGGCCCGCGTCCTGGTACATCTGGGCGACCGATTCACGGGTGAACTTGCACGAGATCTCCGTGCGCATCTCCTCACCGGCGGCGAACGCGACGTCCAGGCCCAAGTCACGCACGTGCACGGACTGATCGACGAGCGACCGCAGGCGCATCTCGACCCACGCGTTGTCGGTGTCGTAGAGCGCGACGTGTGCGAACAGATCGGGATTGAAGTCCGCGCCCAACTCACGGTTGAGGACCGCCAGCACGTTGAGGTTGAAGGCGGCGGTCACGCCGGCGGCATCGTCGTAGGCGGCCTGCAGGCGGGCAGGATCCTTGACCAGGTCCGTCCCCATCAGGATGCGATCGCCTGGTCGGAGGAGCTCACGGATCTGGCCCAGAAACGGGGCGCGCTCCTGCGGATGCAGGTTGCCGATCGTCCCTCCCAAAAACGCCACGAATCGTCGCGTGTCGCGTGCACGCGTGGGGATCTCTCCCAGGTGGCGCTCGAAATCCCCGGCCACCGCATGGACGCGCAGCCCGGGGTAGGCGTCGACCAGCCGTCCCGCCGCATCAAGGAGCGCCCCCGGGGCGACGTCGAACGGGATGTAGCGACGCAGCGACCCGGTGTCGTCCATCGCATCCAGGATCGCCACGGTCTTACGTGAGGATCCGGACCCCAACTCGACCAGCTCACCGGGCTCGTGCCGGGCGACGATGCCAGGCATCTCGCGCTGCAGGATCCCAAGCTCCGTTCGGGTTTGGTAGTACTCGGGCAGGTCGGTGATGGCTTCGAACAGGTCACAGCCGCGGGCATCGTAGAAATACTTGGGCAGCAGCCACTTGGGCATGTCGGTCAAGCCCCTGCGCACGTCGTCAGCGATGCCGGTCACTCCATCTGTGAGGGGGTGCACATCAAGGCGGATGGCCGTGCGGCCGGTGTCGCGACGGGCGGACGGTGTGACGGCCATCGGTGTGCCTGCCTCGTTGTGGATGGGACTACTCATCGTTGTGCCAGGTCATCCGCGTCCCACGCGATGCGGAACCCCGAGAAGATCTGGCGCCGTTGGGGCAGATCCCAGTTGCGAAAGCTGGTGCGGGCGGCCACGGGTTGCGTGGCCCACGATCCCCCCCGCAACACGCGGTAATGGTCGCCGAAGAACACCTGGGCGTACTCGGGATACGGGAACGCGGCAAAACCGGGGTATCCATCGAACGGCGTCGACGTCCACTCCCAGACATCTCCGACCATCTGAATGCAACCCGATGGGGAGGCCCCCTCGGGGTATGCGCCCACGGGAGCCGTGCCGAACATCAACTGGTCCAGGTTGGCTCGACCCTCTGCGGGGGCATCACCCCACGGATAGCGCGCGCTGTCGGCGGCATCGGACGCTGCGGACGCGGCTCGCTCCCATTCGACTTCGGTCGGCAGGCGCCCGCCCGCCCACCGCGCGTGGGCATCGGCCTCGAAGAACGAGACGTGACTGACCGGTTGCGCCGGATCAACAGGCGTGGTCTGGTCAAAGCTCCGCACAGCCCACCCGTCGGCGTCGCGCTCCCAGTAAAGGGGCGCATCGATCGCATGCGCCGCGCGCCACTGCCACCCCGCGACGCTCCACAGCTCGGGCCGGGAGTACCCACCGTCGTCCATGAACGCCAGGTGGCGCGCGTTCGACACGGGAAGTCGATCGATCACGAACGTCTCGACCGTGCGCTGATGACGCGGGCGTTCGCAGTCGTAGGTGAATCCACCGTTGGCGGCCCCCATTGCGAACGACCCGCCGAGCACCATCACACGATCGTCGGCGACCGGAGTGGGCCCGGGCGCAGTGAAGCGACGCGCAGGCCGGTACGTGCCGTCGGTGAACATCTGCAAGGTCTGCAGCACGGTTTCGGTGTGTTGCGCCTCGTGTTGTGCGACCATCTCGAACGCGAACCCGTCGGCCGAGAGCCGCGGGCCCCCGGCATCGAGGTCGGTTCGCGCGAGCACCTCGAGCGATCGCTCACGAACCGCGTCGAGGTAGGCCCGGCAGCCGTCGGCATCGAGCATCGTGACCTTGGTGCGCTCCGCACGAGGGGTTTCGAACGCGTCATAGGCCTGCTGCAACTCCGGGTACTGCGACGGAGATCCGCCGAGCGTGCAGGCGAGCCACAGCTCTTCGTACGCGGCGATGTGGCCCAGATCCCAGAGCGGCGGGCTCATGATCGGCGCGGGCGTACGCAGCAGATCCCGCTCGGCGAGCGGCGCGTACAGCTCGAACGTGCGGTCGCGGACAGTGGTGAGCTGCTCGGCGAGGGCGGTTGCGCGTCTGCTCATGTGGTCGAGAATCGCCCACGGGGTGCCGAAAGGCGAGGCCATCCAACAGGTGACGTGACGGATTTCACAACCTGTTCTTCGTTCTGTAACGGTTTGTGGATCACTCGGACCCAGCGCCGGCCATCGCTTCTCGGCCACTCGGCCGTTCCGTGATTGCCAGTTGGCCGGTCACTCGGCCACGTCCGTCACGTCGGGCTGCCGCCGCGTGATCGCTTGGCGACGTGGGCGCGGCGGGCGGCGGCGACGGCCCCGCGGACCCACGGTTCGAGGATGCGCCAGTCCTCGATCGGCTCGGGAGCCCGATGGTAGGACATCGTCGTCGGCCGATCCTTGCCGGCGTAGACGAAGGCGCCCAGGCCGGCAGCCGCGAAGTCCGCTCGGTTGACGTCGTCTCCCTTGAGGTAGAGGTCACCGTCCGCGATGAGCCCGAACATCACGCCGTCCAGGAAGACCCCGTACCCACCGAACATCGCCCGGACCTCCACCGGTCCAAGGCGCTGCAAGGCGTCTTCGACGAATGCCGCGTCATCGGGCCGCTTGGCCATTGGACTCGTCGCTTCGACGCTGCGGAGCGCGTTACGCCAGCGCGATCTCGTCGCACAGGTAGACGTCCTGAACCGCGTTGAGCAACTCGACACCGTCACGCATCGGCTTCTGAAACGCCTTGCGTCCGCTGATCAGGCCCGAGCCACCGGCGCGCTTGTTGATGACCGCCGTCTTGACGGCATCGTGCAGATCGTTGGCCCCGGACGCGCCGCCCGAGTTGATCAAGGGAATCCGGCCCATGTAGCAGTTGGCCACCTGGTAGCGGGTCATGTCGATCGGATGGGCGCTCATCAGCTCCGTGTACATGCGCTCGTCGAACTTGCCGAAGTTGAGGTCCTTGAACCCACCTGCAGGTGTCTCCGGGAGCTTCTGTTTGATGATGTCCGCCTGAATCGTGACGCCCAGGTGATTGGCCTGGCCGGTCAAGTCGGTGGAGGTGTGGTAGTCCGGGCCGCCGTCCTTGGTGTGGTTGAACTCGGCGTTGCGGGTGTAGCACCACAGCACCGTCGCCATTCCCAGGTCGTGGGCGGCCTCGAACGCCTCAGAGACCTCCTGGATCTGGCGCTTGGACTCCGGCGAGCCGAAGTAAATCGTGGCGCCGACGGCGACACAGCCCATCTCCCACGCCTGCCTGACCGACGCGAACATGATCTGGTCGAACGCGTTGGGGTAGCTCAGGAACTCGTTGTGGTTGAGCTTGAGCAGGAAGGGGATGTGGTGGGCATAGCGGCGCGCGGTGATGCCCAGGGCGCCCAGCGTGGTCGCGACCGCGTTGCAACCGCCCTCGATCGCAAGCTCGACGATCTTGGCGGGGTCGAAGTAGTCGGGGTTTTTGGCGAACGACGCCCCGGCCGAGTGCTCGATGCCCTGGTCGACCGGCAGGATCGACACATACCCGGTGCCACCCAACCGGCCGTGCCCGAGCAGGGTTTGTATCGCGCCAAGGACGCGGAGCGAGCGATCGGATTGCGAGAAGATCCTGTCGACGAAGTCCGGACCCGGGGCAGCCAGACGGTCACGGGCGATCGTCGTGCATTCGTGCGACAGCAGGCCTGAGGCCTCCTCACCGAGGATCTCCTCGATGCGTGCGATCTCGACTGTCTCAGGGGCGGCGGCCATTCGAATTTCCTCCGGTGCGTTGGCCCGCACAGTCTGCCCGTCCGCCGCAGCTGACGGGAGGCGCGAGCGCCCCGATCAGCGGTGACGGTCGCCCCCGGCGGACAAAATGACCGCCGAGGGGTTAACTCCGGCGGCGTATGCGCCGATACAACACGCGCGAACGCACGGGAGTTGGAGATGCCGAATCACGAATTGATCGCTGGACTCGAAGAGGCGGTAGCCGCCGCCCCTGGAAACGTGGCCTTGCGCCTGCATCTGGTCGAGCACCTGATCTCCGGCGGCCGACCGGCCGAGGCCCTTGCACATTGCGAGGCCATCCTGCGCGCGCAACCGGACAACACCGGGGCGGCCGAGATGGCCGCACGCAGCGCCGAAGTTGCAGGCGACGTCCGTGCAACCCCCTTCGCACGCCTTGCACACGCGCTGCGGTCCGCATTTGCATCAGTTGATGCGTCCGCGGCGCAATCAGCGGCCGAACGCCACGCCGTGGAACGCCCTGCGACTCCCACCCATGCTCCGGCGCACGCCCCCGAGCCTGCCATCGAGCCGACTTCCGGACTCCCGGCAATATCCGACACGCCATCTGCGACGCCCCCGGCACACGTCGACGACGCACCGTCCTCCGACAGCCATGGCGAGCCGGACGAGGTCGAGGAAACCGCGCCTGAGCCGCCCCGCGAGTTCGCGATCGACCCGCAGTCGATCCAACACCCGACGATCTCACTGCGCAACATCATCGGTGTCACCGACGTCAAGCAACGTATCCAGTCGGTCGTCCTCGATCCCATGCGCACGCCTGCCCGCAACGGCAACGGCAATGGCGGTCACTCGGCTCCTCGCCAGGGCGGCTACTTGATGTTCGGGCCCCCGGGCTGCGGCAAGGGCTTCTTCGCCCGCGTCGTCGCCGGTGAGATCGGCGCCGCCTACCTTCCCATCAAGCTCGGGACGGCCTTCGACTGGCCGGGCGATCCGCGTCAGAACATCCAGCGGATCTTCGAGGCCGCGCGCGAAGCTGCTCCGTGCGTGCTGTTCCTGGACGACGTCGATCAGGCGGGGCGCCACCCCGACGCTCCCGAGGACTCGGTGGACCGCGGCATCGTCAACCGACTCGTCACCGAACTGGACACCGCCAACGCAAATTGCGGCGTGTACGTGTTCGCGGGTGCGGTTGCACCCTGGGACGTCGACATGGCGCTGCGGTCGGACGGTCGGCTCGATCGGACGCTCCTGGTGCTTCCCCCAGACGAGGCGGCACGTGAGGCCATCCTGCGCTTTCACCTCAAGAACACGCGCTTTGCAGGCGTCGACGTCGGCTGGATCGTCCAGCGCACGCAACATTTTTCTGGTGACGACCTGCTGCTGTTGTGTGAGACGGCTGCCGCGCTCGCCGAAGCCGACTCGCTCGGCGGACAGCCCGCAATCGGTCCCGGTCACGTTACCCGCGCGCTGCGTGAGGTGCGCCCAACCGCGCCCGCGTGGTTCTCGTCCGTTATGGACCGCTCCATCAGCTCCAACCACGGCGGCATCTACGACGAGGCACTCGCCTACATCGACGAGCACCAGCTCGTGTAGCTGCGCACTGGCGGACGATCGGTCCGGACGCATCGCTCGGCCCGGACGGGTACGGTCCCCGGTGACTGCAGTCGACCGGGAGTTCCGTGAGTATCGAGACGTCTGCCGCGTGGGCGGCGCTTCAGGCCCACCACACCGCGCTCGCCGACCGCCACATGCGCGAGCTGTTCGCCGAAGACCCCTCCCGGGGCGAGGTGCTGACCGCGTCGGCCGGTGACCTGTTCCTGGACTACTCCAAGAATCGCGTCACCGCGGAGACCCTGCGCCTGCTGGTCGCCCTCGCCGACGAGGCAGGGCTTCGTGGTCGCATCGACGCGATGTTCCGTGGCGATCGGATCAACGTCACCGAGGACCGGGCGGTGCTGCACACGGCGCTGCGTGCGCCACGCGATGCCGTGATCGCAGTGGATGGGCACAACGTCGTCCCTGACGTCCACGACGTGCTCGACCGGATGGGCGCGTTCGCCAACCGGGTGCGCAGCGGCGAATGGCGCGGGTTCTCGGATCGGCGTATCCGCAACGTCGTCAACATCGGTATCGGCGGATCCGACCTGGGACCGGCGATGGCATACGAGGCGCTGCGGGATTGCTCGGAGCGCATGATGCGATTTCGGTTCGTCTCGAACGTCGATGGGGACGACATCTGGGAGGCCACCCACGACCTGGACCCCCACGAAACCCTCTTCATCGTCGCATCAAAGACGTTCACCACGATCGAGACCATCACCAACGCCAACTCCGCCCGCGCGTGGCTGCTGGCGACGTTGGGTGACGATGCCGCCGTGGCCAAGCACTTCGTCGCGGTGTCGACCAACGCCGACGAGGTTGCCGCGTTCGGCATCGACACCGACAACATGTTCGGATTCTGGGATTGGGTCGGCGGCCGCTACAGCTACGACTCGGCGATCGGTCTGTTGTTGATGCTGGCGATCGGACCCACGCAATTTCGCGAGATGCTGGACGGTTTTCACACCATGGACGAGCACTTCCGCACAACGCCGTTCGAGCACAACCTGCCGGTGCTGCTGGGGCTCTTGGGCGTGTGGTACGGCAACTTCTTCGGCGCCGAGACCCAGGCGGTCCTGCCCTACTCCAACTACCTGTCGCGGTTCTCGGCCTACCTGCAGCAGCTCGACATGGAGTCCAACGGCAAGTCGGTCGACCTGGATGGCAACCGCGTGACCTATGACACCGGACCGGTCGTCTGGGGGACGCCCGGCACCAACGGCCAGCATGCCTACTACCAGCTGATCCACCAGGGCACCAAGCTCATCCCCTGCGACTTCATCGGATTCGTCGAACCGGCGCATCACGTCGCCGGGCATCACGATCAGCTGATGGCCAACTTCTTCGCCCAGACCCAGGCGTTGGCATTCGGCAAGACACGTGACGAGGTCGAGGCCGAGGGCGTGCCCGACCACCAGGTCGCCCACCGCGTGTTCGAAGGCAACCGGCCGTCCAACACCATCCTGGCGCAGCGGCTCACACCTGGCGTGTTGGGTCAGCTGGTGGCGCTGTACGAGCACCGCGTGTTGACGATGGGTGCGATCTGGGACATCAACCCCTTCGACCAGTGGGGCGTCGAGCTGGGCAAGGTCCTCGCCAAGCGCATCGCGCCGGAATTGGAGTCGGCAGAGTCACCCGCGGGTGCGCATGACAGCTCGACGAATGCGCTCATCGGTCGCTACCGGCAGGCACGGGGTCGCGCGTAGGCTTCGCAGTGCAACGAACCTGAGGAGACGCAGAATGCAGCTGGGAATGGTCGGCCTGGGCCGTATGGGCGCCAACATCGTGCGGCGCCTGATGCGCGACGGTCACGAGTGCGTGGTGTTCGACGTCAACCCCGCGTCCGTCAAGCAGCTCGTCAAGGAGGGTGCGACAGGCGCTGGGAGCCTGGCGGATTTTGCCACGAAGCTCACCACCCCGCGCACCGCGTGGGTCATGGTCCCGGCCGGCATCACCGACCGTGTCGTCGCCGACGTGGCCGAGCACCTGGCCAAAGGCGACGTCGTCATCGACGGCGGCAACAGCTACTACCGCGACGACATCCACCGGGCGGCGACGCTGGCCGAGCAGGGCATCGGGTACGTCGATGTCGGCACGAGCGGCGGCGTGTTCGGCCTGGAGCGCGGCTTCTGCATGATGATCGGCGGCGAGGCCAAAACCGTCAAACGGCTCGATCCGATCTTCCGCACGCTGGCTCCGGGCGTCCAGGCCGCCCCCCGTACCCCAGGTCGCAAGGGACGCACCAGCACCGCCGAGAACGGCTACCTGCACTGCGGCCCCGCCGGCGCCGGGCACTTCGTCAAGATGGTGCACAACGGCATCGAGTATGGCGCGATGGCCGCCTACGCCGAGGGCCTCGCCATCCTGCGCAAGGCCAACGCCGGCGCCGCGGATCAAGAGCATGACGCCGAGACGGCGCCTCTGACCCACCCCGAGTACTACCAATACGAACTCGACACCACCGAGATCACCGAGGTGTGGCGGCGCGGCAGCGTCGTGGCCAGTTGGCTCCTCGACCTGACCGCAACCGCGCTGTTCGACGACCCCGAGCTGCAAGAGTTCAGCGGCCGGGTCAGTGACTCAGGCGAGGGCCGGTGGACGGTCCAGGCGGCCGTCGAGACCGGTGTCCCTGCCCACGTCTTGACGGCATCGCTCTACGAACGCTTCAGCTCCCGTGGCGAAGCCGACTTCGCCGGCAAGGTTCTGTCGGCCATGCGCAAACAGTTCGGTGGACACGCCGAGAAGAAGTAGCGACTTTGTGACACTCAGGAACCGGCGATTCCCGACCCTTCCCGACACCCCCGGATCCGTTATGCCGAAGAGGGTGCCGCGAAAACTGGTGTCGGACACGGTTTTCCGTCCCTTAACAAACTTGTGCGCAACGGCTGAGGTGCCACCGGGGATCGAACACGGGGTACGGCCAGGGGGTGCCGCTGCCGTGGCGTTCGATGTCGGGACCGGGGTGCGCGGGCACGCTGCCGAACAGTCCGCGTCCCACCGTCAGGCACCGCGCGGGGAAGATTCGGGCGAACGGATCGTCACCTGCGGGATCGACCGTGACCGCGCCCGCGAAGATGCCGTCACCGCGCAGCAAGGTGGACAGCGCCCGAGGCGGACGACCTGCGATGACGTCACGCCGTGCCTGTTGCACCGCCGTGTCGTCAAACAACAGTCGCACGAGTGGCGGCGCGAGCACGAGGGAGACCTCTGCCCCATCGCCGTCGCGGTCGACGATGCGGGCATCGATTTTGACCGCCGGCACCTTGGGCCGGTGCTCGGCGGGCCACACCGCGAGCACCCCCGCCGGCCTGCCGTCGGGCCACCGCGCCGCTGTCTTGGCGAATGCATCGTGCGCCTCGGCGTCTGGCACCACGGCGAACCACATCCAGTTCACGGCGCGGGGACCTCCCAATCGGTGCGGACCTCACGCGTGATCGCGCGAAAGTCCTGGCGGACCTCCTCCATCGTCGGACGCCCCCAGAACCAGTACCCGGTGAACGCCGATCGGATCGTCAGGTCCGGATACAGCGTGAACGACGCCGGCCAGTATGGGTTGTTGAGCGTGTCGGTGGTCTCGCGGAGTCCGAGCTCGTCCAGATACCGTCGCTCGTGATCGGATAGAAACGTCCATCGTGCGCCGAGCCCGGCCCGGAACGCCGAGTTGACGTCGGGCGGGTCGACGCTGACCGACACGATCCGCGCGTAGGCGACCTCCACCTCCGACTGGAACTCCGTCAGGACGCGAAAGAACGCCTGCTCCTTGGGACACCAGAAGCCGCGGAAGAAGTTGAGCAGCGCGGGGTCCCCACCAACCAGGTCCGACAGTCGCCGCACGTTGCCCGCATGATCGGCAAGCTCGATGTCGGGGAAACGCTCCCCGGGGCGAAGCGTTGAGTTCATTCAAGGACCGTCTCGGCCCACCCGCCGGCGTTACACCGCCCCGGTGGCGACCAGCACTTTGATCGCCCGGCGTTCGTCCATCGCCGCGTAGCCCTCTGGGACCGACTCGAGGTCGACGACCAGGTCGAACACCGGTGAGGGGTCGATTCGCCCGACCAGCACATCCGTCAGCAGCTCTGGAATGTAGGCCCGGGCGGGCGCGACTCCGCCGATCAACGCGACGTTTCGCATATGGAGGTCGAGCAGGTCGATCGTGCCCCCGGCGGGGACGCCGACGTGCCCCACCACTCCGCCCGGGCGGCAGGCGTGGATCGCCGTGTTGAACGACGCGTCGGTTCCGACGCACTCGAGCACCTTGGGTGCGCCGCCGCCGGTCATTTCCCGCACCCGCGCCACTGCCTCGTCGCCCCGTTCCATGACGACGTCTGTCGCGCCGAACAGTTTGGCGACCTCGAGTCGCTCCTCGTGGTGACCAAGGGCGATGATGCGTTCGGCGCCAAGGCGCGCGGCGGCCATCACCGCGCACAGCCCCACTGCCCCGTCCCCCACCACGGCGACGTTGGATCCGGGACCCACGCCCGCGCTGGCGGCGGCGTGATGACCGGTCGCCATGACGTCGGTCAGGGCTGCGAACGACTTGACCAGACGCTCGTCCGACAGGTCGATCTCGGCGGGGATCGTGACCAGCGTCCCATCGGCGAGCGGTGCACGCACGGCTTCGCCCTGCCCGCCGTCGTTTTGCCCACCCCAGTAGCCACCCGCGACACACGAGGTGTGCAATCCGCGCGAGCAGTAGTCACACGACCCATCCGAGAAGGCGAACGGAGCGATCACGCGATCGCCCGGCCTGATCATGTGCACGTCGGCGCCGACGGCCTCGACGATTCCGATGAACTCGTGCCCGGTTCGCCCACCGATTCCGTAGATCATCAACTCGCCGCGATACGGCCACAGGTCGCTCCCACAGATGCAGGCGTGGGTGACGCGTACCAACGCGTCTGTCGACTCGCGAATCGTCGCATCCGGGACGGTTTCGACGCGAACGTCGCGGGGACCATGGATCACTGTGGCACGCACGTTTGGTTCCGACCTTCCCTGGCGGACGGTTGTCCGGGGCCACCCAGCCCGCCTCGAGCGGGAGGATAACAGCGGCTCGCGCCACGCGACCCGACGCTGCTCGGTCGCTACCGCCCGGGGCCGAAAAGACCGAAGCGCAGGTCCGGGTCTCCGGGGACCCACGTGCCACGAAATTGGGAGCGCTCCCCGACATCGCGGGCACGGGCGACCAGGTTGCGACCCAATTCGAGCTGGCCAGGTTGCCACGCAAGCAAAGCCGCGTCGATATCGCCGTCCGCTTCGGTCAGTGCCCGGGCCAGCGCCCACCCGTTCTCGGCCGCCTTCGCAGTGCCGGCTGCGGCGTGCGGGCGCGCGGTGAACGCTGCATCGCCCATCAGACACACGCGGCCGAACACCATCTGCGGCACCTCGACATCGACGATCGTCTGGACGAACGGTTGCGGCGTACGCACCACCATCTCGGCCAGCGGCCCAGACAGCACATCCGTAGCGGTCCGGCGGATCGCATCGACGTACCGATCCTGCACGATTCCGGGATGCAGCGACAGCGGGCGCAAAAGCCCGTCGCGGTCGGTCATCAGCTCGTCCAGCTCCGCGCCCTCTGCCACATTGCGGTACCAGACGAAGTTGACCAACCGTTCGCCCTCCCCCATGCCGCCGTCGACGCTGGGGATCTGGTAGGCCACGATATGGCTGTCGGCAGCGAGGCCGTACGTGATCGCGTCGCTCAGCGCCGCAAACGTTTTGGACGACAGCAGCGACTCGGTGACGGTCCCACGCCAGCCCACGTATCCGGAGTAGTGCGGATCGATCTCGGGCGCCAACCGCTTGCGTGCCGTCGATGCCACGCCGTCGACACAGACGAGTAGATCAACTCGCTCGGCGTGACCGTTCGCAAACCGGACGTCCACCCCGTCCTCGTCTCGGTCGAACCCGACGAGCGCGTGGCCACGACGATACGCGTCACCGCCGAGCGCACTGATCAGTGCGCGGTAGACCGTGTTCCACGCGGTGAAACGGTAGGGGCTCGGTCGCTCGAACCTCACCGTGCCGTCACGGGCGAGGTACTGCAACACCCGGGCCGCGACGCTGATGTCCTGCAGCCGCATTCCGAGCCGGTCGATCAGATAGCGAACCGTGGCTTCTTGGACCACGATTCCGGCACCGAGGCCTGCCAGCTCCATCTGGGAGCGCTCGTAGACGGTAACGTTGCACCCCGCATCGCGGAGCACGAGCGCAGTGGTGAGACCACCGAGCGAACCACCAATCACCGCAACCTTCGGTGGGTGTTTGAGTGACGACACGAACGAGATCTTGACGAGTGCACACGAAGACAGCAACATCCGGGTCGACGGTCGCGTGCCCGCACAATCGCTCAAGGAGACATGATGACTTTTGAGGTGACACCAATCGGCGGTCCGGGTTCGGCGACGCCGTTCGCGATCGAGTCCCGCAAGGACGAGAACTCCCTGAGCGCCCTCGCTCCGGAGTTCCGCAAACTCATTGACGCTCCGATCTACGTCACGCTGGGCATGTCGGATGGAAAGGGCCGCACCCACCTGAGCCCGATGTGGTTTCGTGCGTCACCCGATGGCGAGCACGTCGAAGTCAACACCGGCAAAGGCCGTGCCAAGGACCGCCACATGCGGCGCGATGGCCACGTCACCGTGCAGATCACCAACCCCGAGAACCCCTACCAATGGGTCACGATCTACGGTGTGATCGATCGGATCGTCGACGAGACCGGTCCGGACGGACACCTCGCCACCGAGTCGATTGACGCGCTCAGCGCGACCTACATCGACCAGACGCCCTACCCATATCGGTCCGAGGGCGAAGAGCGCGTCTTGTTCCTGATCACGCCGACGCAGGTGGTCACGTTCGGGGCCGAGTAGCCCAAAGCGTCGCGATGGCTGCGTCCCCGGTCTGGGGGCGCGGCAGTGGGCGGATCTCGGCGGTCAGTTCCGGATCAAGCGCATCGGCGTCTGGGTGATCGATCTCGATGAGGTTGCCCCCAGGATCGCGAAGGTACATCTGCGCCGCACCGTCCGGGAGCCGGTACAGCCAGTGGCCAAACGTCTCGCGGTCTTCGATCCCGCGCTCGCGGACCACCTGCAGTAGGGCCTCGAAGTCATCGACCTCGATCGCGACGTGGTGGCTCATCGGAGCCTCACGGTGCGTGTGCTCGAACACGTGGAGCTGCACCTGGCCCATCTGGAGCCACTGCACCGGAAACCCGAAGTCCGGTGTCGCGACGGGCTCCAGCCCCAGCACTTGGGTGTAGAACCGCACCGACTCCGCAATGTCGCTGGCGCTGACGCTGACGTGGTTGATCCGGGTGGCGCGCATCCCTGAAGCCTACCTTCGTACACCACCCCGTCCCCCGAACACAGCCGCCGTGTAACGGGAACCCGGGCATGGGCACGGAAGGTCATCGACAATTGGGGGTAGACGCCCCGCACAAAAGGAGTCATCGTGGGTACAGCTCTGTTGGAGGGCCCAATGCAAGCGTCATCCCGCCAGGCACACCACCGACCGACGCCGATCCGCGGCCTGTCCGTGCACGTGACCGTCGATGAGCACGATGTCGTCATGGTGCGCGTCGCCGGCAATCTGGACATCTACACGATCGCGCGCCTGCGCCAGCGCATGGCCCGCCACGATCTGTCTGACGGGCAGGTGGTGCTCGATGTCTCGGACGTGACGCTGATTGACTCGTCTGGCCTCGGCACGCTGCTGGCGTTCGCAAACCGCGCGCGGCGAAGTGGCTCCCGGCTGCCGCTCATCTGCCGACGCGACCTGGCCGATGTCCTCGAGATCGCCCGCCTGACCGATGCGTTCGAGCTGAGCATCGTCGCGGGGGAGTAGACGCCCAAGCCGGATGGGTTCAGATCGCGACGCTCGAGCGGCTCGCCTCTCGTGGCAGCAGGAACAAGGAGCGGTGCACAAACCGGCCAGGCCGTGAGCGGCGTCGAAACGCTCACGGCCGTGACCGCGACCAGGCCACGATTTTGGCGCGGGGATCGAGGCGGTGGAGCAGGCTGTTGGGCCTGCCGCCCGATCTCCGGCGTGATCGTGGCCCGCGCTCACGCCGGGACCCTCCAGCCTCGGCGTGCACGACGACGCGCCCACGCGAGTGCATACGCAATCACGAAGGCGACAAATGTCCCGACGAAACGGCACGACTGCGCGGCAACACCCGCCGCGCTGCCGGTGTGACCAGCCCGATCCCCAGCGCGCCGAGACGCCCGAACGCTGCGGTCACGCCGAGCAAGGCACCGTGCGCTCGTCCAGGCTGCGGTCGGCACGAGGCGAGTACCCGGTCGCCGTCACCGTTCCGACCGCGGTGGCGGCAACATCGGTGTCCGGGAATCCGTCGAGGATGTTCTGATCCTTTCGGTTACGAGAAGACTGCGGGGATGGCGCGCGTGGTGAGCACGATTCCGAGTCCGACGATGACGACGGCTGATACCACGGGGATCGCTTGAGCGATGCGTCCACCCAGTGGCAGGCGGTCCATGAACCGTCGGGCATAGAGGAAAAGCAGGCCGATCCCGGCAAGGACGCCGGCGAGCCCGACCGAAAACGCCATCACGAGCACAAGGCCGAATGCGGCGTGACCGAGTGAAATGGCACCGAGCATGAGCACCATCGCCGAAGGACAGGGCAGCAAGCCCGCCGAGACTCCCGCTGCAGCCAATCCTTTGAACGTAAGGTCTGCGGGCGGCGCGTGGGAGTGACCGTCCGCACCGTGGCCATCCTCGTGGTCGTGGTGGTTGTCGTGGTCGTGCCCGTGGTGCCCATGGTCATGATCGTCATGGCCGTGGCTGTGGCCGTCATCGAGGTGGTCATGCACGTGGTGATGCGCACGGCGGTCAGCTCGGCGTCGACGCTCGCTGCGGACGCGCAGCCAGACGACCCACAGGCCGATGCAGACGACGAAGAGCGCAGCGGCAAGGTTGACCCACGCGAACACGGTCTCGGGGAGAATCAACGCCGACGCCCAGAGCGTGATCAAGCCCAGCCCGATGACGCTCAACGTGTGCGTCACGGTGACGAAACCACTGAGGACGAGGGCATGACGTGCCGTTCCACGTGATCCGATCAGATACGCCGCGATCATCGACTTGCCGTGCCCCGGCGACAGCGCGTGCAGGGCGCCCCAACCCATCGCTGCGAGGAGCGCCAACAACACGACGCCCACAGACAGATCACGTTCGACGAGACCAGAGACAAAACCGGTGTCTTTCTTGGCGACGGGGGCTTCGCGGGCACCGAGCCCGTCGATTCGGGCGGGTCTACTGCCCGGCGTCCACACGAAGCTTGCTTGGCGCGCATCCAGCGGAGATGACAGCAGGCCGGCCGGATAGCTCCGAAGTTCGTCACTCAGGTCGGCCACGGCGGACGGGCTGCCGGCCGTCGCCCCAGCAGACGTGCGAACGAGCGCTTCGTGCCAGCCGATGCGACCGCCGAAGTTGCCGTCGCGAACGCTGACGTTGCCTCCGCCCGCCGCCGCGGGAGCCCGGTACCAGACGGCCAGCCTGAGCGTTCGAAGACCGGCGGCGCCTGGCGCTTCGGTTGCCTGTTGGCTGACCGGCTCAAGCTCGATCCGCTGTCCATCGACGCTGAGCGCGATGCCGTGGCTGAGTTCTTGTGCCTGCGACACCGCATATGCGTCAAGCCCTCCGGCCGCCCGCACGCGGTCCTTCTCACGCAACGTCGGGATCTCGGCACGGTCAACGATGTAGCGCACATACAGGTCAGTGCCAGATGCCTCGACCCGCACGTAGGTATTCACGGTGAAGTTGCCCAACGGGTGCGCCGCCGCCACTGCAGGCACGAGCAATCCGAACGCCGCGACGAGGATCAAGAGCACACGCTTCATGAGGTCACCTCCGTAAGCATCCGTCGGGCAACCGGGGCCCAGCGGACGGAGAACGCAGGGTTGAGGTTCAGCGCCTCGGCCAGCCAGACTCGCGCGTCGGCGGTGGCACCGGCACAGTGCGCGGCGGCACCGGCATGGAAGAGCATCAATGCGTCACGCGTTCCCAGCCGCAGGCTCCTGCGCGCGTACCGCAGGCCCTCGTCGCAGCGGTTCGCACGCGTCAACACCCAGCCCAGGATGTCGTCGCCGATGATGCCGGGACGACTCATATGGGCGGCGCGGGCTCGGGTGACGTCCGCAGTGGTCGGGCGGCGCTGATCGGCATCGATGAGCGCGCGATCCAGATCGATGCGGACCCCGGCCTGCTCCTGCAGACGCTCCATTGCGCGGAGCAGTTCGACGTCGCCAGGCAACCGATCGGCTGCGCCACGGGCCCGGTCGACATCCAGGAGGGACGCTGCATACTCAGGCAGCGGCGTGGTGTCGAGCGCAGCCTGGTAGAGCGACGCAGCGCGATCCAGGTGCCCGCGCGCCGCTTCAATGCGGGCGCGTCCGGCGGTCGCCCGGGCGTCACCGGGACGCTCAGCGAGTGCTGTGCGCATCTGGCCGGCTGCCGCGTTGAGGTTCCCCGAGCCAAAATGCAGGAGACCGAGCTGCACCCGGGACCATGCGCGAGATTCCGAGCCGGGACGCCCCGACTCGACGGCAAGCGCCATCAATGCAATGGCCTGGGCGCGGTCGCCGCGAAGCTCGGCGACGTATGACGCCCGGCTGTACGATGACGCGTTGGGCTTGAGGCGGAGGCTGCGCTCAACGGTTGCGAACCCCTTGCGGTAGCGGCCGAGCTCGATGAGTGCATCCGCTGCAAGGCCGAGCGGTGCGAAATGATCCGGCTCGAGGTTGGTGCTCTGCGTCGCAAGGCGGAGACCTTCGGCGAATCGATGCCGCGCGTTGGCGAGCGTCGCAAGCGCATCGATCGCCTGGACGTTTCGGGGAGCAATCGCGAGCGCACGGGTTCCGGCCTCGTCCGCTTTGGCGTACCAGCTGGGATCTCCGGTCTCGCGAACACGCTCGAGCGCCGCCGAGGCAAGCGTTGCGTAGGCCCGATCCGACTGCGGGTCGGCGCGAATCGCGTTCTGCGCAGCGGTAACGATCTGCCCCGCCGTCTGCGGACCTGAGCGGCCCGGCTTCGGAGCAGCTGGGCGATCGTGCTGCAGGACCGCGCCGCTTGCGATGAACGCGACCACCGCAAGGGCCACGACTGGGAGGAGCGTGAGCATGGTTCGACGCATCTCGTGACTCAGTTCAAAGGAGGGTTGGAGGGTGCAGGGGACCCCACGACACGGGGCCCCCTGCGATGGTGCATCAGACAGCCGGACGCGGGTGCTTCACATCGAAGCCCGAGATCGGTGTCGCGACGTACGGGAACGTGGACAGGAACGGCTGGTCGTTGGCATCGACCCCGTCACCGAGCTTGCCGGCAGCGGCAGTCGGTGCCGGCAGCCCGAACAACGGCGCCAAGACACCGGCGACGGCCTGCTCGGAGATGTCGACGACATCGTCACCGAGGCGACGACCGTTCGGGAATCCCTGGGCGTCACCCGCGAGGGCGCCGAGGCGCTTGGGGGCAGCCGTCGGAAGGATCGCCAGGTTCAGACGCAACAGGTCCGCGACCTGCGGCTTGTTGCCGATCTGCGTGACCAGGCCAGTCGGGTTTCCGGGCGGAAGACCCGTGAGCAAAACGGCCACCAAGTCCTTACGGTTGGTCTGCGGAGCGTTGACCGCACCGGGGAACAGCAGGTTGATCGCCGCGGCGAGCTCCGGCGTGGTGTAGT
>JANLOO010000054.1:0-56524 GCA_031366605.1 Actinomycetota bacterium | reverse complement strand
CGGCGGGCTCCTCGACGACGGGTGTCGCGAGCACCGCGACGGCGGGCTCCTCGACGACCGGTGCTTCGAACACCGCGACGGCGGGCTCCTCGACGACCGGTGCTTCGAACACCGCGACGGCGGGCTCCTCGACGACCGATGCTTCGGCGCCAGGTGCTGCGACCTCGGTCTCGGACTCGGCCACGACGACGTCAGTCTTGAGCGCCATCTCTGCGCCGACGTCCTCGACCTCGTCAACCGGATCCCAGATGATCTCGGGAACCGCTTCGGCGGCGGCGTTCGGCTCATCTGCCACAACCTCATCGGCAGTCGCGGGTGCTGCCCAGTCACTCACGCTGAACTCCTCGGCGACGGCGGTTGCGACAGAGGCGGTCTCCTCGACCGGCTCCACCGCGTCCCACTCTGTGGTCTCATTTGCGCTCCACGACGGTGACTCATCCTCGGGCGCTTCCCAGGCGGCCTCTCCAGAGGCGAGGTCCTCGGCGGGCTCGGCTGCGGCCGACGTTGCCCAACCGTCGATCGCGTCACCCGCGGTCCAATCGAACGTCTCCTCCTCGGCCTGCCATGTCGCGTCGGACTCTGCAGCCGGGACGGGGACATCATCAGATGACGTCGCCCAACCAGCTGACTCGTCCAGACCGGCGCTCTCGTCCGATGCCCACTCGGAAGTCTCGGCCTCGGGAACCGAGGTCAACGCTGCAAGCGCGTCGTCCTGCGCACCCGCGTGCCACGAGCCGACCTCGGCCGACTCTGCAACGGCGGCGTCCGGAGCGGCCCACACCTCGCCGGGTGTCGGCCAACCGGGCTCGCTGATCATGCCGTCCGCGGTCGGCATCGGGACGGCAAGCGCCTGCCCGGTGACCTCGGAGGACGCAACGGGCTCAAGCGTGGCAACCTCATCAGCGGCCGCCTCGCTGGCAGCAGGCAGACGGGGAACCATGCGGCCCGAACCGGACTTCGGTTCAGCCACAGGCATCTCGAAGTCGTCGTCACTCTTGCTCTTGCGCTTGGATCCGAACGAGCGGCCCTTTTTCTCCTTCGGCGCGGACACGCGCTTCTTGGAGGACCTGCCCTTCTTGGCGTCTGCGGACTTGGCTGCCGGGGCACCCTTGGCCTGACGCTGCTTCATCAGGAGCATCACCAGGATCAGGACGAGAACAGCCGCGCCACCAGCGCGCTGCACCAGAGTCAAATTAGAGAGGAATCCCATCGCGTCTCAACACTCCCGTGTGATGACCGCCGCTTCGGAGGCAGGGCGGTGTCCCCATGCCTATCGGCCGGAATGTCCTCAGCCTTAAGCCCTTGGCACAACTCGCCAGCGGTTCACGTCGGGTAGTTCTGATTTCCAGGAAAAACGCGAGACGCGGAGGCCTCACTCGGCGAACCGGCGGGAAGCACCCGATAGCTCCCGGCGACCGAGAACTGACCGGGAGCCGCAGCGGCAAGAAGCAGCGTGAAGCCATCGCGATCCGGAGCGAAGCCGGGGTCTGCCAATACGACCAAGCCCCCGTCGGGAACGTTTTCGGACGCATCAATCTCGAGAACGATGCGGTCGGCGCTGATGTCCTCAGAGAGCTGTCGGCGGAATGTGACGGCCGAGACCATGCTGTGACCCGCAGACGCGGCCCATCCCCCGAGCGCGAAGCGCCCTTCGTCCAGCGGTACCAACCAGGCATCGCGTGCGGGTTCGGCCGCCGGTTGGGCCGGGCCGATGTCGACGACTGGCGTGGGTTCGTCCACCGGAGCCAGTGTCTCCAACGGCACCGCCTGCCATGGATCGACTGCGAGGGGTTCCGCCGGCTCGTCCGCAACGGATGGGGTGTGCGCTTCGACGAGGGGCGCCCCGGCGAGTAGGTCGTACACGGACGGCGTCGTGGTGTCCGGTGCCGGGGGCGGTGCAAGGTCGACGTATTGCGATTGCGGCACAGGCGCGCGTGGGCGCGGTGGCGCCACAGGGGGCACCTTGGTCATGGCCGGCACATCAGCCTGTACGGGCGATGCTGGGATCGGAGCTGCAACCGGCGCCGTGGTGGCCGCGCAACCGAGCTTCGCCACGGCCTCGTCGTCGCGGACGAGGGCAACATAAGTGGCGGCGGCCGCGATGGCCGCGGGAATCACGAGTCGCAAACGCACTGGAGAGCCTTTCGACCTGGCTCGCACGCGAGCCAACTGGAAGTGAGCGCGGCCAGCCCCAAGGGGGCATCGACCTCACCCGCATGTTCGCCTCCGGTGATCCGGCTCCTGCGCCCAGGCCCCAGCCCCGCCGCCATACGCCGAGTTTTTTTAGGTTCTCGTGTCTGACACCAGATTTCTCGCAACCCTCTTCCACGACACGGATTGCGGGGTGTCGGGAAGGGTCGTTCCGGACGACTGTGATCGACCTGACGTCGTACCTATCTGCGGCGCTTCCTCCGCGCTGTCTGATGGCGCCTGGGTTTCTGAGGCGGGGGTGCAGAGGGTGGGTCGCCGGTGGGAGGAAATGCGCCGTCATCGGCGACATCGCCGACATCGAGCGGTTCCGGTTCCGCCGGCCGGCCGTTACTGGAATCGACCTCGACGATCTCATCGAGGATGGCCCCGGTGTCGCCGGCGGGCTCGCTCACGGCCGCGAGCGCCGCGTCGGCCCGGTTGAACGCGCTGACGTCCATGATGTCCGAGTCCACGGTCGCGACCCGAGCCGCCTTGCGGGCCCGCCGGGCGGCGGCCTTGACCTCGTTGGGCTCGCGCTCTTTCCAGAGTGCCGCGATCGGTGCCGAGATGAAGATCGACGAGACACCACCCGACAGGATGCCGACGAACAGTGCGAACGAGAAGTCGCGCAGCGTCTCTCCGCCGAAGATCAGCAGCACGGTGATCGGCAGCAGCGTCAAGACCATCGTGATGATCGACCGGGTCAACGTCTCGTGCACCGACTTGTTGACGATGTCCCTGTACGGGCGGCCCCTCATCAGCGGCACGTTCTCGCGAATTCGGTCGAACACGATCACCACGTCATACAGCGAATACCCCAAGATGGTCAGGAGGGCCGCCACGGTCGCGCCCGTCACCTCCAAGCCGACGATTGAATAGATGGCAAGGGCCAGCCACACGTCGTGCACGACCGACAGCAACGCCGGCAGGGCGAGCTTGTACTCGAAGCGCAGCGACAGATACGCGATCATCGCGAGGAACGAGAAGATGATCGCGTAGACCGCATTCCGCAGAATGTCCTGCCCGAATGTGCGTCCCACGGTGTTGATCTGCGGCTGCGGCGCCGGCCCGAACTTCTTGGTGAGCGAGTCGATGAGCGCGGTCTCTTTGCCGCCGGTCAGGGCCTCCGTGCGGACTTTGAACCCGGTGACGTCCTTTCCTGCCTTGTCCTGGGTCGTGAACTTCTGGATGATGGCGTCGTTGTAGCCCAACGATCCCGTGACACCGCGGATCCCGTTCTCGTCGGCACCCGGCTGGGTGAAGACCACCCTGACCTCGGTGCCGCTCTTGAAGTCGAGGCCCGGTTTGAGCCCCCGGAAACCGATGACCAAGATGCCCAGGAACATCGGGATGAACGAGATCGCCAGCCAGAACTTCCACTTGCCGACGATGTCGAGTTTCCAGTTGATCTCACGGGCGTGCAGGCCCATCAGGCGCTCGTTCCTGAAGAGCTTGGTTTCGACCAGCAGGCCGAGCGCGCCCTGTGTCGCGATGATCGCGGTGAACAGGGACAACAGCACACCGAGGATCAGGGTGAATGCGAAGCCTCGCGGTCCGGCCGTTGCGAACAGGAAGATGATCGCTGCGGTGACCAGCGTCACGATGTTGGCGTCGACGATCGCGGTCAGACCGCGCTTGTAGCCGTTGAGAATCGCGGTCTTGGGAGGCCGTCCGGCGCGTGCTTCTTCGCGCACACGCTCGAAGATGACGACGCTCGCATCTGCGGCGACGCCGATGGTCAGGATCAACCCGGCGATGCCCGGCAGCGTCAATGCGATCGGGACGAGCTTTGCGATCGCCCAGAAGTACAGGCCGTAGACCACTAATGCGAGCGAGGCGATCAGTCCGAGCAACCGGTAGTAGGCGATCAGGAACGCCATCACGGCCAGCAGTCCGACGATGCCGGCGATGAGCCCCTGGCGCAGCGACTGCTGGCCCAACGTCGCACCGACCGTCGACAGGTTGACCTGGGTGAGTTTGAGCGGGATGGCGCCTGACGTCAGCTGGTCGGCGAGCGTGCGCGCCGTGGCCTTGGTGAAGTTGCCGCCGGAGATCTGTGCGCGGTCACTGTCGATGCCCGACGGATTGTCGATATACGACACGTAGGGGTTCGAGATGATGACCCCGTCCAGGGCGATCGCGAATGTCCAGAAGCGGTCGGTGCCCGTCCCGGGCCGACCTTCGGCCAGGGCCCCCTGCACGATCTCCTTGGTGACGGCCGCAAACTTCTTGCGTCCGGCTCCGCTGAACTGCATCTCGACCTGCGGATTGTTGGCGCTGTCGAATCCGAGGTTCGCGCTCGAGACGTCGGGTCCCTGAAGGCCCGCGATGTCGTGGAGCAGGATGCAGCTGCCCCCGCCTCCACACGGCGCGGCCGAACCGCCGCTTCCCTCGCCGTTGGTCAGGATGACGAATCCGGCCTTGAGTGTCTTGATCTCGAACTTCTTCGGGTCCGCGTCGAACGCTGCGCTGGCCGCGAGCACCGTCTTGTCCTGGCTTGCGTGCAGAAGGTCCGTCAGATCCTTCTCGGTCGGTGCGGGACCGGTGATCCACGTATGGGCGGCGTTCTTGCGAAACAGGTACAAGCTGGGGCTGGTGCCGCTTCCGGTTTTCGGAGTCGACCCGTTGCCGTAGTTGATGAGCGTGTAGAGGTTGTTCGAGCCGGTCGCCGGGTTCTGCGGGCTCGCGCCGGTGATCGGCTGGTAGCCGACCAGGTTGGGTTGGAACGCATAGAACGCGAGCTGCGCAGGCTTGACGAGGGCGTCGATGACCGACGTCTTCTCGACCCCCGGGAGCGAGACCTGAATCTGGTCGGCGCCGACCTGCTGGATCTCGGGTTCCGACACGCCGAATTTGTCGACGCGGGTGCGGATCACCTGGATCGCACGTCGCATTGAGTCGTTGGTGACCGGCGATGTCGGGGTGGCGCTCGCTTTGTAGATCGCCTGCGCCCCGCCCTTGAGGTCGAGTCCCAGCACCGTCGGCTTGGTCGCGACGACGACAACCGACCCGGCGAGCAGGCCGAGGACCAGCAGGACGAACCACAGGGACCGCTTGTGAAGGCTCATTCGGCGACTACTCGGAGGATGCGGCGGGCTCGGTCGGCTCCGCGACAACTGGCTGCTGGGTCACGACCGCGCCGATCGACGATGCGGCGATACGGATCTCGGTGTCTTCGGAGATCTCGAGCAGCACGGTGCCGCCGTCCTCGATCTCGGTGACCGTGCCGTAGATGCCCGAGAGGGTCACGATCTCGTCACCGGCCTTCAGGCTCTTGTGCAGTTGCTGCATCGCAACTTGCCGGCGCTTCTGTGGGCGGATCGCCAGGAAGTAGAAGAAGGCGACGAAGACCGCGATAAGGAGAAGCGGCTGAAGCGCTTGCATTCTGAGTGGGCATCCTCGGGTGGGGAACGGGCTTTTGACGTTATCAGACCCCTTCGGACCTCCCGAACGGCCAGGGGTGCCGCGCGTTCCGCGCAAGTTGCTACCGTGGCGCCCCGTGAGGAGCGCGGTCCAAACGGGCGAGGTCCGGCCGCGTGTCTGGTGGTGGGATCTGGCGCGCTTTGTGCTCGGGTTCCTCGTCCTGATGTTCGTGTACGAGTTGGCGCGTGACTTCGTTTCGGTGGGCGAGCCGGCCGCCCGGGCCTACGACCACGCCGATCAGGTCATCTCGGCCGAACGCTCGCTGCGGCTGTTCGTCGAGCCCGACCTTCAAGGCGCGATCCACGCCATTCCGGGGGGACGGTTCGCGACGACGTGGTTCTACACCGTCGCGTACGTCGCGGGGTACTCGGTGTTCTTCTTGTGGGTGTTCTTCCGACATCGGCGCCACATGGCGTTTCTGCACACGTGGTACTGGGTCACCAACGGCCTCGCGGTGCTGGTGTATTGGCTCTACCCCCTCGCTCCGCCGCGGTTCATCCCTGGGCTTGGGCTCGAAGACACGACCAAGGCGGCGCTCGAACTCGGCGGGAGCCTGTCGTGGTTCGAGCCGTTCCGCAACCTGTACGCCGCGATGCCCTCGATGCACGTCGGCCAGACGGTGCTCTACGCGCTGTCCGTCACGTGGTTGCTGCGGACCCGCCGGCGTTGGTTCGTCTGGTTGTGGCCCGCAATGATGCTGCTGACCGTGATGGTGACCGCCAATCACTACTGGCTCGACGGGATCGGCGGCACCGGTGTGGTGCTGCTCGCGCTGGCGATCACCAGCCTGGTGCTGCGCCGCCCGGCTCCGTGGAAGGCACTGCAGGCGCGATGACGCTGACCCGCGGCGTGCTCCTGGCAGGCGGCGGGCCGGTCGCCGCGGGCGGAGTGGGCGCCGGCATCACCCTCGGACCCCCGACGGGCTTAGAACAACCCCTGCTGACTCCCGGTCGCGGGCGTCAGGCCAAGGTGACGGAACGCGCGGGCGGTGCCCTGGCGGCCGCGGGGGGTGCGTTGCAGCAGGCCCTCCTGGAGCAGGTAGGGCTCGTAGACGTCCTCGATGGTGTCGGCGGACTCCCCCACCGCGTCGGCAAGGGTGCCCAGGCCCACCGGACGGCCCTCGAAGGTCTCGCACAGGACTCGCAGGAGCTTGCGGTCGAGTTCGTCGAGGCCCGCGGAGTCGACCTCGAGGAGGGTCAGGGCCTCCTCGGCGACGGCGGGATCGATCCGGTCGTGCCCGCGCACCTGGACCACGTCACGGACGCGGCGCAGCAAGCGGTTGGCGATGCGTGGTGTGCCGCGTGAGCGACCGGCGAGGGTTCTGGCGCCCGCGTCGTCGATCGCGACGTCGAGCAACCCGGCCGAACGCACGATGATCTGGGCGAGCTCATCCGGTTTGTAGTAGTCCAAGCGCTCGACGACGCCAAACCGGTCGCGCAGCGGTCCGGCGAGCAGGCCACTCCGCGTCGTCGCGCCGACCAACGTGAACTTGGGCAGGTCAAGGCGCAGGGCGCGCGCCGAGGGCCCTTGCCCCAGCATCACGTCCAGCTGGAAGTCCTCCATCGCCGGGTACAGCGTCTCCTCGATCGAGCGGTTGAGACGGTGGATCTCGTCGATGAAGAGGATGTCGTGCTCGCCGAGTTGGGTCAGGACGGCGGCCAGGTCACCTTTCTTCTCGAGTACCGGCCCGCTCGTTTGGTGAAAGCCCACACCCATCTCGACGGCCAAGATTGACGCGAGTGACGTCTTCCCAAGGCCCGGCGGCCCGGCCAACAGCACGTGGTCAAGGGCCTCGCCACGCTGCTTGGCAGCCTGCAGGAAGATTCCGAGCTTCTCTTTGACCGCGGGTTGACCGACGAACGACGCCAGGTTCTTGGGGCGCAGCGACCGATCGAACTCATCTTCGCCCGGAACGTCGGTGGGGTCCTGCAGACGCTCGTCGTTCATCGACGCAACCGGCCGAGCCCATGACGCAGCAGCTCTTCAGCCGACGCACCTGTCGGGGCATCCGACAGGGCCGTCTCGGCCTCGTCCTGCTTGAACCCGAGGCCGACGAGCCCGTCGCGGGCGGCGATGAACGTGTCGGCCTCGGTCAGGCCTCTGGCGCCGCCGTCAGCGGTGACAATCTCGCCGACCTTGCCGCGAAGCTCCAGCACGACGCGTTCGGCCGTGCGTTTGCCGACGCCCGAGGCGAGCTGGATCTTGGCCACATCCCCGCGGGCGACGGCCAGTCGCAGCACATTGGGTTCGTCCACACCGCAGATCGCGAGACCCATCCGTGGACCGACCCCGCCGACAGAGATGAAGGCCTCGAACAACTCGCGCTCGGCGGGCGTCGCGAAGCCGTACAGGTCGAGTGCGTCCTCGCGGACGACCAGGTACGTCGTCAGCGAGATCTCGTGGCCCACCCCGGGCAGGGCGCGCGAGGTCGTGGCAGAGCAGCGCACGAGGAGGCCGACACCGCCGACCTCGACCACAACTGCCTCCGCCTCGACCGCAGCCAAGCGTCCTCGTACCGACCGAATCATCGCCAGCGAGGCTACTGCGCCTTGCGGATGGCGGCCCGCAGCGGCTCGCGGTGCAGGAAGCAGATGGCCGCGGCGATCGCGTCCGCGGCGTGGTCGCTGGGGGACTCGTGCCGTGTGAGCCGCACGACCATGTCGCGCACCTGCCCTTTGTCCGCCCGACCGCTGCCGGTGACCGCGAGCTTGATCTCGGTCGGGGGATATTCGGCAACCTCGACCCCGGCGTTCGCGATCGCCACGAGGAGCGCGCCACGCGCCTCGGCCATCCCCATCGCGGCCTTGCTGACCGGGTGGATGAACCACGACTCGACGGCGGCCCCCGTCACATCATGCTCGGCGATGACCCCTGTGACGCCATCGAACAGGGTCCGCAGCCGTTCGGCGTGCGGAGTCCGCGGGCTCGTTTTGAACGTCCCGGACCCGACGACCCGAAGGACGCCACCCGAACGCTCAACGAGGGCCCAACCGGTGGAGGCAAGCCCTGGGTCGATACCGAGAATCATTGAGCTGAGCTTAGTGGTCTTCCCTCGTACGTACGGGCACGTTTCCTGAGCGAAAACCGAGCCAGGCTAGGACGCAGTGTCCTGCCGCTATCGGTCGCCATAACGGGAGGACCGAGGACAACGCCTGGCGACGGTTTGCAACCAGGAAACGTGTTCGTATTTGCGAGGAGGACCACTTAGCGTCGAGATCGGAGCCCCCGGATGACGGTGCCTCCGCCTGGGTGGAGCGCCGTGCGTGAAATGACACAAGTGGCCGCGGCTGCGTCCAAATGACCGTGAACACATTCTCAACGCGGTCGGGTTTCGACGTTGACCGGCGCTCGACCCGACCAAAGTGTGTCGTGAAACGACACAAGTGGCCGCACCGCAGAGGCCAAATGACCGTTCCGGAGGGCGACGATCCATTGCGTCCACCTGGACCTGCTCCTCGCAGCGAGACAAATGTGTCGTGAAATGACGCACGTGACCGTCGGGATGTCGGCCAAATGGCTGTGACCCACGTGAACTGTCGGCGGGCGTCATTGCCTGGCTCCTCATCAAGGGCCCCAGCAACCGGGGCGGCGACTCAGCCGGCGACGGCTTCGAGCACCTCATCGCTGATGTCGAAGTTGGCGTAGACGTCTTGGACGTCGTCGTTGTCCTCGAGCGCGTCGACCAGTCGCAGGAGCTGGCGGGCTTCCTTCTCGTCGGGTGCGACGGTCGTCTTGGGGACCATCGTCAGCTCAGCCGAGACGTATGCGATGCCCGCCGCGTCGAGCGCGCGACGCACCACCATCAGCTCGGAGGGATCGGTCGTGACCTGCCACTGGCCGCCGTCATCCGAGATGTCCTCGGCGCCCGCTTCCAAGGCCAGCTCCATCAGGGCGTCCTCGTCGATCCCCTCGCTGTCGATCAGGATGATGCCCTTGCGGTCGAACTGCCACGCCACGCTGCCGGGGGTTCCCAGCGCTCCGCCGTTCTTGGTGAAGATGAACCGCACGTCGCTGGCAGCGCGGTTGCGGTTGTCGGTCAGGATGTTGCAGATGATCGCCACGCCGCCGGGCCCGTAGCCCTCGTAGAGGACCGCCTCGTAGGACTCACCGTCGCCGCTGCCGGCGCCGCGCTGGATGGCGCGCTCGATGTTGTCCTTGGGCATCGACGCATCGCGCGCCTTCTGGATCGCGTTGGCGAGCGTCGCGTTGGACTCGGGCTCGCCGCCGCCCTCCTTGGCCGCGACGATGATCGCCCGCGACAGCTTGGAGAACAGCTGGCCGCGCTTGGCGTCAGCCGCGCCCTTCTTGCGCTTGATGGTGGCCCACTTACTGTGCCCGGACACGAACCGCACCTCCCGCTGCTTCGTCTGCTGCCACGCCGGCGACCGCCGCCTGCACCATTTCGATGAACATCCCATGTACACGCCGGTCGTCGGTGAACTCCGGGTGGAACGCCGTCACGAGCATATTGCCCTGGCGCGCCGCCACCGGATGGCCCCCATACTCGGCCAGAATCTCGACGTCTGGCCCGTGCTGCTCGATCCACGGCGCCCTGATGAACACGCCCGGCATCGGCTCATCGCCCAGGATGGGCATGTGGAGATCGGCTTCAAACGAGGCCACCTGTCGGCCGAACGCGTTGCGGCGCACAACGGTGTCCATACCGCCGATCAATGCCTGTCCCCCGGCGGTCGTCTCGCGTGCCAGCATGATCATTCCTGCGCATGTTCCGAACACCGGCAGGCCCCCACCGATCACCTCGCACAGCCGGTCGAGCAACCCGGACCGCGCTGCAACCAACCCGAAGGTGGTGCTTTCGCCTCCCGGGATGACCAACCCGTCCAGTCCGTCGAGCTCGGGCGCGACCCGCACCTGGCAGGCGTCGGCTCCGACGGCCCGCAAGGCCTCCTCGTGCTCGACGAACGCGCCCTGCAACGCAAGGACCCCAACCTGAGGTCGACCGATCACGAGCCTCGGGTGTGCATCAGTTGGCCGGCGCTGAGTGTCTCCATTCCGATGCCCACCATGGCCTCACCCAGGCCGCGCGACACGCGTGCCAGCACGTCGGGGTCCCGGAAGTGCAGGACCGCCTCGACGATCGCCCGCGCTCGCGGCGCCGGATCCTCGCTCTTGTAGATGCCGCTACCGACAAATACCCCATCGGCGCCCAGTTGCATCATCAACGCGGCGTCAGCGGGGGTCGCAACGCCACCCGCCGAAAAGTTGACGACGGGCAACCGCCCGTCTCGGGCCACCTGCGCGACAAGCTCGTAAGGTGCGCGAAGCTCCTTGGCCGCGGAGTACAGCTCGTCCGTGGACATGGACGAAAGCCGGGCGATCTCGCCACGGATCGCGCGTATGTGGCGGACGGCCTCGACAACGTTGCCGGTGCCGGCCTCCCCCTTGGTGCGGATCATCGCCGCGCCTTCGGCGATACGGCGGAGCGCCTCGCCCAGATCGGTTGCACCACACACGAACGGCACCGTGAACGCGTGCTTGTCGACGTGGTGTGACTCATCAGCGGGCGTCAGCACCTCGCTCTCGTCGATGTAGTCGACGTCAAGCGCCTGCAGGATCTGGGCCTCGACGAAGTGCCCGATGCGGCATTTCGCCATGACCGGGATGCTGACGGCCTCCTGGATCGCCTGAATCACGGTCGGATCGCTCATGCGCGCGACGCCACCGTCCGCACGGATGTCGGCCGGGATGCGCTCGAGGGCCATCACGGCGCAGGCGCCGGCCTCTTCGGCGATGCGCGCCTGCTCCGGGGTTGTGACGTCCATGATGACGCCGGCCTTGAGGGTCTGCGCCAGACCCACCTTGACCCGCATGGTGCCGGTGCGCCCGTTTGTGGGCGTCTCATCCTGCGACAAGCTCGTGCTCCCTGACTCGACGGCGTGTCAGGCGATTGTAACCGACCGTTCTCCAACCACAGCGTCCACCGACGTCAGGTTGTCAAAACCGCATCCAGTCGCGCAACCCGGTTAGGCCCCGACGGCGCTCAGTTGACGGGCGGGTTGCGCCGGCGGCGCCAGGCTGTCAGCGAGTGCTTGTGCGACGGCGATGAAGGCCACCAAACCGGGTGCTCCGCCACGTTCGTCCGCGGGTACGACCAGCGACACCGGGGCTCGCGCGACCGGCGACAGGCTCGAATCGACCAGCGCAACCGCGGGGATTCCCGCCGCGCGCGCAGCCTGCAGTGCGGCATCGGCGACGGCGGTCTCGCGACCGACGGCGACGGCCAAGACGGCGGCTGTGCGCTCCAAGGAACCGAGACGGGCACGAAAACGCGGTTCGAGGCTTTCGATGACGAGCACGGCCCGCCCGGCGCGTTCGACGCGCTCCTCGATCAGCGCGATCACCGGTCGTGCGTGACCCTCGCCTGCGAGCACCAGCGGACTACGTCCTGCGAGCGTTGCCGCGAGCGGTCCGATGCCATCACGACCCAGGCGCGACAACGCGTCGTCGAGCGCCAGGTGATCGGCGGCAAAGACATGTTCGAGTCCGTCTCCACCCGCAAACAGGCCAAGCTGGCCCGAGCGGCGGGGCGGCAACGCAGGGCGCTGCGCGGCGCGGACGGTTCGCTGCAACTCCGGGTAGCCGGCGTAGCCGAGTGCCTGAGCAAACCGCACGACCGTCGCGGGGCTGCAGTGGGCAGAATGGGCGACCTCATGGGCCGAAAGGAGCGGTAATTCGGCGATGTGGTCGACGAGATAGCGGGCAAGGGCCTGCTGCGCCGGACTGAACGACTCGTAGTCACGGCGGAGGCGCTCCGCGAGGGTGTGGGCGTCTGGTGGCATCGGGGAGATCGTTCGACGTCGACACCCCCCGCCCCTTCTCGCCGCCTGCGAGATTGTCTCAGGCGTCTGCCGGCGTCGCCCCGCCGCTCTGGCCCTCGGACACCGGGGCCACCTGCCCTGCCATCGCCATGGACTCCGGGCTGCCGGGTGAGGGCCAGACCAGGTCCTGCGGTTCGAGTGTCGAGAGGTCGATCTTCACGTCATCGGCCGCGCGTTGGGCATGCGAGGCGACCGCGTCTTCGAACAGGTTGCGCACCTCGCGGGCGTTACCGAAGTTCGGACCCTGGTGGGCGATCATTCTCGCGCAGACCTCGAGCAGGTGCGCCTGCGCTGCGGGTGACAGCGTGTAGTCGTACTTGCCCATCGTGCGCCGGAAGATCTCGGCCAGCTCCTCGGCCGTGTACGCGACGAACTGCAGGATCGTCGGGAACCTGCTGCGCAGACCCGGGTTGCTGTCGAGCATGCGTTGCATCGGCACGTCGTAGCCGGCGAGGATTGCGGCCAGCCGTTCGCGCTCGTCCTCCATGCGCTTGAGCAATGCGGCGATGGCCTCTTGCCCGAAATCCTGATCCGCGCCGGTCTCGAGCGTGTAGGCCTCGTCGACGAACAGGACCCCATCCAACGCGTCGTGGACGATCTTGTCGACCTTGATGGCGGTCTGACCGATGTATCCCGCTACCAGTCCCGCTCGGTCGGTCTCGATCAAATGCCCTGAGCGCAAGACACCGAGGCCGCGGTAAATCCGCCCGATCAATCGCGCCACGGTCGTTTTGCCGGTACCCGGCGGACCGACGAACACCAGGTGCAGCGCCATCTCGGGAACCTTCTTACCCGCCACCTTCCGGCGCGCCTGAACGGAAATCACGTCCACCAACCGATCGACCTCGGCCTTGACGTTGGCCAGGCCCACAAGGCCCTTGAATTCCGC
The DNA here is from genome assembly GCA_031366605.1 of Actinomycetota bacterium. Classification (GTDB taxonomy): domain Bacteria; phylum Actinomycetota; class Thermoleophilia; order Miltoncostaeales; family Miltoncostaeaceae; genus CALMEC01. Next base: position 43,183 of record JANLOO010000054.1, on the reverse strand, counting down.
CATGGCCTCGCCGAGTTCCTTTTCGCGCTCCTGTGGTGTCGGCTCGGGGTGGACGGAATCGCCCTCCGCCGAGGCATGCGGAGTCGTACCCGTGCTTGCCGCGCGCGCAGCATCACCTTGTCCAGATGCCTGCAGTGCGTCGGCCCACTCACGGCGGACCGCGGCGATGACATCGGGATCCGAGGGACGGCTGCCCCCAGCCGCAACCACCGCGCGCCCCAGAACCTCCGCCGCATCGGCATGCTCGCCCTGGGCGGTCAGGACCGCACCCAGCAGGCGCATGACGCGGACCGTCGCCCAGTCAGCACCGCGCACCCGGTCGGCGATCTCAACGCCTTCTTCGAGCACGACGCGCGCGCCGGCCAGGTCTCCGGCCCTGTGCCGGGTGCTCCCCAGATCCGCGAGCCAGCCGGCCGCGAGCAAGTCGAGGCGCCCCGCCGTGCGGGCCTCGGCCACCGCCTTGGCCAGCAAGCCGCCCGCGCCGGCGGCATCACCTTTGGCCGCGGCCAGTTGGCCGCGCATGTGTAACACGATCGCCAACGCGACCGGATCGTCAGAACCGACAGCCATGCGCTCGACGATCACCTGGGCCTCGGCGAGCCGGTCGGAGGTGATCGCCCGGTCAAACGCATCGGTCAGGACGTTGAGTCGTTCGCGTGGCATCGGCGCTCTCGCTGGGTGACGGGCCGTCATTCTACGATTCGAATCAGGCGTTCCGCGGCTCGCACGTATCATTGCCGGGTGCAATCCCCAGCAATGAACGGGCCCCTCGCGGTCACATGGAGCCGCATCGTCGCCATCCCGGGTCTGATGGTGCTGCTGCTGATCGACGAAGACTCCCTGCCGGGCGGGCGTTGGTGGGCGTTTTCGCTGTGGGTGGTGGCGGTCCTGACCGACTGGGTCGACGGACGTATGGCGCGGTCACTGGGCCAGGTGACCGTCCTCGGCACGTTCCTCGACAGCCTGGCCGACAAGCTGCTGGTCAGTGCCGCCCTGGTCGCGCTCATCCAGACCGGCGACATCAGTGCCTGGGCTTCGATGATCATCATCAGCCGGGAGTTCGCGGTCACCGGACTGCGCCTGGTCGCGGCGAGCGAGGACCTGATCATCCCCGCAAGCCGCCTCGGCAAGTGGAAGATGGTCGGCCAGAGCCTGGCGCTCGGATGGATCATCGCACCGGGCGGCCCCGCGCTCGTCGAGGACATCCTGCTGTACGTCGCGTTGTTTCTGACCGTGCTGTCGGGGGCGTACTACTTCATCATGGCCCGCCGCCGACTCTTCGCCGGAACGCGCCCTGACTCCAAGACACTCGGACGCCTGTGAACCAAGTCATCGCCCTGATCGCCGGGTACCTGCTCGGCGCGATCCCGTTCGGCTACCTGGCGGGGCGGGCCAAGGGCGTCGACCTGCGCACGCTCGGGAGCGGCAACATCGGCGCGGCCAACGCGTTTCGCAACCTGGGTCGGTCATGGGGTATCGGCGTCATGGCCGGCGACATCGGCAAGGGCGTGGTCGGCGCGCTGATCGGCCGGTGGCTGACCGATGACCCGTGGCCGATCTTCGTCGGCGCAGCCGTCATGGTCGGCGCCATCTTCCCCGTCTGGTTGCGCTTCAACGGCGGCAAAGGCGTTGCCGCCGGTGGTGGCGTCATGATCGGTCTGTTTCCGATCGTCAGCGCGTGTCTCCTCCCATTGTGGCTGGTGATCGTCTTGACCTCGCGTATGACGTCGCTGGCGAGCATCCTGACGGCGGCCGCGTTCACGCCGCTGGCGTTGGCGTTTGGCTACCCGTGGCAGTACCTGATCCTGGCCGGGGCGATGTCATTGCTGGTCATCGTGCGCCACCGCGCCAACATCAGACGCCTGCTGACAGGCAAGGAGGCGCGCATCGAGCTTCGCAAGGCAAAGCGCGCACAGACCCCGGCAACCCCGCCGGCAGGTCCGAGTGCCTGAGGTCTTCCTGACCGGTGGCACGGGATTTGTGGGCGAAGCCATCCTGGCGCGGCTGATCGCCGACGGGCGCGCGGTGCGGGCATTGACCCGCAGCGACGCGGGCGCGGAGCGGTTGGCGGCGGCTGGAGCGCAACCGGTTCACGGCGATATCCTGGACCCGCCCGGTCTGACCGCGGCGATGGAGGGCTGCGACGTCGTGTACCACGTCGCGGGGCTCAACGGATTCTGCCTTCCCGATCCGTCCGAGCTGGTGCGCATGAACGTGACGGGGACGGTCAACGTGGTCCGGGCGGCCGGCGCGGCCGGTGTACGCCGCGTCGTCTACACGTCGTCAGCCGCGACGATCGGCGAAGCTGACGGCACGATCGGTCGGGAGGACTCGCCGCATCGCGGATCGTTCCTGTCGCACTATGAGCACTCCAAGTGGCACGCCGAGCGCGAGGCCTTGGCGACCGCCGCCGACGCGGGCGTGGAGCTGGTCAGCGTCAACCCCGCGTCCGTCCAGGGCCCCGGACGCACCCGCGGGACCGCCAAGCTGCTTCTGGGATACCTCAATGGCACGCTCAAGACGGTCATCGATTCCCGGATGAGCATCGTGGACGTCGCCGACTGCGCAGAGGCGCATCTCCTCGCAGAGACCGCCGGAGTCGCCGGCGAGCGATATCTGATCTCGGGCGCCACGCTGACCGTCCGCGAGGCGATTGCCGTGATGGCTGAGATCGCCGGGATCGAGGGCGTCCCTCGTATCCTGCCTGCGCCTGTGGCGATGGCCACTGCGACGGTCATCGGTGCGATCGGCCGGGTCCGCCGCCGCCGGATGCCGTTCTGCCGCGAGATGATGCGGACGCTGTTGCACGGACACGCCTACGACGGGACGCGCGCGACCCGTGAACTGGGGCTTTCCTACGCGCCGATCGAGGACACCCTGCGCCGGACGCTCGTGTGGTACCGGCAGAACGGGTTCATCACCCGCCCCCTACCCGGGAGCCCGACGACCTCTGACGCGTGAGCTCCACGATCGGACCGACGCCCACCCGCATTTCGAGGCGCCGCACATCGGACGGGCGTCCCCGGAACACGACGTAGAGCGACAACGCACCCTGCTGCGGGACAAACGGGCCAGGTGCGGGCAGCTCCTGCCTGGCGCCCGTATCCGCACGGCGGATCACCGTGGCGCGGGAAAGACGCTGGACCCGCCCGGTTGGCCGGGTCACGAACAGCGCGGGAATCGGTTGCAGCTCATTCGACCGGTTGACGATGCTGACCAGGCCGATCGACCAGGCCGCAGGTGTCTCGAGCGCCGCCCGAATGGCCTCGGTCGTCGGGTCGTACGCACCGAAGTCGATTGCGACGCCGATCCCCGAGTCGGCGGTCCCGGAGAACCGCCCGGTCACCTGAGCTGGGCCCGGCAGCGTTGTCGCGCGACCGCCGCATCCAACCCCGGCGACCACCATGACGAGGCAGGCGACGCGGGCGATCACGCGACGGGCGCTCACGCCGGATCGCTCAATCGTGCAACCGCTTCGGCCAGATCCTGGTGATCGGTCAGCACATCGGCGAACACGTCGCCGGACGCGGTCACCCGAGCCGCAACCGCACCCATCGTCAGGCGCGTGGGATCCAAGCCCGCGGCGACCTCGTCCCATGACAACGGCGTCGACACCGTCGCCCCGGGGACGGCGCGAACCGAGTACACGCTGGCGATTGTCTTGCCGTAGCCGTTCTGGTTCGCGTCGATGTAGATGCGGCGCCCGCGACGGGCGATCATCGTCTCGGCGGTCACCAACTCGGGTCGTCGGGCCACCATCCGCTGGGCGATGACCTGCGCGAACAGTCGAGCCGACTCGTGGGGGACCGGCGTGACCGGGACCAGGACATGAATCCCGCGAGCGCCCGAAGTCTTGGGGTATCCCCGCAACCCAACACGCTCAAGCTCCTCGCGCACGAGCAGGGCCGTGTCGATGACGGCTTCGAACGGCACACCCTCGGCCGGGTCCAGATCGAACAACACCGCGTCAGCCTGATCGGCCGAGGCGGCGCGTGCATGCCACGGGTTCAGATCGATGCACCCCAGGTTGACGACCCACAACAGCGACAGCGCGTCACCGACGACGACGTACGTCACCGCCTCGTCGCCCTTGGCAACGGTCACGCGCTCGATCCACGCCGGTGCCGTGTCGGGGATCTTGTGCTGGAAGAAGAACGGCTGATCCCACCCGTCGGGATACCGCTTGAGCACCATCGGACGCCCCGCCAGGTGTGGCACGAGCACCGGCGCCATTCGCGCGTAGTGATCCAGCAGGTCGCCCTTGGTGATGGCCTGGGCAGACCAAAACGTCTTCCCCAGGTTGGTCAGTCGGGCCTCGCGATCACCATCGCGCACGCGGAGTTCGCCGCTCGAGACGTCCAACACCGGTGGCGGGCGCTCAGGTGGCTCCTCCTCGACCAGCCCCACGAACACCGGGGCCCGCATCAAGCCGTCGTCGGTCCACTCGGCATATGCGGTGCGGCACGCGATCTCGGGCCGCACCCAGTGGGCTGTGCCGCTGTCGTTCGGAACCTCGGCGAACGGGCATGCGTCGGTGGTCAGGCGCTCGAGGCGGCGCCGAAGCTCGCGTGAGCCCGCATCGGTCAACCCCGAACCCACGCGCCCCGCGTAGGTGAGCCCGCCATCGGACTGCCGGCCGACCAACACCGCACCGATCCCCCCGCGCCGCGACCCGTCGCCCTCGATGTACCCGCCGATGAGCCCCTCCAGCTCGTGGCGCACCTTGATCTTGCGCCAGTCGGGGCTCCGTCTGCCGGCTTGGTAGGTGCCGGCGATGCGTTTGGCGACGATGCCTTCGCCGCCGCGGGTCGCGATCGCGCCAAAGAGCGCGCGCCCCTGGCCGCGAACGTCTTCGGGAGCGATGACGCGCGGTGGGCCATCGGGCGACAGCACCTGGTCCATGAGTGCTCGACGTTCGCTCCACGGTACGTCCAGCAGCCACGTCCCATCGACGTACAACACATCGAACACCACGAGCGTGACCGCGCCGCGCCCGGTCTGCAGGTCTTGGAAGACGGCGCGTCCCTGGTCGTCCAAGACGACGACCTCGCCGTCCAGGATGACCTCCTGGGCGAGCATCGCCCGGCGCAGATCCGCGAGCGTCGGATACGAACTGGTCATGTCGCGCCCGGAACGACTGCGCAGTTCCGTGCCGTCCGGTCCCACGAACGCCAGCGCCCGGTAGCCGTCCCACTTGATCTCAAACGCCCAGGCCGGATCGTCGAACGCCCACTCCCACGCAGACGCGATCATCGGGCGCAGGTCGCGAAAACGCGGGAGCGGGTCGGGCGGGCCGGGTTCGCCACGGGTGGAGCGAAACAGGAGCCACTCCTCACGTCCGTCCTTGCCGCCCGTGCGCACCAGGTGATATTCGCCGGCCACGATCGATCCATGCAGGACGATTTTGAACTCGGACTCCTTGGCCGCCAGCAGATCGAACGTGCCGTGATCCCAGATCGTCATGCGACCGGCCCCGTACGCCCCAGCGGGGATGACGGCCGCGAACGTCAGGTACTCGAGCGGATGATCCTCGGTCCGCATCGCCAGCCGCTTGACGCCCTCGCGCAGCGGCACCCCCTTCGGCACCGCCCAGGATGCCAGGGCGCCGTCGATCTCGAGGCGGAGATCAAAGTGCAGTGCTCGCGCATCGTGGCGCTGGATGACAAAGCGTGGCGCGTCGCCTGCGGCAACGGCTTGGGATGGGGCCGGCTCCGGTGTCGTCGAAAAATCACGACGACGCCGGTACTCGTCGAGCAGCTTCGGGTCGCTCACGCCCGTCGGAAGCTCTCCAAGATCCCGCGTTGCCACATCGAGGTCTGCTCAGCCGACTGCAGGTGGTGAGGCGGCGTCACCCAGAGGCGATCGACGATGCCCACGTAGTCCTGGGCCCGTTTGCGCACCTGCTGCGGCGTGCCCGCGGCGGCGAACTGGTCGGTCATCTCCTCGCCGACCGCGTCTGCCAGCCGCTCGACCCCTCCCTCCATGAACGCCCGGCGGATGGCAACCAGACGGCTGTCGAACCCGTGCGCCTGGAAGAGCGGTTCGTACGTCTTGACCGTCGCGTAGAACCCCACCGTGCATGCCGCTGCCCGTCGCGCGCCCTGCGGGTCGTCGGCGCTCGCCGCGGCGACCAGGCCCCCGGCGACCTCGGGCATCGGGCGCTCCGCGTGGTGCGCACCGGCCTGAATCGGCGGCAACAGCCGGTCCCGCAACCAATCCGGCGTCGTGATCGGATGATCCAGAAAGCCGTCGGCGACCTCGCCGGCCAGGCGTGCCATGCCGGGCATGACGGCGGCGAGCCACACCGGAATCCGACCCCGCGTGGTGTCGACCTGGCGTCGGTAGCCGGCCACGTGAATATCCACGTACCGGCCTTCGGAGCGTGCGTCGCGGCCAGCGGCCAACGCCGACACGATCTCGCGGAATGCCGCGATGTGGTCGCGCATACGCGGCACCGGCGGGTCGTATGCCGAGACCGCGTGCCAGCGCTCGTTGAGGCGTCGCACACCGGCTCCCAAACCCACCACCATCCGCCCCCCGGACAGCTCGTCCAGATCCAACGCCTCGAGCGCCAGCACAAACGGGCTGCGGGTGAACGCCAACGCGATCCCGGTCGCGATCTCGATGCGTTCGGTGCTGGCCGCTGCGACCGCCAGGGGGATCGTTGCGGAGCGATACAGCTCGGGCGCCCACAGGCGCGAGAACCCAGCGGCCTCGGCCGCGCGGGCCAGCACGCCCAGCTCGGCGGCTGACGCGCCCACCAGCTCTGCATCGACGGGGAACGGAATCACGTATGCGAGTATCCCAGGCGATGCAACCACTCGCTCGCCTCGCCGACCAACTACGCACGAATGCCGTGTCAAACCTCGTCATCGGCGATGCCGCGCTGCTCGTCGCGGCATTCCGTGCAGATCGCCCCGGGCGCGCTGTCACGTTGTTCGCGGTCGTCGCGATCGTGCTGGCGCTTGTCAGCGGCAGGTTCGGCCCCAACGGTCGGATCCGACGTGACGCCGCTCGGGCGACGCACCCCCCGGCAGGCGCCGTGCTCGAACCATTCCGGTCGACGCGCCGCCGAATCCTGGTGGGCCTTGCCCCCGTCGTCATCGTGCTGGGCGTCCTGATCGCGATCGCGCCGGAGAGCGCCGCGGTCATCGCCGGTGTGCCTGCGGGAATCGGCGCAGGCGAACTGTGGATGCTCGGGTGGCTGCGCACGTTCGAGCGCACCCGTGACGACACCGTGTTGCGCGAAGCGGCGGGATCCCCCTTCACCGCGGCAAACCGCTCCGTCTACACCCTGCCGATGAACGAGGCGACGGACGCGACGTAAGCCTCGGTCTCACCAAGAAGGCCGCGCGTCGTCACCGACCCGAGCCCCTGGTAGTACGACGCGATCGCAAGGCGGCGCGACCCGGTTTGCCGCTGCAGGTAGCCCAGGTAGGCGACACCCGCCTCGATGTTGTCCGAGGCGTCATATGGGTTGACCGGCCGTCCGAGCAGGGCCGGACCGATCCAGGACGCGGTGCCGGGCATCAGCTGCATGACGCCGATCGCGCCGGTGCTCGAACGCGCACCCTGCCACCAGCCGCTCTCCTGCCAGGCAACTGCGCGAACAAGCGAGATGTCAACACCGCGGCGTGCAGCGTGCGTATCCATCAGCGATGCCACGCTGGACATGGATGGGTGGCTGCCCCAGCCGCTTCCTGCCGCTGTGATCGGTGTGAGCGGGCCGCTCGAAGGTGTGATCGCGGAACCCGGCACGCGCAACCGCGTGCCCACCATGACCGCGTTGGCGTTGGTGATGCCGTTTGTCTGCGCCAAAGTCTGTGCGTTCGTACCGAAGCGCGCTGCGATCGAGCTGAGGTTGTCACCCGACCGCACGGTGTATCCGCCGACAATCCCGCTGGCGGACGTGACGCGTGCGCCGCCCCCGCCGCCGCCGGTCAGGCGAAGATGCATGCCGACGATCACGACGTTGGGATTGCCGATGCCGTTGGCCCGTGCCAATCCCTGCGCGCTGGTGTTGAAGCGTGCGGCAATCGAGCTGAGCGTGTCACCGGTCTGCACCGTGTAGCCACTGCGCGTCCCTCCGACCGAGGTGGCCTGGCCCACTCCACCGCCATTGCCCACGCGAAGTCGCGTGCCGGCAATGACCAGGTGCGCGCTGCTCAGGCCGTTCTGGCGCACGATCGATCCCACGCTGACCCCAAAGCGCATGGAGATGCCACTGAGCGTGTCACCGGCGCGGACCCTGTAGCTGCCAGACGTCGAACCGACGCGGCCCGCGCTCGAGCGGCCCAAACCCGACGGCACCGCCAATGAGCGGCCGATTGACAGCAAGGTCGCCTGTGAGATGCCGTTGAATCTGGCCAGGGACGTCGTGGTGACGCCGTGTCGCGCCGCGATACCGCCAAGCGTGTCGCCTGGATGCACGGTCACGCGCAGCGCGGCTGAAGCAGCGGTCGCGCCGGCGCAGATCGCGAGAATCGCGCAGATCAGAAGGCGTCGAAGTGAGCACACCGGGAGAACCATAGGAAGGAGTTTTCGTCATCTCGGAGCGTTTGTGGAGACCCCCCCGGGCTCCCCTGCCTCCCTCGATTTGCGCCCGCCCCTCCCTCACACCGGTCGGTGCCTCTCCCCCGGCAACAACTCCCTGCAATGAGACACCTTCTGGCGTTGCTGCAACGGAGTAGAATCGTTGCATGCCCATGACACAACCGTTGCAGATCGCCGTCTTCAGCGATTATCTCTGACCCTTCTGCCACGTCGCACGCGCACGCGTGGAGTGGCTTCGGCGCCAGTTGGACGCCCACGTCGAGTGGTTTCCGTACCACCTGCACCCCGAGTACCCGGCCGAGGGTCTTGCGCGGGCCGTGCTGGTCGAGCGATACGGTGATCATTTCAGTGCAGGTGTCAGGGCGCTGGCCGAGGAGGCGGGACTGCCCTACAACCCCCATCCGGAACGCGTCCCCAACACGCGGACGGCGCTCGAGCTGACGGAATGGGCGCGGGCACGGAGCCCGGAGGCACACGAGCGCCTGCACGATCGGTTGATGGACGCCTACTGGTCAGAGGGGCGCGATATCACCGGCTGGGACGAGCTGCGGCCGTGCGTGGCGGACGTGGGCCTCGATCCCGAGGCCGCCGAGCAGGCCGTGACGTCCGGTGCGTTCGCCGAGGCTGTTGACAGCTGGACCGGATGGGCTCGGTCACACGGCATCTCGGCGATTCCCGCGTTTGTGTTCGACCAGCGTGTCCTGGTGAGTGGCGCCCAGCCCAACGATGTCTTGGAACGCGCAGCGCAGCAGGCGCGCGAGATCATGGAGGGGGAAGGTTGACCAGCACGCCGACGACCACCAGCAGGACGACCGCTCCCGCGATCTCGGCAGCCAGGCTGATCCGCAAAGCGTGGCCGGCCCCGCTGTCGGTCTCGCGCAGTCCCAGCGCCGCGCGCTCCAGACGTGGATGCAGCACCAGGCGGTTGAAGGCTCCGCCGATCAACAACACCGAGAACACGATCAGCTTGACCAGGAGGGCGCGCCCGTACCCCGTGTCGCCCAGGTCGTTGAAGGCGGTCAGTTCGGCGATCGCCCGGTAGACGCCGGTCACGACGAGGGTTGCGACGCAGAGGATCGCAACCGTCGAGAACCGCACCACGACCGCTGCCGCGAATCGCGTCGCATCCACGTCGCTCAGGCCACGTCGGGCCCGCGGCACGATGGCGAGCAGCGCCGCAAGGCCACCCAACCAGATGCCCGTCGCCGACAGGTGGATCGCGTCGAGGCCGATCCCGATGCCTGCATCGGTCCGCGAGGACGCGTGGCCGGCCCACGAGATCCCAGCGGCGGCGATGCCGAGCGGGATCGCCATCCCATATCCCCATTGCCGTGCCGGATCGGGCGCATCGCGACGCGATGATCGAAACAGCAGGGCGGACACGGCGGCGGCGATACACAGCCCCGCCACCTGCGCGACCCACGCGACGCCCCATCGCGTTCCTGACAATGTGCCGATGTCGGTCGAGTCCAGTTCCGAGAGCAGACCGATCACACCGCAGGCCAGGCCGAAACCGGCCGCCCCCACCAGGCACCACCATGTGATCCACCAGGCACGAATGCCACGATCGAGTGACGGTCCCAGAACCCGGCGCCACGCATCCGCCGCCCCACTGCCCGGCGGTCGCGTGCCGCCCGTGCGCCAGGCCGGAGCGATCACCACGAACCGCACACCGACCATTCCGATCAATCCCAGCAACGCCGCGAACGCCAGCACGTCGGACGGGATCGACAGCGGGCTGCGTCGCGATGAGGTGGCGTTGCCCCTGGGGTTTGGGGTCAGGTTGATGCGCCCCTCCGTGACGTGGCCGTCGCGCGACATCACCCGCCAACGCAGGTCAGGCTCGGCACCCGTGACGCCCGGGGTCACAACGATCTGAGCATCGGCGGGATCGACGAATGCCGCCACAGGGCGCCCGTCCAGCGTTGTGATCCGGACAAAGTCCTCCTCGACCGGCGCTGAGTAGCTCAGCCGGACGCCCGCGCCGCTGGTCTCGCCAACCGCTTGCAGAATGGAATGCGCCGAGGCGCCTGCCGGACCCGCAAGCAGCGCAATCGCAAGGCTGAGCCAGATCCGGGCGCGCACGCGCCCGAGGGTGTCAGGTTGCGGGACCTACGCCAAGAGCATGTGGAGCATCACGAGCGCCAGCGTGGCGACGACGAAGCCGGCGGTGGCATTGCGCAACGCGGTGGTGCGGTTCATTGGTCTCTCGTGGTCGTATGGGCTCATCACACATATCGACCCCGCGGCCGCCGGCCTGATACATCGACACGCGAAATCCGCACATCGTCCTCACATCTGCTGCAGCAGCGCCACCGGCCCGCCGACGGCAGCCGAGGCATGCTCACCGGCCTCCTGCACCATCCGTGTCAGGACTTCGTGGTCCAGCCGCCACCGCTCAGCGGGACACGACAGCCCGATCGACGCGACGGGATGCCCCTGCGGACCAACGATCGACACCGCGACGCAACAACATCCATCGGAGAGTTCCTCGAGGTCTCTTGCGACGCCGAGTTCCCGCACGGCCCCCAGGTTTCGCTTGAGGTGCCGACGCTCCACGAGGGTGCGCCGGGTGTATGCCTCCAGGCGCCGCCCACCGAGGTAGTCGTCCAGGATCGGCTCGGGCGCTGCCGCGAGCAGCACCTTGCCGAGCGCGGTGGTGTGCGCCACCCGCGAGAAGCCGACGTCCACACCGGGCAGGTGCAGGGCCCCGTCCGTGCCCTCGGCGAGGTCCACGATGATCATCTCGCCGCCGCGAAACACCGCGACGTAACAATCTTCCCGCGTCAGCTCAGCCAGGTCTGACAGGATCGGACGGACCGTCGGCAGCAGGTCGAATTGCTCGTAGAACAGCCGGTGCAGCCGCGCCACTTTGCTTCCCAGGCCGTAGCACCCGTGGCCAACCCGGACGACGTACCCCGCGTGTTCCAGGGTGTGGAGCACGTGGTAGCTGGTGCCAAGGCTGATCTCGAGGCTCTGGGCGATCGCCTTGGCAGGCAACGGCAGCGGTGACGCCGCAACCGCCTCCAGCACGTCGAGCGCACGGCTGACAGATGTCAGGACATCCCTGGGGCCCTCACGGCCGGCATCGAGCACGGCCCGCAGCGCCCCACCCTGCATGCCCGCAGCAGGCCCCATCGTGGTTTCGGTGTCCGCTCGGACTCCGCCCATGCCGGAGGGAACCCTACGTCGGCCGGAAGGCCCTGTAAACCCGCCGCGTGGCCGTTGCATGCCATACCGGGATTTCACATGCTGGAGAATCTGGCCGTGTTTGAGGATGCAGGGTGAGCTCGTGGTGGCGAGGCTCCGCGGGACACTTGTCATCCACCCCGGAGGCATCCATGTATCGCAGCGCAGCGGGCGATGAGTACTTCGTGGTCGACGGGCACTGCCATTGGTGGGACGGCAGTCCTGAGAACCAGAAGAACGAATACGGCAAGGGCTTCATCTCGTGTTTCTACGACTACCACTCCGGCCTGTCGCCTGCGGAGTACGTCTGGCCACGGGAGAAGTACGAGAAGTACGACAAGGAAACGATGTTCCAGGACATGTTCGTCGACGGGTACGTCGATGTCGGCATCTTGCAGCCGACGTACCTGACGGACTTCTACGTCAACGGGTTCAACACCACCGCCCGCGACGCGGAGCTGAAGAACCAGCACCCGGACCGGTTCATCCTCAACAGCGCGTGGGACCCGCGGGACGGCGACCGGGGCCTGGCCGAGTTCGAGGAGAAGGTCGCGACGTACGGCGTCAAGGGCGTCAAGCTCTACACGGCCGAGTGGCGGGGGGACTCGCGCGGATGGAGCCTGACCGATCCGATGGCCGAGCGCTATCTGGCCAAATGCCAGGAACTCGGAGTCAAGAACATCCACGTTCACAAGGGCCCCACGATCTGGCCGCTCAACAAGGACGCGTTCGACGTTGCCGACATCGACCACGCCGCGACCAACTTCCCTGAACTCAACTTCATCGTCGAACACGTCGGAATGCCCCGCACCGACGACTTCTGCTGGATCGCGGTGCAGGAGCCCAACGTCTACGGCGGCCTGGCCGTGCTGATGCCGTTCATCCACCCGCGGCCGCGCTACTTCGCCGAGGTCATGGCGGAGCTGCTCTTCTGGCTCGGGCCGGACCGGCTGTTGTTCTCGTCCGACTACGCGCTGTGGCACCCGAGATGGCTCATCGAGAAGTTCGTCGACTTTGACATCCCCGAGGACATTGCGACCCAGGTCGGCGTGCAGCTGGACGTCGAGTCCAAGCAGAAGATTCTGGGCCTCAACGCCGCCAAGCTCTACGACCTCGACCCCGCGGCCCACGCCGGTAAGATCGCCGGTGACGTGTTCAGCCAGAAGGTCGCGGCGTGATCAGCGCTGAACAGGTCTGGACAGCCCTCGAGGACGTCCGCGACCCGGAGCTCGATCGCAGCGTCGTCAAGCTCGACTTCATCCAATCGGTGTCGGTGGACGGGGCTGATGCAAGGGTCGCCCTGCGCCTCCCCACGTACTGGTGCTCCCCGAGCTTCGCCTACATGATGGTCAGCGATGCGCATGACGCCGTCTCAGCTCTTGACGGGGTTGGATCGGTGCACATCGAGCTTGTCGACCATCACGCCGGTGACGTCGTCACCGAAGGCGTCCGGTCAGGACGGACGTTCACGGAGACGTTCCCGGATCACGCCGACGGTGAGCTGGGGGAGTTGCGGCGCAAGTTCCGGCTCAAGGCATTTCTGGTGCGCCAGGAGCCGGTGTTGCGCGCGGCACGCGACGCGCTCGGTGCAGCCGGCGCGTTGGAACTGCGGCTGCGCGACGGCTCACCCCCTGTGGGAATCGATCCGGAGGATTGGGGTGAGTACCTTCGTCGTCGGCGCGAACTCGACATGGATGACGGGCCTGATGCGCTCGTGTTCACGAGTGCTCAGGGTGAGCCGCTCGATACGGAGGGGCTCGACCACTTCATCCGGGTTTCGCGGTCGGTGCGGGTGAGTCTGATGGCCAACACCGAGTTCTGCACCGGGCTGCTCGCGGCCCGGTACGACACCTTGGAGACCTGGCAACACGCGGAGGTGGCCCAATGAAGGCAGCGGTGCTTCCTGCATACGACGCGGACCTGTCACTCGAGGACGTCGCGCCTCCGGAGGTGCAGGGGGCCAACGACGTCATCGTGCGCATTGGCGGCGCCGGTTTGTGCCGCACGGACCTGCACATCATCGAGGGGGTCTGGAAGAACAAGGTCGAGGTCGAGCTGCCCTACATCTTGGGGCACGAGAACGCCGGTTGGGTCGAGGACGTCGGCAGCGGTGTCACGTCGATCAAACCGGGCGATGCGGTGATCGTTCACCCGGTCATCACGTGCGGTCTGTGCCGCGCGTGCCGGGCGGGTGAGGACATGCACTGCATCGACCTGCAGTTTCCGGGTATCACGCAGAACGGTGGCTTTGCGGAGTACCTGCGCACCGGTGAGCGGGCGATCATCAAACTCCCCGAGGGCCTCGAGCCCAAGGCGATCGCGCCGTACGCCGATGCGGGCATCACCGCGTACCGGGCCGCCAAGCGGGCGGCCAAGCATCTGTACCCGGGCACACGGACGGCCATCATCGGCGTCGGCGGGCTCGGGCACATCGCGGTGCAGGTGCTCAGGGAACTGTGTGCAACCGAGATCATCGCCGTCGACCGCAACCCAGCTGCCTTGAAGCTGGCCGCGGGGTGGGGCGCACACCACCTCGTCAACGGATCAGACGGGGACGCGGTCGCGCAGGTGCTGGAGCTCACCGACGGGCAAGGCGCCGAGGCCGTCATCGACTTCGTCGGTGAGGGCACGGCGATCCCCGAGGCCGTGGCAATGCTCAAGAAGGGCGGCGTCTACTGGGTCGTCGGGTACGGGGGCATGGTCGAGATCCCGGCGATCGACCTGATCTTCAGCGAGATCGCCGTCATGGGCAGCCTGGTCGGCAACTACAACGAGTTGGCCGAGCTGATGACGATGGCCGGGCAGGGGCGCGTCAACCTCCACGCGGCTGAGTACAAACTCGATGACATCAACACCGCCATCCACGATCTGCACCACGGCCAGATCCAAGGCCGCGGGGTGATCATTCCTTAACGGCGAGCGGTGAACGGCAGTGCCTGGGTTGCCTGTTGCGGCGGGCGACCCAGGCGCATGACTCTCCGAAGTGCGGAGGCGCGTCAGATCACCTCACGCAGTTCGACGCTGACTTCCATCGACTCGGTCCTCCCGCCCAGGTAGGTCCCTTTGATCGGGACGACGTCCGAGTAGTCGCGCCCGCACGCGATGCGCACGTAGCGATCACTCACCTCGCCCACGTGTGTCGGGTCCTCCTCGACCCATCCGATACCGGGGACGTTGACCTCGGCCCACGCGTGACTTTCGACCGGGCCATCGCGATCGGCTTCGAACATCCAGCCGCTCACATACCGCGCCGCCACGCCACGCAGCCGGCACAGCGCGATAAAGACATGGGCGAAGTCCTGACACACGCCCCGCCCCGCAGCGATCACACCGTCCACGGTCGTCGTGACGTCGGTCGCCCCGCGCTCATAGACCAGCGCGCAGTTGAGCGCAGCCGCGAGCTGACGCGCCCATGATGCCACGCCGCCATCGGGCGAGACGATGAGCCCGCCGGCGAATCGCAGTGTTGCGTCCGACCACGCGACAAGATCTGATGGGAGCAGAAACTCGGCCCAGGCCTCTTGGTATGCCTCACCCTGGATCGCCGTCCATCCGCCCGGGCCGTCCTGCTCGGTGCTCACGGCGGTGGGCTCCCGCATCGAGATCAGCGACTCCGCCTCGACGACGAGGCGAGGGTGGTCATCGACGATCTGACACCACCACACACGGTTGCCCCAAACATCGGTCGATTCGGCGACATCGGCGCTTGGCGTCAGTGCGATCCGCGCGTACTCGACCTGTTGCCTGGGACCGTCGACGGGGCCGAGTCGGATCTCGTTGACGCTTTCGCTCGCGGCACCCGTGTACGTGAACTCAGTTCTGTGCTTGACGAACAGCTTGCGCGTAAAGGGGTCCATTGGCGAACTCCGCATCTGGAAGGAAGATCGAGGCGACCGCCTCGTGAATGTCGGTCAGTCGGGTTTGCAACGTGTCCAACCCGTCCTCGACGGTCCGGGTCTGAGCCGCCGCCGCCGCCGCGCGGGAAGCTGCGAAGACCGCGGCCTTCGGTGTGACGTCCGGCGATGGGGTGCTGAGTGAGCGAAGCGCATCGATGCTTGCGCCGATCTCGTCGAGGCAGAACGCCACCGACGACGGCAACTGGCGGTCCAGGAGCAAGAACACCACCGGTGTCGGACCATCGTTGCGACCGGGGAACGCAACGCGCAGATATGCCTCGTACGACGAGGCGAGCCTGAGCAACGTGCGCCAGTCGCCGATGCCCTGCGGGCGTTCGTCGCCGACTGCGATCAGGCCGGTGTGGACCGAGAGCAGCCGGGAGATCTGGATGGCCCGCTCCAGATGACGGCCCAATCGCAGGAACTGCCAGTACTCGTCGCGGCGCACAGCGCGATCCACGATCCCGTCGACGGCCGCGACCTGCCCACGCACCTCGTGGCAGAAGGCAAAGAGTCCCTCGCGCGCAAGCCGCTGCGCCGTCCACGCCCGAGAGGTGATGTCGCCTGAGCTGATCACCTCGAACAGTTCCGTCGGCAGGCGCGACCGAATCGACCGGATGCGCTCGCGCGCCCGCCCGAGACAGGCGATGACGCTGTCGGGATTCGCCTCGCTCAACGTCAGATACCAGGGCACGCTGCGTTCATCGGCGCGGCGGTGATCGATCAAAAAAGACGCTGGGTCGCCCACCATGCGCAAGACCGGCTCCCAGATGTGTGTCCGCCCCGCGCCGTTCTGTCCCGCGCCTTCGAGGGATGCCGCATGAGCGATCTCGAGCGCCCGCGCGATTGCGGCCGCACGCTCGACGTCGCGCGCGGTCCAGTACAAGGTCTCTGCGACACGAGCCAGCATCAGTCGCGGCCGACCACCCAGGTGTCCTTGCTGCCTCCGCCCTGCGAGGAGTTGACGACGAGCGACCCCTCACGCAGCGCAACCCGGGTCAGTCCACCCGGCACCACGACAGGATCCTCCCCGAACATCACGAACGGGCGCAGATCGACGTGCCGCGCTGTGAAGTCCCCGTTCAGGAAGACCGGCGCGCGTGAAAGTTTGACGACCTCCTGCGCGATGTACCCGCGAGGGTTGTCACGCACCCGTCGGGCAAACGATTGCCGCTCCTGGACGGTGGCGTGCGGGCCGATCATCATCCCGTACCCCCCGGCGCCGTCCACCGCTTTGACCACCAGCGAATCGAGGTGGGACAACACGTACTCGAGGTCTTCGTCGCGGTTGAGCATGAACGTCGGCACCTGCCGCACGATCGGCTCTTCGCCAAGGAAGTACCGGATCAGATCGGGAACGTAGACATACACCGCTTTGTCGTCTGCGACGCCGTTGCCCGGCGCATTGGCGATCACGACGTTGCCGTCCCGATACGCCTGTAACAGGCCCGAAACGCCCAACATCGAATCGCTGCGCAGGGACGCGGGATCCAGGTACGCATCGTCGATGCGCCGGTAGATCACGCTCACCTGGCGCAAGCCACTGGTGGTGCGAAGCCAGACGCGTCGGTTGCGCATGACCAGGTCTCGTCCCTCGACCAGCTCCGCCCCCATCTGTTGGGCCAGGTAGGCGTGCTCGGCGTAGGCGGCGTTCCAAGGGCCGGGTGAAAGCAGTGCGACGCAGCCCGAGTCACCCGCAGGTGACATCGCCGTGATGGCCTCACGCAACAGCAATGCGGCATCGTCGACCTGCGCGACGTGTTGTGCGGTAAAGGCCTCGGGCATCAGCCGGCGCATGAACGCCCGGTTCTGCAGCAAATAGGAGAGGCCGGACGGGTTGCGCAGGTTGTCCTCCAGGACGCGCCACTCGCCTTGGTCGTCACGGACGAGGTCAACGCCCGCCAGATACACGCGACGCCCACCGGGAGGTTCAAGACCGGCCACCGCTCGCAGGTAGCCGCTGCAGGTGGCGATCAGGCTGTTGGGCACGACGCCGTCGGCCACACAGCGGCGCGGCCCATAGACGTCGGCCACGAAGAGATCCAGTGCACGCACGCGCTGAATCAACCCTGCTTCGATCGTCTGCCAATCAGCGGCGTCGATCACCCGGGGCAGCAAATCGAACGGAAACGTCTGCTCACGACCTCCATGCGCGAACGTGATGCCGTGGTTTGCGTAGTGGCGGTCGACCTGCGCCGCCCGTGCGATGAAGGTTGCGCGGGACATCCGCGACATGCCGCGCGCAACCTCCACGTACGCCGTACGCGGTCTGGTGTGATCGTCGAACATTTCGTCGAAGTACCCGGTGGAGCGATATCCAGTGAACATCATTGCCTGCTCCTGTGGTGACTGACGGCAACGATAGGAGCACCTTGACGGCGCTTCCTTCGACCAAAGACCAACTCCGGCCGCCGCGGTCCCGCCCTGGGGACCAACGCCGGACATCCGGGCCAAGCGGAGGCATTCCCAATCGGGCCCGGTGGCGGTTCGTGGAGCGCGCGAACGATGCAACCGTGATGACATCAACCCGCACCAGGAGGTGACAACGATGCACCGCACATTCCGCACCGCACGGCCTCAGGCAATCATGATGTCGCGAGCTGCCGGGCACGCCCCCGGCCGCCCCATGTGTCACTGGTGTTGGGGGCAACGGGCCATCTTCGAGACATCATCGTTCGGGCTGATGCCGGTTGTCTGCGGACGTTGTGACGGCCACGGTCACGAGCCCACGGCACCCCCGCACCCCCGATGATGGGCGCCCGCTCGAAGGATGTGGATGTCGAACTGATGACCGCGGACGTTTGGGAGGCCGCCACCGTCTCCGCGCACCAGGTTGTCAAGGGATGGAAAGCCGTGTCTGACACCGGATTTCGCGGGATCGCGCTCGCTCAGACGGATTCCGCCCTGTCGGGAAGGGTTGTTTCAAACCCGTCACGGAGCGTCACAAAGTCGGTCAACTGCCGGTCAGAATGATGCAATTTGCGTTTAACTGATGCAAATGGCGACCACCCCGCCGTCGTCTCGGACGGTTGCGCGGCCAACTTGGTGTCGGACACGAGTTGCCCCGGAATCGTTTGCTGATAATGGATTTCGGGCTACGAAACGTGCCTTCCCGACAGGGGTGGACGACCTACAGTTCATCCTCCGGGTTGCGATCGAGCATCTCGATGCGATAGCCGTCGGGGTCGCGGAAGAAGCAGATCTGAGGTCCGCCCGGGTAGGGCGCATACGGTGGCTTCTCGGGTGCGACGCCCAGCGGCGCGAGGCGGGCGATCTCTGCGTCCACGCTGCCATCAGCGACGATCGCGATGTGGCCGTAGCCCTCCCCCACCTGATACGGCTCGGTACGGCCGTCGTTGACGGTCAGCTCCAACCGTGCCCCGTCGCCGGGCAGCGCCAGAAAAATGACGGTTGCAGTGTCACCACCCACGCGCTTGCGTCCACGCTCAGCGAAACCCATCGCCGCATAAAACGCCAGGGACCGCTCCTCATCGAGGACGCGGATCATCGTGTGGACAAGCTCGGTTGGCATTTGGCCTCCTCGTCGTAACGTCCCCGAGATCGTACCGATCGGACCATCACCACCGGGCCGATCGTGTTGAATGGGTCCTCTCAGGGAGCAGCGTGAGCCCCGATCTCGATCCCAACAGCGTCGGTGACCACCTCGATCGGCTCTTTCGTGCCGCGTGGGCACTGACCGGCAATCAACACGACGCCGAGGACCTCGTCCAGGACACGTACCTGCGCGTCCTCGCCAAGCCCCGTTGGCTGCGTAACGACGACGATCTGGGCTACATGCTGCGCTCGCTGCGCAACACGTTCTTGTCCAAACGCCGCGACGCCTCACGCAAGATCCAGGAGACGCCGCTGCCCGACGATCCAAGCCTGGTGCCGGATGCCCACGCGCCCGACCCCCAGCGCGCGCTCGAAGCCCGCGAACTCTATGCGGCGATCGCGGCCCTGCCCGACGACTACCGCGAGACCATCGTCGCGGTCGACGTGGCGGGGCTGTCCTACAGGGAAGCCGCCGAGGCACTGGGCACGAAGGAGGGCACGATCATGAGCCGCCTTTCGCGCGCCCGCAGTCGGGTGGCGACCGCCGTCGGCTGAGCGCCGGGCGCCGTCAGAAAGGGACGGTGCCTTTGCCCTTCCACGCCGCGAGTTCGACCAACGTGGCCTCGGGCACGCCGACCGCGGACACGACACACGTGCGACCACTCCGTTCGACGACGACGATCGTCCGCTTTCCCTGCGTGACGACCCGAACCGTGCTCCCCTCCTGCCGCACGGCGTGTGAACCCTTGGGCGGATCCAATCGATCGCCGGAGATGACGCTGTAGCCGACCGCCTTTCCCTTCTTGCGAAAGAGCACGGTTGCGATGTCGCGCCCGTCGGCCCGGTCGGCGCGCTCGCCGACCGCGTCCCACTGGAACTTCGTCCGCCAGGCGGGAAACGCCACCCCGAAACGTTCGAACGCCAGCAACGTGGGCGTTTTCTCCTGCGGCGCGGGACCCTGGACCGGTTTGGCGTGCGCCGTGGCCGCCTGGGCAATGATCTGATCGCCGGGGACGCTTCCGGGAAGCATCAGCAGAATCACGACGAGCGCGGCGGCGGCCAGGGCAACACCACCCGCCGCGAATCCCAATCGACGGAACGAGAAGAACGGACGGCGCCGCGTGCGTTCGGCCGTGATCGCTTGGCGTAGGGATGGCGGCGCCTGCACCCGCCGCTGTGCGGCGACCACAAGCCCCAGTGCGCGCCGCTGACGTGCCAGCTCTTGGGTCAGCTCCGGTGATGCGGCGACCCGCTCCTTGACCTCGCCATGGCGTGTCGCAACGAGGCTGCCGTCGGCGAGCGCAGCGAGGTCCTGCAGGTCCTGCTCGGAGTGTTGGGAGAGGTCAGGCATTGGTCGGTACTTGAAGAGACTCCATTTCACCGGTCGTTATTCCCGGCGCCGGGGACATTCGCCGTGCGAGATCGCAACGGATCGAACTCGAAACCATTCTAGGATGTCCGCATGCGACGGGACCGAACCTCGACGGGACGATGGCGTCCCACCCCGCGGGCATTCGTTCGCATCGCCTCGGTGTCGCTGGCCGGGCTCATCGTGATCATCCCGAGCGGGGCACTCGTCCGGTTGACCGACTCCGGCTTGGGATGCCCGGACTGGCCGGGCTGTCACGGACAGGTCATCCCGCCGCTGTCGGGCCACGCGTGGATCGAGTACTCCAATCGCATCCTCTCAGGGCTCGTCGTGATCGTGGCCATCGTGGCCTGGGTCGCGGCGCTCCGCATGCGTGGCGCTCCCCGGCGGCTGCGCCGGTGGGCCGCCGTGCCCGCTATCGCGGGGTTCCTGCAGGGGCCGCTCGGCGCGTTGACCGTCCTTTCGGATCTGCATCCCCTGCTGGTCTCGAGTCACTTCTTGCTGTCGATCGCAGCTCTCGGGGGCGGGACGATGCTCGCCCTGACCGCCAGAGACCACGCCCTGGGGCGCACACGTGGTCTGGACCGCGGTCGCGCGAACCTCGCAGCCGTCACCGGCATCGCGCTGGCCGGTGTGCTCGTGACCGGTGTGCTCGTGACCGCCGCCGGCCCCCATTCGGGCGACCCCAAGGTCATCAGGCGCCTGGGCAATCTGGCCGACGCCGCCGCAATCCACGTGCGCGTGGTGATCGCCTTCAGCGTCCTCACGGTGGCGCTCGGTGTCTGGCTCGTGCGGCGGCGCCCCGAAGATCCGCTGACGATGGGTCTGGCCGGGCTGTTCCTGCCATTGATCGCCCTGCAGATCGGCCTGGGCGAATATCAGTATCGCCACCGTCTGCCGTGGCAGGTCGTCCTGGCCCACGTGACCGTCGCAGGCGGCGTGTGGACGTGTGGGGTCGCCGTCGCCTGGCTGGCCGCGCGACCGTGGACCGCAATCCCCGGTATCACCGGTCAGGCCGAAACGCCTGCGTCGTCCGCCCGCGCGACGGCTGATGCCGGCGCAGCGCGCCAGGCGTCGATCACCTGACCGGAGTGGTGGGGAAAGGCAAGTTCAGCCGGGAGTCGGTCGGGTGCAAACCACGCCGCCTCACTCGATTCGGACTGATCCACCGTCACCTCCGCATCGTCCACGGGAGCGGCGTGGTAGTAGCAATTCATCGTTGCGTCAGCAGGTGCGGGACCGACGCCGGGGCCGTAGGCATCCATCCAGATGCCGAGCATCCCGGTCACCACGATGTCCAGTCCGACCTCCTCGCGGACTTCGCGGACCACCGTCTGCTGGGGGTGCTCGCCAGCCTCACAGAACCCACCCGGAATGTCCCACAAGCCGTGCCACGGATCGATTGCGCGGCGCACCAGCAGCAGCTTGCCGTCGCGCGTCACCAGCCCGCCTGCGCAGGGCTTGGCGTTGCGCCAGTGCTCGGTCCCGCATGCGCGGCAGACCACCGGCGGGACCAACCCGAGCGGAGCGCCACACGCCGGACAGTGACGCAGCGCGCTCGCGGTCAGCGGTACCGGTCGAACTTTGTCTGACACGGAACGCACCGCTCCGCGTCGGGGATCGCCGTCAGGCGCCCCTCGGGGATCGGTCCCGCGCACGAGACGCAGGTGCCGTAGGTACCGTTGGCAATCGCGGCGCGCGCGCGCTCGATCTGTTCGATGCGCTCCCGCAAGCGGCCCTGCACCCGCAGGTCGTGCTCGCGCATCTCGGCGTCGCTTGCGGCTTCGGCCGGGTGGTGGTGCCCGTCCGAGCGCTCGTTGCCGTCGGCTGCCAGATCGTGCTTGCTGGCCGCGTCGACCAACTCCTGCTCAAGCTGGGTCAGGCGTTTTACCGCATCGCGGAATTTGGTGCCTCTCGCCATTACGAAGAGTCTGACAGTAGTTCGCGGGGGCAGAAAGGGCCGACGCTCCGGTGTGTGTGCAAACCTCACCGCAGTCGATGCTCTGCGGAAGGAGCCGGTGTGGCGCACGCCATCGAGGCAACAGGCCTCGAACGCGAGTTCAAGGGTGGGATCAAAGCCGTCGCCGGGGTCGACCTGCAGGTGGCCGAGGGCGAAATCTTTGGGTTCTTGGGACCCAACGGCGCCGGCAAGAGCACCATCGTTCGGATCCTGACGACGCTCCTGCGCCCCACGGCCGGAACCGCTCAGGTCGCCGGCCACGACGTGGTCACGGACGCCTCCGCCGTGCGCAGGCGCATCGGAGTCGCGCTGCAAGACGCCGCGATCGACCCGTTCATGACGGGGCGCGAGTTGCTGCACCTGCAGGCGGTGCTGCACGGCATCTCGCGGCACGACGGTCGCCTGCGGGCACAGGCGCTGCTCGAACAGGTGGAGTTGACGGATGCGGCCGACCGTCGCGTCGGCACGTACTCGGGCGGCATGCGCCGACGCCTGGACCTGGCCCTGTCGCTCGTCCATGAACCCGTCGTCCTGTTCCTTGACGAACCCACAACGGGCCTGGATCCACATTCGCGCCTGACCGTCTGGAACGAGGTGCGTCGACTCAACAGCGAGCGGGGCACGACCGTCTTTCTGACGACCCAGTACCTGGAGGAGGCCGACCAGCTCGCCGGCCGCATCGCCATCATCGACCAGGGTCGGATCGTCGCCCACGGCACACCGGCCGAACTCAAGGCGTCGGTGGGAGAACCCGCGTTGACGGTGACCCTCGGAGATCCCGAGCAGCGCGCCGCGGCGGAAGCCGCCCTCGCCCCGCTCGGCGCTGCCCTCCCCGGCTCGTCGCGGACCGTTTCGATGCGCCTGCCGACCGGCGCGGCCGGACTTGCGCCTGCCATACGCGCGCTCGACGAGGCCGGCATCGGTGTCGCGAAACTCGACATGCACGAGCCCTCGCTCGACGATGTCTTCCTCGCGAAGACCGGCCGCTCACTCACCGCAGACGATCAGGACGGCGCGGCCGAATGAACCTGATGCTCCGCCAGACCGGCGCCCTTGCGTGGCGATCCGTCGTGACCACCATTCGTATCCCTCAGGCGTGGTTTCCGTCGCTCTTCTTCCCGCTCGCGTTGCTTGCGATCTTCACCGCATCGTTCAGCAACGCACCGGGACGGGTGCCGGGTTTCCCGCCGGTGCGCGGGTTTCTTGATTTCGCGGTCGCGGGGTCGGTGCTGCAGGGCGTGTTGATCGCCGGGACCGGTGCGGGCTCCGCGTTTGCCGCCGACATGGAGACGGGGTTCTTCGATCGTCTGGTCGCCTCGCCGGTCTCGCGGTGGGCGATCCTGATCGGCCGCCTCGGAGCGAGCGTCGCGCAGGGGATCGTGCAGGGCCTGCTCTTCTTGGGGATCGCGGTTGCGTTCGGCGCGCGGGTCGAGGGTGGCCTCGGTGGGCTCCTGATCCTTGTCGTGTTCGCTGCGTTGCTGGCCGCGGCGATCGGCGGTATCGGCGTCATCCTGGCCTTGCGCACGGGCTCGGGCGAGGCCGTACAGGGCACGTTTCCGCTGTTCTTCGTGCTGCTGTTCTTCTCGTCGGCGTTCTTTCCCCGCGAGACCATGACCGGTTGGTACAAGGCCATCGCCGACGCCAACCCGATCTCGCACATCGTCGAGGGCATGCGCTCCCAGGTGATCGACGGTGGGGATGTGCGCACCACGCTCGTGGGACTGGCCTTCGCGCTCGGGTTCGCGGTGCTGTCGGTGGGCATCTCCGCGATCACCTACCGGGGCCGACTCGCCACCGAGGGCGCGTGATGGGAAGCCTCAGGATCAGCCTGGGACTCGCGGGTCGCAATCTCCTCCTCGTGCGGCGCGTCCCGTCGGTGTTCATCCCGTCGCTCGTGATGCCACTGTTCATCCTGGTCGCGACGTCCGGGGCGTTTCGTGGCATCGGCGCGCTACCCGACTTTGCGGGAGCGAGTTATCTGGCGTTCACGGTCCCGATGGCAGCGACGATGGGCGCAGGGTTCGCGGGGGTCAACTCCGGAATGACGCTCGCCCGTGACTTGGAGGGTGGGTTCTTCGATCGTCTGCAGGCGAGCCCCGCGTCGCGAATCGCGTTGCTGGCGGGCCCACTGCTCGCGGCCGTGGCGCGGAGCCTGTTCACGACGACGGTCGTCTACATCGCCGCGATGCTCGGCGGCGTGCGTTTTCCCGGCCCGCTCGACACACTGGTCGTCTACGCCCTGGCCGCAGCGTTCGCGTCCGTCGCCTCGTTGTGGGCCATCGGGATCGCACTGCGCACCAAGAGCGTTCAGGCCTCACCGTTGATGCAGGTCGTGGTGTTCATGTCGGTGTTCATGTCCGTCGCGTATACCCCGCGCAGCGCCCTGCGCGGCTGGCTCTCCCACGTCGCCGACTGGAATCCGGTCACCTTCATTCTCGAAGGGTCGCGCAACGCACAGTTGGCCGGCATCACCTGGGACCGGCTCGGCCCCGCCCTGCTCGCCGTCGGCATCCTGATCGCGTTGACCGGCACGTTCGCGCTGCGCGGCCTGCGGCGCCTCGATCGCAACCCTTAGGGACCACGCAGAAGCTACTGCACCGTTCAACGGCGGCAAACCGTCGCCATCCGGCACGGCAGTCATTTCGCGCTGACCCTTGAGTCACCGGGCTGTCACCCGCCCGACACGGGATTGGCGGCGTGCCTGTGTATTCTCGTAGGCAGATGGCAAAACGACTTCGACCGGTGCTCGCGGCCACCGTCGTCGCCGGTCTCGCGGTCAGCGCGGCGATCGGCACGGGGGCAGGGACCGACCCCAAGCAGGCGCTTTCGTGCGTGCAGCCGCTCGACGTCGCGGGGATTGATGCCGTGCTGGTCGCAGCCGGAAGTCCACTGGCCGGTCAGGGTGGGGCTTTCGTCAGTGCCTCCGCCGCATCAGGGATCGACCCACGGGCCTTGATCGCCATTGCCGGCCACGAGACGATCCTCGAGACGTACCTCCCCGCGCAGCACATCCACAACGCGTTCGGGATCGGGCCGGGCCGGTCGTTTGAGTCGGACGCCGACGCCATCGCGTTCGCCGCGGATCTCATCGCCCGGCACTACTTGGGCGAAGGACGGCGCACGCTCGGCGACATCAGTTCCAAGTGGGCCCCGGTCGGCGCCGGCAACGATCCCGCCAACCTCAACGCCAACTGGACCGCAGGTGTCGGCACACTCTACGCCCGGCTCGGTGGCAACCCCGATGCAGCGATCACGCTGGATGCGCAGACCGGTACCAACTGTCAAGCCGTCCCCGCCGCGCCTCCCGCCGCCCCAGGCGCGACCGCAGCGCCGGGGATCGTCGCCTGGACCGGAGTCGCGCCGATCGTGACCGAGGCGTTGATGGAGCGCGGTGCCGACCCAAACACCGGAGCGGCCGCGACCCGGACCGGATTTGTGTTTCCGTTGATTCCCGGCCCGACGCCGATCCGCTACGCGGACGACTTCGGGCAGCCCGGCCTGCCCGGATGCTTCGGCAAACCACAGCGCTGCGCGGTGACGCTGACCGCTGAGCCGGGGACCGGTGTGGTCGCCGCTGCCGGCGGCACGCTCGGTGCCGCCACGCCTGCGGAGCAGGCCGCCGGCCTCGCGTTCTGGCTCATCACCGCAGACGGCGATCGCATCGGCTACAGCGGGCTCGCCGCCTACACACAGGGCGTCGGTGACGGGGTCGCAGTGATCGCCGGACAGTCGCTTGGAACCAGCACACGCTCGACGACACTCGCCTGGGAACGCGCGGGGCAACGCATCAACCCGTTTCCCCTGCTCGTCGCGACGCGCGCCAGCGACAGCTGACGACCACCCGAACGGCCAGGTACAAACCCGACCTTCGGCCAGTTGTTCGGCGTCGAGACCAACCGTACATTTCTTTCACGATCCTGGTAACGGGGTCGCCGCGGGCTCATGCGGACGCGCGCGGGTGCGGGACTTGCCTCCCTGGATGACGGGAGGGGCTTGGGTTGGTTATCGCAAGATGACTTGGATCTGAGTTTGCGCGTCCGCCGGCCCCGGGGCTTGTGAGGCACCGGGGTGTCGCGATGGGTACGCTCCGGCGGTCACCGTCCGTCCCTGGGAGCCCCCGTGAATGCGATTCAACTGACCGAGACCGGTCCACCCGAGGTCCTCAGGATCACATCCGTGGCGGATCCCGTCGTCGGCCCTGGCGAGGTCGTCGTCGAGCTTCGCGCGGCCGCGTTGAATCGGCGCGACGTGTTCGTGCGCAAAGGCATCGCACCTTCCCCACTCCCCGTGATCCCGGGATCCGACGGCGCCGGGGTGGTGC
The DNA here is from genome assembly GCA_031366605.1 of Actinomycetota bacterium. Lineage (GTDB taxonomy): Bacteria > Actinomycetota > Thermoleophilia > Miltoncostaeales > Miltoncostaeaceae > CALMEC01. The sequence continues at coordinate 16,340 of JANLOO010000054.1, read as the reverse complement.
GCACCCTTGGGGCCGGGGTCGGCGGTGTCGCCGAAGGCGACGAGGTCGTCATCTTCCCCTCGCTCGGCTGGGGCGGAGGCGAGGCCGCACCGCAACCGGGCTTTCGCATTCTGGGCGGGCCGGATGACGGCACATACGCCGAGCTGATCCGCATTCCCGCTGAGAACGTGATGCCCAAGCCCAAACGGCTCTCGTGGGAAGAAGCCGCGGCGCTGCCGCTGGCCGGCCTGACGGCGTGGCGCGCGCTGATCAGCCGAGCGGCGCTGCGCCCCGGCGAGACCGTCTTGGTCTTGGGGATCGGCGGCGGCGTCGCGACGTTCGCCCTCCACATTGCCCGTGGCGCAGGGGCACGCGTGATCGTCACCTCCTCGTCCGACGAGAAGTTGGCGCGAGCCGCGGACCTGGGTGCCGCGGCCGGTGTCAACTACACCGCTGACGATTGGGTGGATCAGGTCAAGGCCGAGACCGGCGGCGGTGTCGATGTCGTCGTCGACAGCGTGGGCTCGACGTGGGCCGACAGCGTCAATTGCCTGCGGCCGGGCGGACGGCTCGTGGTGTTCGGCGGGACGGGTGGCGGCAAGGTTGAGATGATGGTGCGACCGGTGACAATGGGTCAGGTGTCGGTGTTGGGGACGACGATGGGCAGCGCCCGCGACTTCGCCGGGCTCCTGCGCGCCGTTGCCACCCAGAGTTGGACGCCCGTCGTCGACAGCGTTCGTCCCCTCGCGGAGGCCGCCGACGCCCACGCACGCGAAGAAGCCGGTGAGCATTTCGGCAAGCTTGTGCTCGTTCCATGAGACGAGACCTGCTGACGGCGCTCTGCGAAGTCGCCGGCCCGTCAGGACGTGAGGAGCGCGTCCGCGACATCGTCCGACCCGAACTCGAATCCGCCTGCAGCCGGGTCATGGCAGACCCCCTCGGTGGTCTGACCGGTGTGCGCGACGGCTCCGGCGGGCCGCGCCTGATGCTGGCGGCCCACATGGACGAGATCGGTCTGATGGTGACCCACATCGATGATCGTGGCTACTTGCGGTTCGTCCCACTGGGTGGCTGGGATGCACGAACGTTGGTTGGACAGCGCGTCATGGTCCACGGCCGCGAGGATCTGCCTGGCATCGTCGGCACGACACCCGTCCATCTGCTGGACGAGGCGGCGCGTCAGAAGGCGCCCAAGCTTGACGATCTGGCCGTCGACACCGGATTGTCCGCCGAACGCGTGCGCGCATTGGTTCGCCAGGGCGACGTCATCACGAGGACACGGACGCTTGAGGACCTGGGTGAGCTGGTGACCGGCAAAAGCCTTGACGACCGTGTGGGGGTGTTCGTCATGATCGAGGCCATGCACGCCGCCGGCCCATCCCCCGCCGAGGTCCACGCGACGGCCACCGTGCAAGAGGAGGTCGGCCTGCGCGGCGCCAAGGTGGCCGCCACACGGGCGCGCCCAGACATCGCCGTGGCGATCGACACGTGCCCCGCCGACGACGGCCCTGGCACGCCCGCCAACGGGCCTTCCACTCGCCTGGGCCGCGGAACCGCGATCCGTGTGATGGACGCCAGCGCAATCTGCTCACCGGCGCTCGTCGACCTGCTCGTCCAACTCGCCGACGAACGCGACATCCCCTACCAATTCCACGTGGCAAATCGCGGGGGCACCGATACGCAGTCCCTGCAGCTCGCGGGCGAAGGCGCCATCGCCGGGTGTGTCTCGATCCCAACCCGGTATGTCCACTCCAGTGTCGAGGCCTGTCACCCTGCGGACATTCAGGCGTCAATCGATCTGGTCGCCGCGCTCATCGAACACGCCCACGAGCTGAAGGGGTCGAGTTCGTGAAATGCGTGCCTGTATCGCTGCGCGAAAGCGAGCGAGGCGGTGGACGCAGGTCGTCGTGAATGTCGGGAATATTCGCGATACCGAGGACGCCACATCGCGACGCTCGCAGCCAGGGAGCCACCACCGCTCGTTCGATGTCGCACCACGACTGGTGTCCGGCGTCGGACGTTCTTCCCCGCGGGGGCGAGCCCCGCTCCGGGCCGTTTCGGTCGCCGGATTCATCGACAAACACGCGAACCATGTTTCCCATCAAGGCGACGTTGACCGGAAACTGTCTCGGGTCCCCGGATCCACCACGATGCGCGCTCCGAGGTCACCGACCTGACCCGTCGCCGTTTCCGCTGTGGGATGTGCCGCCGCCACGGCATTGGCCTGGGGCTTGGAGATCAAGAAGGACGTCACGCCGATCGCGACGGCCATCAGGATGAACTCGGCGACGACGGACCGCTGTAGCCGACTCAGTGATCCGGGCGCTGATTCCTCATCAGAGAGTCCGCGAACCCTGCGCCGATTGAACACCCCGAATCCGATGAGCACCAACGCGATCACGATTTTGGTGAGCAGGAGCTTGCCGTATGTGGTGCTCCAGAGCTGGTTGAGGTGATCGACGTTGGCGAGCCCACGGATCGTTCCGGAGATGAGCAGCACGCCGACCGCCCACCCGGCGAGCGTGGAGAAGCGCGGAAGCACTGTACGGGCGAGCTCGCGGCGCCGCTCTCCGGCGAGAGCGAGACCCAGCATCACGGAAACGAGGCCGCCGACCCAGACCGACGCTGCCACGACATGGCCGGTGTCCGTGACCACCTGGAACGTTCCGTCGGCACCCGCATGACCTGAGAGCCCGGGCGTGACCGCGAGGCCCAAGGCGAGTAGCGCGATCCCGCGTTTGAGCCAACGCGCCCCACCGGGGGATGGTGCCCAGACCGCTGCGATTGCGATGACCTCGGCCACGATGAGTTGCGCGAGTCTGACATGTCCGAAACGCGTTCCCAGGACCGCGGACAGTGCGGTCCCGTTGGTCGCCGTGCCCAGGCCTTCCCCGGCGATGGCCGCGGCGTAGAGCACCACCGTCGCAGCTGAAACGATCGAGAGCCCAAACCCGAGACCGGCAATGACGTACCACAGGCGGCGTTCGACCTCGGGATCGTGACGGGCGAAGATGGTGAGGTTGGCCGCGATCGCACCGATCAGCGCGATCACCAACAACAGGTCGAGGAATCGCGCGACGTCCACGGCCCTGGCGACGCCGGTGGAGGGACGTTGCGCCACCTGGCCGACGACCCCCTCCGGCCGCGCCCCCGGCGCACCCACGTGGAATACGAACGCACCTTCGAGAGGGTGACCGTCGGCGGATGCGACCCGCCACGAGACGGTATAGGTGCCCCGCGCCAAGCTCGTGTCGATCCGCGTCGCGACCGCGTTCGCTCCCGCACGGGTCGTGGTGCCCACGTCGACGCGGACCGCGTTGCCGTCGAACACCCGGACCGCACCCAACGCGGTCTCGACCGGCTCGTTGAACGTCAGCGTCACCGTCGTGGGAGAGGTCTTGACGATCTGGTCGCTCGCCGGAGCGCTGCGTATCAGAGCGGCATGCGCCGACGCGATTGCGGGAATGACCAGGCAACCGAGCACCATGAGGAGCATCCACATCCGCACGGCCTGCCGTGTCCGCGGTCGACTCATCCAGAGGACTGTGCGAACCGCACGTCAGGCGAGATCACCGACTGCGGCCCCACCGCCGGAACGGACAACGCGATCGATGTCGGAGCGGACCGTTGCTTGGCGATGACGATCGCCCCGACCGCACCGATGACGATCACCACGAGGATCGCCGCAAGCGCTGTGGTGTGCAGCCGCCGTGCCGCCATGTGCCGCTTGCCGAACTCAGACAGCACGAACGCGGCGAGCGCACCACCGACGATGCCGCCCAGGTGGCCACCGATCGAGATCCCGGAGATGGTGAACGTGATGACCAGGTTGAGCCCAAGCCAGATCCCGGTGTCGCCGAAAATGGATATCCCGCGCTGGCGTTCCAACAGGAAGATCGCCGCCATCAAACCGAACACCCCTCCGGATGCCCCGACGGTCTGGGCATTGGGACTGAGCAGCAGCGCACCCGCCGATCCCCACAACACCGCGGCGGCGTAGATCAGACCGAAACGCAATGGGCCGATGTAGGCCTCAAATCTGCTTCCGAGGATCCACAACGCGACCATGTTGAAACCCAGGTGCACGACCCCGGCGTGGAGGAATCCCGATGTGACGATGCGCCACCAGTCACCGGCGGCGACCTCGGGTCCGAAGAGCCATCCCCCGCTCGACACGCTGCCACCCAACCCGGTGCCGACGCCGCCCGGATCGGTCGCGACCTGCAACCCGAACACGACCACGTTGATCACGATCAGCGTGATCGTCACATATGCCGTGCCCCGCGAACTGGCACGCGGCTTCAACCGCGCGACGCCGGTGGGTCTGCCCGCGCATTCGGGACACCGCACTCCCACCGCGGCCTGCACCATGCACGATGTGCAGATCGGACGGTCGCAGTTGGAACACGAAACCAGCGTCTCGCGGTTGCGATGCCGGTAACAGGTGGGCGTCGCGTCGGTGGTCGGCGGTGACGGCTCCATCTTCGGCAATCGTATCGTGCTCCGATCCCATCTTGGGACAGGTTGGGGTCCGTCAAGGAATGACTCCTGTGACGGAGGACGGGCGAAAACGGCGGTGGTGAGCCTCGTTGCGACTGGTGGTCACAGCGATCTCGCCGACGGCGTATGGAAACGGTTTGCAGCCAGGAAACGTGGTCGTAATTGCGAGGAGGAGCACCTAGTCGGCTTGGGCCGCCTTGGATGCCTCTTCCCATTCGTGCAGCAACCATGCCAGCTCGCCTTCGAGCGCAACGTGGCGCTCGCCCGCGACCCCGACCGCCGTTCGGTCGGCCAGCACCTGCGGATCGACCAGTTGCGCAGCGACTTGGCGCAGCTCGTCCTCAACGCCCGAAATCCGGACCTCGAGCTTCTCGACCTCGCGTAGCCGGCGCCGGGGGCCCTTGGCCGCTGTCGCCGCGGCTTTGGGTGCGCGCGTGGCCTTGGCGGAGGGAGCGGGCGTCGGCGCAGACACCGGCTGGGTGCGCACCGCCTCGTGGTGGGCCGCCAGATCCGAGTACCCACCAGGCCGGATGGCAACACCGCCGTCCTCGAGGGACAGCGTATGCGTCGCCACCAGATCGATCAGCGCGCGGTCGTGCGAAACCATGATCACGGTCCCGTCATACGCCTCGAGCGCTTCTTCGAGGGCCTCACGGCTTTCGATGTCCAGGTGGTTCGTCGGCTCGTCGAGCACCAAGAAGTTTCCGCCGTGTGCGATCAGCTGCACCAGCGACAGGCGTCGACGCTCGCCACCGGACAGCATCTCGACCTTGCGGTCGACGACCTCACCCGAGAACAGGAACCTGCCGAGGAGCGTCCGCGCCTGAGTGTTGGTCAGCGATGTTCCGGCCAGAACCGTCTCGATGATCGTCCGATCGGGGCGCAGCTCCTCGGCATGCTGTGAGAAGTACCCGACGGAGACCCGGTGGCCCAGGCTGACTCGCCCGGCGGTCGGCGGGCGGATGCCCAGGAGCGTCTCGACCAGCGTGGTCTTGCCGGCGCCGTTGGGCCCGACAACCGCGACCCGCTGTCCGCGTTCAATCGCGAACCCCAGGTCGTGCAGCAACAAGGCCTCCCCCGCGCCGACGCTCAACCCATCCGCCTCGGCGACGATGCGCCCGGGTCGTTCGGTCTTGGGGAACCCGAACGCCATCGCACGTTCCTTGGTCAGCGGCGGCGCCACGCGCTCAATGCGGCCAAGTTGTTTCTTGCGCGACTGGGCCTGCCGGGCCTTGGTGCCCGCCGACCAACGCTCCACAAACCGTTCGAGCCGTGCGATCTCGCGTGCCTGAGCCACCGCCAACGTCGCCTGCGTGGCGAGCGCCTCGGCCTTTGCGCGCCGGAACGCCGAGTAGCCCATGGGCCACACACGGCTCTTCTCGCCGTCCAAGTCGAGCACTTTTGTGGTGACCGACTCAAGGAACCAGCGGTCATGCGAGACCAGCACGATCGTCGCGTTGATCTCCGACATCGCAGTCTCGAGCCACTCGACCGATTGCAGGTCCAGGTGGTTGGTCGGCTCGTCGAGCAGCAGCACGTCCGGCCGCGACACGAGCGCTCGGGCGAGTGATGCACGTGTCAGCTCACCACCCGAGAACGATGCCAACGGTCGGTCGACCCAATCGGCCTCGATGCCGAGGCCGCGCTGCACCCGTTCGAGCCATGACTCCCAGGCATAGCCGTCCTGGCGCTCCAGCTCCTTTTGCGCCCGGTCATATGCGCCCATGACGTCCGCGCCATGATCGCCCGCCGCCATACGCTGCTCGAGCGCACGCATGGTGGCTTCGACGGCCCGAACCTGGGCCAAACCTTCGGCCACATAGTCGCCCAGGGTGATGTCACGCCCCAGCGGCGGGCGTTGATCGTGCAACGCGACCACGGCGCCGCGCGGCAGGATGACGTCGCCCGCGTCGGGCGCGATCTGCCCCGCGATGCAGCGCAGCAAGGTCGTCTTGCCCACGCCGTTTCGCCCGGTGACGGCAAGCCGATCCCGGGGTTCCAAGCGCATCGAAACGTCCTCAAAGAGGGTCCGCGCGCCAAATGATTTTGTCAGTCCGACCACGTTCACGACGGGGTAGGGTAGCGGCGATGTCCACAGATGCCCTCATCACCGATCTCGCAGGAGTCGAAGACGTCGTGCGCAACTGCCGCGAAGCGGGTCGGTTTGCGCTCGATTTCGAGTTTCTGTGGGAGCGGACCTACAAGCCGATCGCGTGCCTGGCGCAGGTCGCGACGGAGTCGTCGGTCTGGCTCATCGACCCGATCGCGGGCGCACCGCTGGAGCCGCTTGTGGCCCTGGTCGAGGACGAAACCGTCGAGACGGTCATGCACGCGCCGTCGGCGGACCTGACCCTGTTGGCGCTGCATTTCGGTGTCGTGCCCCGGTCGATCATCGACGTTCAGCTGACGGCCGGGTTCGTCGGGATCGGCGCCGGCCAGAGCCTGGGGACGCTGCTGGACCGCGGCCTTGGACTGCACCTGGCCAAGGCGGAGAGTTACAGCGACTGGTCACGCCGCCCGCTGAACAACTCGCAACTCGACTACGCCGCCGACGATGTCCGCCACCTCCTGCGTTTGCGCGACCAGCTCCAGGAGCAGGCGACCGAGCTTGGACGCTGGGAGTGGGTCGTCCAGGAGCACCAGCTGCGATACGGCCCCGGCGCCCGGTTCACAACCGAGCCGGACGAGGCGTGGCGCAAGCTCAAAGGCCAGGGTCGCCTGTCATCACGCGAACGCACCATCCTGCGCGAGGTCGCCGGCTGGCGCGAACGCGAGGCACTGCGGCGTGACCGACCGCCGGCGTGGATCCTGGCTGACCGTCTGGCGCTGGACATCGCCAAACGCAAACCGACCAATCGTGAGGGCCTCAGTCGCGTGCGCGGTCTGGACGAAAAGATGCGCGAGCGCGAGGCTGACGAGCTGCTTCAGGCCGTCGCGCGTGGGATGGCCGAACCCCTCATCGAGCTGCCGCAGCCCATCCGCCCCGACCTGGCGCAGCGCCTGGCGGTGTTGGGAGCGCTCGGTCAACTCCTGGTCGGCGTCCGCGCCGACGCGGCCGGCCTGTCGGCACCGCTCATTGCGACCCGCGACGACGTGGAGTCGTTCGTCGCGGCTCGCCTCAACGGCAATGGCGCAGCCCATCCTCTGGGCAGTGGATGGCGTAAGGAACTCGCCGGCGATGCGCTCGCCGCTCTCGCCGCCGGCCGTCTCGCCGTGGCGCCGTCGCCCGATCCCCCCTACCTCGTTGAGCTTGATCGACCCATCTGATCGTGGGCGGTCGCGCGAAGCATGGCTGCTGCTAGGCGGCGCGCACGCCCACGAGCACACCATGCAGTCCAAGCCAGCCGTCGTGGTCATGCGAGCACCCCGGGACGGTGCAGGGCTCATCCAGGCGTGGGTCGAGTCGATCGAGCAATTGCTGCAGGTTGGCGAGTTCGATGATGTTGGCGTGTTGGTCCATCAGCCGACGCTCCTTCGTTCAGTGCGACGTGACGAAGGCATCCTCTGCCCGGTGTGTAACGACCGGGTTGTCCGACGATTAGGACTCGGTAATTTCGTGGCCGACGAGCGGCGCCAGGTCGGCCATCGCCGTCACCAGGCTCACGCGTGCGATCGATGGCGCCGTCGCGGCCAGCGGCACGACTTGACGTTGGGTCGCCTCCAGGTATTGCCCGGCCCAGCGTCGGTACCGATCGCCCGTCCGCATCACAAGCGCCTGGATGCTGCGCAGGTTGTCGGTGCGGTCGGCCAGCTTCAACACATGTGCCTCGGGCAGCCCTTCGGTGCGCAGTCGGGCGTAGTAGAACGTCAGCGCCTCCTGGTCGCCGCTGGGAGGTGCGGTCAGCCACTCGACCAGTCCGGCAACGTGCGGACCGAAACCTTCGAGGACCTCTGCGTGGGTGGTCGGCGTGTCCTCGACGACATCGTGCAGCAACGCGGCCTGACCCAACACCGGCGAATCGTGTCCCCACCGCGCCAGCTCCAGCGCGACGCGGACCAGGTGAACCCAGTACGGCGTCTCGGAGCCGCGACGGCACTGGTCGGTGTGCCGGGCCTTGGCGAACGCCAGTGCACGGCGCAATGCAACACGCTCGTCGTGGGGATGATTCGCGGCGAAGTCCACCCATGCCCGCTCAACCGCGGCGGGAGCGTCAAACACCGTTGGCCACGCAAGCTCGAGCGGCGCGATGGGCGCGAGCGCTTCGCACGCCTCCTGGAGCGTCGGCGGATGCAGTGGCGACTGGGTCACGATGCCTAGGGTAGCGTCCCAACCCGACGGCCGCACCGAACACCGCGTCGCGATCATCGACTTGGGATCCAACAGCTTCCGGCTCGTGGTCTTTCGCTATCGCCGCGGCGGGATGTTCGCGCTGACAGATGAGATCCGCGAGCCGGTGCGCCTGTCGGCCGGGATGCGCGACGGGGAACTGCAACCTGATGCCGTCGCACGGGCGACCGCGGCGGTCCGCGCGTACGGGGCGTTCTGCCGGACGACCGGCGTCACGGACGTGATCGTCGCGGCCACGAGCGCCATCCGCGACGCCACCAATCAGGCCGACGTCCTCGCGGCCTTCGCGGCCGACGGCATTGACGCACGCGTGTTGTCGACGCAGGAGGAGGCCTACTACGGCTACCTCGGCATCGTCAACAGCATGTCCATCGAGGACGGCATGTTCGTCGACGTCGGCGGCGGCAGTGCCCAGGTGGGTCGCATCACACGGCGTGCGTTAGAGCGGACCATGAGTGCACCGATCGGCGCGGTTCGCATGACGGAGGCGTTCCTGCCGTCCGCGCGGACCACCCGCAGCCAGATCAAGGCATTGCGGCGTCATGTCCTCGATGTGCTCGGCGATGCCCGCTGGTTTGCCCCCGATGGGCTCCCTTTGGTCGGCACGGGCGGCACCATCCGGACGCTCGCGGCGATGGCGCAGCGCGCGTCTGAGCATCCCCTGGCCGAGATTCACGGGTATTCGCTGAACCGAGCCGCGCTCACACAACTCGTCGAGGAGCTGGTGCGCCGGCCGGTGGCTCAGCGCAGCCGCATCCCCGGACTCAAGGCCGACCGCGCCGACATCGTCCTTGCCGGAGCCGTCACGATCGATGCGGTGATGGAGCGGGCGGGCGTCGATGCGATCGAGGTGTGTTCACAGGGGTTGCGCGAGGGGCTCTTCTACGAGCGGTTCCTGAGCCCCGCCGACCCGCCCCTGTTCACCGACGTGCGACGGGCAAGCGTGCTGAACGTCGCGGCGCGCTACGGGGAGGATGGGTTCCACACCGACCACGTGGGGCTGCTCGCCCTCGAGATCTTTGACGGCACCGCACGGGCCGGCCTGCACGGCGGCGACGCACTCGAACGCGAATGGCTGTGGGCGGCGGCGATGTTGCACGACGTCGGCGTCATGGTCGACTACCACGACCACCACAAACACGGTTTCTACCTGGTGATCAACGCCGGCCTGCCGGGGTTCTCACACCGCGAACTCGCCCTGATCGCGCTGCTGGTTCGGGCGCACCGCAAGTCCCCCCCAAGCTATGAGTGGCTGAGGCCGCTGCTGCACGAAGGTGACGACGAATGCTTCTGGCGCCTGGCAACCTGCCTGCGACTGGCCGAACAACTGGACCGCGATCGTGCGCAACTGGTCGAGTCGGTGCACGTGGAGTCCCGCGGCAAGACCGTCACGTTGACGCTCCTGGGTCAGACCGAGCCGTCGGTCTCGCTCAGGTCCGCGAGCCAGGAGGCCTCGCTCTTCGAACGGGCATTCGGTCGACACCTGCGGATCACGAGCCAGGTGTCTGGTGGTCAGGACACCAGAAGCTCACCGCCCGGGTCGCAGAACGAGGCGTTGGGCGAGTAAAAGCCCCACGTGACCTCGAGCGGGGATTTGGGCCGCAGGGCATACACCGAGCTGTCCGGGTCCAGGAACTCCAAGCTCGTGACCTGCCAGGGATCGACGAGGGTCGCGATCCATGGGGAGATCCCGTCGACGAGCCGACCGTCGATGTCGGTGATGTACGACAGCTGCCCGCCGGCGGTGACCGCAGGCGTCCCGATCGTGGCGGTCGAGCGAATGACCGGCGTGTCCCCGGAGTACGTCGTGGCGACGACGACGCCCGCGGAAAGCTCGATTGTGGTCCTGCCGGCCGTCGCCGGCACGCCCCGTGCCATCACGTACTCGCGCACGTTGGGCGACGAGTTGAAGGAGTGCGTCCACCACCGGCTCGGCGTCGTCCCATCCGGTGCGGTGCGGTCCAGATCGAGACCGGCACAGGTCAACGAATATGCCCCGAAGCCCGACGTCTGCTCGGCCGCGTCGACGACGTATTGGTTCATGAACACCTGCGCGTTTTCGATTGGCCGCAGCCCGGGTGGGAGCAAGCGCCGAAGCGCTTCAGGGTCCTCTGGAATCCACCCGTAGTAGAGCATCCGGCTGTTGATGACCATCTGTGGGGCGACGAGATTGGTTGACACGTTGCTCCTTGGTTCGTCGAACACGGCTATCCGCCGGCGAGCTTGGTCTGGTAGCGCCCGGAGAGGTGGGTGACGATGCGTTCGCGGTGGTCACCTTGGATCTCGACGACGCCGTCTTTGGCCGTGCCGCCGGTGCCACACAGGCGTTTGAGTTCCTTGGCGGTCGCATCGAGCGCTGCGGTGGGCAGGCCGGTGACGAGTGTGACGGTCTTTCCCCCACGCCCCGTCTTGGTGCGGCTGACGCGGACGACGCCGTCGGCCGGCGGGGTACGCGGTCCCTGCGCCGGCGCCGAACGGGCAGGCGGCGAGGCGCGAGCGACCCGTCCTGAGTCGCTCGAGTACACGCGAGTCGCGCGATCAGACATGTCGTTGGCAGCCATCGGTGACGCGTACCCTACCGGCGTGCGCCTCGTCCACGCCAACGAGCCAGGTCCCGTGTGCTGATCGATCTGCACGCCCACACGACGGCGTCCGACGGTGACCTGGACCCGGCCGATTTGGTCGCGCGCGCCGCTGCCGATGGTGTCAGCGTGCTGGCGGTGACCGACCACGACACTGTGGGCGGGTTGCGAGCGGCGGTCGCCGCCGGGTCCGATCACGGCGTTCGGGTCATCCCGGGTGTCGAGCTGACGGCCCAGGTCCCGCAGGGCTCGATGCATTTGTTGGGGTACTTGACCGCCACTGCTCCGCAGCCGCTCATGGACGCGCTGGTCGAGCTGACCGGGTTTCGCGAGGCCCGCATTCGCCGCATCGTCGAACGCTTGAGCGAACTGGGCATCCCGCTGGACTGGGAGGACGTGCGCGGCCGTGCAGCCGGGCAACTGGGGCGCCCTCACGTCGCCGCCGCCCTGGTCGCGTCAGGGCATGCAACCAGCATGCAGGACGCATTCGATCGTTTGCTCGCCGACGGCAAGGCTGCACATGTGCCGTCGCAGGGCCTCGACCCCGTTGGCGCGGTGGAGCTCGTGTGCGCGTCGGGCGGAGTGGCAGTGTTGGCACACCCCGGGTCCCTGGGCTTGCGCCAACCACATCTGCGGTCCTTCGTGCAGCGCCTGGCCGCCGCGGGGCTTGCCGGCATCGAGGTACACCGCCCCGAGCACACACTGGATCAGCGGGACGGCTACGGCACGATCGCGCGCCAACTTGGCCTGGTTCCGTCGGGCGGCTCGGACTTCCACCGACCTGACGGCCCGTTTGCGCTGGGCGACACCGGCATCCCCGGACTGGCTGCTGACGTTGTCGACCGACTCTTCGAGCGAATCCGCTAAGTTGTCCGCCTTGGCCATCGACACTTCGGCACCGCAGGCAGCGGGTATCCGCTGGGACCTGTCACCCCTCTTCGCAGACGCTGCAGCCGCCCGGGTTGACCTGGATGACCTCGTGGCGCGTTGCCGCGCGTTCGAGACCTCGTACCGCGGCAGCATCGCCACGATCGACGTGCCTGGCCTGGCAGGGCTGCTCGCTGAACTCGCCGTACTGGACAACGCCCTGTCGCGCGTCGGCTCGTACGCGCACCTGCGTGAATCCGTCGACGTCACCGACGACGAGAACCTCGACCTGTCAGGCGCGGTCGACCGTGCGTTTGTCGAAATCGGCAACGCCTTGCGGTTCTTCGAACTCGAGTGGCTTGCGCTTGCCGACGACCGGGCGACGCAGCTGACCGACGATCCATCCCTCGCGGCGGATCGCCATTACCTGGTCGCAATGCGGCGGTTCGGCCCGCACACCCTCAGCGAGCCCGAGGAGCGCATGCTCTCGGAGCGCGCGCCTGCCGCGACCGGCGCGTGGCACACGTTGTACTCACGGGTCACATCGACGCTCGAGACGCCGTTCGACAACGGCGATGGCGAGGAATCGCACAGCATCGATCGGCTGCTGTCGTATATGCGCGACCCGCGCCGCCAGCTGCGCCACGACGCGCTCAAGACGCTCTACGCCATGCTCGAGCCCCACGCCCCGGTGCTCGCCCACTGCTACGACACGCTGGTCGGTGACCGCCTGGCCATGGACAAGCTGCGCAACTACACGGCCCCGATGGACCAGACGCACCTGCGCAACGAGCTCAGCGCACCCGTGGTGGACGGCATGTTGGACGCGGTCGCGCGTCACTACCCGCTCGCGCAACGGTGGTTCGTGGCCAAGACCGCGATATTGGGGCTCGACACGTTGGAGTTGCACGACCAATACGCGCCGATCGGTGAGGGGCGGGCAGTCCAGTTTGCGGAGGCGGTCCAGATCGTCACCACGTCGTTCCGAGGCTTTTCGCCGCGGATCGCCGCGATGGCCCAGGCGCAGATCGACGATCGGCGTGTGGATGCGGAACCGCGTACCGGCAAGCGCGGGGGGGCGTTCTGCTCGCCGGTGGCGCAGGATGCGAATCCCTACGTCCTGATGAACTGGACCGACCAGATGAACGACGTGCTGACGATGTCGCACGAGTTCGGTCACGGCATGCACTTCGAGCTGGCCAACGAGCGCCAGACGCCGCTCTCAGCCGGCGCGGGCATCGCGATGTGTGAGGTGGCCTCGACCTTCGCCGAACACATCACCTACGACTACCTGCTGGCCAACGAGGCCGACCCCGCGACCCGGCACCTACTGGCGTGCGAACGGGTCGAAGGCGCATTCGCCACGATCTTCCGTCAGGCCGTCCTGACCCGCTACGAGCAGGCGGCGTACGAGATGCGCGCCGAGGGCGCGACTCTGACCGCCGAGCGTCTGGGTGACGCCTGGTGGGCTGCCAACAGCGCCTACTACGGCGACGCGGTCGCGATCCCTGAGCGCTACCGGCTGGGCTGGTCGTACATCCCGCACTTCATCCACACGCGCTTCTACACGTACTCGTACACGTTCGCGCTGCTCGTCAGCTTGGCGCTGTACGCGCGCTACCGTCGCGACGGCGATGCGTTTGTGGGTCCCTATCTGGACCTGCTGGCCGCCGGGGGCTCCGGGGCGCCCGCCGAACTGCTCGCACCGCTCGGACTCGACCTTGGCGACCCGTCCGTGTGGGATGGCGGGTTCGCGGAACTCGAGCGCATGATCGACGAGGCCCAGGCCGCCGCCTGAGCGACCCGGACCCCGAGCGACACCGTTACTTCTTCTTGGAGGCCTTCTTGGATGCCTTCAACGGGTTGAGTGCCTTCTGGACCTGCTCCGGCAGCTCGGTGATGTGGTAGAGCGGCATCCCGCAGTTGGCGCCGTGGCGAAGCGGTTGCGCCTGGCAGATGGTCGGCGTGCCCCACAGCGTCGTCGTGCGGTGCCCCTTCTCGCACACGAACACGCGCGCGACGCGGACCGGGCCGAACGCCTCGCTGACCGTCGCGGGGGCCTCGTCGGCAACGGGCTCGGCATCGGCGACCGCTTCCTCCGCGGGAGTTTCTTCAGCCGCGGCGTCCTCAGCCGGAGCTTCCTCGGCGACGGGCACCTCGACGGGGGCCGCTTCGGCGATCGGCTCGGTCGCGACGGGCTCCTCGGCCGGAGCCTCCTCGGCGACGGGATCGGACGCCTCGTCCGCGACAGCCTCTGGCGCCGCTTCGGCGACCGGCTCCTCGACGGTGGTCTCCTCGGCGATCGGGGCCTCGTCGGCCGGGGTCTCCTCGGTTGTGACGTCCTGCGCGTCCTCGCTCATCATGCTCCTCGTGGTTCGGGTCGGGACAGGATAGCGACCTCGCGTGCGATCGGCGAAGGCGGGCGATGAACCGGGACGCCCTCCGTGGGTTCGACGTGGTCGAAGCGACGGTCACCGCCGGTCACCACCGGTTCCAGGTGCTCAAACCCCGCACCGCGGACGACCTGATCAGCGACGACGAGTACGCGGTCGACGAGCGGCTGCCGTACTGGGCGGAGCTGTGGCCAAGTGGCTGCGTCCTCGCAGACCGCTTGGCGCAACGAAGGCTGGACGGCTTGAACGTCGTGGAGCTGGGCGCCGGACTCGCGATCCCCTCCCTCGTCGCCGCGACGGGCGGAGCGACCGTGGTCGCGACCGACTGGTACCAACCGGCACTCACGTTCGTGACGGTCAATGCCGAGCGCCTGGGCCTGGCGGTCGACACGATGTTGGTCGACTGGCGTGACCCGCCGCAGGCACTCTTGGACCGCGCCCCATTCGATCTGATCGTCGCCGCCGACGTCCTCTACGAGCCACGCAACGCCGCGCCATTGGCAGCGCTCCTGCCCCGACTGCTGGCCGACGACGGCGAGATGATCATCGCCGACCCCCGCCGCCCCGACGCACGGCCATTCCTCGATGCACTCGCATCGACCGGCTGGTCCATCCACACCGACGAGGTCGCCCACGACTCTCGGCTCGACGAGTCAGGCCCGATCGTCCACCTGCACCACATCGAGCGATCCGAGTAGCCAGAGCCGATCTCGCAACGCCCCTTGAGTCGATCGAGGGTCCTTCCGATACACTCCCTGTGAGTGATCCTCGGTAGCTCAATGGTAGAGCATCCGGCTGTTAACCGGAGGGTTGTAGGTTCGAGTCCTACCCGAGGAGTGATGTGAAAGCCCCGCATATGGCGGGGTTTTCTCGTTGGTGGGCACGGCCATGGGCGCAGACTTTTGCCCAACTTTTGCCCGCACCGCAGACGACGGGGCGGATGGCCGGGCCGTGTGAGCCCTGAGTGCCCGTGCCGACGCGCGCATTCCCCCTTTGCCGGGCCCAGGGCTGCCTACCCGGGTGCGGGCAGGCTCTCGCCCAGATCCTCGGCGCCCGCGGTCCCGGCGTCTTCGGTGAGGGCGAACATGCGGGCCTCCCCTTTTGCTGCTGCTCCGGGGAAGAGCACTTGGGCGGCGTGGATGTAGCGCTCGGTGATCTGGGCTTGGGAGTGGCCGGCCTTCATCTGGACGTAGGCCATCGGGTTGCCGGCAGCCGCCTCGTGGGTGAGAGCCGTGTGGCGCAGGTCGTGGAAGGCGCGGAAGGGCTTAGTGATCCCCGCACGCGTGAGGGCCGGGCGCAGGTGAGCGCGGGCGAGCTTGCTCGGGTCGAGCGGAGTGCCGAGTTGCGGGTGGCAGAAGACCAGCTCGTCCTCGCCCGAGAACGCGCTTTGTTTCCAGTGGGCGGCGAGGATCCCGGTGGTGCGTGGGCCAAGCTCGATCATTCGCCGGGAGGCGCGGCTTTTGGGGGTCGTGAATTGGCCGCGCACGAGGGCTTCTCGTACTTGGAGGTGCCCGTCGAGGAGGTGGACGTTGCGCCAGCGAAGGGCGAGCAGCTCTCCCCGGCGCATGGCGGTGCCGAGGGCGACGAAGGTGATCGTGCGGGCGATCTGCCACCAGGCCCACTCGTCGTCGTCTGCCTCGGCCTGGAGTTCGCTGTAGGCGGTCCAGAGGCGTGCGATCTCTGCCTCGGTGAGGACGTTCATCTCCGTCTGCTCCAGGCGCGGGCGTTCGA
>JANLOO010000038.1:0-26586 GCA_031366605.1 Actinomycetota bacterium | reverse complement strand
TGGGTCGACTGGTACAACACCACCAGGCTGCACTCGAGCATCGGCTACACGACGCCCGTCGCGTACGAGCAGGCCTACTGGAACAACCGCATCACAACGGAAATGGGAAAACAAACCGTCTAACAAACCCGGGGCGGTTCATCGCGGCGGGTTTTGCCTTCGCTGATTCGTCGTTGGATGTAGGCGATGGTTTCGGGGTCGTGTCGGGCGTGGGCGAGGGCGATCGTGTGGATCGCGTTGTTGAGTTGGCGGTCGCCGCCGCGGTCGAGGCGGTGGCGGGTGGTGTTGCCGCTCGAGGCTGGGATGGGGGCGACACCGGCGAGGCGGGCGAAGCACGCTTCTAATCGGAGGCGCCCGTGGTGTGACCAGCTGATCAGGATTCGTGCTGCGCTGATCGGCCCGACGCCGAACAGGTCCAGCAGGTGCGGGGCGATCTGTGTGACGAGTACGGTGATGGCGTGTTGGTGGGCTTCGGCTTCTTTCGTCGCGGCGATTGCCCGTCGGGCGATCGCGCGCATCGCGTGGATCGTCGTGGTGTGGTCGGGGTCGTTTCGTGGGGGCGTGAGTTTCGCGCACGCTGCGGGCAGCCGGAGGGTGCTCACACCACGGAGCTTCTCGCGGGTCGCGTCGGGGAGGCCGATGATGATCGCTTTGAGTTGGCGAATCGCGTCGGTGCGCGTGTTGATCGCCCCGTGCCGGGCGATCATCAGTACCCGCAACGCGTCTCTGGGGCCGTCTGCTTGGCGTGGTTGGGTGTGGTGGGTTCGTCCGATCGCGGTGCGCGCAGCCCGGATCGCGTCAAGGGAATCGCTTTTGCCTCGGGTGTCGGGGTCGCGTCGGTGAGGGTGGTCGACCTCGACGACGACTTCACCCGCGCGGTGGAGTGCGCGGGTGAGGCCGGCGCCGTAGCTTCCGGTGCCCTCCACCGCCCACGCCCGCCCGTCGCAGCCCAACCGTTTCGTGCGGGTCAGCGCGTCGCGGTAGCCGCCCGCTCTGGCGGGGCAGAGGAACTCATCGACGACCGCGCCGGTCACGCGTTCCACCACCGCGTATGCATGCGTGTCGCGGTGGGTGTCGACTCCGATGACGAACCTCGCGTCATCTGTAAACATTCCGGGTACCTCCATTCGTTGATGGGGGACGCGGCGTCGGCTGGGGAACGCGAATGGGACCGGGGTTCGGCACGACTGTGATGAGTCACACCCCTGCGGGGTGGACGAGCTCCTATCAAGCCAAAACACCGGGACGCGTTGCTCAGCTGGCGCCGACACACCAGCCCGGACAGATCACAAGAAAGACACCCCGAACGGGGGTCAGTCAGATACTGAGTCACAGACAGGTGCATCGACGCAAGCCTCGCAGCGATCCCAACAGAAACCGCCACCGACACACTCACAGTCAGACACCAATCGGTCAAGAACCCGTATGGCGCAACGGATCTCGCGGGCCCGGGCGACCCTTCTCGTCACCCGGTGTTCAGGCGGCGGCTTGCTCCCAGTCGGTGTAGAGCCGGGCGTACCGGCCGCCGGTTGCGAGAAGCTCGTCGTGGCTGCCTTGTTCGACCACGCGGCCATCCTCGACGACCACGATGCGGTCGGCGTCCCGGATGGTCGACAGGCGGTGGGCGATCACGATTGACGTGCGGCCCGTCAGGAGCGTCGCCAGGGCCTCCTCGATACGCGCCTCGGTCCGCAGATCGACCGACGACGTCGCCTCGTCCAAGATCAGCAGGGCCGGATCGGCGACGAGTGCGCGGGCGAACGCCAAGAGCTGACGCTGGCCGGCCGACAGGCGCGAGCCGCGCTCTTCGATCTGCGTGTCGAAACCGTCTGGAAGCGCCTCGACGAACTCCATGGCGCCGACCGCGGCGCACGCCGCCCGCAACTGCTCGTCAGTGGCGTCCGGACGGGCGAACCGCAGGTTCTCAGCGACGGTGCCGCTGAACAGGAACCCCTCCTGCGGCACGATGCCGAGCTGAGCCCGCAGCGAGCCTTGCGTGACCTCGCGCAGGTCGTGCCCGTCGATCAACACGGCGCCATGGTCCGGGTCGTAGAACCGTGCGATGAGTTTGGCCAACGTGGACTTGCCCGCGCCGGTCGGGCCGACGAGCGCCACCGTCTCGCCGGCGCGGATCTCCAAGTTGACGTCGCGAAGGACCGGTTCCTCCAGATACCCGAACGTCACGTCGCGCAGCGCGATCGCCCCCGAGATCGCGGGCAGATCCGCAGCGCCCGGACGGTCGACCATCGTGGGCTTGGTCTCAAGGACACCCAGGGTCTTCTCAAGGGCCGCCATCGCGGATTGGAAGGTTCCGTACAGCTGCGACAGCTGCTGGATCGGATCGAAGAACACGACCACGTAGCCCAGAAACGCCACGAGCACGCCGACCGTCAGGCTGCCGTCGAGCACGCGCCACCCGCCGAACATCAACACCATGGCGGTGCCGATGGCGGTCAAGAACTCGACGGCGGGGAAGTACGAGGCCGAGATGCGGATGGTCCGCATGTTCGCTTCGCGGTACTCGTCGTTGACCGCGCGGAACGCCTCGGCGGCGGGCTCCTGCCGACCGAAGCCCTGCACCACGCGGATGCCTGAGATCGTTTCCTGCAGCGCCGCCAACACATTGGCGACCTTCTCGCGTGTGCGCCGGTAGGCCCCGGCCGATGTCACGCGGAAGAGCGCCGTCGCCAGCGCCAGGAACGGGAAGACCCCAAACGCCACGAGCGCGAGCTTCCAGTCGTAGCTGAACAGGATCACGATCACGCCGACGAAGGTCAGCCCCTGGACGACCAAAGTCGTGATGCCATCGGTCACAAGCTGGCGGAGGGCCTCGATGTCACTGGTCAATCGGCTGACGGTCACACCGGTCGGGACCCGCTCGTGGTGGCCGACCGACAACCCCATCAGGTGGGAGAACACGTCTGTGCGCAGGTCCAACAGCATGCGTTCGCCGATCCAGCTCGACAGATAGGTCTGCCCGTATCCCGCGAGCCAGCCGACCAGCCCGGCCCCGACCAGCAACAGGACCGCGACCACCAACACATGCTTGTCGGACTTTCGGATGCCGTCGTCGATCGCGATCTGCGCCAGACCCGGAGACGCCAATCCGGCCGCGCTCAGCAAAACCATCAACAGCAGCGTCGCTGCGATCTGCCAGCGGTACGGGCGGAAGTACGGCATGAGCTTGCGGAGCTTCTTGGTTGGCACGGAACCTGAACGCGCTTCGCGGTCGACGAGCGCGCCCAGCACCGCGTGGGCGGGGCCGTGCCCCGGCGGGCGACCGATGCTCATGGGCCGACCACCAATTCGGGCCGCGCCAGACCTCGGTCGTGGATCTCGCGGTAGATCTCACTGGTCGCGTACAGCTCGTCATGGGTGCCGCGGGCGGCGATGCGCCCCTCGTCGAGCACCACGACCTCGTCGGCCAACGCGATCGTCGACAGGCGGTGGGCGATGATCAGCGTCGTGCGCCCTGCCATGACCGCCCGCAGCGCGCCCTGGATCTCACGTTCGGTGGACGCATCGACCGATGCGGTGGCCTCGTCCAGGATCAGCACGCGCGGGTCGGTGATGACGGCTCGTGCGATCGCGATGCGCTGGCGTTGTCCCCCCGACAGCGTGTAGCCGCGCTCGCCGATGATCGTGTCGAACCCGTCGGGCAGCTCATCGACGAATCCTTCGGCCTGTGCCAACCGGGCCGCCGTCCGCACATCGTCGTCGCTGGCGTCGATGACCCCGTAGGCGATGTTGTCGCGGACCGTGGTCGAGAACAGGAACGGATCCTGCGCCACCACGCCCACGGTGCGTCGCAGGGGATCGAGCCCAAGATCGCGCACGTCGATGCCGTCCAGCAGCACCGCCCCTGCCGTGGGGTCGTAGTAGCGGGGGATCAGTTGCGTCAGCGTCGTCTTGCCCGAGCCGGTCGGACCGATCAGCGCCACCACGCGACCCGCCGGGATGTCCAGGTCGAGATCCGCGAGCACGTCAGGTCCGGTCTCGGAATGTGCAAACGACACACCGACGAACTCCACGTGTCCACCGCCCGTCGGGAGTTCGAGCGGGTCTGACCGCTCGACCAGGTCGGGCGCGGTGTCGAGCACCTCGAAGATGCGCTGGCCGCTCGCCGCGGCCCGCTGAGCGTTGCCCACAAGCGATCCGATCATCCGCAGCGGGAACACCAGCGCCAGCAGGTAGCTGTAGAACTGCACGAACTCGCCCAACGACAGCTTGCCGTCGATCGCGCGGATTCCGCCAAAGATCACCACGACACCCACGCCGATCGTCGGCAGGAACCCCATCAGCGACATGTAGAACGCCTGCATGCGGTTGGCGTCCATGCTGCGGTCGAACGCCCGCCGCGAGATCGCGGCAAACCGCGCGCTCTGCGGACCTTCCTGGCCGAACGCCTTGATGACGCGGATGCCGACGATGCTCTCCTCGGCGCTCTGCGTCACATCGGCGACCTTCTGCTGCACGTCGATCAACACGGGCTGCGTCCGCTTGCTCGACCGCCACGCGACCGCCACCAGCGCCGGGGCCATCAGCAGCGCCAGCCCCGTGAGCGCAGGGTCGATCGTCAAGAGCAGCACCGTGTAGAGCACCAGGCCGAACAGGTTCATGAACAAGAAGATCAGGCCGTAGCCCAAGAAGAACCGCACCGTCTGCAGGTCGTTCGTCGCGCGGGACATGAGTTGCCCGACCGGCATGTGGTCGAAGTACCGAAACGACAGCCGCTGCATGTGGGTGAACATGCGCCCGCGCAGGTCGTACTCGACGCCCAGGCTGACCTGCCCCGACACCCAGCGGCGTACAGCGGCGAAGACCATCCGTACCAGGCCCACGCCGATGACCGCGGCGATCAGCGGAACGAGAAGGTCCTGACGGTGCTTGCCCAACGCGTCGTCGATGATGACCTTGGTCAGCCACGGGATCGCGGCGGTACACGCCATCAGCCCCGCGGCCGACACGGCGGTCAGGACGACCTGCGCCCGGTATGGTCGCAGGAATGAAAGTAGGCGAAGAAGCGTCTGCATCTGGTTTTACCGGTAAAGGTTAGCGTGACCGGTCAGAGCGGCGT
The DNA here is from genome assembly GCA_031366605.1 of Actinomycetota bacterium. Classification (GTDB taxonomy): domain Bacteria; phylum Actinomycetota; class Thermoleophilia; order Miltoncostaeales; family Miltoncostaeaceae; genus CALMEC01. The sequence goes on along the minus strand of JANLOO010000038.1, from coordinate 21,509 downwards.
CCCAGTACTGATCGACCACGAGGCGCTGCCGCCGGCGCCGTCGCGGCCCGTTGCGCTGGCCGTGCCCAACGTCAGCGAGGGGCGCGACCGGCCGACGATCGAGGCGCTCGTCGACGCTGTCCGCCTGCCCGGCGTGCGCGTCGTGGACGTGCACTCGGATGGCGACCACAACCGCAGCGTCCTGACCGTCGCGGGGGATCCGCTCGCGCTGCAGGACGCGATGGTCGCCCTGGCTTGGGAGGCGATGGAGCGCATCGACCTGCGCCGGCACAAGGGTGTGCATCCGCGGATCGGCGCCCTGGATCTGGTGCCGATCGTGGCGCTGACGCCCGACGAGTTGCCGATGGCGTGTGAGCTGGCCACGGGGATCGCGCAGCGCATCGGTGAGGAGCTGGCACTGCCCGTGTTCCGCTACGGCGCGATCGCGAGTGACCCTGATCGCTCACGCCCGCACGACTTTCGTCGTGGCGGTCTGGATGCTCTGGCCGCGGCGGTCGAGGACGGCCAGATCACGCCGGACGACGGACCCCGCCGAATTCATGCCACCGCCGGGGCGGTCATGGTGGGAGCGCGCGAGCCGCTGATCGCGTGGAACGTGTGGATGCCCGACGCGACCCTGGACCAAGTCCGTGCGATCGCGGCGCGTGTGCGCGAATCGGGTGGCGGCCCGACGGGCATTCGGGCGCTGGGGCTCTATCTGGCCGAACCGGGTGTTGCCCAAGTGTCCATGAACCTGGAAGACTTCAGGCGTACCCCGCCCGCGGTGGCAGTCGCCGCTGTACGCAGGGAGGCGGAGCGGCTCGGTATCGAAGCCGGCGACAGCGAACTGGTCGGACTCATCCCGGCCATGGCGCTGCGCGGCGGCCCCAGTCCCAGTGCGCTGCGGCTCATGCGGTTCCACCCGGGACAGGTGCTCGAAGCGCAACTCTCGACGCTTCGGCGTCAACCCACCAGGAGGGACCCCTAGCCATCGCCAAGAAGCCTCGACGCCGGCCGTCAGCCGGCCCGCCACCGATCAAGAACCCCCGCCACGAGGCCAAGTTTTCGGACGACGGCACCCCGTCGCCGACCGCCAAGAAGCTGCCGGCGGGCGCGCCGATCCCGCCGACCTTCAAGAGCGTGGTGGTGCGGTCGGTACTCGCATCCGCGGTGTTCCTGGTGTTCCTGACGCTCAGTAGCGGAGGGAGCGCGGGCGCCAACATCATCCTCGTGCTCGTGATGTTTCTGTTCCTGTTGGGCTTCGGCTGGCTGTTCGACCGATGGTTTTACAAGTTCCGCCTGCGCCGGTGGGAACAAAAACGCGCGGGCGGCTAACCGGCGGTGCCACCTCGTGGGACCCGCGACATCCTTCCGGCCGAGGCGCGTTTGCGCGATCGGGTGACCGATGCTGCGCGCGCCGTCTTCGCCGCATACGGATACGGCCGTATCCAGACGCCGACGTTTGAGGAGACCGAGGTGTTCGCGCGTGGGGTCGGCGCCAGCACCGACATCGTGCGTAAGGAGATGTACACGTTCACGGACGCCGGTGGACGGTCGCTGACGCTGCGCCCCGAGGGCACCGCGCCGGTCGTGCGTGCGTTCGTCGAGAACGGGATGCACAAGCTGCAACTGCCCGTCAAGCTCTGGTACCTGGCGCCCATGTTCCGCTACGAGGCGCCGCAGGCCGGTCGCTATCGCGAGCACACGCAGCTCGGCATCGAGGCGATTGGCAGCGACGACCCGCTGTTGGACGCCGAGGTCATCAGCGTGTTGTACGACCTGTACGCGCGACTGGCGGTTCCGGGCGTGACCCTCAAGCTCGCCAGCATGGGCGACCCCGAAACGCACGCCGCCTACCGGCCGGTCCTGACGGAGTACCTCAACGCGCACGCCGCGGGCTTTGGTCAGGACGAGCGCGATCGAATGCGCGACAACCCGTTGCGCCTCTTTGACTCCAAGAGCGAGCGGGTCCGCGTGGTGATGGACGGGGCGCCCAAGGTGTTGGACCACTTGAGCCCGGCTGCGCAGGCGCATCACGATCGGGTCTGTGCCGCACTCGACACGCTCGGCATCGCATACGTCCAGGATCCCATGCTGGTGCGCGGGTTCGACTACTACACCAAGACGGTATTTGAGTTCGCATGTGATCGGTTGGGCGCGCAGTCCGGGATCGGCGGGGGTGGCCGCTACGACGGACTGGTCGAGCAGCTCGGCGGGCCTGCGACCCCAGGCATCGGCTTTGGCAGCGGGCTCGAGCGGATCACGCTGGCGCTGCAGGCTGGCGGTCCGGTGGACGAGCCTGCGGTGCTTGACTGTTACGTGGCGATCCCCGACGACGACCTGCGGCTGCAGCTGATGCCGCTGATGCGCCGGCTACGGGCGGCGGGGGTCCGGTGCGACAGCGACCTGCGGGGCCGCAGCCTCAAGGCCATGTTGCGTCAGGCGGGCTCGCTCGGCGCGCGGACGGTGGCCATCATCGGGCCGCGCGAACACGCCGCCGGTGTCGCGACGCTGCGCGACATGACCAGCGGCGACCAGCGTGAAGTTCCCCTCAACCAGCTCGCGGAGGCGCTCCTTTGATCGGATCCGATCGGTATCGCACCCACACCTGCGTCGGCGCCGCCGACACGACCGACGCCACGGTGCGGGTGGCCGGGTGGGTGCATCGCCGCCGCGACCACGGCGGGCTGATCTTCGTCGACCTGCGGGACCGCAGCGGCCTGCTGCAGCTGGTATTCGATCCCGAGGCCGCGCCCCAGGCGCATGCCGCGGCACACAGGTTCCACAACGAAGACGTGGTCAGCGTCGACGGGGTCGTCGTGGCCCGCGAGGGCAAGAACGTCAACGCCAACATCCCGACCGGCGGGGTCGAGCTGCGTGTCGCCGCGGTCGAGTTGCTGGCGTCGTCCGATCCGCTGCCGTTTTCGGTCGAGGATGAGACGCAGGAGGCCAGCGAAGAGGTCCGCCTGGCGTACCGCTACATCGAGACCCGCCGTCCGCGCCGTCTGCGCGCGCTGGAGCTCCGCGCCAAGATCGCAGGCGTGACCCGCCGGGTGCTCGAGGACGAAGGGTTCCTCGAGGTCGAGACGCCGATTTTGATCCGCTCGACCCCCGAGGGCGCGCGCGACTTCATCGTCCCCAGCCGCCTGCAGCAGGGCAAGTGGTACGCGCTGCCCCAGAGTCCGCAGTTGTTCAAGCAACTCCTGATGGTCGGCGGGCTGGAGCGCTACTACCAAATCGTCCGGTGCTTCCGCGACGAGGACCTGCGCGCCGACCGCCAGCCCGAGTTCACGCAGATCGACATCGAGGCCTCGTTCATCGAGCCCGAGGACATCTACCGGTTGATCGAGGCGCTCCTGGTCGCGCAGGCGGCCGAGGCCGGGGTGACGTTGCACGCGCCATTCCCGCGGCTCGGGTTTGCGGACGCGATGGCACGGTACGGCACCGATCGGCCCGACGTGCGGTTTGGCGCCGAGATCCAGGATTGGACGGCGCAGGCTGCCGCCTCGGGGCTCGGCATCTTCGAGAAGGCCGTGGCCGGCGGGGCTGTCGTCCGAGGGATCTGCCTACCAGGCGCCGGTGCGGGGCTCTCGCGTAAGGATCTGGACGGGCTCGTGACAGATGCGCAGGAGTTCGGTGCCAGGGGCTTGGTGTGGGCGGTTGTCGGCGAGGATGGGCTGCGCGCCTCGGTCAAGGGTGAGTTCCTTGTGGGTCTGGCAGACGGGTTCGGCGCCACTGAGGGTGATCTGATCTGCCTGGTGGCCGACAACGAGGACGCCGCGTTGGCCGTGTTGGGGTCCCTGCGGGTTCGGCTGGCGGAACGGTACGGCCTGGTGCCGGAGGGCGCGTGGGCGCCACTCTGGGTCACGGACTTTCCGCTGGTCGAGTGGAATGCCGACGAGAAGCGCTGGGACGCGCGTCATCACCCGTTCACGTCCCCGCGACCCGAGGACATCCCGTTGCTCGCGACCGATCCCGGTGCAGTCATCGCGCAGGCATACGACATCGTGTTGAACGGCCTCGAGATCGGCGGCGGCAGCATCCGTATCCATGACCGCGACGTCCAGCAGCAGGCCTTTGCCACGATCGGCGTCGATGCGGACGAGGCCGAGGAGAAGTTCGGGTTCCTGTTGCGGGCGCTGCGGCTTGGCGCGCCGCCGCACGGTGGCATCGCACTCGGGTTCGATCGCCTGGTCATGCTGCTGCTGGGCGAGAAGTCCATCCGTGACGTCATCGCGTTCCCGAAAACGGCCACCGGTCAGGACCCGCTGACCGGCGCACCCTCCACGGTGGACGATGTCCAGCTGCGGGACCTGGCCGTGCGAAACGTTCTGCCCAAGGGCTAGGCACCAAACCAACGCGTTTCGTCTGTCCCCCGAAATCGGAACCGGATCGACCTCGGCGCGGGATTACTCCGAGGCGTTAAGCCCGCACCACTTGCTGCCGACAAGGTTGTAGGTCATCGAACGTGGAGGTGTTCGACGGTGTCCGCTTCTCTTGACACTGAGGTACAAGGCATATCGCGCGTCCGGGTCGGGAAGACTCGGCGTCGCGCGTTGGCTGCATTCGCCGGATTCGGCGTTCTTGCGGCGGTTCCATTCACCATGGGGGCTGTCGGCGACGGCACGGGTCTCGCTCGTGGCGCGAAGGTCGTGCCCACCAAGGAGACACCTGCGGTCATCACGACCGCCCTGCAGAGCAGCGGTCCCGTCGTGGTCGCGTTCCTGCTCCCGGGTATCACCGAGGACGAGATCGTCCAGAAGCGCCTCAACACGTTGCAGCGTAAGAGCGGATTCCGGGACACCAAGTTCATCGTCTACCGGATCACCGGCAAGACGAAGCTCGGTGACCTGCCGGCGATGTTCGACATCACGTATACGCCTGCGGTCGCGGTCATTCAGGGCGATGACAAGTTGTCCAACGTCTGGCGCGGCATGGTCGACGAGGACATCATCGCCCAGTCGCTCATCGACGCCCGGGCTGCGGTTCCCCAACCGCTCAAGGTGACTCCGCGCAAGGGCACGGCCAGCGGTGACGCCGCCGGTATTGCGCTGGCGAGGAAGGTCGACGCCGCGTACGCCAAGGTCCCCGGCGTCGCCCTCAAGTTCAAGGGCGGCATCGGTGGCGTTGCCGGCGCGGAGGGTACGGGTCAGGTCCGTTTGGTCGATGGCAAGCAGCGTTTGTTCGCCGCCAAGGTCCAGGCACCGGGAAAGGCAGTCGAGCTGGTCGTCAACCCGACGGGGCTCTACACCAAGGCGGATGGCGCGCTGTGCTGGACACGCACGGCCAACGCCAAGGTCGTCGCGGCGCTCGGTGACGCGGCCATCCCGCTCCAGGGCGTGCGGTTCGACAAGCCGGTCAGGGCGAAGAACGGCGCCACGTTGACTCTGGTCGGCAAGGACAGGCTCGGCCAGTACGGCGGTGGCAAGATCACGTACACGGTCGACGCGAAGTCGTCCCTACTCATCTCAGTGACGCAACGCGGAGAAAGCTCGACGTATTCGGCGCTCGACAAGGCGCCGAAGTTCACTGCGCCCGACACGATCTGCTGAAGGTTTGTCCGATACGGATGTCGGGCTTTCGGGGGCTTCCTTCGGGGAGCCCCGACGCGTTCGGACCCGCGTAGGAACAACTGCTGTGCCGGATTGCGACCGTGGCAGCCGTCACACGGTGCAGTAGCTCCTGCGCGGGCCCAAGCAGGGTGGCCTCGGGGGCTTGCGTCGGAGGCGTGTCAGGGGTACCGTGGACGTGCCCGACCGTGTACGTGGCGGATCAGAGACCTGAGCCAACACGATTGACAAGGGAGGCGGAGTCAGCGCGTTCGCCGAGTGCATCGCGTTGCTTGCCACCCACCTGCTTACGCAGGCCCAGTCACTCCCCGACTACGGCACGGTGGGGCATCTTGACTCCCGAGAACGACCCTTCCCTACACCCCGCGACCCGTGTCGCGGAGCGGTGTTCGGAGCGTTTTGGTGTCGGACACGGTTAATCAAACCTTAACCGTTTTAGGGGGGGACGTTTTTTGTCGCCAAACCCTTTAAGTAGATGCAGGTCCTTCCAGCAGCTACTCAAGGAGAAATCATGGGACGCGATCCACGTCCGGTCACCGATGGGCGCATCTACCACCTCATGGCACGCGGCAATCGTCGCCAGCCGATCTTCCTCGACGACGATGACCGGAAGATGTTCCTCCGGATGCTGTCGAGGGTGTGCGTTCGGTACGGATGGACCTGCTACGGCTACTGCTTGATGGGCAACCACATCCATCTCGCAATCAAAACGCCCGTTGGGAATCTGCCCGAGGGCATGCGGCACCTGTTGGGCCGGTATGCCTGGCTGCATAACCAATCCCATGGCATCGCCGACCATTTGTTTCGCAGCCGCTACCTGTCTGTGCTGATCGAGTCGGACGAGCAGTTCTCAGTCATTCGCTATATCGCCCGCAACCCGCTCAGAGGGGGATTGGTCGAGCGAGCTGAGGATTGGCCGTGGGCGAGCTACCCCGCGCTGTTGGGCAAAGACAAACCAATTGCGGGATTCGAACCGGCTGAGACCCTGGCTGTTTTCAGCGACCGCCCGTGGCTCGGGCGTGCAGCGCTCCGCGGATTTGTCGAAGACGACAACCCTCGTCGGGACCGTTGGCCGGCTGTCTCCCTGGCGAAAGCGTGACGATCGTGGGCACTCGACGGAAGGGTCATTCCTGATCGCGAGATCCCTTTCGCCGTAAGGGCTTTGGAGTGATTCGTGTCTGACACCAATGACCAACCATCTACCGTGGAACGGGCGGCGCGGCGTGGTAGCCTCGACCGGTGCCTCCGTACCCTCGGCAGACGATGCGACACATGACCGCGCCGGCGATGGCGGGGGAGATGGCGCACCCTGACGCGGTTGGCGAATCCGGCAGTGCCGGGTGCGGGGATGTCGTGCGCATTCAGCTTCGAATGTCCGGGGGTGTCGTCGTTGAGGCGCGGTTTTTGGCGTTCGGTTGTGGCGCGGCGACTGCCGCCGCCAACGCGGCGTGCGAGCGGCTCACCGGGGCCACGCTCACTGATGCGCTGAGCCTCTCCGCCGAGTGGCTCGATTGTGAGCTTGGCGGGTTGGGGAGCGATCGGCGTCACGGACCCGAACTCGTCGCGGACGCGGTCGCACGGGCGCTCGAGGCCTGGTACTCGGCGCGGCTCGGCGAGACCGGGCTGCCGCTGGCAGGCAACCGGGTCGCCGTCGCGATGAGTGGAGGAGTCGACAGCGCCGTTGCCGCAAAGCTGCTGCATGACGCCGGATACGAGGTTGTCGGGGTGACGATGCGCCTCTGGCATGACCCCGGAGCTGCGGCGGCGGAACGCTCGTGCTGCTCGCCCGAGACGGTTCAGCTGGCACGCCGCACCGCCCACGCGCTGGGCATCCCGCACCTGACGATCGACGCGGCCGAGGCGTTTCGCCGTGGCGTCGTCGAGAGCTTCATCCGCGGGTACGCCGCGGGGCGGACGCCCAATCCATGCGTCACCTGCAACGGTGAGGTCCGGTTCGCCGTGCTGGCCCAGGCCGCGGCGCTACTGGGAGCCAGGCGGCTCGCGACCGGCCACTACGCGCGCGTCGTCGACGGAACGATCGCCCGCGCGGCGGATGGCGACAAGGATCAGAGCTACATGCTGGCGATGCTCGACCGCGCGACGATCGCACGCCTCGAATTCCCGTTGGGGGAGCTGACCAAGAGTCAGGTGCGCGATCTGGCCCGCGAGGCGGTCCCGCTGGCCGCAGACGCGGTCGAGAGCCAGGAGGTGTGCTTCGTCGGCGTCGGCGGCTACGTGCCGTTCCTCGAACGGGTGGCGGGCATGAGCGCCGCGCCAGGCGCCATCCTGGACGAAGCGGGCGCCCAGATCGGTACCCACGACGGGTACTGGCGCTACACGGTCGGCCAGCGGCGCGGCGTGGGTGTGTCGGCAGACGGGCCGCGCTACGTCCTTGGGACCGATGCCGCGACCAACACCATCACGGTTGGACCACGTGAGCAGCTCGAGACAAGCGAGATCCGGCTGCGCCCGTTCACGCTCAACGAAGCGGTCGACGGCGCCCACTTGGAGGTGCGCGTGCGATACCGTGGCAGGGCCCTCCGCGGCCAGGCTCACCCCGCGGCCGACGGTCTTCGGGTCACGCTCGTGGATCCCGCGGATGGCGTCGCCCCGGGGCAGACCGCTGCCCTGTACCGGGACGGCCGGCTGGTCGGTGCGGGAGTGATCACTGGAAAGGACGACTTGTAGTGGACATCGCCTGGGCTGACGTACTTCGAGCGGCGCTCTCGTTCTTCCTCGTGATCGTCGGAGTCGGGATCGCATACGTCTGCTTCCGATTGGGTGGCGTGCTGCGCCGGATGTCGCTGACGGTGGTTCGCGTGACCGACGAGGTCGTGCCGATCCTGTCGCGGGCTCAGACCACGGTGGATGGCATCAACCTGGAACTGCAGCGCGTCGACGAGATCATGGTCAGCGCGGTCAATGCCACCAAGGGCGCTGAGAAGACGGTGACCTCCCTGTCCAACGCCGTCACCGCGCCGGTCAAGAAGGCCTCCGGGCTGGCTGCCGCCGCCAAGGAGGCGATGGCCACGTTCCGTGCCAAGCGCGCCGAGAGCGTCCACGTCGACCCCAAGCCGGATGCCTCGCCCGCGCCCGCGAATGCGACGCCCTCCGCAGCCGGCGCGCCCCAGCCGTCATCCTCCGAGATCACGGTCAAGGAGTACGCAGCCACAAACGGCTCCGGCCCCGACATGCCCCCGGAACTTCGCAGCCGAGAGCGCGGCCCGAGCCTGTCGCAGATCTCATGGGCGCTGCCCAAACGACAATCGTGAAACGCTTCGTCCTGGGAGTCGCCGGAATCACGGGCGCATGGCTCTGGTCGCGCGGTGCCCGCGACCCCCGCGAATGGCCGACGCGTCTGCCCAAAGAGATCGCCGCGCTCTGGGACGATCTGGACGACGCCTTCGCAGCCGGTCGCCGCGCAGCAGCCCGCCAGCACACGGATTTCGAGCGTGAGTTGCGCCGGTCCAAACCCGGCGAACTGTAGGCCGCTGGTAGACTCTTCGTCCCGATGACGACCCACGACATCCGCCGGCGCTTCCGGGAGTTTTTTGAGGAGCGCGGTCACTTGGCGGTGCCGTCTGCGCCGCTCATCCCGTACGACGACGATCCGACGGTCCTGCTGACGATCGCCGGGATGCAGCCGCTCAAGCAGTACTTTCTGGGGACCGCCAAGCCGCCGGCACCGCGCGCGACGAGCTGCCAGAAGTGTTTCCGCACGCTCGACATCGACCAGGTGGGGCGGACGGCTCGCCACCTGACGTTCTTCGAGATGCTCGGCAACTTCTCGTTCGGTGATTACTTCAAGCGCGACGCCATCAGGTTCGGTTACGAACTCTCCACCGAGGTGTTCGGCTTCGATCCCGAGCAGATCTGGATCACAGTGTTCGAAGGCATGCCTGGCGTTCCCGCGGATGACGAGGCCATCGAATACTGGGTCGACATGGGCATCCCGCGCGAGCGCATCCAAGCGCTCGGCGAGTCCGAGAACTTCTGGAAACTCGGTCCGACCGGCCCGTGCGGACCCAACACCGAGCTGTACCTGGACCGCGGACCTCAATTCGGTCCCGATGGAGGGCCGGCAACCGGCACGGACCGGTTCCTTGAGTATTGGAACCTGGTGTTCATGCAATACGACCGTGCAGCTGATGGAACCTTGGCGGACCTGCCTGCGCAGAATGTCGATACCGGCGCCGGCCTCGAGCGCATCGCCGCGCTGCTGCAAGACAAGCAGTCCGTGTTCGACACCGACGCGTTCTCGCCACTGATCGAGTGGGCTGGACGCGTAAGCGGCCGTGAATATGGACAATCCGCACGCGATGACCGGGCCTTGCGGGTGCTCGCCGATCACGGCCGGGGGATGACGTTTCTTGCGACCGATGGGGTGCGCCCCGGCAACGAAGGCCGCGATTACATTCTGCGCCGCATCATCCGCCGGGCGATGGCCGAGGGTTCGAGCATCGGGCTGACCCCCGAGGCCATGCCCGCGCTGGCAGGGCAGGTGGCCGATCTGTGGGGCGACGCGTACCCCGAGCTTCGCGAACGCTCCTCGGAGGTCGCCGACATCATCGGGGCCGAAGCCGAGCAGTTTGCCCGAACGCTGACCCAGGGCAAGCGTCTGCTGGATGACGTCATCGGGCGCTCCTCGGGGCAGGTTTCGGGTGACGACGCATTCCGACTGCACGACACGTTTGGGTTTCCGCTCGACTTGACGCTCGACGCCGCCGAGGTGGCCGGCCTGGGCGTGGACACCGAGGGCTTCCACCGGTTGATGACCGATCAACGCGAGCGTGCACGCGAGGCGCAGGTGCGCGAACACGACACGGCTGCGTCCAAGGCCGAGGCGCTTGCCGTTGCCGGTGAGACCACGGCGTTCGTCGGCTACGACGAGTGGTCTGTGACGACGACCGTGACCGCAGCCGACGACGTGGGCGATGGCCAGGTCGTGTTGAAGCTCGCACGCTCGCCGTTCTACGCACAGGGCGGTGGGCAGGTCTCGGATCGCGGCACGATCACCGGACCCAACGGCAGCGGGGAGGTCGTCGAGATCTACCGCATCGGCGACGATCAGGTGCTCAAACTCCGCGTGGCGGGCACCATCGCAGCCGGTGACCAGGTTCAGGCGACCGTGCATGCCCCCACGCGCCGGGCGACGCAGGCCAACCACACGGCCACGCACGTGTTGCACTGGGCCCTGCGCGAGCTGTTCGGCACCAGCACACGGCAGGCCGGGTCGTACGTCGGGCCGGACAAGCTGCGCTTCGACTTCTCGCTGCGCGAGCGCATGAGCGAGGAACAGCGCGCCCAGATTGAGCAAATGGTCAACTCCCGCGTTGCTGATGACACTCCGGTGGGCTGGCAGGTCTTGGCACGCGCCGAAGCTGACGCGTCGGGAGCGATCGGGTTGTTCGGCGAGAAATACGGCGACCAGGTGCGCGTCGTGTCGGCGGGCGAATTCAGCAAGGAGCTCTGCGGCGGGACCCACGTGTCGCGTACGGGCGAGATCGGGGCGTTCAAGATCGTGTCCGAGGGCGGTATCGGCTCCGGAACGCGCCGTATCGAGGCGTTGACCGGCGACGGGGTGGTCGCCTGGTACCAGGAGCGCGAGCGCGAACTCGAAGCACGACTGGCCGAACGTGACAACAAGATCCACCAACTCGAAGTCGAGCTCAAGCGGGCGCGCAGCGGCCGCATCGATGCTGGCGCGATCGCGGCGCAGGCAACCGACGTCGATGGGTTGACGGTCCTGGTACACGAGGTCGCGGCCGACGAGATGGACGATCTGCTGGCCATCAGCGATCAGATCAAGTCGCGCCTTGGTGACGCCGCCACAATCGTGCTGGGTGCGCGCAGCGACGGCAAAGCGATGCTCGTGGCCAACCTTGCGTCCGGGGCGATTGCCGCGGGCCTCAGCGCCGGCGCGATCATCAAGCAGATCGCGCCATTGGTGGACGGGGCCGGCGGAGGGCGAGACGGAATGGCGCGAGCCGGCGGCAAGAACCCCCAGGGCCTGGAGGCGGCGTTGCAGACAGCGCGAACGCTCATCGCGGAGCGGGGCGCCTGAAGGTCCTCGCACTCGATCACGGCCGCGCCCGCACCGGCGTCGCGGTGAGTGATCCGACGGGCACGATCGCGCGCCCGCTTCCGCCCATCCGCAAGGTGGAGAGCAAAGAGGGGCGCGCGGAACTCGACCGTGTCATCGCCGCGAACGCTCCCCAGATGATCGTCGTCGGCGAGCCGCGCCATCTGTCAGGCCAGCGGGGCGAGCAGGCCAAAGCGGCTGCGGCATTCGCAGAGACCCTACGACGCCGCGTGACGGTGCCGGTGGAGATGGTCGACGAGCGGCTGACGACGGTCGAGGCCGGGCGTCGCGCCGGTGAGTCCGGGAGTGCCACCAGCATCGACAGCCTGGCCGCCTGTGTCCTCCTCGAAGCGTTCTTGGCACGCTCATGAGCGACCGCGACTGGCAGCGCAGCGATGTGCGGCGACGCCAACGGCACCGCCGCCGCCGCTTGCGCCTGTTGGGCGTCGTGGTCCTGCTCGCCGCGTTTGTGGGAGCGGGTTGGGCAGTGCTCAAACACCGGCGTGACCTGGCTGCCAACGCCACTCCGACCGTGGCGCAGGCACCACCGATCCCGTTGACGTTTCCCGAGGGGCTTCGTCGTGAGGATATGGCGAAGGTGCTGGAGGAGAAGACCAACCTCTCGGGGCAGGACTACCTGGACGCGACCGGACCAGGCACGCGGGGCGCCGAACACGCGGGGGTCTCCAAGGCGACCTCGCTCGAGGGCTTCTTGTTCCCGGCGACCTACGCGATCGGCACCGAGACCACGGTTCCGTATTTGATCGACCAGCAGCTCGCCGCGTTCGACGCAAAGTTCAGCACGGTCAACCTGACGTTCGCAACGTCACGGAACTTGACCAAGTTCGACGTGCTGATCATCGCGTCGATGGTGGAGCGCGAGGTCGTCGAGGCGTCCGAACGCCCGATCGTCGCGGGCGTCATCTACAACCGACTCAAACGCAAGATGCGCCTCGACATCGATGCCACGGTGCAATACGCGGTTGGGGCGTGGCGTCCGCTGACCGCTGCCGACCTGGCCAGCGATTCGCCGTACAACACCCGCAAGTTCCCGGGGCTTCCACCGGGCCCGATCGCGAATCCGGGTCTTGCCAGCATCCAGGCCGCCGCGCGTCCCAAGCAGAGCGACTTTCTGTACTACGTCGCGCGTGAGGACGGCACCAATCGCCACTATTTCGCGAAGAAGCTGGATGAGTTCGAAACGCTCAAGACGCGGGCCCGAGCCAACGCAGCCGCCGCACCGTAGAAAAGCCTCAGCCGACGAGGTGAGAGGTGCGCACGTCGACCGCCCACGATGAGCCGGCGGTCTTCTTGGTGAACGTCTTCATCTCGGTCGCGACGGTGACGGCCTCGGCGTAGTGCGAGTACGTGCGGCGCTCGGTCGTTGCGATGCCGATCGACACGCCAACGAGTGGGAACCGCTGCAACTCGCCGCGTCGGTTGAGGGTTTCGATATAGCCCTGGCTGCGGTCGATCTCGTCGTAGACCGCGGGGATGGCCTCGTCGAACCGGGCGATGACAGCTTCGGCCAGGTCCTGTTCTTGCCCGAGTTCGCCGATGACCACGAAGTCGTCGCCGCCGACGTGTCCGACAAAAGCCTCTGAGCCGCCCAGCTCGATCGCAACGTCCTGCAGCACTCGAGCGGTCATCTGAATGACACGATCACCCTGCAAAAATCCGTATTTGTCGTTGTAAGCCTTGAAGTTGTCCAGGTCGACGTAGAGCAGCGAGAAATGCGTCTGACGGCGCACCCGGACCTCGATCTCCTCTTGGATCCGGACGTTGCCCGGCAGGCGGGTCAGCGGTGATTGCGCCCGCAGCACCTTCGCACGGCGGAGCGCGCCCTTGACGCGCGCCAGGAGTTCCGCGATGTCGAACGGCTTGACGATGTAGTCGTCCGCACCCGCATCGAAACCTTCGATTTTGGCGGCAGCGTCGTTGATGGCGGTCACCAGGATGATCGTGCAGCTCGCCGTGCGGGGGTCGTCACGCAGCTGCTGCGTCAGCTCAACCCCGTTGAGGCCGGGCATCATCATGTCCGCCAGGACAAGGTCGGGGCAGCGCTCCAAAGCCATCTGCAGCCCGACGCGGCCATCATTGGCGATCCGAACGCTCAGGCCCGCGTTTGTGAGGCCCATCTCGAGGAGCCGTGCCATCGTCGGCGAATCGTCGACGACCAGGATCTCTTCGATCCCCGGGGCCGCGCTGACGTCGCCCCGGGCAGGCGGGGGTGAGCTTGACGGCATCGGTTGAGCCGCCGGCATGCCGGGTGTCGCATCTTGCGTGGCGTGAACGGGGGTCACATCATGTGCTATCGGCCGCAATTGCCCCCGAGTCAATGACTGTTCCCGCAATCATCGTGGGCGCTGAAGGGCCTCGCGCATGACATCGATCGGTGCGGGCTGTCCCGTCCAGCGCTCGAAGGCGACCGCGCCCTGGTGCAACAGCATTCCCAGGCCGTCCACGGTGCGCGCGCCGCGGGCCGCGGCCGCCGCGGACCATGGAGTGCCGCCAGGGCGGTAGACCAGGTCGTTGACGACCTGGCTGGGCCCGAGTCCGGCGAGCGGAAGCTCTGACGGCACGTCGTCGGAGCCCATCCCCAGGCTGGTCGCGTTGACGACGAGTGCGGCTTCGGACGCAGCGGCGTTGAGCGCGGCCGGATCAAACGGCACGACCCAGCCCAGTTCGGCTGCTTTTTCGGGGCTGCGGTTGGAGACCAGCAGACGTCCACCGCGCAATTTGACGGCGTGGGCGACGGCGCGTGCTGCGCCACCGGCCCCGATCAGCAGGACCACACCTGCGGCGACGTCCTCTGGGATCGCCTCGTCCAGGGCCCGCTGGAATCCCTCGGCATCGGTGTTGTCCGCGCGGAACCCAACCGCGCCGTCCGGAATCAGCGTATTTGCAGCGCCGATCGCGGTTGCGGACTCCGAGACGGAGGAGCAATGCTCCATTACCGCTTGTTTGTGCGGGATTGTCACGTTGAGCCCGCAACATCCGGCGGCGGCCAGGCCGGCCAGGGCGTCTGCGACGCGATCGTCTTGGACTGCGAAGGCCAGGTACGCCCAGTTGAGCCCGCACGCCGCGAAGGCCGCGTTGTGCATGGCGGGCGAGAGGGAGTGGGACACCGGCCGGCCGATGATCCCGGTCAAACGTGTCGCTGCGTCGAGTGGGGCCACGACGCCGAAAGCTACCGTGATCGGGTGGGACGCAGCGGTGCGCCCAACCTGATCACGCACATAGGGTTGTCAGCGCCGGGCGTCCAGCGCGGCGAGCCGGGCGCGGATGTCGGCGAGGATTCTGGCCGGATCGTCGTCGGCGTCCATGACCGCGGTCGCGGTGGGGGTTGCAGCAGGTGCGGTTTGCATCGCAAAGTCATCGTCCGATGGTGCGGGGTCCAACGCAACGGGGTTGGCGTCCTCGACGTCGGCGGCAGGTGTCGCGAAAACGTACTCGGGCTCGACGATCGGAGCGGGCGTCATCGTCATCTGGGGTTGCTCGGCGGACACCGGGGGCTCGTTGCCAGGCGCCACGCCGGCGAGGAACGAGAGGTCGAACTCCGGCTCGACTGTCTCGATCGCCTCGTCGACGTCCACAAGCTCGGCCTCGAAGGTGTCGTCCATGCCCTCGGTCGCCGGGTCCATGGGCACCAACAACGCGGTCTCGGGGGCGTCGTCCGGCACAACCGGGAACTCGACAGGATTGGCGCCGGGCGCACCAAAGCGCAAGCGGACTCCGTGGCCGTCGGCGCTGGGCTCGATGACGAGTTCCAACGAATGACCCGATGCGGCAAGTCCCGCCAGGTCGAGCACGACCGGGCTGTTGGGACCGCCGATCGATCCGCTCCACGCCGCGGGGACAGACGGATCGTATGCGGGCATTTCGTGGACCGCAGCCGGAATCTCGAGCACGGAGGGGGCCGCGAACGCATCGGCAGGCGTCTCGAACACGTCGTGCTCCCACGAATCTTGCGCGTCACCCTCCCATGCGGGCTCGGGGGCGTCAAACGCCAGGCCCTCGTCCAGGATCGCCACGGCGGGCACGTCGGCGACCTCGGCGGCGTTCCACAGGGGCTCCTCGTCGGGCTCGCTCCAGATGTTCTCCATGTCGATCGCCGGAGGATCTGCGACCGCGGCGACCTCGGGCTGGGGCTCCTCGTTCGAGATCGTCCACGTGCTCTCGGGCGCGACCTCGTCGTCGGTCTCGTTCCAGCTGTCGTCTGCGTCGAATGTGTCCGTCCACTCCTCGATCTCCTCGAGGGCAGCGACCTCACCGGCGGTTGAGAAGACAGGCATCTCGATCGCGGTGGTGTCGTCGCTGTTGGCGGCCGGCACGGCGAACTCGTCGTACGTGTCATCGGTGAGCGGGCCGTATGCCTCGGGCAGCGGGTCGAACGCATCGGGGTCAAAGCTCGATGCGAGTTCGCCGGGCGCGGGCCAGCCGGGCTGCCCGACGACGACGCCTTCGGCGTTGACCGGGGCCTCGTGCAGGTAGGGGTCGTTCATGACGGCGTCGGCGACGGGTTCTGCGGCGACCGACTCGGCGGCCGGGACGTCTTCAAAGACGTCATCAATCGGGGCCTCGATCACCGGCGCGCTGACGACGACGGCGACCTCGGGGATGCTGACGGTGGGAACTTCGGGGACCTGGGGCACCGCGATCGGCGCCGGGTCGACGCCCATCGCGTGGGCGGCCTCGGCGGCGAGTTTGCGGCGCTTGCGGCCTGCGAGCGCGGGCGGCTTCGTGCGATCACGCTTGCGCGTCTTTGTGGCCGCAGGCTCAAGGGGAGCGGCGGGCACGTCTACCACCGCGCGGCGGCGGCGTGCTGACACGAGCAGAAGCACCATGATCAACGCGACCGTCGCGCCGATCACGGCCTTGTGAATCGTCGTGAGTTCTTGAATGAACTGCATGTGTAGCGTCCTCTCCCAGACACATCTGTGGAAACTGCTTCGCCACAATTCATCGGCGGCTCGCGTCGGCACTTGAGGGTCTTCGGCGGGTTTGGTCGCATTTCGCCTTGGTCACGGACCGCGCGTCGGCTTGCTTGCGGCACGGGGGAGGGGTCGGTCACCGGATCCTCGGACCCGAGCAGACCGACGAGCGACCCTGACGTCAAACGAACGTGTCGCCAAGATCGACCATGGCGTTAAGGTCTGGCCTCCGCGCGCCGATCAATGCGGCGATGAGCAACACACCGGCGACCTCCCAGCGTCAGACACCTCCCGCCGGCAAACTGCCGCAGCGACCCGCGCCCGGGCAGCAGAACGCCCCGCAGGGCCGCGCGCCCGTCCGCGGTGTGCCACTGGGTGAAGCGCTGATCCGACTGGGATTCATCAAGCCTGAAGACGTCGAACAAGCGCTTGCCCGTCAGGCCACCGACCGCAGAAAGCTCGGCGAGATCCTGGTTGCCGCCGGCAAGGTCACCAAAGATCAGATCGACCGCGCCATGGCGCTGCAGATGGGCATGGGGGTGTTCAACACCCAGGATGGGGTCGACCCGTCGGTCGCGACGCTCATCGACGAGAAGACCGCACGCCGCTACCAGGCGATCCCGGTTCGCTTTGACGCCGACGGGATGCTCGTGGTGGCGATGGTCGATCCGACCAATCTGCACGCCGTCGATGACCTGCAGATCGTCACCGGCCACACGATCCGCCCGGCTCGCGCGAGCGCCGAAGAAGTGCAGCAGTTGCTGGCGAGCACGTCGCGCATCGACGACATCGTCGGGATCGTCGACGACGATGACTTTGTCGGCGCCGGCGACGACCTGCGCGACGACATCGACAACGCCCCGGTCGTCAAGCTCGTCAACTGGATCATCTCGCAGGCCGTCGACCACGGAACCTCGGACGTCCACATCGAGCCACAGGCCAACCAGCTGGCCGTCCGGTTTCGCATCGACGGCGTGCTGCGCGAGATCACGGCGGTGCCGCGTCAGCTTGCCAACGGCGTCGCGAGCCGCATCAAGATCATGGCCGACCTCGACATCTCCGAGCGGCGCCTGCCACAAGACGGTCGCGTCAGCATCACCGTCGGCGGCAAGGCCCTGGATCTGCGTATCGCGACGCTTCCGACGGTGTTCGGCGAGAAGATCGTCATCCGCATTCTGGACAAGAGCAACGTCATGCTCGAGCTGTCGACCGTCGGGTTCGAACCCGACGTCCTCGCTGCCTACGAGAAGGCGTACAAGCGCCCCTACGGCGCCGTGGTCATCACCGGCCCGACCGGTTCCGGTAAGTCGACGAGCCTGTACGGCACGCTCAACCAGCTCAACACGCCCGGAAAGAACATCATCACCGTCGAGGACCCGGTCGAGTACCGCCTGCAGGGCATCAACCAGGTGCAGGTCAACGTCAAAGCCGGGCTGACGTTCGCCGCGGGCCTGCGTTCGATCCTGCGGTGTGACCCGGACATCGTGATGATCGGTGAGGTCCGTGACCGAGAGACCGCCCAGATCGCCATCGAGGCCGCGCTGACCGGTCACCTCGTGCTCTGCACGCTGCACACCAACGATGCCGCCGGCGCGATTCCGCGTCTGACCGAGATGGGCGTCGAGCCATTCCTGTCAGCCAGCGCCATCGTCGGCATCCTGGCTCAGCGGCTTGCACGCCGGCTGTGCCCGGAATGCCGCGTCAAGACGACGGTCACCCACAAGGTGCTGATGGAGATCGGCGAGACCACATCGCTGCCACGCGGCTTGCCGGATCCCGCGCCGATCTACGAGGCGGGTGGGTGTGGGGCCTGCAGTTCCGGCTACAAGGGACGCTTGGGTATCTATGAGTTCCTGCCGATGAGTGACGAGACACGGCGGCTGGCCCTCGAAGAAGCCTCAGGGGCCGAGATCTCGTCGGCAGCACGCAAGGAAGGCATGCGCACGTTGCGCGAAGACGGATTGATCAAAGTGCTCTCAGGGCGAACGACGCTCGAGGAGCTTGCACGGACGGTGGCATAGGCCGCTCACATTCAACCGGCTCCGGCCGGAGTACGGGGTTGAGGCCCTGATGGCAACCAGGAAGGAACCAGGTTTTGGCCGATTTCGCTGACATCATCACAACGGTTTTGGATCGCGGGGCGAGCGACCTGCACATCTCGGTCGGCTCCCCGCCGATCATTCGTGTACATGGATCGCTGGAGCGGCTGGACCTACCGGTCTTGCGCCCGCAGGACACCCGTGAGCTGGTCTACGGCATCCTCAACCAGTCGCAGCGCCAGCGCCTGGAGACCGAACTCGAGATCGACTTCTCGTACGCGGTGCCGGGACGGGCGCGCTTCCGTGTCAACGCCTACTACCAGCGTGCGTCCATGGGCGCCGCCTTCCGTCTGGTGCCGACCAACATCAAGACGCTGGGTGAGCTGAACCTGCCGAAGTCCCTGGGCGAGTGGGTCAACAAGCCACGCGGCCTGGTCCTGGTGACCGGCCCGACCGGTTCGGGTAAATCGACGACGCTGGCGTCGCTGATCAACGAGATCAACGAGACCCGCGCGTGTCACATCATGACCGTCGAGGATCCGATCGAATTCCTGCACCGACACAAGCGGTCGATGATCAACCAGCGCGAGGTGGGCGCCGACACGCATTCGTTCACCGCCGCGCTGCGCTCTGTGCTGCGCCAGGACCCCGATGTCATCCTCGTCGGCGAAATGCGTGACCTCGAGACCATCCAGATCGCCATGACCGCTGCCGAGACCGGTCACCTGGTGTTCGGCACGCTCCACACCTCGGACGCCCCGCAGACGGTTGACCGCATCATCGACGTGTTCCCGGCGCATCAACAGGACCAGATTCGCGTCATGCTCGCCAACTCGCTGCAGGGCGTGTGTTGTCAGCAGCTTCTGCCGACCGTCGGCGGCACCGGCCGTACCGTCGTCACCGAAGTCCTCAACCCGACGCCGGCCGTCCGCAACCTCATCCGCGAGGGCAAGACCCACCAGATCTACTCGGTCATGCAGACCGGGTCTGCGCACGGTATGCAGACGATGGACTTCTCGCTGGCCGAGCTCGTCCGCGCTGGGCGCATCACCGCGAACGTCGCGCTCGAGCGCTGTCACAGCCCCGAAGAACTCAAGCGCATCCTGGGTGCCGTCGGCGTCGCACCCCGTCCCGCCAACGGCGGCGCACGGCCGCAAGTGAAGGTGATCCAGTGAGCACGACGTTCGTCTACAAGGCCCGCGACCGCTCGGGCACGATCACAGCAGGCGAGATCGAAGGCGAGTCCAAGACCGCCGTCGCGGCAGCCCTGCGCGTCCGAGGCCTCGCGGTCTCCGAGATCGACGCAAAGAAGGGTGGCAGCCTCGAGATCAGCTTCGACCGCTTCACCAAGGTCAAGTCGCAGGACGTGACCGTACTCGCACGGCAGCTCGCGGTCATGATCGCCAGTGGCCTGTCGCTGCTTCGTGCGCTCTACATCCTCGAAGACCAGACGGTCAGCAAGAAGCTCAAGGCCACGATCATCGCCGTGCGGCAAGACGTCGAGGTCGGTACCTCGCTGTCGATCGCGATGTCGAAGCACCCCAAGGTCTTCAACGACCTGTTCGTGTCGATGGTGCGCGCCGGCGAGATCGGCGGCAACCTCGAAGAGGTGCTCGAGCGCGTTGCCGTCCAGCTCGAGAAGGACGACAACCTCAAGCGCACGGTCAAATCGGCGATGGTATACCCGGTCATGATCGGGTGCTTCGCCCTCGTGATCCTGATCGCGATGATCCTGTTCATCATCCCGATCTTCAAGAAGATGTTCGACGATCTGGGCGGCAAGCTGCCGGCGCTGACGCAGTTCATGATCAACCTGTCGAACAACGGCAAGAGTCACTGGTACCTGTTCCTTGCCGGCGGTATCGGCGTCGTGGTGCTGTTCAAGAAGTGGAAGGGCAGCAAGAAGGGCCGCAGGCAGTGGGACATCTTCAAGCTGCGGTTCCCGATGCAGATCGGTGACATCGTCCGCAAGATCGCCGTCGCCCGGTTCACCCGCACGCTCGGCACCCTGACGGCATCTGGTGTGCCGATCCTGCAGGCGCTCGACATCACCGCCCGTACCGCCGGCAACCGTGTCATCTCGGACCCGATGGAACGGGTCGTCGAGCGCGTCAAAGAGGGTGAGTCGTTGGCCGGGCCGCTCGCCAGCCTCGGGGTGTTCCCGATGATGGTGACGCAAATGGTCGCGGTCGGCGAGGAGACCGGCGCCTTGGACACCATGCTCCACAAGATCGCCGACTTCTACGACGACGAGATCGCCGCCAAGCTCAAGGCGCTAACCTCGATCCTCGAGCCGCTGATGATGATGGTGATCGGCGCCATGGTCGGCGTCGTCGTCATCTCCATGTACCTGCCGCTCTTCTCGATCATCAAGCAGATCGGCAACTCGACCGGTTAGTCTCCTCCACGATGTCTGTCCGTCTGGAAGGGGCCCCGTGTGGCCCCTTCCGTCGTTCGGCGGGGGAGTCAAGCGATCGAAACGCGGTGCGCGAGGTCGGACACGAGCGGCCCGGACGAACTCACCTGAAACCCACCCGGTCGGCGAATGTGGATGAGGATTCGTCAGACGAGTCCGGCCTGTGTACGTCCGGACCGGGGAAGCTGCTCACGACCTCGTGAATGTTTTTCTGCTGGAGGGCTCAAGGTTTTCTGGGCCGCGCCGATACTGCCTTTAGAAGCGGAGGGAACGACGTTCTCGACGTGACTATGTCCTTGTTGTGGACACAAACCGTACTCATGGAGGAGTTTCACATGCTTGCTCGACTTCGTAGTCGCGCCCAGGACGAGAAGGGTTTCACCCTCATCGAGCTTCTGGTCGTTGTTTTGATCATCGGTATCCTGGCCGCGATCGCGATTCCCGCGTTCCTCGGTCAGAAGAAGGGCGCGCAGGACGCGAACGCGAAGT
>JANLOO010000010.1:27500-63433 GCA_031366605.1 Actinomycetota bacterium | reverse complement strand
CCAGGACTTCGCCCGGGCATTCGAGCAGGTCGATCTGATCGCCTCGCCGACGTCGCCGACCGTGGCGTTCAAACTGGGCGAGCGCACCGCCGACCCCTACTCGATGTACCTCGCCGACACCTGCACGATCCCGGTCAGCCTGGCGGGCCTGCCCGCAATCTCAATCCCGTGTGGCCTCTCCGAGGGTCTGCCCGTTGGTCTGCAGCTCGCAGGTCCCGCGTTCAGTGAGAACCGCCTGTTGGACGCGGCGCACGCGTTGGAGCAGGCCATCGGGTTTGATCCCACGCCACCGGGGTTGCGTGCTTGATTTCCTCAGAAAAATATGAAGCGGTGATCGGGATTGAGATCCACGTGCAGCTGCTGACCCGGACCAAGATGTTCTGCGGGTGCGAGCAGTCCTTCGCGGATCGGCCCAACACCCACACCTGTCCGGTGTGCCTGGCGCACCCGGGGGCCCTCCCGGTGACCAACGCCGAGGCCGTCCGCCTGGGCATCCTCACGGGCTTGGCACTGGGCTGCGAGATCGCACCGAGCTCGACGTTCCACCGCAAGAACTACTTCTACCCGGACCTGCCCAAGGCCTACCAGATCAGCCAGTACGACGAGCCGCTGTGCATTGGCGGCGAGTTTACGTTCCTGCAGGAGGACGGCGAGAAGACGGTCCGCATCACCCGCGTGCACCTCGAGGAGGATGCCGCCAAGCTGCTGCACCTGTCGGGTTCGGGACGGCGGGCGGGGGCGGAACAATCGGCGGTCGACTTCAACCGCGGCGGCACGCCGCTGGCCGAGATCGTGACCGAGCCCGACTTGCGTTCGGGTCAAGACGCGGCGGACTTCCTGAAGCAACTGCGCCAAACGCTCCGCGAGGTCGGCGTCAGCGACTGCAATATGGACGAGGGCTCCATGCGCGCGGACGCCAACGTCAGCATCCGCCCAATCGGCAGCACCGAGCTCGGCACCAAGACCGAGCTCAAGAACATGAACTCGTTCACGTTCCTGCGCCGTGGCGTCGAGGCCGAGATCGCCCGCCAGACGGCGCTGGTCGAGGCCGGGGGGCGTGTCGTCCAGGAGACCCTGCACTTCGATCCGACTACGGGTGAGTTGACGGCCCTGCGCAGCAAGGAAGAGGCCCACGACTACCGCTACTTCCCCGAGCCGGATTTGACGCCGATCGCGCCGGACCAGGCGTGGATCACGGAGCTGCGTCACAGCCTCCCTGAGCTACCGGTCGCCCGCCGCCGCCGCTACCAGGCGATCGGCCTGACGTTCGAGGACGCCGAGGTGTTGGGCGAGACGGTCGAGCTGTCCGCCTGGTTCGAGCAGGTGGCCGCCAAGGTCGATCCGAAGACGGCGGCCAACTGGATTCGCGGCGAGCTGCGTGCCCTGCTCACCGAACGGGGCGAAGACCCGTGGACCAGCAAGGTCACGGTGGACAGCCTGGCGACCCTCATCGCGATGGTCGAGGCGGGGGAGGTCAACCGCTCGAGCGCACGCGAGATCGTGCTCCCCGCGATGGCCGAGACCGGCGCCGACCCCCGCACGATCGTGCAGGAGCAAGGCCTTGGCGCCATCGGCGCCGGGGACGAACTCAAGGGCATCGTCGCGAAGATCATCGAGGACAACCCCAAGCAGGCCCAGCAACTGCGCGACGGTCAGGACAAGCTGATCGGCTTCTTCGTAGGCCAGGCCATGAAGGCCAGCCAGGGCAGGGCGGATGTGAAAGTCGTGGGCGACCTGGTTCGGGAGCTGGTCGAGGGGTAGGCCCGATACGGCGCTCGCCAAGTGCGATTCCTACGCCGCTCCGTGAGAGATCCGCCGCTATGCGAAGGTCCTGCAACCACGCATGTGAGTGGTGCGAGGAGTGCGCCGGAAGCAGGAGAGGTGATGCCTCAGCCCGGCTAGCCGCCGTGGAGCTCCGCAGTATCATTTGAGCTATGGCGCTCCTTCGTCACCACTTCGTCCAGCGGGTGTTCGGGATCGATCCCCGGTCGCCGTAGGGGTAGCTGATGGCCGAAGCCTCAATCTTCGACGCAAGACCTTCCCTCGCGCCGCGGCGTTTCTCTGGATCGACGAGAAGCAGGAAATCCTGAGGACGCCAGATGCTGAGCCAGCCCATGGAGACGTCCGTGGCAAGAAGAACTTGAGGAGGAGAAAGAGACTCAAGGATCATGCGACCTGGGTCATCCGACCTGCGGTATCACCACCGTCTTGAGATCCTGACGCTCAGACGCCCGCCTAGATCTTGTGTTTCGACAGAGCCGCAGCCAGACAAGCGCCGCACTCAGTCGAGCCTGAACGGGGCGTCGAGAGAGCGAGTCGACGCCTCAAACATCTGAGGGAAGGCGGCCATCTGCGATTCCGACAGCGCGGCAGGAGGTGGCCATCGAACCCTCTCGACGGGCGGCCATATTTGGGACAGAACGTTCTGCAGCGTGTGTTGCACGAGGCGCGGCAGCGCTCGAGGGTCCAGCCGAACGAACGCCACGAGGAGCAGCCGTCCAAGCAGCAGCAGCGGCATCACCGCTAACTGCGCCTGGAATCCGGGCCCCGAGATGCGCATCCGGACGTTGGCGCCTGCGACCGCCCTGAAGTCAAGCGCCCCGAACCACACCTGCGTCATAGGAGGGGGCTCCCCTGACTTGAGGGCTGTTACGAAGCCGTTCGGAAAGCGGCTCGGCGTGGCGTGGTCTGCCGCGTTCAAAGTAACCGCGGTCTTCCCTGCCCATCGCGCGATGATTGTCTGATCGGCAACATCGAGATGACGCACTTTGCCGCGGATAAGAGGCGTGAGGATCGGTCTCGTCTGCTCTTCAAGCTCGGCCATCCAACCGGTGTTGCACGTAGTGCAGACCTTTCTGGTCACGACATCAAAACCGGCTGCCTCCCACTCGAGAGCTTTTCCTGGATGACCCGCATGCGGCGCATAGGTGTGGACGATACGTCCCTTGGTATCGACGGCCTGCTTGAGCCATGTCGCAAACACATGCTCTCGAGAGAGCGGACCCGAGTTGTCGCAGAAGATGCACGCCATTGCCCAAAGGGTAGGGCGCTCAGACACTCTGGCGAGGCGAATCTTGATTCACCTCCCGGTGCCGCGCACCCCAGGTGAATGGCCGCGCCCGCTGTCTTGACCAAGTTGGTCAAGACAGGGTACCATGGGTTCTATGACCACGATCAATCTGTACGAGGCGAAGACGCAGCTCTCGCAGCTGGTGGAGCGGGCGGCCCGAGGTGAGGAGGTCGTCATCGGGAAGGCCGGCAAGCCGATGGTCCGCCTCGTGCCGTACACGCCGACGACTGTGACGGCGCGTGAGCCGGGCAGTTGGCGGGGCCGGGTTGTCATTCGCGAGGACTTCGATGACTTGCCGCAGGAGGTGGCGCAGGCATTCGCGGGCGAGCTCCCGTGAGCCTGCTGCTCGATACGCACGCTCTGCTGTGGTGGTTGGCGGATGATCCAGAACTTGGGCAGCAAGCGCGGGTCGCGATCGCAGAGGCCGAGACGTTGGTCTACGTCAGCAGCGTCTCGGTCTGGGAGATCGCGATCAAGCGCAAGCTTGGGAAGCTTGTCGCCCCTGAAGATCTGCTGGCCGAGCTTGAGCGGCAGCGATTCGTGCAACTCCCCCTGAGCGCCGCCGAGGCATGGATGGCCGGGCACCTCGACGTGCATCACACCGACCCGTTCGATCGCGCCATGGTCGCCCAGTCGCTGGTCCACGGGTTGCGTGTCGTCACACGGGACAGCAGCTTCGCCGAGTACGGGGTCGATGTGCTCCGAACCTGACATTGCGGAGGCGAACATCGTTCACCTCCCGGTGCGCGGCACGATTCTGGGGTTTGAGGTGAACGCCGCTGGCTCGACGCGACGACATGTGCCTATCGATCACGCGTCGATCAGGCGGCGTGGAGCCGGGTGCCGCGGCGACACCGGGCCACTACGACGGGAGCAGCTCGAGGGCCTCGCAGTGCACGGGTCGGACGGTGGCGAAGTGGCGGTGATCCAAGGTTGCGAGCTTCACTTCGCCGAGACGTTCACACGCGGCGATGACCGAGGCATCGACGACGCCGATCGGCGAGTCGGCGTAGCGATCGAGTAGCTCGACAATCCGTACCCAATCCTCAGGCTCGACCGGTTCGACGGCAAGCTGACCCCCTCTGAGGGATTCGGCAAACGCCCGCTCGGCATTCGGCCCGACGCGGTCGGCGAGGAAATATGCGACCTCGGTCACAACGAGCGACGGCACGACAAGCGGTCCGGCCGCCGTCGCGAGCAGTTCAGCGCACCGCGCGTGGTGAACATCGCGACGCGACGCGGCCGCGATCAGCGGTCCCGCATCGATCACGAGCATCAGCGCGCCGCGTGACGTCGGCGGATGGCTTTGGCGACGTGCTCATCCACCCGGACCGAGTCATCCACCTCTCCGTCGCCGATTCCCACGAACGAGAGCTCTCGGCGTTCTGGTCCGGGCATTCGGGCTTCCACGGCTTCACGGACCAATGCCGCGACGGATACCCCGCGTTGTTTTGCTTCGTAGCGCAGATAGGCCGACACGTCGTCTGGCAACATCACGGTCGTTCGCTTCATGATGCTGACATCATACATCACAGCGAACGCCGGCACTTGCGGAGGCGAACATCGTTCACCTCCCGGTGCCGTGCACCCGAGGTGAATGGCGAAGTTGCGCAGAGGGCGAACTGGTTGACCTCGAGGTGACAGACCCTCGCCGATTCGCAGTTGCGGTAAGCCTCGTTCACTCCCGCGCCCGGCACGCGAGTGAATCGGGCAGGAGGGGTCGAAGCGTTTGGGCGATACCCGGCCTCGACCAACCGATCACGTTGGTGGTATGATCCTGGTATGACCACGAAGATCGCAATCAGCCTTCCGGACGAGTTGGTCGAGCAGGCGCGTCAGGCAGTTGCGTCTGGGAGCGCTCCAAGTGTGAGCGCCTACATCGCTGGTGCGATGAGTGAGCGAGGGCGCAAGGAGCGCCTGTCGGATGTATTGGCCGAGATGTTGGCCGAGTCTGGCGGGCCGATGACGAAGGCCGAACGGGCGGCCGCGGATCGTCTGTTGCGATGACGCTGGTGCTCGATGCGGGCGCCCTCATCGGGGTCGAGCGAAACGATCGGGAACTCGTCGTCTTGTTCAGCAGGGCGATCGAGCGTGGGCGCGCGATCGTTGTGCCCGCAGGGGTCGTTGCGCAGGTGTGGCGGGACCCGAGTCGTCAGGTTCGGCTGGCTCGCCTGCTCAATGCCGAAGACGTCGTAATTGCCGACCTGGACCTCGAACTGGCGCGCGCGGTTGGGCGACTCCTCGCCGCGCGTGATGCGTCGGACGTCATTGACGCGAGCGTCGCCGTCCTTGCCCGCCAATATGCGGCAGCGGTGGTCACCAGCGACGCCGGCGACATTCGACGCCTCAGTCCCGAGACTCGCGTCATCGAGTGTTGACCGGCGTTTTGCCTCTGGCGCCCTGTGCGATCCGGCTGGTCCACTGGATGGTCTGAGCCGCTCGGCAGCCTCCCGCCGTGCGAGTTGAAGCGCCACGGTGTTGGGAATTATCATGATCATCTCAATCGTGTGTTTGAACGATCAGTGGCGCTTCCCGAGGTGGGGACGGCAACGCTGGCACGCACTCCGGGGTAGCCTCACGACATGACACGCCCGTTTGTACTCGCCGCGGTACTCATTTCCCTGTCGGCTGCCTCCACCGTCTCGGCCAAGTCGGTCGAGTTCCGTACGCCGTCTGGCAACATCGGGTGCATCGGCGAGACGGTCAGGGCTGACAACAACATCCGCTGCGACATCCGCAGCCGCAGCTGGTCGCCGCCGCCGAGGCCCACGTCGTGTCGACTGGATTGGGGTCAGGGGCTCTCACTCAACCGGCTCGGACTGGCGCGTTACGTCTGCGCCGGGGACACGGCGCTCAACACCGGGCCCAAGCTCGCGTACGGCGCTACGCGACGGATCGGGTCGATCGTGTGCGTTTCGCGCACGTCCGGGTTGACCTGCACCAACGCCGCGGGGCACGGGTTCAGGATGAGCCGCACGAGGGTCACGCGGTTCTGACACCGCCACTGGTGGCATTCGTCCCGCTCAGGGCGCGGTGAGGTCTGTCCATTCGGCTATGCTGCCGCACCGATGAAGCACACAATCTCAGCCCTCGTCGAAAACAAGCCGGGCGTGTTGTCGCGCGTGTCGGGCCTGTTCACCCGTCGCGGCTTCAACATCGAGTCGCTTGCAGTCAGCCCCACCGAGAATGCCGATCGCTCACGCATGACGATCACGGTCGACACGACTAAGACGCCCGTCGAGCAGATCACCAAGCAGCTCGACAAGCTGATCAACGTGATCAAGGTCCGCGAGCTCGATCCGCAGAACATCGTCAGCCGTGAACTCGGCCTGTACAAGGTCGCGGTCAAGTCCGGCGATCGCAGCGAGATCATCGAGATCTGCGAGATCTTCCACGCCAAGATCGTGGACGTGACTCCCGAGACGCTCACCATCGAGCTGACCGGTGAGACCGAGGCGCTCGTGCGCTTCGAGGACCTGCTCCGCCCCCTCGGGTTGTTGGAGCTCGTCAAGACCGGCGTCGTCGCCCTCGGGCGCGGCGCAAACCCGACCTAGGCACACAAGAGCCGCCAGGAGCCGCCTGCATGCTGTACGACGACGACGCCGACCTCCGCAAGCTGGAGGGCAAGACCGTGGCCATCATCGGCTACGGCAGCCAGGGCCACGCCCACGCGCTCAACCTGCGCGACTCGGGCGTCAACGTGATCGTGGGCCTGCGGCCCGATTCGGCCTCGGTCGCCAAGGCGCGCGAGCAGGAGTTGACGGTGATGTCGCCGGACGAGGCTGCGGCCAAGGGCGACGTCGTGATGATCCTGGTGCCCGACGAGTTGCAGGGCGACGTGTTCCGCGACGAGATCGCCCACGGCCTGGTGCCGGGCAACGCGATCGTGTTCGCGCACGGCTTCTCGGTGCACTTCGGCCAGGTCGTCCCGCCCGCGGGTGTCGACTGCTTCCTGATCGCGCCGAAGGGCCCCGGCCACCTGGTGCGCCGCCAGTACGAGGAGGGCAAGGGTGTGCCCGGGCTCATCGCGATTGCGCAGGACGCGACGGGCAACGCACGTGACCTTGCGCTCGCGTACGCAAAGGGCATCGGCTGCGCGCGCGCCGGGGTCATCGAGACCACGTTCGCCGAAGAGACCGAGACGGACCTGTTCGGTGAGCAGGTCGTCTTGTGCGGCGGCCTGACCGAGCTGGTGCGCGCCGGGTACGAGACCCTCGTCGAGGCCGGATACAACCCGGAGATGGCGTACTTCGAATGTCTCCACGAGCTCAAGCTGATCGTCGACCTGATGTACGAGAAGGGCATCAGCGGCATGCGCTACTCGATCTCGAACACGGCCGAGTACGGCGACATCACCCGTGGCCCGCGGATCGTCACGGACGAGACGCGCGCCGAGATGAAGAAGATCCTCAAGGAGATCCAGACCGGCGCGTTCGCATCGGAATGGCTCTCCGAGAACAAGGTCGGCAAGCCGCGCTTCAACGCGATCGGCAAGCGTCAGGCCAACCACGAGATCGAAGAAGTCGGCAAGCGTCTGCGGGGGATGATGAGTTGGATCAACCAGGATTTCTAAGCCGCGTCGCGGTCGCGGCCCTGGTCGCCACGGTCGTGTTCGGCGTGAGCGCGTGCGGCGGTGGCGGCAAGAGCTCCAGCGCTCCGACAAACGGTGCGACGCCCGAACAGGCAGACTTCACGGACAATCGCTCCGGGTTGATCGAACCCGAGCCCGCGCTGGATCCGGCGAACCGCGCGGGACGTAGCGCGAGCGTCAACTACAACGACCCACCACCGCCGATCGCGGCGGCGGTCAAGGCCGCGGCCGACAGCGCCAAATGCACGGTGGCGTCGTTTGCGAGCGAGAAGGATCCCCAAACCCACATCACCGGGGAGTCCGCCGCGACGCTTTCGATCCCGCCGCTCTCAGGCGCACACAACGGTTTCTGGGCCGATTGGGGCGTCTACAACAAACCGATCCCCTACAAGCATCAGCTGCACAACCTCGAACACGGCGGTGTCATCATTCACTACGGCACGGAGGTGCCGGTCGAGGGTGTCAACGCGCTGCGGGCCCTTTGGGCCAAGTCACCGGCGTTCCTGATCGTCGTGCCGGACACCAACCCCAAGTTCCCCAAGGACGCGGTTGTGGTCGGAAGCCAGCAACGCTGGCTGGTCTGCAAGCCCTTTGCTCCCGCTCAGGTCAGCGCCGTCG
This sequence comes from Actinomycetota bacterium, assembly GCA_031366605.1. Taxonomy (GTDB): domain Bacteria; phylum Actinomycetota; class Thermoleophilia; order Miltoncostaeales; family Miltoncostaeaceae; genus CALMEC01. The sequence goes on along the minus strand of JANLOO010000010.1, from coordinate 55,154 downwards.
AGGCGTTCGCCCTGGAGTACCGCGGGCGAGGACCCGAGACCGGGGCGGTTGCCAAGAACGTTGGGAGCGATCGACCGGCGGGGCTCCCCGGGCCGAAGATCGCCGATCAGGGCGCGAAGTAGCGGCTATGGGAACCGACGCACAACCCGGGCAGCTCGCCCGGGCGAACCTTCGCGTGCTCGTGTGCGAGAAGCTCGCGGACGCCGGCGTCGACTACCTGCGCCAGAGCGTGACGGTCGACGACGGGACGGCGTGGTCCAAAGACGAACTCGCCGAAAAGATCGGCGACTACGACGGCATCGTCGTGCGGAGCGCGACCAAGGTCACGGCCGATCTGATCGAGCGGGGTACGCGCCTGAAGGTGATCGGCCGCGCGGGCACGGGCGTCGACAACGTCGATGTCGCGGCTGCGACGCGGCGCGGCATCGTGGTGTGCAACGCACCCGAGTCCAACTCGCTGTCGGCCGCCGAGCATACGATTGCGCTGATCCTGGCGCAGGCACGCAACGTGGCGCAGGCGCACGCCCGTCTGGTCGAAGGCGCCTGGGAGCGCTCCAAGTTCGGCGGCATCGAAGTCACCGGAAAGACGCTCGGGGTCGTCGGGCTGGGTCGCATCGGCCGCCTGGTCGCCGAACGCGCCAAGGGCCTTCGCATGAACGTCATCGCCTACGACCCGTTCATCGCCGAAGCGCGCTACAAAGAACTCGGCATCGAGCGCGCAGAGCAGCTCGATGACCTCTACGCCCAGAGTGACTTCATCACGCTGCACATGCCCGCCACACCCGAGACCCGCGGCATGATCAACGCCGCCGCGATCGCCAAGATGAAGCCAGGCTCCCGCGTCATCAACGTCGCCCGTGGCGACCTGGTCGACGCCGCCGCATTGGCCGAGGCGGTCATCAGCGGCCACCTGGCAGGCGCCGCGGTTGACGTGTTTCCCGAGGAGCCTGCCACCGCGAGCCCACTCTTCGGCGTTCCAGGCATCGTCGTGACGCCCCACCTGGGCGCGTCGACGGTCGAGGCACAGGACCGGGCCGGTGTCGACGTCGCCGAGCAGGTTGTGGCGGCGCTGACCGGTGGGGTGGTGACGACCGCCGTCAACATTCCGTCTGTCAGCGCGGAAGGGATGGAGGCCATGCGCCCGTTCATCCCGCTCGCCCGCCAACTGGGGCAGCTGCAGTGCGCGCTGACCGGTGGTCAGGTGTCACCACTCGAGATCATGATCGAAGGCGGGTTGGCCGACCATGGAACGCGCCTGCTGACCGCTGCCGCGTTGACCGGAATTCTGGCCGGGCACACCGCCGAGCCCGCCAACCTCGTCAACGCCCCGCACTTGGCCGAGGAGCGCGGCATCCGGTTCACCGAGGCCACCACCCGTCAGGAGCGCGACTACACCAACCGCATCACGCTGCGCACCGGCGACGTCAGCGTCTCGGGAACCACGATCGGCACGACGTCGCGCACGCGCCTGGTGTCGGCGTTCGACCAGGACATCGAGATCGAGCTGGCACCGCATGTCGGGATCTTCCGCTACCTGGACGTGCCCGGCATGATCGGCCGCGTCGGCTCGATCCTCGGGAGTTCCGGCGTCAACATCGCCTCGATGGCGGTGTCGCGCAGCAGGGCAGAGGGCCTGGCCGTCATGGCCGTCACGGTCGACTCACCCGTGCCCACGGACGTGGCCGACCAGATCGCCGCCATCGACGGTTTCGATCAGGTCTGGTTCGTCCAGCTCGACCTGGAGTAGCGCCCAGGGGCCCGACGCTTTCGGTGCCCCGACCACTCACGCCGGTGTGTCCCGCCATCGCTCCAAGAGATCGGGAACCTGGTCGGCGGCCTCCGCGCGCACCATCATGTGGAGGGCGTCTCCGGCGGCGATCTCGGTGGATCCGCGCGGTGGAATGGCCTGGGTGCCGCGGACGATCAATGTGATCAGGGCCTCGCGCGGCAAGCCGAGGTCGCGGACTAGCGTACCGGCGATGGCGTCGCCCGGCTCCACCGTCCACTCGATGATCTCGGCTCCCAGGCGCTGGATCGTGCCTGTGTCGCCGACTGGACGGGGAAGCGCCGGCTGCGTGGTCGTCACGCCGAGCCAACGGGCGAGCGGCTCGACGGTGGCGCCCTGCAGCACGGTCGAGATCACGACCGCGAAGAACACGATGTTGAAGAAACGCTCGCTGTCCGGGATCGCCGCGATGACGGGAAACGTGGCCAGGACTACCGGGACCGCGCCACGCAGACCGGCCCAGCCGAGCACGAGGCGTTCGGCGGAGGTGAACCGGTCGAACGCCGTGGCGACGGCGACCGCCGCCGGGCGGGCGACGGCAACGCTGAGCAAACCGATGACGACCCCCTCGACCCAGACGTCGCCGAGTTGCGCCGGAAACACCAGCAATCCCAGTGTCAGGAAGACCGTGATCTGCGCGACCCAAGCGGCCCCTTGATGAAAAGCCTCGATGGTGTGCAGTGCGGGGATCGATGACGCGGCGAGCACCGCGCCGGCCAGGTAGACGGCGAGGAAGCCCGAGCCATGCATCGCGTCCGCAGCCCCGTAGGCGAGCGCTGCGGTCGTCACCGCCATCACCGGATACATCCCTGCGGCTCCCGGGCGCAGGCGGCGAAACGCGACGACCCCGAGCAGGCCGATGCCGAATCCGACGGCCAAACCGATGCCGAGTTGGCGTACGAAGAGCAGCACCATGTCGACGAACCCGTAGCCGGGCTCGTCGATCCATGTGACGAAGCCGATGACCAGCAGCGCGGCCACGGGATCGTTGAGGCCCGCTTCGCCCTCGAGCGTGCGGGCGACGCGGCGGCGTAGGCGCGACCCGCGCAGCAGTGCGAAGATCGCAGCACCGTCGGTCGCCGACAGGATCGCCCCGATCAGCAGCGCCTCGAGCAGCGAGAGGTCGAAGAGCCTGTACGCGCCGATGCCGGTGATCGCCGCCGTAACTAGCGTGCCGACCGTGGCCAGGAGGATCGCGGGACGCGCGATCGCCCGCAACTCCGTCCATCGAACCGCGAGGCCGCCTTCGAACAGGATCACGGCCAGGGCGATGACCCCGATTCTGCGGGCCAGCTCGTAGTCGTCGAAGTCGATCCAGCCCGTGCCGTCCGACCCGATGGCCATGCCCACGCCCAGAAACAACACCAGCGCGGGAAGGCGCACCCGCCCCGCCAGCAGCGACGCCGCGATGCCGGCCGCCAGCAGCAGGCCGGCAACCAGTATGAGAATCCCATCCGACATGCACCCATCTTGGCAGGGGAGAAGTCGGGGTGAGCGACGGCGCGGATCGGCTCAGGGGCATCCGTCTCGGTCATTGGGAGCAGTTGGGCGGCATCAGAGCGGGTGCGGACGCGATGCGTTGCCCGCCGAATCACTTTGCCTATTGAAACACTTGACAAAGGAGGTAGACTGCCAAATACCATAATTCCCATTGATGAAGGTAGGTTTTGCGTATGAACAGGCCGCTCCTCGCATTCGTCGTAGTCGTCGCAGTCATCGCGGCGGGCTGCGGCGGGGCGTCCGACGAGACCGGTGGTGCCGCAACACCCGCAGGGAGCGGGTCGGGCGGATCGTTGTCGCTCGTGGCGTACTCGACGCCGCAGGTGGTCTACGACGAGATCATCCCCGACTTCGCAGCGACACCCGCGGGCAAGGACATCACGATCAAGACGTCATATGGGGCCTCGGGTGAGCAGAGCCGCGCGGTCGAAGCGGGACTCCCCGCCGATGTCGTCACGCTCTCGACCGAACCGGATGTCACGCGCCTGGTCAAAGCGGGGCTTGTGGCCGATACGTGGAAGTCGGCGCCACACGCCGGCCTGGTCACGACCTCGGTGGTCGCGTTCATCGTGCGGAAGGGGAACCCCAAGGGCATCGCGTCGTGGGACGACCTGCTGAAGCCGGGGATCGAGGTCGTGACGCCCAACCCGTTCACGTCCGGCGCGGCCAAATGGAACCTGCTCGGCGCCTACGCGCACGGCGGCCTGCCGTTCGTGCAGAAGCTCATCAAGGAGCACGTCAAGGTCCAGCCCAAGTCCGGCCGTGAGGCCCTGCAGACGTTCACCGGCGGAAAGGGCGACGTGCTGATCTCGTACGAGTACGAGGCCACCACTGCGCAGAAGAAGGACCAGTCCGTCGATTACGTCATCCCCCCTGACACCGTCAAGATCGACATCGACATCGCGAAGACCGTCTCGGCCCCCGCGGCCGCGCAGGCCTTCATCGATTACGTGCTCGGGGACGCCGCGCAGCAGCGCTTCGCCGACTGGGGCTACCGCCCCGTCAACGAGACGGTGCTCGCAGCCAACCAGGCGAAGTTCCCCACGCCGAAGACGTTGAAGACGATCGACGACCTCGGTGGCTGGACGAAGCTCAACGACGAGTTGTTCGATCCAGAGAAGGGCTCGGTCGCCAAGATCGAGGCGGACGCGGGGGTGTCGACCGTCAAGTGAGCACGCAGCCGGTCAGCATTGAGCGGCCACGCCGTCGGATCCGTTCCGGCGGCGCGGGCGCGCTCCATATGGGGATCGCGACGCTGTGGCTGAGCATCATCGTGTTGCTGCCATTGGCTGCCGTCGTGAGCCGGTCGTTCGAGGACGGGTTCGGGGCGTTCTGGCATTCGGCGTTCAGCCCGCAGGCCACGTCGGCGCTGCTCTTCACCCTGTGGATCTCGCTCGTCGTCACGCTCATCAACGCGGTGTTCGGGACCCTGACGGCGTGGGTACTCGTGCGTGACGATTTTCCGGGCAAGCGCGTGCTCAACGCGCTGATCGACCTGCCGTTCGCGCTGCCCACGATCGTCGCGGGCATCACTCTGCTGGCGCTGTACGGCAATGCGATCGCCTACACCAAGTGGGCGGTCCTGCTCGCATTGACGTTCGTGACGCTGCCGTTTTGCGTGCGGTCCGTGCAGCCTGTGCTGCTCGAACTCGACAGGGAGATGGAGGAGGCCGCCGCGTCGCTTGGGGCCTCACCACTCACCACGTTCCGGCGGATCATCTTTCCGAATCTTGTGCCGGCGATCATCTCGGGCTGCGCCCTGGCATTCGCCCGCGCCGTCGGCGAGTTCGGCTCGATCGTCCTGATCTCGGGCAACGTCCCGTTCGACACGCAGGTCTCGTCGGTGTTCGCGTTCAAGCAATTGGAGTCGGACAACGTGCGTGGGGCCGCCGCTGTGTCGGTGGTGCTGCTGACGCTGTCGCTGGTCATCCTGTTTGCGCTCAGGTTCGTCGAACGATTGAACCCGGGAACGCGCGGCGAGTGACCGGTCGCCTGACACTGCGGACCGTCGTGCTCCTGTACCTGGGGGCGGTCTTGCTGCTCCCCGTTGGGGTGGTGCTCTACAAGACGTTCCAGCCGGGGCTGGGTTCGGTGTGGGACAGCATCACGACACCGGCGGCGATCCACGCGTTTTGGCTGACGGTGACGGTCACCGCGATCGCGGTTCCGCTCAACGCGGCGTTCGGGGTCCTGACGGCGCTCGTTCTGGTGCGCGGCAGGATCCGCGGCCGACGGCTGCTCGAGGCCTTCATCGACCTGCCGTTCGCGGTCTCGCCCGTGGTCGTCGGGCTGGCGCTGACGTTGCTCTACGGACGTCGCGGCTGGCTGGGTGACACTTTGCAGTCGATCGGCGTCACGATTATCTTCTCGACGCCGGGCATCGTGCTGGCGACGATCTTCGTGTGCCTGCCGTTCGTCGTCCGTGAGGTCGTGCCGGTGCTGCGCGAGGTCGGGGACGACCAGGAGCAGGCCGCGTCGACGCTGGGGGCCTCCGGGTGGCAGACGTTCTGGCGTGTCACGCTGCCGTCGATCAGGTGGGGCCTGGCGTACGGAGTCGTGCTCTCGACCGCGCGCGCCGTCGGCGAGTTCGGCGCGGTCAGTGTCGTGTCGGGCAAGATCTCCGGCCAAACCGAGACGCTGACCCTGCTCGTCGAGAAGCGCTACACCAACTTCAACCTGGCGGGCGCCTATGCCGCGTCGGCCCTGCTGGCCGTGCTCGCGCTGATCACGTTGCTGGCAATGACCCTGGTCCACCGACGGAAAGAGTCAGAGTGATCACAGTCCAAGCGGTGTCCAAGCGGTATGGCGCGTTCGCGGCGCTGGACGAGGTGTCGGTCCAGGTTGCGTCCGGTTCGCTGACGGCGTTGATCGGGCCGTCTGGTTCGGGCAAGTCGACGCTCCTGCGCGTGATCGCCGGGCTCGAGATCCCGGACAGCGGTACGGTTATGCTTGACGGTCGCGACGTGACCGGGCTGCCGCCACAGGGGCGTGGCGTGGGATTCGTGTTCCAGCACTACGCCGCGTTCAAGCACATGACCGTGCGTGGCAACGTTGCGTTTGGGTTGACCATCCGCAAACGCCCCAAGGCCGAGGTCACCGCCACTGTCGATCGCCTGCTCGCCGTCGTTGGGCTCACCGGTTTTCAGACGCGGTATCCGTCGCAGCTCTCGGGCGGGCAGCGCCAGCGGATGGCGCTCGCGCGCGCGCTGGCGGTCGAGCCCGCGGTACTGCTCTTGGACGAGCCGTTCGGCGCACTCGACCGCAACGTCCGCATCGAACTTCGCGCTTGGCTGCGCCGCCTGCATGACGAGATGCACGTCACGACGGTGCTGGTCACACACGACCAGGAAGAGGCCATGGAACTCGCCGACACGATTGTGTTGCTCAACGCCGGACACATCGAGCAGAGCGGTCCACCACGCGATCTCTACGACCGTCCTGCCAGCGATTTCGTGATGGGCTTCCTCGGTCCGGTCTCACGAGTGGACGGCGCGCTGGTGCGCCCACACGACGTCACGGTGCGCCTGGAGCCCGATGCCGGGACCAGCGAGGCCCAGGTCATCCGGGTCGTGCATCTGGGTTTCGAGGTCCGCGTCGAACTGCAACTCGAAGACGGGGCGCCGGTCACGGTCCAGCTCGCACGCAACGAGGCGGAGTCCCTGGAGTTGCGAGCCGGTCAGATCGTCTACATCAGGCCACCCGAACCGGCCCTGTTCATCGCCGAGGGGATCTGAGGAGTCACCGGGTCGTCCAGGACTCCGGTTCGTCAGCGAGCTTCACGATCTTCGGGGGCAGTCGCCCCGATGCGATGTCGGCGATCGTGACCTGCTCGACCACTTGGCGCAAGCTCGTGCGCAGTGCGATCCACACCCGCTGCAACGGCTCGGCCGCGCCGGGATAGCTCGTCTTCTCGGGCCGCTCCCCGCGCACCGATGCCAGCGGCCCCTCGACGGCGCGGATGACGTCGGCGACCGTGATCTCGTCAGCCGGTTTGGCGAGCCAGTAGCCGCCGTCATGACCCCGCCGGCTGCTCACCAGTCCCGCATGGCGCATGTCGGCCAGGATGTTCTCAAGGAACTTGACCGGAATCTGTTGGGCACGGGCGATCCCGTCGCCCTTGGTCGGATGGACCTGGTCCGCCCCCGCGAGTTCGATCGCAGCCCGGACGGCGTAGTCGGCTTTGGCTGAGACCCGCACCGTGCAAGCGTGGCAGATCCGAGCGGGGGAGCGGGCCGGGCGCTGGGATCACGAGTGGCTGCCTCAGGAATGGCTTTGCAGTCTGGCGACTGCAAAGCTCCTCAGGGCGCATACCGTTCAGACAGACGTTTCGCCGTCAGGGCGTTGTCCTCGCCTTCGCCCATATGGTCCGATATGAACGAAGGCTGTGTCCGCGCCCTGCGGGCTTTTCACTCGCCAGACTGTCAGCGCATTCCTGAGACAGACCACTAGGCTCCGACGATGCGTCACGCAACATCACACAGACGAAGGCTGGACCGGCCCACCTCAGGCGGACGTTGAGCGGATGCGATTCCCGAAGCCAATGATCCGTTTGCTCGGACGCGTCCAGGGCGCCATCTACCGCGCCACGGGCGGGCGTTGGGTGGGCAAAGTGGGCGATGCCGGGGTGTTGCTGCTGACCACGACGGGAAGGCGAAGCGGCAAGGCCCGGACCGTCCCGCTGCTCTACGTCCCGGATGGCGACGCATTCGTCATTGTCGCCTCCCAGGGCGGCCACGACACCCACCCGGCGTGGTACCTCAACCTGCTCGCCAACCCGGCTGCGACCGTCCAGATCGGCAAGCGGGTCATGAACGTCCGCGCGGAAGAACTCACCGGCGACGCCCGGGCCCGTTTGTGGGAGTCGCTCGTGGTCACCTACGCGGGCTACGCTGAGTACCGCACCCGCACGAGCCGGGAGTTCCCAATCATCGCGCTCCGCCGGGACCAACCGGCCTTCGGCGCGTGATCCGCACGTCGCTCGTCGCGGGATTCGCGTGCTATTCTCGTCCCCGATGACGGTCGCCCGGGACATTGACGCTCCGCAGTGCGGCCTCGGCCTGCTTCTCGGCCTTCTCCTCCTTCCCCGTTAGGGGAAGCGACTGGACACCCACGCGCCGTGCGCGCACGTGAAGCCTCGAAGCCGACTGAGGAGGAAACCGCTGTGAGCAGTGAGACCGAAACACACGAAGTACGTGACCCGGGCAAACGCGTCCGGTTCTTCGACACCAGCCTGCGCGATGGCGAGCAGGCGCCTGGCATTCACCTGAACCAGCGCGAGAAAGTCGAGATCGCGCATCAGCTCGCGCGCCTGGGCGTGGATGTCATCGAGGCCGGGTTCCCGATCTCGTCGCCCGGCGACTTCGAGGGCGTGCATGCGATCGCCCGTGAGGTCGAGGGCCCTGTCATCGCCGGGCTCGCGCGCTCGCAGGACAAGGACATCACCACGTGTTGGGACGCCGTCAAGGATGCCGCCAAGCCGCGCATCCACACGTTCATCGCGACCAGCGACATCCACCTCAAGTGGAAGCTGCGGATGGACCGCGCGCAGGTGCTGGCCGCCGCGACCGACGCCGTGCGTCTGGCCCGTTCACTCTGTGAGGACGTGGAGTTCTCGTGTGAGGACGCGACGCGCAGCGACGTGGCCTACGTCGCAGAGGTCGTGACGTCGGCCATCAATGAGGGCGCGACGACGATCAACATCCCGGACACCGTCGGATACACGATGCCCAACGAGTTCCAGAGATACCTGTTGGAGCTCTACGAGCGCTGTCCCAGCCTGGCCGACGTCACGCTGTCGGTCCACTGTCACAACGACCTGGGCCTGGCGGTCGCCAACTCCCTGGCCGGAATGCACGTGGGCGCCCGGCAGGTCGAGGGGTGCGTCAACGGCATCGGCGAGCGGGCAGGCAACGCGTCCGTCGAGGAACTGGCGATGATCTTGCGCACCCGCGCCGACGACGTCGGTGGGCTGTGGTGCGAGGTCAACACCGAGGAGATCACGCGCTCGAGCCGTCTGATCAGCCGCATGACCGGCTACGTCATCCAGCCCAACAAGGCGGTCGTCGGCCGCAACGCGTTCGCGCACGAGGCGGGTATCCACCAGCACGGCATGCTCGCCAATCCGCTGACGTACGAGATCATGGATGCCAAGAGCGTCGGCCTTGCCCGAAGCGAACTGGTGCTGGGCAAGCACTCCGGTCGGCACGCGCTGCAGCACGCGCTCGAGGAGCTGGGCTACAGCCTGGACCGCGAGGCGATGGCCGGGGTGTTCGCCCGGTTCAAAGAGGTCGCGGACAAGAAGGGCGAGCTGTCGGCCCTGGACCTCGAGGCACTGATGGGTGACGAGATGCGGGTCGAAGCCGTCGGCGGCTACGTGCTGTCCGGTTTCAGCTTGACCGCCGGCAGCGAGGACGCGCCGACCGCACGCGTCGTCATCGCCGGTCCGGACGGCACGCGCGTCGAACAGGAGGCCTCGGGCGATGGTCCTGTGGATGCATTGATGAAGGCCATCGACGCCGCCATCGGAAGTAGCGGCAAGCTGCTCGAGTACTCGGTGGGTGCCGTCACCAGCGGCATGGACGCGCTCGGTGAAGCCCGCGTGGTCTGTGAGATCGACGGGCGCACATACACTGGCCTGGGTGTCTCAACCGATGTGTTGGAAGCAAGCGCGATCGCGTACATCCGCGCGGTCAATGCAAGCCGTAAGGTCGAGGATGGCGAACGAGTGAAGGAAGGGGTCTAGGCCCGTGGGCAAGACGCTGTTCGAGAAAGTCTGGGAGTCGCATCTGGTCCGTGACGGGGACGGCCAGGGGCCGCCGATCGTCTATATCGACCTGCACCTGGTCCATGAGGTCACATCGCCGCAGGCGTTCGACGGCCTCCGGCTCGCGGGCCGCACGGTGCGTCGCCCCGACCGAACGCTGGCGACGGTCGACCACAATGTCCCAACCATCGGGCGTGAGCGGGGGATCGAGGACGAGCTCTCACGGCTGCAGGTCGAGGCGCTCGAGCGCAACTGCGCCGAGTTCGGTGTCCCGCTCTACTCGTTGTTCAGCCCGCGCCAGGGCATCGTCCACGTCATCGGCCCTGAGCTCGGGGTGACCCAGCCGGGCATGACGATCGTGTGCGGCGACAGTCACACCGCCACGCACGGGGCCTTCGGAGCACTGGCGTTCGGCATCGGCACGAGCGAAGTCGAGCACGTCCTCGCCACCCAGACGTTGTCGCAGCCCACGCCCAAGATGATGCGGGTGACGATCGACGGCCACCTGGGTCGCGGGGTGACGGCCAAGGACATCATCCTGGGCACGATCGGCCAGATCGGTGTGTCCGGCGGGGCTGGATATGTCATCGAGTTCGCCGGTTCGGCCATCAGGGGTCTGTCGATGGAGGGCCGCATGACCGTCTGCAACATGACGATCGAGGGCGGCGGCCGTGCGGGGATGATCGCGCCCGATGACACGACGTTCGCCTACATCGAAGGTCGGCCCGGCGCACCCGCGGACTACGCCGCAGCGGTCGCAGGGTGGAGGGAACTCCCGACCGACGACGACGCGGTGTTCGACGCCGAGGTCGCGGTCGACGCGAGGACGCTTGCGCCGCAGGTCACGTGGGGCACGACCCCGGGCATGGTGGTCCCCGTCACGGGGCGTGTGCCGGTCCCCGAGTCGGGGGGCGATGCGAACGAGCAGGACGCGATCCGTCGCGCGCTCAACTACATGGGGCTCAAGGGGGGCGAGGCCATCGAGGACATCGCGGTCGATGTGGTGTTCATCGGGTCATGCACCAATGGGCGCATTGAGGACCTGCGCGCCGCCGCGGGGGTCGTCGAGGGCCGCAACGTCGCCTCGACGGTGCGTGCCATGGTCGTGCCCGGTTCGATGCAGGTCAAAGCCCAGGCCGAGGCCGAGGGGCTCGATCAGATCTTCACCCGTGCCGGGTTCGAGTGGCGCGACGCCGGATGCTCGATGTGCCTCGCCATGAACCCCGACATCCTGCAGCCGGGCGAGCGGGCGGCCTCGACGTCCAACCGCAACTTCGAAGGACGTCAGGGCAAGGACGGCCGCACGCACCTGGTCAGCCCCGAGATGGCTGCGGCAGCGGCGATCAACGGGCACCTGGTGGACGTGCGGTCCATGGACGTCGAACTGGCGGGAGCCGCCTCATGAGTGTCAGCCACCGCCGATGTTTGAGGAGCCGCAACAGTCTCACTATCTGGCCAGCGACGAATAGGCCGCCCAAGTGCCGTATCGGAGGTGGCGTATGAAGAGCTTTAAAGTCGTGACGGGAACGATGGCCCCGCTCGACCGTTCCGACGTCGACACGGACCAGATCATCCCCAAGCAGTTCCTCAAGAGGATCGAACGCACGGGCTTCGGGGAGTTCCTGTTCTTCGACTGGCGCAACGAGGAGGGCTTCCCGCTGGAGTTGCCGGTGTACCGTGACGCGCCGATCCTGGTGACCGGTCAGAACTTCGGTTGCGGGTCGTCACGCGAACACGCCCCATGGGCGCTCGAGGACTTCGGCTATCGGGCGATCATCGCGCCGTCGTTCGCCGACATCTTCAAGTCCAACTGCACCAAGATCGGGCTGCTCCCCGTCGTGCTGCCCGAGGACGAGGTGCGCATTCTGATCGAGCATGCGACCGATACGCCCGGAGCGACTGCCACGGTCGACCTGGATCGCCAGGTCGTCGTCACCCCGGACGGGCGCGAGGTGCCGTTCACCATCGACCCGGCGACGCGCTACCGACTCCTCAACGGGCTGGACGACATCGGGCTGACGCTGAGCCACGAGGCCCAGATCACAAGCTACGAGGCCACGCGTGAGCGCGAGGGGCCGGTCACAACCGCGCTCAAGTAGTGGACGCCGTGTTCTTCGCCACGCCCGAGGAGTTCCGGGCGTGGCTGGTGGCACACCACGAGACGGCACCCGAGCTGATCGTCGGGTACTTCAAGAAGGGCACGGGCAAGCCCAGCATCACGTGGCCGGAGTCCGTCGACCAGGCGTTGTGCTTCGGCTGGATCGACGGTATCCGCCGCGGCATCGACGCCGAGCGCTACTGCATCCGCTTCACCCCACGTCGCGCCCGCAGTATCTGGAGCGCGGTCAATACACGGCGGTTCGGCGAACTCGACGCCGAAGGCCTCGTCACACCCGCCGGGCACCTGGCGTTCGCAGCCCGCACCGAGGAGCGATCGTCCGTCTACGCGCACGAACAGAAGGCGGCGGCGGTGCTCCCACCAGACGCCGAAGCGCGGTTTCGTGCGAACGCTGTCGCGTGGGCGTACTTCTGCGCCCAAGCCCCCTCCTACCGCCGGACCGTGATCCACCTGGTGACGAGCGCGAAAAAGCCCGAAACCCGCGAACGCCGTCTCGAGCAACTCATCGCACACTGCGCCGCAGGGCAGCCCATCCCGCAGCTCAGATGGGGCGCCAAGCCATAGCCGAGCGCTTTGCGCGTGACCGTTCGCATCACGTCAATGGGGCCACAGCAGTGCCTTTGGAGGGCAAGGCGTCCCACACGGTGGAGACCAAATCGTCGTAGCGCTTCAACGGGGCCACGGCTGTCAAGCCGTGGAGGGATGGTGCGGAGGAGGTCGAGGCGGAGGTGATCGAGCACGGATCGCTTCAAGGGGCACTGCCGCAACGCCGTGGAGGGCGGCTGGTCAGCACGTCGATGCACTGGATCGTCTCACCACCGCTGTCTCACCATTGCTGAGACACGACAATCGCGTCCCGGCTTCGGGGGCCGCCGGTCCTATTCGTCGACGGCGCGGCCGATGCATGGCGAACTGGTAACCGGCGACCGGAATGTGTAGAAACCGTGTGCGAACGCCATTGGGCGTTCGGATGACGTGCGAGGGGGGTTACGTGGCGCGTGCTCGATGGTATGTGATCGTGACCGCCGCCATCGTGGCGGTCGCCGCCCCGGTCGCCGGCGCGGCGGTGTCCGTCAGCGTCCAGGGAAGCGAGCTTCAGATCGTCGGATCCGCCGACAACGACGAAGTCGGCGTGGGTTTCGACGCGGCCTCCGGCAAGTTCCGTGCCCGGGCGACCGACATCGCCGCCGGTGCGGGGTGCGTGGTCGACATCCCACCGGTCGTCGTCAACGCCGTCGCCTACCCGGCCGGGGCGACCTGCACCATTCCCGGCGGCGTCACAGCGATCCGCGCCGACCTCGGCGACGGCAATGACTTGCTGAACTCCGGAGTCTCCTTCCCCGATGTGGGCGATGAATTCACCGTGCCGATGATCGTCGACGGCGGGGCCGGCAACGACCGGTTGGTCACGAGTTCCGGTAATGATGTGATTGACGGCGGCGCGGGTGACGACACGCCCGACGGCTCACTTGGCGACGACCAGATCACCGGCGGCGCGGGCGACGACCAGATCTACGACAACCTCGGCAACGACGTGATCAGCGGTGGCGGCGACCCCCGCGACTTCATCTACGCGTTTCGCATCGCCGACGGGGCTGACCGCTGGAGCAATGGCATCGCCTCGTATCAGCGCCGGACCAACAGCCTGAGCCTCTCACTCGACGGGGGCGCCAACGACGGGGAGTTCGGCGAAGGCGACAACCTCGGTGCCGGCATTCACCGAGTCATCGGCGGCGACGGCAACGACGCCATTGTCGGGAGCTCTGGGGCGGACATCCTCGAGGGGTGGCTCGGGAACAACCGCCTCGACGGACGGGCAGGCGCCGACATCCTGATCGGTGACCGCAACCGCGGGTTCGTCAAGATGTCGCCTCCCGGCCTCGTCCCGCCGACTGACGTCCCACTCGGAACGCAGGCGAACCTGCTCATCGGCGGTCCGGGCGCCGACCAGCTGTTCGGCGACGTCGGTCCCGACAGGCTTCTTGGGGGCTCCGCGCCGACGTGCTCGCCGGTGGCCGCGGTGCCGACGTGCTCATCGGTGGTCGTGGCGCGGATCGGCTCATTGGCGGGGACGGGGCGGATCAGCTTGTCGCGCGCGATGGTTTCGTCGACCGCCTCTCGTGCGGGAAGGGCCGCGACAGGGTCCGCACCGCCGATCGTGGACGGCGGCCCGACCGACTCGATCTCGGCGGGTCGGCCAGGAACCGATGCGAGATCGGGGCGGACGGTCTGCGGTAGCGACGAAACGAGACGCCCCTGAGGACATCACGGTCGACGTGGCGTTCATCGGGTCATGCACCAATGGGCGCATCGAGGACTTTCGCGTCGCCGCGGGGTCATCGAGGGCCGCGGCCGCATCATCGTCCGGATGCCGTTCACCGGACTCGCCACGCTCGTGCCACGTCGCGGAACCGCGGCGGCGGCGCTGATCGTCCTGGGCGGCACGACCTCCGACGGGGTCAGCCGCACACCGTGGTGGGTGAACAGATCAGGCTGGCCGCCGGGTGGGAACGGACCGGGGTCAACACGCTCGGGTTGGTCACGGTCATCGCGATCGTCGTCGGGCACGTCGCCGGCGACGTGCCCGCGCATGACCGATTCGCGGAGGATGTGGGCGGCCCCCGCACGGCGATCGCCCCTGCCGATGGCGGCGGTGATGGTCGGCCTGACCGTCACGGGGTTGACACTCCTGCTCTCCGTCTGATCCGACCTAGACGAACGGCGAGATCGGCGTCGATCCGGCCTGGACCATTCCTGGACCTTTGGGGGTAGCGGACGTCGGCGTGGAGCGCCAGGATCGCCCCACTACGACTCACCTTCGACAGGTCACCACGTGCACGCTGAGCCTCCCCCGTATTCCGTTTCAGAAACGACGACAACTGTTTCACCTGCCGGGTCAAGACTCGGCGCTGCCGTCAGCCGGCGCCACTTCCTGAAGGTCGGGCTGACCGGCGTCGTCCTCATCGCGATCGGGGCGCAGGCCAAGCTGGTCTCGGACCTGACGGGTGGGACTGCGAACGCCGCGCCGGCCCTGTACGACCTGGCGATCACGGACGCGCTGGTTGAGATGGTCGATCTGACGGTCGTGTACCACCGTGTCTTCGCCGACGCGTCCGGAGCCCATCTGCCCGGGCCGGTCTTGCACGCCTTCGAAGGTGATGAGGTCCAGCTGCGGATCACGAACGTCCTCGGCGAGCCCCACGCGTTCGCCGTCCATGGCACGACCATCGGGACCGGGCCGATCGCACCGGACGCGACTGCGACGCTCACGTTCACCGCCCCGTCCGCCGGGACCTACATCTACCTGGACCCCTCCGACGCCCCGGTCAATCGCCTGCTCGGATTGCACGGAACGATGGTCGTGCTGCCGCGTGCGGGGTCGTCACCGTACACAGATCCACCGGGTTCGCTCGGCCATCTGTTCGAGGACCTGGGCGCGTCCGAGCACTTTCCGGGGGAGCCATGGCGACCGGAGCGCACACGCATCTGGCACGTGCACACGATCGACCCCAGGTGGCATGCGAAGGCGGCGGCGGGACGGGCGATCAACCCGCTGGCGTTGGTTGCGGACTTCAGGCCGACGTACTTCACGCTCAACGGGCAGAGCGGGTTCTTCGCCTCGCACAACCCCGTCAACACCCCGGTCGGCCGTGTGGGACAACCGCACCTGATCCGGATCGTCAACACGGGCATGGCGGCGCACAGCCTGCACATCCATGGCAACCACGTCTACCTGTGCGCAGTCAATGGGATTCCCGGGTCGAACGTGCGCTTCATCGACTCGTGGCGCGTCGGACCGCTTGAGCGTGCGGACTGGCTCCTGCCGTTCCTGCGTCCGCCCGACATCCCGGGACCCGAGGACATCGCCTTGCGTGACGCGATCCCCGCCGAACTCGCGTATCGGGATTCCTACGGCGTCGAACAATGTCCGCTGCAGTTCCCCATGCATTGCCACATGGAACCGTCGCAGACTGCGCGCGGCGGCAACTACCCGGGCGGCCTGGTCACACACTGGGCCATCACGGGGGACATCGATCGTGACTTCAGCGACGCAGGGTTCGACTGCGAGCCGACGGAGCAACTCCTCAGTCCACAGATCCACGTTGGGCACGCCGGTGGCTGAGCAATTCATCGGTCGGCGTCGCATCCCGGCGGGCTCCGAGGAGGCGGCGGTCTTCGCAAAATTCGTCGCTCCGCCCGAGGAGCCCCCACGCACGCTGGACCGCGTCCCCGGCGACGTCTTCTTGCGGCGTCGGGTGGGCAACCAAGTCGACCTTGCGCTTCCGTTCCGGCTGCCGAACGGCAAGGACAAGCTCCGGATGTGGGTGATCGGCAACCCTGATGGACTCACGACGTTCCCGTCGCAGCTCATCCGCGTCCGTGTCGGCCAGGGCGTTCAGGTCGAAACCAAGACCAGCATCGGCCCGCACACGATCCATTGGCACGGCATCGAGTGCACCCCCATGAACGACGGGGTCGGCAAGCACTCGTTCGAGATTCATGGGAGCTACACGTATCAGTTCACCCCGCGTGCGCCTGGATTCTACTTCTACCACTGCCACCGCAATACCACGCTGCACTTCGAGATGGGGCTCTTCGGGGCGCTGATCGTCGACCCGCCACAGGGTCAGGGGTTCGTCAGCGCCTACGCCCCCGCGAGCGAGCACACGCTCCGCTACGACCGAGAAGTCATCTGGGTCTGTGGTGCGCACGACCACCGTTGGCATGGCTTCTCCCACGCCCACGCGCTCAGCGGCACCGATCCGAACGACCCGAAGTCGTTCACCTCCGGCGGCGGGCTCGACGACTGGAAACCGAGCGTGTTCACGGTCACCGGCGCAGTCGCCAAGGATGGTGCGACCGCGATCACCGACCCGCGCGCGCTGGCGCGCGCGTCGGTGGGCGACACCGTCCTGGTGCGTTTGCTCAACGCCAGCTACGCCGTTCAGGAGTACCGGATCGGTGCCGACGCGCTGGTGATCGCAGAAGACGGTCGGGCATTGGGGGTGCCGCCCTTCGGCCAGTACTCGGAACCGTTCTCGATCCCGGCCGGGCAGCCGTTCCAGCTCACATCTGCGATGCGATACGACATCCTCGTCCGGCCGACCAAACCTGGCCCGATCACGTTCCAGGTCGACTCCTTGGACTGGATCGCCGGGACTGTGCGCGGGCGCGCGACGACGGCGATCCTGGTCGCCTAGTACGCCCTAGGTCAGGCCCTGCCGGGCCTCACGCACCAGCATGACCGCCTCGGGGAACAGCACGCGGATGGCGTCGCGGACCTGGGCGGCCTGGCCCTCGGGGGCGCCGGTCAGGTCCAGGCGCTGGATGCAGGCGACGGTCATCTGGACCGCGAGGTTGATCGCGTTGTCGGCCCACGCCACCTTCTGCGCACCCTGCATCTGCTCCATCATGTCCTTGAGGCCTTTTTGCAGGTCCTCCGGGTCTCCGAACATCCCGCCGAACGGGAATCCGCCCTCATCCATGTCGCTCCTCGAAATCGTTGTTGTCGCAAAGGGTAGCGCGGCTGCGGCGCTCACCACGCGATAACCTGGCCCGGCTCACGACACGGGAGGATGGATGCGCACGGTACAGGTGGTCGCCCTGCCAGGCGACGGGATCGGCCCCGAGGTCGTCGCCGAGGCGCGACGGCTCGTCGATGCCGTGGCGGCGGATCATGATCTGGCGATCACGTGGCAGGAACACACAGTCGGTGGCGCGGCGATCGACATGTACGGCAAGCCGCTTCCCGATGGGGTGTTGGATGCGTGCAGAGCCGCAGATGCCGTACTGCTGGGCGCGGTCGGCGGGCCCAAGTGGGACACGACCGATCCCGACAAGCCGCGTCCGGAGCAGGCGCTGCTTGCGCTGCGCGCCGGTCTCGGATTGTTCGCCAACCTGCGACCGGTCCGGCCCTTTCCGGCGCTCTACGACGCCAGTCCGCTGCGGCGTGAGCGCATCGACGGCACCGACCTGCTCGTCATCCGCGAGCTGACCGGCGGCATCTACTTTGGTAAGAGTGGACGCGATGGTGACACTGCGTACGACACGTGTCTGTACACCAAGGCCGAGGTGCGTCGCGTCGCCGAGTGGGGTTTTCGGGCGGCCGCCGGCCGGCGCGGCAAGGTGACATCGGTCGACAAGGCCAATGTGCTCGAGAGTTCGCGGCTGTGGCGCGAGGTCGTCCTCGAGGTTGCGGCCGAGCACCCCGCGATCGAACTCGACCACATGCTGGTCGACAACGCGGCGATGCAACTCGTGGCCCGCCCGAGCGACTTCGACGTCATCGTCACCGAGAACATGTTCGGCGACATCCTGAGCGACGAGGCGGCGATGATCACCGGCTCGATCGGAATGCTGCCGTCAGCGAGTCTGGGGGATGGTGGCCCTGGCTTGTTCGAGCCGGTCCACGGATCGGCTCCCGACATCGCCGGCCAGGGGATTGCAAACCCCATTGCGACCTGCCTGTCGGCCGCGATGATGTTGCGCTACTCGCTGGACTGTCCCGAAGGTGCCGACCGCATCGACGCAGCTGTCGCGACGCTTTTGGAGGCTGGGCATCGCACGCGCGATCTGGGCGGCGACTTGACCAGTAGCGCGGTCGGCGATCTACTGCTGGGTGAGGTGGCGAGGGTCGCGTGAACCCGTCAGGTGTGGCGCTCCGCCCGGTTCGCGTCGATGATGCCCGGGCGCTCGCGGGCCTGTACGACGCGCAACGGGAGTTCTTGGGGCCGTTCGAGCCCGAGCGTGACGCGACATTCTTCACACCCAAAGGTCAGGCCCGGATCCTTGAGCGCACGATCGCGTTGCGTGCGGCGGGCTTTGCGGAACGGTTTCTGATCCTGAGCGACAATGAGCTGGTGGGCGTGCTCGCAGTCAACAACATCGTGCGCGGCGTGTTCCAAAGCGCGACCATCGGCTATTTCGTCGCTCAGGCCTTCAACGGTCGCGGCATCGCGACCCAGGCGGTGGCGTGGGTGTGTCACTGGGCGTTCGGCGAGGCCGAGCTCCACCGGCTCGAAGCGGGCACACTGGTCGACAACGTGCCCTCACAACGGGTTCTGGAGCGCAACGGCTTCACCAGGATCGGTATCGCCCCCCAGTTCCTGCGGATCGCCGGTGACTGGCAGGACCACGTCCTGTTCCAACGGCTGGCGACGCGAGAAGGGCCCGCGCGGGCCCTAGCCCTGTGACCGAGCCCGGGCCGTATCGCTCGCGATGACGACGCGACCGCGGCCGGCGTGTTTTCCGGCGTAGAGCGCCTGGTCGGCTGCGGCGTACAGCGTGGCCAGGTCGCCTCCGTCTGCCGGTGCCTCCGCGACCCCCGCGGTGATCGACAAGGGGGCCAGATGCGTGCCCGCCAGCGCCAGGCGGACGCGTTCGAGGAGCGCAGCACCGCTCGCCGCCACCGTGTCGGGGAGCACGAGGGCGAACTCGTCACCTCCGACCCGGAAGGCCAGGTCACTCGTGCGCATCTCGTTGCGAAGCGCGGCCGCCACAAGGCGTAGCGCCTCGTCTCCCCGTTGATGGCCGCCGGTCTCGTTGAACGACCGGAAGTTGTCGAGGTCGACCAGGCAAAGCGACAGTGGTTGGCCCGTCCGGGCGGTCAGGGCGAGGCCCTCGGTCAACCGCGCCTCGAACGCGCGGCGGTTGCCGACATCGGTCAGCGGATCAGTCAGCGCCAAGTGCGCGACCTTCTGATGGGCTTCTGCGGTGCGAAGGGCCGAGTCGGCCAGATCCGTCAGCAACGAGGCGACCTGGGCGTCGATTCCGCTGACACCGTTGGTGCGGCCCACCAAGATCATGCTGCGACGGTCGGTCGCGATGCTGAGCGCCGCGTGCTCCAGGCCGCGCGCGGCGAATGCCGCCGCAAGTCCCGGGGGCAGCGACGCACTCGCAACCGCTTGGAAGCGATCGTCCGTTTGGACGAGGGTCGCAAGGGCTTGCTCGTAGTCGACGCCGATCACAGGGGGCGCCGGGTACCAGGTGGCCACACCCGGTGACCAATGTACGACGAGCGGGGCGTCGAGCAGCAGGCCGGCTGCTCGGGTGGTGCGCGCCCGGACCTGCTCTGGCGAGCCGGCGGCTGCGAGTCGTGCAGCCCACGAGGCCAGCGCCGTCAGACGCTTGGCCAGATCCTCACCGCGCGCGTGAATGTGCGCGTTTGCGATCGCGATTGCGGCCTGGGCGGCGATGCTGCGTGCTGCCCGGACGATACGCGGCGCGAACACCGGCTGCGGTGCGTCCCACGTGCAAAAGGCAAGCCCCAACGGAGTTCCGTCGGCGCGCTGAACCGACGGGTGCCGCAGTGCCAGGCCGAGCGTTCCCGCCATCCCGATCGTCCGAGCACGCTCGGCCGTCAGCGCACGCAGGGCCACGCTGTCGGGCAACTCCAACACGCCTGTCGTCGAATCACGGACCGCAAACCACAACGGGATCTCGCCGATGGGGCGGCCACGCAACGTGACGAGTTCATCCCAGTCAATCCGATCCGACGTCGTGATGACCTGTCGAAGGGTGTCGCGCTCGGGGTCGTGCAAACAGATCAGCGCCCGATCTGCGCCGGTCACGGCCTGAAGCGCGGTGGCGGTGGCGCGCAGCGTCTCGGTCAGGTCAAGGCTCGCACCGATGACCTCCGCCAGCGCGATCCATTGGGCGGTGGGGGCTGCACCTGATTCGGCAGGCGCGGGTTCGTGGTCATCGAAGGTGTTCATGCTGGTTTGCCGCCCCGCCCACAGCCAAGCTATCGTTGCGGGACCGCTCTTTGGAAAGGTAGCGCAAAAGTTGCAGGAATCTGAAAAAATCTGGCAAAACGGATCATTGATCGATTGGGGCGAGGCGCGGGTGCACGTGCTCTCACACGCGCTCCATTACGGAACCTCCGTCTTCGAGGGAATTCGTGCCTACCAGACCGATCGTGGCCCGGCAGTCTTTCGCCTGGACGATCACCTCGCGCGTCTCGAGCGGAGCGCCGCGATGTATTACATGCCGATTCCGTTCACGCGCGAGGAGTTGCGCACCGCGGTCCATCAGACGATCGCCGTCAACGAGCTGGACGCGTGTTACATCCGGCCGCTCGTCTTCCGTGGTTACGGCACCATGGGGCTGTTCCCGTTGGAGGCACCCGTCGACGTCGCGATCGCCGTGTGGGAGTGGGGCGCCTACCTGGGCGAGGACGGCCTGCAGAACGGCATCCGCGCCAAGATCTCGAGCTGGCGACGCATCGGCAACAACACCGTCCCCGCCACCGCCAAGGCGGGAGGCCAGTACCTCAACTCGATCCTGGCCAAAATCGAAACGCAGAAGGCCGGCTATCAAGAGGCCATCCTGCTCAACGAGCATGGGTATGTCGCTGACGGCTCCGGCGAGAACATCTTCGTCGTCAAGAACGACGTGCTGACCACGCCGCCGGTCGCCGCCTCAATTCTCGAAGGCATCACCCGCAACACGATCATCGAGCTGGCACGCGAAGAGGGCCTCGAGGTCATCGAACGCGACATCGCACGAGCCGAGCTGTACTTCGCCGACGAGGTGTTCGTGACGGGCACAGCGGCCGAGGTCTGCCCGATCAACGAGATCGATGAGCACCTGATCGGGCCGCCCGGGCCGATCACGCGCCGGATGCAGGAGCGGTTCTTCAAGGTGACGGCGGGCAAGGACCCGCGCTCCGCAGAATGGCTGGACCATGTCGATGTACCTGCGCGGGCGTCCCTGTGAGTCGGGTCGCCATCTATGACACCACCTTGCGCGACGGGCAGCAGCGCGAGGGCATGAGCCTGACGGTGGGTGAGCAGCTCGCCATCGCCGAGCGCCTGGCGGAGTTCGGCGTGGACTACATCGAGGCCGGGTTCCCGTCGTCCAACCCCAAAGAGCGCGAGCTGTTCAACGCGCTCGAGCGCGCGGACATGCGCGGTGCCAGGGTCGCGGCCTTCGGCATGACGCGGCGGCGCGACACCGCCGCCGCCACCGATCCCGCGCTGTGTGACCTGGCGTCGTCGTTCGTCCCGGTTGCGACGATCGTGGGCAAGACGTGGGCCTTGCACCTGGAGAAAGTCATCAAGGTCGATCGGGCCGAGAACTTGGCGATGATCGAGGACTCCGTGGCGTTCCTGGTCGCGCAGGGCAAAGAGGTCATCTACGACGCCGAGCACTTCTTCGACGCCTACCGGGCCCACCCCGAGTACGCGATCGACTGCCTCAAAGCCGCTGCGGCCGGTGGCGCGGCCTGGGTCACCCCGTGCGACACCAACGGCGGGACGCTGCCCAACGAGATGACGCGCATCGTGACTGCGATTCGGGTGGCGATGCCGGACGTCCGGTTGGGCATCCACACGCACAACGACGGTGAATGCGGTGTCGCCAACACACTGGCCGCCGTGGACGTGGGCGCCCGGATGGTGCAGGGCACGATCAACGGGTACGGCGAGCGGTGCGGCAACGCCAACCTGATCTCGATCATCCCGGCCCTGGCACTCAAGATGGGGTACGAGGTGTTGGAGCCCGGCAAGGTCGGCGAGCTGGCTTCGCTCAGCCATTACGTCGCCGAGATGGCGAACCTGCCGCCGGACCAGTGGGCGCCGTACGTCGGTCACAACGCGTTCGCCCACAAAGGCGGCATGCACACGTCGGCCATCCTGCACGACCCCGCCACGTACGAGCACATCGAGCCGGAGCAGGTCGGCAACGAACGCCATGTCGCGGTCAGCGAGCTGTCGGGCCGCGGCACAATCGTGACCAAGGCGCGGGAGTTCGGTGTGGAACTCGGTGGCGAACAGGTCGCCCACATCTTGGAGCGCGTCAAGGACCTCGAGAATGTGGGGTACCACTTCGAGGTCGCAGACGGATCATTTGAGCTCATGCTCGAACGCGAGATCGGCACATACGAGCCGTTGTTCGTGCTCGAGAGCTTCCGCGTCATCACCGAGAAGCGCGCCGACGGGCGGGTCGAGACCGAGGCCACCGTCAAGCTGACCCACGCGGGTGAGCGCCTGTTCGCCACGGCCGAAGGCAACGGACCCGTCAACGCGATGGACCGGGCATTGCGTTCAGCGCTCAACGGCCGTGTCCCGGGGCTCGACGCCATCGAGTTGGTCAACTACAAGGTGCGGATTCTGGACGAGGCAAAGGGCACTTCGGCGGTCACGCGTGTGCTCATCGACTCGGCCGATCACGACGACACCTGGGGCACGATCGGCGTCAGCGAGAACCTGATCGAGGCATCGTGGCAGGCGCTCGTCGACAGCCTCGAGCACGGGGCACGGCGCGCGGCCCGGGCACGGGCTCGTACGGCGTGACAGACGCCGCGCTCGACACGATTCAGCTCGCCAAACCGGTCATCGGAGACCGTGAGGTGGAGCTGGTGACCCAGGTCTTGCGGTCAGGGCAGCTGTCGCTCGGGTCGATGCTGACCAGGTTCGAGGAGATGTGGGCGGAGCGCGCGGGTGTCGCCCACGCCGTGGCCTGCTCCAGCGGGACGGCCGGTCTGCACGCGTGTTTCCACGCGCTGGGTCTCGGTCCGGGCGACGAGGTCATCGTGCCGTCTTTCTCGTTCGTGGCGTCGGCCAACGCGATCCTGTTCACCGGCGCAAAGCCCGTATTCGTCGAGGTCGATCCGCTCACGTTCAACATGGATCCGGCGGCGGTCGAGGCCGCGATCACGACCCGCACCAAGGCCATCGAGATCGTGGACATCTTCGGCTATCCGGCCGCGCTTCCGGCGCTCATCGACATTGCCAACCGCCATGGCCTGGCGATCGTCGAGGACGCCTGCCAGGCGATTGGCGGCAACTACGACGGCAAGGCCTACGGCACGTTTGGCCACCCGACCGTCCTCGCGTTCTATGCGAACAAGCAGATGACGACGGCCGAGGGCGGCATCGTCCTGACCGACGACGGGGACTTGGCCCGGCACCTCAAGAGCCTGGTCAACCAGGGGCGCTCAGACGACGGTGCGTGGCTCGTGCACTCGCGGCTGGGCTTCAACTACCGACTCTCCGATGTGCATGCCGCGATCGGCGTGGCGCAGCTCGAGCGGCTGGACGACATGCTCGGCGACCGCGATCGCGTCGCCGCGTGGTACCAGGCCAACATGGCCGAGATCGATGGTGTCACGCCCATGTTCGAGGGACCGCAGAAGCGGTCGTGGTTTGTCTACGCACCCAGGCTCGACGCCGACATCGACCGCAACGCGGTCATCGGCTCGCTCGACGCACAGGGAATCGCCGCCAAGCCGTACCTGCCGTGCATCCACCTGCAGCCGTTCTACCAGGAGGTCCACGGATATCGGCCCGGGCACCTGCCGGTCACGGAGGCCATCAGCGCGTCCACGATTGCGCTGCCGTTCTTCCCCGAGATGACGCAGGCTCAAGTCGACCGTGTGTGCGCCACGCTGTCGAAGGCAATTGCCGATCAGCGGAGTGCGTTGTGAGCGAACTGCGCCTGTGGGGTGGGCGGTTCGCGGGCGGCCCGGCCGAGGCGTTCGAGCGGCTCAACGAGTCGCTCTCGCTGGACCGACGCCTGTGGCGCGAGGATGTCGATGGCTCACGCGCCCACGCCCGGATGCTCGGTGCCTGCGGCATCATCCCCGCCGGGGATGCAGCGGCGATCCTGTCCGGGCTCGACCAGATCGCGGCCGAGATGGAGTCGGGGGCATTCTCGTTCGTTGCGAGCGACGAGGACATCCATACGGCGGTCGAACGGCGCCTGACCGAAATCGCCGGTGACGCCGGACGGCGCCTGCACACGGCCCGCAGCCGCAATGACCAGGCCGCGACCGACACCCTCCTGTGGATCCGCCGCCATTGCGAGGCGCAGATCCCGGCCCTTCGCGAGTTGGCCGATGCCCTGATCGCACGGGCCGAGGAACACCTCGACACGATCCTGCCGGGCTACACGCACCTGCAGCGGGCTCAGCCGGTGCGGTTGGCACACCATCTGCTTGCATACGTGTGGATGTTGGGCCGCGATCGAACGCGGCTTGCCGCCGCGATTGCGGCGACCTCCGAGTGCCCGCTGGGAAGCGGGGCCCTGTCGGGTGTCGGCTTCCCGGTCGATCGCGCGATGGTGGCCAGGGAACTCGGGTTTGAAGGCCCCAGCCCCAACAGCCTGGATGCCGTCGCCAGTCGCGACGCGATGGCCGACTACCTGGCGTTCGCAGGGCAACTGGGAGTCCACTTGTCGCGTCTGGGCGCGGAGCTGGTGTTGTGGTCGACCGAGGAGTTCGGGTTCGTTGAGTTGCCGGACGCGTTCACCTCCGGCTCATCGATGCTGCCGCAGAAGAAGAACCCCGACGCCGCCGAGCTGGCGCGCGCCAAGGCGTACCGCCTGGCCGGCGACCTGGCGGGACTGCACGGCGTCGTGGCAGGTCTCCCGTTGACGTACAACAAAGACCTGCAGGAGGACAAGCACTTCCTGTTCGACGCGGCCGACACGATCGACCTGCTGCTGCCCGCCATGACCGGGATGATCGCGGGTGCCGCGTTCCGGCCCGAGCGGATGATGGCGGCCTGTGAGGGGGGAGCGATGGCCGCGACGGACCTGGCCGATCATCTGGTCCGGCTGGGTTGGCCGTTCCGCCGGGCACACGAGGCGGTCGGCAAACTGGTGCGGGCGGTGATCGATCGGGGCGTGGGCCTGCAGGCTGCGACTGGGGCCGAGATCGATGCTGCGGGCCTCGGTGGCGTCGCGCTTCCGAATCTCTCCGTGCAGGCCTCCGTCGAGGCCAAGGCCGTGCCGGGAGGCACGGCGCGAGCTATGGTCGTCGCACAGCTGGATGCGGCACGAGTGGAGGTGGGGAACTGGTGAGCAGTGGATTCGTATCGCTGGGGCTGGGACGTTTCGTCCGTGCCGACCGGGTGTTGGCGCTCGAGCCCATCGAAGGTGACGAGCGCGGGCCGGGCAACCGCACGCGGGTGTGGTTGGACGGCCTGGCCCATCCCATCGTCGCCGCGCGCAGTGAGGCCGCCATCCTGGCCGACCTGGGTGGCGCGGCCGACGAGGCGTCCGAGCAACCCGAGCGGGGGCGGCGCAAACGGGGCGAGGCACCCCCGTCGCTCTTCTGAGCGGCGACACGATGGTTGGCGAGTTGCTCCACGAGACGTTCTTCGCGCGCCCGGTGGCCCAGGTCGCCCCGCAACTATTGGGTTGCGTCATCGAGGTCGGCGACCTCGCCGGCCAGATCGTCGAGGTCGAGCGCTACCAACAGGACGATCCTGCCTCGCACAGCTTCCGCGGCCCGACGGCACGCGCCGCGGTCATGTTCGGCCCGCCTGGCCGCCTGTACGTCTACCGCAGCTATGGCATCCACTGGTGCGCCAACGTGGTCTGCGAACCGGAGGGGCGAGGGGCGGCGGTGCTGATCCGCGCGATCGCGCCGACGCGTGGACTGGACCTCATGCGTGAGCGGCGCGGGACGGTCGATGATCGTAGGTTGTGCTCCGGACCTGGCCGCCTGTGTGAGGCGTTCGGCATCGACGGGTCGATGAACGCCTCGTTGCTGGGCGCGGGGCCGGTACGCCTGCTCGTGGGCTCGCCTGTGGACGATGTGGCGGTCGGCCCACGGATCGGCATCTCGGTCGCGGTCGACAAACCATGGCGGTTCGGGGTCGCGGGCTCGCCGCATCTGTCGCGTCCATTTCCCGTGGCGGTTGCGGCATGAGCGACGCGGCGGCACTGGCAGCCCGAGCGGTCGAGGTCGTCCCTCCGGACGGCTTGGAGGCCAAGCTCAAGCTGGGACGGCCACTCCGAGTCAAGCTGGGTGTCGATCCAACGGCGCCGGACATCCACCTGGGCCACACGGTTGCGTTGCAGAAGTTGCGTGAGTTCCAGGACGCCGGCCACATCGCTGTCCTGATCATCGGCGACTGGACTGCCCGCGTGGGCGATCCATCGGGCCGCTCGTCGACGCGACCGATGTTGTCGGCAGAGGAGATCGATGCCAACGCCGCGACGTACCGCGCACAGGCGTTCCAGGTGCTCGATCCCGACAAGACCGAGGTCCGTCCCAACGGGGAGTGGTTCGCCGAGATGGGGCTCGCGCCGCTCTTCCGTCTGGCCGCCACGACGACCGTCAACCAGCTGTTGCGACGCGAGGACTTCCATACCCGGATGAGCGAGCAGCGCCCGATCTCGGTGCTCGAGCTGCTGTACCCGCTGATGCAGGCATACGACTCGATGGCGATCCAGGCCGACATCGAACTGGGCGGCACGGATCAGCTGTTCAACCTGATGCTGGGTCGCGAAGTTCAGCAGGCGTACGGCCAGCAACCACAGATCGCGCTGACGATGCCGATCCTGCCCGGCACGGACGGCGTCGCGCGGATGAGCAAGTCGAGCGGCAACTACATCGGCGTGGCCGAGGCCCCTGAGGAGCAGTTCGGCAAGATCATGAGTATCCCGGATGAGGCGATGGCGACGTACTACGAGCTGCTCTTTCCCACCGAAGTGGGCCCGTCGGGACATCCCGGCGTCGAGAAGCGTCGGCTCGGT
>JANLOO010000010.1:0-22500 GCA_031366605.1 Actinomycetota bacterium | reverse complement strand
GTCTCAACGAGGGACTCGGTGAAATTGTAGTGTCGGTGAAGATGCCGACTACCCGCCACAAGACGGAAAGACCCCGTGAACCTTCACTACAGCTTGATATTGGAATTTGGGACATCCTGTCCAGGATAGGTGGGAGGCGTTGAAGCAGGGACGTCAGTCCTTGTGGAGCCACCCTTGGGATACCACCCTGGGTGTTCTGGGTTTCTAACGGGAGGCCGTAATCCGGCTCTCGGACAGTGTCAGGTGGGTAGTTTGACTGGGGCGGTCGCCTCCCAAAGTGTAACGGAGGCGCACAAAGGTTCCCTCGGCACGGTTGGAAATCGTGCTATGAGTGTAAAGGCATAAGGGAGCTTGACTGCGAGACATACAAGTCGAGCAGGTACGAAAGTAGGTCTTAGTGATCCGGCGGTTGAGAGTGGAATTGCCGTCGCTCAACGGATAAAAGGTACTCCGGGGATAACAGGCTTATCCTCCCCAAGAGTCCACATCGACGGGAGGGTTTGGCACCTCGATGTCGGCTCGTCGCATCCTGGGGCTGGAGTAGGTCCCAAGGGTTGGGCTGTTCGCCCATTAAAGCGGCACGCGAGCTGGGTTCAGAACGTCGCGAGACAGTTCGGTCCCTATCTGTGGTGGGCGTTGGAGATTTGCGAGGAGTCGTCTCTAGTACGAGAGGACCGGGATGAACAGACCTCTGGTGTATCAGTTGTCGTGCCAACGGCACTGCTGACTAGCTACGTCTGGACGGGATAACCGCTGAAAGCATCTAAGCGGGAAGCCCACCTCAAGATGAGATCTCCCACCCCTTTAAGGGGGTAAGGCTCCAGGTAGACCACCTGGTTGATAGGCTGGATGTGGAAGCGCGGTAACGCGTGTAGCAGACCAGTACTAATACGCCGAGGGCTTGACAAGATTTCGCACACCTTTGCCGCTATGCAGTCTTGAGGGTATGTCCTCAATGGTTCCCGGTGGTCACAGCGAGGGGGAAACACCTCTTCCCATTCCGAACAGAGTCGTGAAGACCCTCAGCGCCGATGGTACTTCGATTGCAGAATCGCGGGAGAGTAGGTCGCCGCCGGGATTAGTTTGAATGAGCCGCTCCGCGCACGCGCGGGCGGCTCATTGCATTTGCGGTGAAGGTGCTCACGGTGCGCGGTGGAGAGGGCTGCGTGTTCGCGGGTGGCGCGCGAGCACGGAGTGAGGGGACCCTCGACGGTGTGCGCGGGTGGCTGCTTGGGGGATGCTCGGGGCGGTGGTCCACTAGGATCGGCGTGATGACGGACAGGGAAGCGAGCGGGGCTGATTGCCTCGTCATCGGGGGTGGCCTGAGCGGGCTTGCGTGCGCGCGACAACTCGCGGAGGCGGGATACACGGTGCAGGTGCTCGAGGCGGAGTCGTCGGTCGGGGGGCGGGCGCGCAGCAGCCTCTATCAGGGGGAGCCGGTCGACCGAGGGTTTCAGACGTTATTTCGGGGCTACGCCGAGACGGGGACGTTTCTGGAGGCGATTGGGATCGGAGCGGGGCAGCTTCGTGCGTTTGAACGCGGGGTCGTCGTATATGACGGTGTGCGATGGCGCCGGATTGGGTTGTCGGCATCGAGTCTCGTGGGTCAGCATGCGCTGTCGCACTCGGACATCCGGAAGCTCGCGGCGCTCGGTGGCAAGGCGGCGGCGAGGTCGGTCAGGCGTCTCCTTGGCGAAGATGACGAGGAGACGACGGCTGAGGGGCTGAGTGCACGTGGACTGAGTGAGTCAATCCGGTCCGAAGTGCTGCGGCCACTGCTGGGCGGGATGTTGCTCGACCGATCACTTTCTGCGGACTTCGGTTACGTAAAATTTCTGATGGCGATGATGGTCCGTGGGCCGGCGATGTTGCCGGTCGACGGGATGGGGATGATCGCCCAGCGCGCCGAGGCGGCAATCACGAACGCCGGTGGAATGGTTTGGACGGGAGTGCGGGCCGCACGCCTCGATGTCGGCGGCGACAGGCGGGTCCGGGGCGTTGTGCTGCAGGATGGCCGCTCCGTTTCGGCACGCAACGTGGTCATTGCGCTCGACAGCGACAGCGCACGGGCGTTGCTGGCCGAGCACGACCCGGCCAGTGCCCGCAGGTTGCCAAGCGAACCGGCTGGAGTGATCAGCGCTGCGTTCGCGCTCGATCAGCCGCTGTATTCGGGTCGTACCGTCCTGCTCGACGCCGCGAGCCCTGATGGTGACAATCGCGTCGATCTCTTCTGCCAGACGACGAACGTCACGCGTCCCGGCTCGCCAGGACCGCACGTCGTGATTGCGCAGAGCGCCACCCAGGGTTGGCGCCATGTTGACCCCGATCGCTACATACAGGCCGTCAACGAGCGGATGGCGGAGTGGGCGCCGGCGTTCCCATGGGAGCGGATCGCCAAGCCGATCGAGACGTTCACACATGCATGGGCGCAGTACATCCCGCGACCAGGTGTGCGGCGCGATCTGCCCGGCCCCCGCACGGCGCTGACCAACGTCATCCTCGCGGGCGACGCCGTCATGCACCCCTCGATCGAGGGCGCGGTGTCGAGCGGTCACCGGGCCGCACGGATCGTGCACGAGATCTTGAGATGAACGAGGTCGGCGGCCGTAAGGTCTGGTCGCTGAGTGAGGTTGCGGGCGCGGTCTTCAGGCGACTCGAAGACGTTCCGTCCGTGTGGCTTCAAGCCGAGCTGACCAATCTGGCCCGCCGCGGCCAGCGGGTCTACTTCACCCTCGTCGACGACGCAGAGGAACGTCGGTATCAGCTGGATGCGTCGATGAATGCGGTCGTGTTCGATCGCCTGGCGACGAAACCCAAAGACGGCGCGCAGATACACGCCTACGGCCGCATCGAGTATTGGTCTCAACGAAGCCTGGTTCGGTTCACCGTCGAGCGCGTCGAGTTGACCGGTGACGGCCTGTTGCTCGCGCGGATCGAGGAGTTGAAGCAGCGGTTCGTCGCCGAGGGGCTGACGTCCGAGGCCCGCAAGCTGCCATTGCCGCGGTTGCCACGACGAATCGGTCTGGTGACGAGCGGCGAGGGCGCGGCGCGCGCCGACTTCCTCAAGAACGCGACGCTCCGATTCCCGCCCGCTCAGATTCTGGTGGTCCACAGCCTGGTGCAAGGCGAGTCAGCGCCGGGAGAACTCGTCCGGGCGATCGCATACCTCGACCGGGTCCCCGACGTGGACGTGATCGTCATCGCCCGCGGCGGCGGGTCGCTTGAGGACCTGATGGCGTTCAACAGCGAGCGCGTCTGCCGTGCCGTGGCGGCGGCCGTCACGCCAGTCGTCTCTGCCGTCGGCCACGAGACGGACGTGACGCTCTGTGATCTGGTCGCCGATTTACGGGTTTCCACCCCCACGAAAGCTGCCGAGGCGGTTGTTCCTGATGCCGCGCAACTCGCCGCCCACCTCACACGCGCGCAGGTGACGCTGGCGCGGGCCCTGCGCGAATCGACCGCCCGCCGCCGCCGCCGCGTCGATGATTTGGCGGCCCGTCTTGGCGGTGGTTTGAGAACGCGCGGATCGGTCGCCGACGCTCATGTGACCGGGCTCGCCGGTCGGCTCGTCTCGGCGATCCGACGGGTGCAACTGGGCGGGCCGGTCCAGATCGAGCGTCGAAGCGTGGCGTTGGAACGTGCGGTGGGCTCGCTGCTTGCAGATGCCCGGTCACGCATGGAACAGCTCGCTGCGCTCCACGAACTCTTGTCGCCGGCGCGCACCGTCCGTCGGGGCTATGCAATCGTGCGGACACACGACGGTGATCGCGTCATCACGGATGCCGCGGCCGCTCGTGCCGGTGACGAACTGTCGATCGAACTTCGTGACGGGCGAGTTCGAGTGGAGGTGTGCAGATGAGCGATGACACTGAGCAGACGTCGCCGCCCAGTTTCGAGCAGGCACTCAGCGGACTCGATGACATTGTGGCGCGCCTCGAGAGCGGCGAGATCGGTTTGGAGGAGGCGGTGGCACTGTTCGAGCGGGGGCAGCGCTATCTGGCCACGTGCCGCGAGCGGCTGAATGCCGCGCAAGGGCGCATCGACGAACTCACCGCCGCCGAACTTCCGGCGGGACATGACGACACGACAGGTGCCGAGCCCTTCTGAGCCACCTGGCGGTCAGTATCGCGCGGTGATGGCCGGGCCTGCGACCTCGTCCGGTTGGCGCATGGCCTGCCAGCGCGACAATCGACGGAGGT
Source organism: Actinomycetota bacterium (assembly GCA_031366605.1). GTDB lineage: Bacteria > Actinomycetota > Thermoleophilia > Miltoncostaeales > Miltoncostaeaceae > CALMEC01. The sequence continues at coordinate 18,301 of JANLOO010000010.1, read as the reverse complement.
CACGTTCGATTTGGTTGAGCGGGATCTGGCAGCCGGCGTTCGAGACGTTGGCGAATGCCAGCAGCCGATCTTCATCGGCGCGGACCGTCATCCATTTGGCCAACACATCGTCGCCGACGGGCAGCAGCCCGTCTGGTCCGCTCAGCGCGATGTCTGGGAACTGGATGCAGTACTCACGTACCGGCGCCATCGACCGCGGCAGCAGTGCCACGAGCGGCAGATGGGGGTAGACGAGGTATCGGTACCGCGGGAGCGCCTCGCGGCCGTCACGGCGGAACCGGCGACCGGTCACGCACAGGAACCCCAATTCGGTGAACATCGTCCACTCGTCGTCGTTGATCACCGAGCGCAGCAGTGCGAGGGACCGTCGCTCGGCCTCGGCCTGACTGACCGGAGGCTCACGTGCCCATTCCGGTAGGCGTCGTCGGCGCGGCGCAGTGGGGGTGATCACGAGCCACGCCGCTGCCAGGAGCAGCAGGCCGACGCCGATCACGGTGGCGAGCGCCATCAGGGCAACTGGACTGCGCCACCTGCGGCGCGTGGCCAGAACAGGATGCGATCGGCGTCTGCCGGCACCTGCTCGAAGCTCGTCACCAGGATGGCCTCGCGGCGACCCGTCGATGGGTCCGTGGTGGGGACGCCCGCCCACATCCCCTCGTCCAACTGCCGGCGGAACTCCCGAACCAACTGTTCCCGGTCGGCGTCCAGCGCAGGGTCGCCTTCGGCGATCAACGTCTCACCAAACCCCGGCATCATGCGAAGCAACCTCATGAGCACTCCTGCGGACATTTGCGCCGGAGCGTTCCCCGGCACACAGCCGTTATACCGCGGCCCGCGCCCGGATACAAACCGGTTCGGGGACAGCCGGGTCTTACGAAGCCCGCTCTTCGGCCGTGAAACCTGTCGTCTTGTGCGAACCGTCGCAGAATGGCTTGTTGGCCGACTGCCCGCAACGGCACAGTCCGATCACGTCTTTGTCGAGGGTGTAGGCGTTGCCATCGGCATCCAGAAGTTGGATTGGGCCGGCGACCAGTAGCGGTCCGGACTGCTTGACGGTGACGGTGACGTCGCTCAAGGCGCTCTCCTCGGGATGGGTGCGGGCCGAGGGTAGCATCGCCTCGTGTCCGCCTTTCTCCAGCTCGTGCGTGCTGAGCTGCCGACCGTACGTGGCGAGACCTATCTCAATGCAGGCGGAGCGGGTCCTTTGCCGCGTTGCACGGTCACGGCCATCCAAGCCGCGGCCGAGCATGCGCTCGGTCAGGGCCGGGGGAGTTTGTCCGAATATCTTGCGATCGAAGAAGCGCGTGCGCATTTGCGCAGTCAGCTTGCCGATCTGATCGGTGGCGCCGCGAGTGAGATCGCCCTGACGACCAGTGTGACGTCGGGTCTCTGCCAGACGATCTGGGGTCTGGATTGGCGCGAGGGCGATGAGGCGATCACGACGAACCTGGAGCATCCAGGGCTCGCCGTCCCGCTCGCGGTGCTCGCCCGACGGCGTGGGGTGCGTATTCGGACCGTGGAGCTCGCGACCGGTGGCGAGCCCCTTGAGGAGCGTGTCGCGGCGCTCGCAGGTCCACGGACCCGTCTTGTCGCCCTGTCACATGTCGCCTGGACGACCGGGGCGCAGATGGACGTCGCAGGCGCCGCCCGGGCTGCGCGGCAGGTCGGCGCATTTGTCCTGATCGACGGCGCACAGGGAATCGGGGCAATCGCCGCCGAGCCCCGCCTGCTCGGAGTCGATGCGTACGCGTTCCCGGCGCAAAAATGGCTCCTTGGACCTGAAGGTCTGGGCGCGCTGTGGGTGGCACAGGAGGCACTGGAGCGCATTGATCTGACGTTTGGTGGAATGGGTTCGGGCGCAGCCCACGGCATGGACGGATCGGTGACACTCCATCCAGACGCCCGTAAGCTGGAACTGGGTGTGCTGCCAGAGTTCCTCGTGCCGGGGTGGAGCGCCTCGCTCGACTGGCTGGCGGGGTTGCGCGACGAGGACGAACCGCAAGGGTTGACAGGTTGGGAGTGGGCTGCCCAGCAGACGGCGCGATCCATGGCGCAGGCCCGGACCGTTCTGGGGTCGGCTGGTGCGACGGTGCTGACCCCGCCGGGAGGTGCGGCAGGTCTGCTTGCATTCACGCTGGCCGGTGTGGACGTGGAGGCCGCGACGGCCACGTTGGCGGCGCGCGGCATCGTGTTGCGCTGGGTTCCGCAGCCACGTGCACTTCGGATCTCGACTGGGTTCTTCACCGACGAGCACGACCTGGCGCGCCTCGCCGCCGGGTTGGACGACCTGACCGGCTGATACCTTCACAGGCGGTGTCCGAGCGCTTCGTCATCGAGGGCGGCAAACCGCTGTCCGGAACAGTCACGCCCAGCGGCAACAAGAACGCTGCCTTGCCGATCCTGGCCGCTTGCCTGTTGACGGATGAGGAGGTCATCCTCGAGAACGTCCCCGACATCCGGGACGTGCACTCAATGCTCGCGTTGCTCGACGACCTTGGGGTCAGCATCCGGGAGCTCGGTCCGCACGTGTTGTCGCTGACGGCAAGCGACATCCGGACGACGAAACTCGATCCTGATCTCTCCGCGCGCATCCGTGCGTCGTTCCTGATCGCGGGTCCACTGCTGGCGCGCTGCGGATCGGTGGACTTGCCGCTTCCCGGCGGCGATTTCATCGGTCGCCGACGGGTCGATACGCACCTCTTGGCGTTCAAGGCGCTCGGGGCCCAGATCGAATCCGATCGCGACTTCACGATGCGCCACAAGGGCCTGTGCGGAGCCGAGATATTCCTCGACGAGGCGTCGGTGACCGCGACCGAGAACGCGCTGATGGCTTCGGCGCTCGCGACCGGCGAGACGACGATCATGAACGCGGCATGCGAGCCGCACGTCCAGGACACTGCTCGGTTCCTGGTCGAACTCGGCGCCGAGATCGATGGCATCGGCACCAACGTCCTGCACATTCACGGTGTCGAGCGGTTGCACGGCGGGCGGTTCCGCATCCCCGCCGACTACATCGAGGTCGCATCGTTCATCGGGCTTGCCGCGGTGACCGGTTCGGACATCACGATCAACGACGTCCGGGCTTCGGACATGCGCATGATCAACCTGACGTTCGAGCGTCTGGGCATCCGCGTCGAGATGAACGGTGACGCCCTGCGAGTGCCGCCCGACCAGGAGCTGCGGGTCGAAGCGGACGAAGGCGATGCGATTCCCAAGATCGACGACGGGATCTGGCCGGCATTCCCCGCTGACCTGACCAGCATCGCCACCGCCGTCGCGACGCAGGCGCACGGCACTGTGATGATCTTCGAGAAGATGTTCGAGAACCGCTTGTTCTTCGTGGACAAGCTGGTCGCGATGGGCGCGCGGATCGTGTTGTGCGACCCACACCGTGCGGTCGTCAGCGGTCCGGCGCAGCTGCACGGCGCACGCCTTGAGAGCCCCGACATCCGCGCGGGGATGGCGATGCTGATCGCGTCGCTGTGTGCCAAGGGTCTGAGCACCATCGGCAACATCGGGCAGATCGACCGGGGCTACGAGCGGATCGACGAGCGCCTGCGCGACCTGGGCGCCCAGATCGAGCGGGTGCCGGATTGACCGGGCCGGTCGACGACGAACGCGCAGATTCCGCTCCGCTCCCAGACGGCGCGCGCGACGTGCTGCCGATCGAGTCGGCCGAGCTGGTGGCCATCGAATCGTCCCTGCGTAGGACGTTCGCAGGTTTTGGGTATCGCGAGGTGCGCACACCCCTCGTGGAGTTCGCGGATGTCATGGACCGCGCGCAGGAAGGCGGTTTGGGCCGGGTGTTCCGGTTGTTCGACGACCACGGCCAGGTGCTCGTGGTCCGTCCGGACCTGACGATCCCCGTGGCGCGCTTGGTTGCGGGCCGCCTGACCGACCACCCGGGTCCGCTCCGTGTCTCGTACGTGGCCGAACAGTTGCGTCCTCCGCCGCCCGGAAAGGCACAGCGGCTCGAAGAGCGCCAAGCCGGAATCGAGCTTGTGGGCCTTTCGGGGCCGGCGGCCGATGCCGAGGTCGTTTCGATGCTCGTCACCGCGCTGACGGCGCTCGGCATCGATGATCTGAAGGTGGCGCTTGGTGACGTGTCACTCACACGTGCCGTGCTGGACGGGGTCGGCGTCAATGAGGAGAACCAAGCACGGCTGCAGGTTGCGGTCCGTGCCCGAAACCTCGTTGCCTGGAAGCGCATCGCCGAGTCCTTGCCCCTGAGTGACGACACGCGCCGGCTGGTGGCGGAGCTTCCCACGCTGCGCGGTGGCGGTGACGTGTTGCATGCGTTGGCAGATGCGGTTCCGGGCGCCGAGCCACACTGCCAAGCCCTGCTCACGACCCTGAGCTTGCTGCAGGAGCACGGGACGGCTGACTACGTCATGGCCGACCTTGGCGTGCTGCGCGACTGGGGCTACTACTCGGGCATCGTCGTCGAGGCGTATGCACCGGGCGTGGGACGTCCCGTGGCGGTCGGTGGCCGCTACGACGGCCTGATCGGCCGGTTCGGTGCGGCGCGTCCGGCGGTGGGCGCCGCGGTGCTGTTGGACCGCGTTCACGAGGCCATCGCCGCGCGAAACGGCCGTGCGGCGTCAATCGACGGGGTCGTGGTTGCCGGCGGGATCGAAGTCGAGGTCGCCGCCGCGCGTGCGCTCCGTGCGACGGGCGTTGTCGTGGTCGGCGTGTCCGACCAGGTGGGAGTCGCTGAGGCGTTGGCCGCGGCCGAGGGGTGGCGCTTCGTGGCCCGTCGCGCCGACGCCGGATTCACGATCACCGACCGGACTGACAATCGCACGGTGAGGTGCGCTGATCTTGCGGAGGGACTGCGATCGCTGCGCTCGTGATCTGCGTCCCGCTGGGCGCCTTGTTCGCGGGGTCAGTCGCCCGTCTGCGTGCCGCGGGCCTGGATGTGTCACCCCTGGACGACGCGGGACGACGACTGGTTGTCGACGCGCCTGACGGCACGCGCTACATCACCACGCGACCGAGCGACGTGCCGACGTACGTCGAGGCGGGCGCGGCGGACCTCGGGATCGTCGGCTCGGACGTGTTGCGGGAGTCGGCGCCGGACGTCTACGAACTCCTGGACTTGGACTTCGGCCACTGTCGAATGGTCTATGCGACGCTCGCCGGCGACGACCCGACTCCCGGCGCGCTTGCGCACCTCGGCGTGGTCCGGGTGGCGACGAAATACCCCACGATCGCACGCCGCCACTTTGCGGCGACCGGCCGTGCCGTCGAGGTGGTCAAGGTCAACGGCTCGGTCGAGGTCGCGCCCTTGGTCGGCCTCGCACACGGCATCGTCGACCTGACCGCGACGGGACGTACGTTGGTCGAGAACGGCTTGGTCGAGCGGGAGGCGATCCTCGACGCGTCGGCGCGGCTCATCGCGAACCGCGTCAGCCACAAGATCCTGGCCGGTACGGTCGATACGTTGATCGCGCGACTCGAGCAGGGCCTGGAATGAAGATCCGTCGTGTGACGCTGGAGCCGGACGGCGCCCAGGCGCTCGCTCAGGCGCTGTCGCCGCCGCCACCGGCTGCGGACATCACCGAGCGCGTTGCCGAGATCGTGTCCGATGTCCGGGCGAACGGCGACGACGCCCTGGTGGAGTTGACCCGGAGATTCGACTGCCCCAGCTTCACGCACGACCAGATTCGCGTGCCGCGGTCGGTGATCGCGCGTGCCGTCACCGAACTCGCTCCCGCGCTCCGTGATGCGATCCTGGTTGCCGCGACCCAGGTGCGTGCGCTGGCCGAGGCGACACGACCGTCGGATATCTCTGCGGCTTTGCCACAAGGGCAGCAGATCACAGTCCGGCAGGTTCCGGTCGCCGCCGCCGGCCTGTACGTGCCCGGTGGCCGGGCCGCATACCCGTCCAGCTTGATCATGGCGGCCGTCCCTGCGCAGGTGGCGGGGGTCGGTCGCATCGCGGTTGTGACGCCGCCCACGGCGGATGGCGCAGCCCACACGGTCATCCTGGCAACGGCTGGGCTGCTCGGGGTGGACGAGGTCTACGCGGTGGGAGGCCCGGCAGCGATCGCAGCCCTGGCGTTCGGCACGCAGACGATTGCGCCGGTGGCGGTGATTTGCGGCCCCGGGAGTGCGTGGGTGCAGGAGGCCAAGCGCCAGGTGTTCGGCGCAGTCGGGATCGACGGGATCGCCGGTCCCAGCGAACTCGTCGTGGTCGCCGACGGTCAGGCCGACCCGGTGGAGGTCGCCGCGGATCTGTTGGGGCAGGCCGAGCACGGCCCGGATTCGCCGGCGATTCTTGCCAGCCCGGATCGGACACTCGTCGGCGCTGTCGCCGCTGCGTTGGCCGATGGCGACGTGGCCGGTGCGGTGACGCTCATCGATTGCGACAGCCTGGATTCGGCCCTGCTGTTTGCCGAGGCCTTTGCGCCCGAGCACCTGCAGCTGCAGGTCGTGGACGCCGAGCGTCTGGCCGCGTTCGTACGGCAAGCAGGTGCAGTGTTCGTGGGGGCGAACGGTGCAACCGCGTTCGGTGACTATGTGGCAGGCTCCAATCACATCCTTCCGACCGGCGGCGCCGCACGTTTCGCATCGTCGGTGTCGGCGGCGACCTTCATGCGGCGGATGGCAGTCGTTCGGCTGCCGGATGGAGCGGTGACGACGCTGACACCGCACCTGGCGGTGCTCGCCGACGCCGAGGGGTTTCCCAATCACCGCCGATCCGCACAGGTGCGGGCGGCACGAATCGCACGTGGAGGAGCAGCACAATGAGTCGACGGGGAGAGGTTCGGCGCACGACCGCGGAGACCGATGTGCACGTCATCGTCGAACTCGACGGGACAGGCACGATTGCGACGTCCACGGGCGTCGGGTTCTTCGACCACATGTTGACGCTGTTCGCCCGGCACAGCCTGTTCGACCTGGAGGTCGAAACCCGCGGCGACCTGGCCACAGGAAGCCACCACTCGGTCGAGGACACGGGGATCGTCATCGGGCAGGCGCTTGACCAAGCGCTCGGAGACCGCGCCGGTATCGAGCGGTACGGGTCTGCCCTGGTGCCGATGGACGAGTGTCTGGTACAGGCGGCGATCGACATCTCGGGGCGCCCGTTCGTTGCCTGCGATGTCCAACTGCCCGCCACCGTCGTCGGCGGGTTCGAGACCGACTTGCTCGAGGAGTTCCTGCGCGGGCTCGCCAACCACGCCAAGCTGACACTCCACCTGCGGCTCCTGGCGGGTGAGAACCCGCACCACGTCATCGAGGCGTGCTTCAAGGCGGTCGCACGTGCGCTTCGCGTGGCGGTCGCATCCAACCCGCGGGTCACCGGAGTGCCATCCACAAAAGGCAGCTTGTGAGCCTTCGGGTCGCAGTGCTCGACTACGAGATGAGCAACCTGCGCAGCGCCGCCAAAGCGCTGGAGCGCCTGGGGGCGCAGGTGACGATCGCGCGTACGCCCGACGAGATGGGTGGGGCCGAGGCAATTGTGCTCCCCGGGGATGGACACTTCGGCGAGGCCATGAAGCGGTTGCGCGCGGCGGGGCTGGATCGCGCGGTGATCGACGCTGCGGCCGCGGGCACGCCGATCCTGGGTATCTGTATCGGACTTCAGGTCTTGTTCGAGTCAAGCGAAGAAGAGCCCGGCGTCGCGGGTCTCGGGCTGCTGCGCGGCACGGTCAAGCGCCTGCAGACGGACGCGAAAATTCCACACATCGGGTGGGCGCAGGTGCGGTGGTCGGAGCGGGCGCCAATCGCGACCACGGACCCGGGTGACGCATCGACCTATTACTTCCTGCACAGCTATGGGGTCGAGCCCACTGATCGCTCTGCCTGCTGGGGTGCGGCCGAACACGGTGTGCCGTTCTGCGCGATCGCAGGCCAGGGCAACGTCATGGGTGTCCAGTTCCACCCCGAAAAATCCAGCCGATCAGGCCTGGCGCTGTTGCAGCGTTGGCTCAACCACGTCGACCCGGGGGTCGCTGCATGATCACCCTGTATCCGGCCATCGACCTGCAAGGCGGGCTTGCGGTACGCCTGGTGCAGGGAGACTTCGCCGCGTCCACCACGTTCAACGAGGATCCGGTCGCGCAGGCGCAGATCTTCGCCGACGACGGCGCGACGGCGTTGCACGTCATCGACTTGGATGGTGCGCGGGAAGGCGTTCCGGCGCAGGCGCCGCTGGTGGCCGAGATCGCCAACCGCTTTCCGGGTGACGTGCAGCTGGGCGGTGGGCTGCGTACCAAGGCGGCGATCGAGACCGCCGTGGCGACGGGTGTGCATCGGGTCGTGCTCGGCACCGTCGCATTGCAGGACCGCGCGCTGCTGGAATGGGCTGTGGGGCGTCTCGAGGATCGCCTGGCGGTGGCGATCGACGCTCGCGAGGGCAAGGTCGCGACGCACGGGTGGACTCAGGTCAGCGATCGTGACGCCACCCAGGTCGCCGCGGAGCTTGTCAGCACCGGCGTGCGGCACCTGATCTACACGGACATCATCAGGGACGGCACGTTGAACGGCCCCAACCTCAACGCCCTGCGCCGCCTGTCTGAGGTTGCGCCGCCGTTGCGCCTTGTCGCCTCAGGCGGCATCTCGTCGCTGGCGGACCTGGTTGCGCTGCGGGACTTGGGCCTGCCCAACCTGTCCGGCGTGATCGTCGGCCGTGCCCTCTACGAAGGCAGGTTCACGGTCGCCGAGGCGCTTGCCGTCCTGGGTGGAGCTGCTGCGTGATTCGGGTGATCCCGTGCCTGGATGTCAAGGAGGGGCGTGTCGTCAAGGGTGTCAACTTCGTCGGCTTGCGTGATGCCGGCGATCCGGTCGAACTCGCGGCGCGCTACGACGCAGAGGGCGCTGACGAGCTGGTGTTCCTTGACATCACGGCCAGCCACGAGCAGCGGCGCACGATCGTCGAGCTGGCGCGGCACACGGCCGAGGAGGTGTTCATCCCGTTCACCATCGGTGGCGGCCTGGGCTCCGAAGAGGATGTGCGCGAGGTGCTCGCCGCAGGTGCGGACAAGGTTTCGATCAACTCCGCCGCGGTTCGCCACCCCGAGTTGATCGAGCGGTGCGCGAACCGCTTCGGGTCCCAGTGCATCGTGGTCGCCATTGACGCCAAGCGGCGCCACGACGGCAGTGGCTGGGAGGTCTACCTCAACGGCGGACGCTTGGAAACCGGTATTGAAGCCGTCGCGTGGGCACGCGAGGTCGCCGAGCGGGGGGCGGGGGAGCTGCTGGTCACGAGTATGGATCGCGACGGGACCAAGGACGGCTTTGACACCGACCTGCTGGCCGCGATCAACGACACGGTCCGCGTCCCGGTCATCGCCTCAGGCGGCGCCGGGACACTGGACCACTTCGCCGAGGCCATCACGAAAGGCCACGCGGACGCGGTGCTGGCCGCCTCCGTCTTCCATGACGGCGTCTACTCGATCGCCCAGGTCAAGAAGGCCATGGCCGCCGCCGGGGTGCATGTGCGGGTGGTCTGACGCTGCGGATCACACCTGATGCGATCGCCGCCGCCGCGGCGGTGATCGACCCCGTGTTCTGTGGGAGCCCGCAGTTTCTCTCGGAGCCCCTGAGCGCGGCGTTGGGCGTCGAGCTTGTTGTCAAGGTCGAGACGCTCAACCCGATCCGGTCGTTCAAAGGACGTGGGGCCGACTACTTCATGCGCTGTCACGTCGATACCGGCGGTGGACCGATCGTCTGCGCCTCGGCCGGCAACTTCGGTCAGGGGATGGCCTACGCAGCGCGGCGACTCGGGGTCGCGCTGACGGTGTTCGCAGCGCGAACGGCCAATCCGCTCAAGCTCGAGCGGATGCGCGTGTTGGGCGCGGAGGTGCGGTTGGAGGGAGCCGACTTCGACGATGCCAAGGTTGCGGCCCGGGTGTTTGCAGGGCAACACCAGGTGCGCTTCGTCGAAGACAGCCGCGATCTCGAGCCCACCGTCGGCGCCGGCACCATCGGACTCGAGTTGACACGCGATGCCCCTTCGCTGGACGCCATCCTCATCCCGCTCGGCAATGGCGCGCTGCTCGCCGGGGTTGGGTGCTGGATCAAACACGTACGCCCGGCCACCCGGGTGATCGGTGTGTGCGCAAAGGGTGCGCCGGCCATGGAGGAGTCCTGGCGAACCGGCCGGACGGTCACGCACGACCACGCTGCGACGATCGCCGACGGTATTGCTGTACGAATGCCGGTTGCACAAGCCTTGCTGGACATTCGCCCGGTGACCGACGACATCGTGCTGGTCGAGGAGCATCAGATCATCGATGCGATGCGACTCATTCACGAACACCTCGGAGCCGTGGTGGAGCCGTCGGGCGCGGTTGGGGTGGCCGCGATCCTGGCGCACGACCGACTGCGCCACGGCCGCGTCGCCACGATCCTCTGTGGTGGCAATCTGACCCCACAACAGATGTCCGACTGGCTGGGCTGAAGCGACGCGGGCAGGGTCGCTCGCCGCAATTGGGATGCAGACGCCGGTAGACCCGTCCGAACGTCTGTCGCGAACCGACGGCGGCAACCCGTCGCGGGCGTTCGTCCTCGGCGGCCCGAATATGGCCGGATATGCGGCCGGCCTGCGTCCTGCGCTCGCTCCCGTTTTCGTTCGCCGGATCCATCGACAAACTTCCAGACGGATCCACTAGTGTCGTTCCATGAGAACGATCCGCACAGACAAGGCCCCAGCGCCCGTGCAAGGCGCCCCGTACAGTCAGGCGGTTGCCGCGACGCCCGGAGAGGTCGTCTACGTCTCGGGGCAGGTTCCGATTGATCCGCTCTCGGGCCAGCTCATCGAGGACGAGATCCGGCTCCAGACCGCGCTCGTGCTGCGCAACATCGCGGCCATCCTGGCTGCAGCCGGATCGAGTTTGCATCAGGTCGTCAAGACGACGGTCTACCTCAAGGACTTCGACGACTTCGGCGCGATGAACGAGATCTATGCGCAGGCGTTCTCGGACCACGCGCCGGCCCGTGCGACGATCGGCGTCGCGGCCCTGCCGTTGGGGGCACGCGTCGAGATCGAGGCGGTGGCGATCATTCCCGGCACGAGGCCGGTCGATTGAGCTACTCCGCCCACATGCGACGTTCGACCAGGCTGTCCAACGCGATCCGCTCAAGATAGTCGGGAGCGGCGCTGATGGGTTTGCCGACATTCTCGGGCGCCTCGACCCATGCGCGGAACCTGGCTTCGCAGGCTGCGAACGCCCCCTGCAGCTCGGTCAGCGGCAGGCCTTCGAACTGCGCGAACAGCTCGAGCAGTTCGGGGATCGCGACGGGCGTCGTCGAGCGGAGCTTTTCGGAGAGCGGGTCATAGGCCACGTGTCGGATTCTGAGCGGATCGCGGCTGCGGTGCAAGCGCATTCGGCGCTCGTGCGGGCGCTGCCGTTGATTGACATGCCGGTCAGCCTGGTCGGGGGTGCGGTCCGCGATGCGCTGCTGGGGGTCGAGGAGAGCGAGGACATCGACCTGGTTGTCGAAGGCGATGCGCTTGCGCTTGCCGAGCGTCTGGGCCATGCCCTGAACGTGCGGGTCATCAGCCACGGCCGCTTCGGCACCGCGGTCTTGGAGCTGCCGCACGAGCGGTGGATCGACATCGCGATGGCTCGCAGCGAGCGCTATGCATATCCCGGTGCGCTGCCGGTTGTCGAGCCCGGAACGCTGGTGGACGACCTGGCACGCCGCGACTTCACGGCCAACGCGATGGCGTACCGCCTGACCGGTCCACAGGCGGGCGAGCTGGTCGACCCGTTGGGAGGGCGCGCCGATCTGGACGCCGGTGTGATCCGGGCGCTTCGGGACGACAGCTTCATCGAGGACCCGACCCGACTCTTGCGTGCGGCGCGGTATGCGGCGCGCCTCGGATTCTCGCTGGATGCCACGACCGAGGCCGCGGCTCGGGCCACTGCACCGGCGTTGGACATCACGTCGGCGCGCGTCGGGGACGAGTTGCGACGACTGCTGTGCGAACCAACGGCCGCCGCCGCTGTCGCGTTGGCCGCCGCGTTCGGAGTCCCGTGGCTCGAACGCGATGGAGCGGCCTTGGGCAGACGGTTCGCGGCGATCGACGCGTCCCTCCGACAACCCGGCGCACCGCAGATCCAGGCGTGGGCGCTTCGGATGGGTTGTGCGGTCGCGCCGGATGCGGTCCAACGGGCGGCCGTTGACGGTTGGGCGCGTGGAATCGCAGCCGAAGCCGTCGCGGCGTCAGACCTGGCTCCACAGCTTGCGCTGGCCGGTCGACCTTCCCAGGTTGACGCCATCTTGCGCTCGGCGAAGCCCGCGACAGCGGTCGTCGCCTTGGCTGATGGGAGCGAGATGATCGCGGAGTGGTGGGCGACGACGCGCGATGTCCGCCTCGCCATCTCAGGCGAGGATCTGGTCGCCGCAGGTGTCGCACCGGGTCCCGCGATCGGACGTGGTCTCGCCGCCGCCCGCGTCGCCCTGCTCGATGCGGAGGTGGACGACGATGCAGCCGCGCAGCTCGCCATTGCCTGTGCGGTCGCGATCGGCGCGACGGGATGAATGTCGCGCTGATCAACGTCCCGACCCGGCGCGGCGTGATTGCCTGCTTCACGACCCGGGCCGGCGGCGTCAGCACGGGGTCCTGGGCGGGTCTCAACCTGGGATCGACCACCGGAGACGATCCCCACGCCGTACGCGAGAACCGGCAGCGTTTGTGCGCGACAGTCGGGGTCGATGCGGAACGGGCAACGCTGGGCGCGCAGGTACACGGGGCAGCGGTCCGGGTGATCGATTCGCCGAGCTGCCCCGGCCGGTTCACGGGGGCGCTCTCGGGGTGGCCCGAAGGTGACGGCCTGATAACCGGGCGACCGGGCATCGCCCTGGTCGTGCTCGGCGCGGACTGCCTGCCGGTGTTGCTGTGGCGACAGGACGAGCCACGTATCGCCGCGGCCCACGCCGGCTGGCGAGGGTTGGTCGACGGCGTGCTCGCCAACGCCGCGGTTGCGCTCGGTGATCCGGCCCAAATCTGGGCCGCCATCGGCCCCGGCGTGGGGCCGTGTTGCTACCCGGTGGACGGTGCGCTGCGCGCGCGGTTTCGGGACCGGTTCGGTGCGGAGACCGTCCGGGGCGACGCGGTCGATCTGGTCGCCGCCGCCCAGGTTGCGCTCGCAGAGGCCGGCGTGACACAGGTCACGAGCGTCGGGGAGTGCACCTCGTGCAACCCCGAGCGTTTCTACTCGTACCGCCGCGACGGCGCGCACACCGGCCGGCACGGGGGTCTGATCGCGATCGAGGCGGCGTGATCGACGTGGACCGCCTGCGAACGGCGCTCGCCGATGCCCGCCAACAGGTCGATGACGCGGCGCGGCGTTCGGGCCGAGCGCCGGGCGATGTCGAAATCGTCCTGGCCGGCAAGTATGTGTCCGCGGAGGATGCACCGCTTCTCGTTGCTGCAGGCGCACCGGTGATCGGTGAGAACCGACTGCAAGATCTGCAGGCCAAACACGCGATCGTCGGGGATGCGCTGACGTTCGACTTCATCGGTCATCTACAGCGGCGCAAGGTTGGCGCGGTGCTGGCGGCCGTTCGCTTGATGCATGCGGTCGATTCGGAGCGCCTCGCTCAGGAGATCGACGCGCGCGCCACGACATCCACACGGGTTCTGGTCGCGGTCAATATCAGTGAGGAACCGACCAAGCATGGTATTGTCCCGGCCGAAATCGAGGCATTTGTCGAATCGGTCACGCAGTTCCCTTTGATCGTGCTCGGCGGCCTCATGGCATTGCCCCCTGCGGATCCAGATCCCGAACACAGCCGCCCACACTTCCAGCGACTCCGCACCCTCCGCGATGAACTCGCAATTCGATGGTCCGGGAGGCATGATTTCAGGGAGCTTTCGATGGGTACCAGTCAAGATTTCACCGTCGCTGTGGAGGAAGGTGCGACGTTTGTGCGAATTGGACGTTCGTTGACCGATCGAAGCCAGGTGCGATAAAAGATGGCCGTCTCAGATATTTGGCACAAGACACTCGTCTACTTCGGGATGGCCGATGATGACGAGGAAGACTTCCCCGAGCAGGACACGCGGGCGGCTCAGCCGCGGGCGCAGGAGGAACTCGAGCAGAACTACCGTGAGCGGCCCAACGTACGTCGTCTGGGCCCGCGTCGGCGTGACGAGTTCGACGAGATCTTCGGTGAGGACCAGCCCATGGGCGCGGGAGCGCGTTCCACGCAGATCCGCGCGGTCGAGGCGCCTGCGCGGTCGCAGATGGAGGTCCACCTGATCGTCCCCAAGAGTTTCAACGACGCTCAGCAGATCGCCGACAAGTTCAAGGCGAACGTTCCGGTCATCCTCAACCTGCAAAGCGCTGAGACGGACCTGGCCAAGCGGCTCATCGACTTCGCCAGCGGACTGACCTACGCGTTGGACGGCGGCATGCAGCGCGTTGCCGACAAGGTCTTTCTGTTGACCCCTCGCAACGTCGAGGTGTCCGCCGAAGAGCGGGCGCGCTTACTTGAGAAGGGTTTCTTCAACCAGTACTGATCGTTCCCGGTATCGCGCCTGTCAGGATGCGCCCATGAGTGACTGGCCGCGGAACATCGGTGTGGTGGGGTGTGGCGCGATGGGGCGTGCCATGGCGGCCGGCCTGTTGCGCGACCGCCCCGACCTGGCATCGCACACGATCCTCGTGGACGCGATTGCGGCGGCCGCGCAGGGTGCCGCGGACGAAGTCGGTGGTCGTGTGGGTTCGGTCGGCGACCTGGCGGGGTGCGACCTGATCGTGCTCGCGGTCAAACCCAAAGACGCCGAGGCCGCGTTGACCCAGATCGGCGCCGCGCTGACGCCGCAGACGGTCCTGCTGTCAGTCATCGCGGGGTGGCAGATCGATCGCATCAGGGTCCTCGCACCGTCCGCAGGGATCGCACGGACCATGCCCAACCTCGCCGTGCGTCACGGGGCGGGTCTCGTGGTCATCGCGACGCGGGATATCCCAGCGGACACGCAGACCGCCTTGCACGACGTTCTCAAGCCACTCGGCGCGGTCATCGAGATGCCCGAGCACCTGATCGGTCCTGCGACAGCCCTGGTCGGGAGCGGCCCCGGGTTTGTCGCTTTGGTGGCCGAGGGTCTGGAGGACGGAGCGGTTGCGGTCGGGTTTCCTCGTGATCAAGCGCGTGCGATGGTGCAAGCCGTGTTGGCGGGAACCGCCGCGCTGCTCGCTGACGGCACCGACCCTGCGGACCTGCGTCAGCGTGTCAGCTCACCGGCCGGCACGACGATCGAGGGTATCGGAGTGCTGGAGCGCGGCAGCGTCCGCGCTCATGTCGCTGACGCCGTCCGCGCCGCCGCCCGCCGCGCCGCGGAGCTCTAATGCAGACCTTTGCGACGTGGCTCAACTCGTTGTTCATCGTCTTCCAGCTGTGCATCCTGGTGCGCATCCTGATGTCATGGGTCACGATCGCGCCGATGCGCAAGTGGTCGCAGGCCGTCGTCCAGTTCTTCCACGACACGACGGGGTGGTACCTGGACCTGTTTCGCCGCATGATCCCGCCGGTGGGTCCGCTCGACCTGTCGCCGATGGTCGCGCTGATCGTGCTGTTCATCGTCCAACGCACCGTCATCGGTCTCATTGGCTGAGCTGCCTGAGTGGCTGTCGACGCACGCCGACGGGGTGACGGTCGAGGTCAAAGCCGTCCCACGCTCCCGCACGACCCAGGCGGTTGGTGTGCAGGACGGGCGACTGCGGGTCCAGATCGCCGCTCCGCCCCATGACGGTCAGTCCAACGCGGCGTTGTGCGCATATCTGGCCGACGCGGCCGGCATCCGTCCGCACGCGGCGGCGATTCGCCGCGGGTCGGGCGGCGCGCGCAAGCTGATCGTGCTTGCCGGTGACCCCAGCCTGCTGGCGGCGCGGCTCGTCGATCGATTCGGCGCGATCGACGGGCACACCCCGTGAGCGGCCATCTGACAACCCGCCCGATCCGTGACGCCGTCGCCGCGGCCGAGGGCCGTCGCCATCGCCGCGCGGTGCGCCAGCGGTGGGTCTGGTTCGGGGTCGCGGCGATCGTGACGTTCGCCCTCGATCAAGTGACCAAGCTCATCGTGCGCGCCGGTATTGAACCGGGTGAGCGCATCGACCTGATCGCCGGTGTCGGGTTGGTCCGCGCGCGTAACGAGGGCATCGCGTTCGGTTTTTTCCCGGGTAACCGCGCAGTCGTCGCGACGCTGACCGTCGTGGCGCTGGCGGTCATCGCAGGGGCGCTGGTCCGGCTGACACGGCAGAGCCTTGCGGTTGCGTTCGGCGGAGGCTTGCTGGTCGGCGGGAGCGTCGGCAATCTGCTCGATCGCCTGATTCACGGGGGTGTGACCGACTTCATCGACCCACCTGCGTTTCCCGCGTTCAACATGGCAGATGCCGGCATCACCGTGGGGGCGGTGATCATCGCGCTGGGTCTGTTGCGGGCCGGCGGACAGGAGTGACCGCGCACCAGGCCGTCGCGTTGATCGCGGACGCCGATGCCGCTGGACGCCGGGTGGACGTGGTCGTGGGCGCAATCCCGCAAGTTGGCAGCCGAGCCGAAGCGCAACGCCTGATCGAAGCAGGGCGCGTCCTGATCGACGGCGCGGCGGTCACCAAGCGCAGGGCCCTCGTTGCCGGTGAGCGCATTGTCATCGAACTCATGCCCAAGCCACCAAGCGGGCTGACCCCCCAGGATGTCCCACTGGTGGTGCGCTATGAGGACGCGGCGCTGGTCGTCGTCGACAAACCCGCGGGGGTTGTGACCCATCCGAGCAAGGGACACGAGTCGGGGACCGTCGTCCACGGGCTGCTCGCGCATGGGATCGCCGGAGGGGACATCGAGCGGCCGGGCATCGTGCACCGCTTGGACCGTGACACGAGCGGTCTGCTTGTCGTCGCCAAAAGCGATCGCGCGCACCGACGCTTGCAGAGCATGATGGGCGATCGGCTGATCGAACGGCGCTACCTGGTGTTGGTACACGGGGCGTTCCCGCCGGCGCTCACCGTGGATCGCCCCGTCGGGCGCGACAAGCGCAACAGGACCCGGATGTCGACGCAGACCGATCGTCCTCGCGACGCCCGCACCCATTTTCGACGTGTGACTGAATATCCACGTCACAGCCTGTTGGAGGCGCGTCTGGACACCGGGCGCACACACCAGATCCGGGTCCACCTGGAAGCGGCGGGTTTTCCGGTGGTCGGCGACCCCGTCTACGGCCGTCGAGGCAACGAACTGGGGATGACGCGGCAGTTTCTTCACGCGTGGCATCTCGCATTTGCGCACCCTGAGACGGGGGAGCCGATCGAGGTGGAGAGCGAGTTGCCTCCCGACTTGGCGGCCGTGCTCGAGGGATTGACGGTGTAGCGCCGTCCAGACCGCTACAATGGCCGCGCCCGTCAAACCCACACCCCGGCGATGCCGGCCGGTGGTCGGTGCCATCGCACAGATGGTTCCACCGGAACGCACGTCGGACCGCTCGACACACAACCGAATGAGGAGCCACCGTGCCCGTCACCATGAAACAACTCCTGGAGTCCGGAGTGCATTTCGGACACCAGACCCGCCGCTGGAATCCCAAGATGAAGCGCTACATCTTCGGTGAGCGCGCCGGCATCTACATCATCGATCTGATCCAGACGCTTGAGCTGCTGCGCGAGTCGGTCGAGTTCGTCCGCAACATCGGCGCCCGCGGCGGCACCGTCATGTTCGTCGGCACCAAGAAGCAGAGCCAGGACGCCGTGCGCGACCAGGCCAAGCGGTGCGGCATGCCGTACGTCAACCACCGTTGGCTGGGTGGATTGCTGACCAACTGGGTCACGATGGCCGATCGGATCAAGCGTCTGCACGAGTTGCGCCGCCAGAAGGTCGAAGGGCAACTGGACCTGCTCCCGACGCGTGAGCGGCTCTCGGCCGAGGCCGAGCTCTTGAAGCTCGAGACCAACCTCGGTGGTGTCGCCGACATGCAGCGCCTGCCGGATGCCATCGTCTTCGTCGATCTCAAGCGCGAGATGATTGGTGTGCGTGAGGCCAACCGCCTCGGCATCCCGGTCATCGGCCTGGTCGACACGAACTGTGACCCGGACGAGGCGACGTATGTGATCCCCGGAAACGACGACGCAATCCGTTCGTGCAACCTCATCCTCGGCGCGCTCGCTCAGGGGCTCGCCGACAGCCGCGGTTTCATCGCTCCCGAAGCGGAGGCCGCCGCCGCCGAGGCCGTCGCCGCCGCACCGGCTGCAGCAGCGCCTGCGGCTCCGCCAGCACCGGTCGCTCCGGCTGCAGCAGCGCCTGCGGCTCCGCCAGCACCGGTCGCTCCGGCTGCAGCAGCGCCTGCGGCTCCGCC
>JANLOO010000005.1:0-20252 GCA_031366605.1 Actinomycetota bacterium | reverse complement strand
CACGGTGACCACGCGCACGAATATCCTGGGTCGGGCCCTGACGCGCAACGGCGCGGTCACACTCGATACCAACACGATCACCAGAGAAGCCTGCGCGACGGGCGCCACCCCCGGCGGTGGTGGGACGCCTGCCGGTGGTCCACCTCCAGGCGGCGGTGGTACGCCCCCCGGTGGCGGCGGCACCTTGGCCCAAAACGGTGCGGCGTTCGTCACCACCACGCCGCGCTCCGTCGCGCGGACGATCACGCGATTCGGAACAAGCGTCTGCGTGGACAACAGCTTCCAGGCGTTGGTGCGAGGCCAATTCATCCGAAGGGTCACGTTCCTGCTCGACGGTCGCACCGTCAAAACCGTCAGGCGAGCGCCCTTCCGACTCTCGATCCGCACACCCAGTGGAATTCACACGCTGAGTGCCCGTGTGATCTTCACGGATGGCACCCCCACCAGGACCATCAACTTCCGCTTCCGGATCTGCGAGCCATCAGTGCGAGCGCTTCCCCCGGTCACGGGGTAGGAGACACGTGCCCGCAACGATTCAGGTCGCAACGGCTACCCTCAACACACGTAACGCTCGAGCCCGTCCCCCGTCGGACCCATCGTGGTCTGCCCGGGACCTGAGGGACTGCCGCCGGCCAGCCCCCTCCGCCTCTCGGTCGCCAACAAGCAGGCGGACGTGGAGGCTCTATGCACTCAAGTAGCACGCTGCAACGAACGCGCAGGACACACCAGCGCCTTCGTGTCGGATTGCTCGCACCCCCCTGGGTGCCGATCCCACCTCCGCAGTACGGAGGCATCGAACAAGTCGTCGCCGCGCTCGCAGTGGGTCTCGTGCAACGCGGCCACGAAGTGGTGCTGGTTGCCGCGCCGGGCTCGTCACTGCCGGGGGTCGACGTTGTCAATCCGCTGGCATCGCTCCCGGACACCATCGGAGAGCCCGCATCCGACTGGCGGCATGCCCTTGAGGGGATCGATGCGCTCGGCGATGTCGACATCGTCATCGACCACTCCGGTCCGCTCGGAGCGTTGCTGACCTCGCGCCTTAATGTGCCAGGTCTGCACGTGACGCACGGCCCGCTGGACGACGTTCCGACCGAGATCTACGCGGGGATCGCCCGTCATTCACCGCGACTGCGACTGGTCGCGATCAGCAAGGCGCAACGCGCGATGGCCTCCGGACTCCCATTTGCGGGGGTGTGTTACAACGGAATCCCGCTCGACTCGGCACCGTTTCGCGCCACGCCGGACGGCTACCTGGCATTCCTGGGACGCATGTCGCCCGAGAAAGGTCCCGCCGATGCGATCCGTATCGCGCGTCAGGCCGGCCTGCCTCTGCTGATCGGGGCCAAGTGCCGCGAGCCCGCCGAACACGCGTACTTCGAAGCGCATGTCGCGCCCGAGCTGGGACCCGACGTCGTCTGGTTGGGCGAGCTCGACGCTGCGCAGAAGTTCGACCTGCTGGCAGGCGCTCGCGCCCTGCTCTTCCCGATCGCGTGGCCCGAACCCTTCGGCATGGTGATGATCGAGGCCATGGCATGCGGGACGCCGGTGCTCGCGACGGCGCGTGGATCGGTGCCCGAGGTGGTCGCCGACGGGGTCACAGGCTTCGTTCGCGAGACGCCCGACGAGCTCGTCGAGGCGGTCGCCCGAATCGACGAGATCGATCGACACGCATGCCGGCGACGCGTCGCCGAACTGTTCTCGGCCGAGGCGATGACCACCGGATACGAGCGTCTCATTCGCGCCGAACTCGCAGGAGTGCACCGCCCGGTGATCAGCCTGGCGCCGGTCGACCCTCTGCCGGACGACGAGGTCGCGATGGCGTCCGCCGAGGCCGCCGGCGCTGGTGGTTAGTAGGGTCTCTTCAGTGCCTGACGCGGATCACAAGCCGGTTCCCAAAGAGCCGGTGATCCTCGCCGGCGGCAACTCGGCGATCACGCTCATCGACGGGTTGACGTTCACGATTTCGGATGTGCTGGGCGACATCGGCGGGGACGCCGACGGACTCATCAGCGATGACACCCGGCATCTGTCGCGTATGATCGTACGGGTTGACGGCGTGCCGCTGCGGCCGCTCGGAGCGGCGCAACTCGCCCCGTCGACAGCACGCTTTCGCGGCTTCGTCTCCCCCAGACCCGGGCACGGCGATCCGTCCCTCGAGGTCGAACGGCGGCGGCGCGTCGGCGCAGGCCGGCTGGAGGACGAGGTCGTCCTGCGCTGGTGGGCCGAGTCGCCATGCCAGGTGCCCGTCAGCCTCGATGTCGACGCCGACTTCGCCGACATCTTCGCGATCCGTGGATTGAACACCGCGTCGGGCGCGCATGTTCCCGTCCAAGTCACGGCGACCGGCGACTGCATCCGGTTCAGCGACGACGAAACCGGGTTGTCGACGACCATCCGGCTGGCGCCCGCGCCCGACGCGTTGGACGGTGGAGTCGCGCGGTGGACGCCGACCCTGCACCGCGGGGAGCCGTGGCACCTGCACATCACGGTCGAGACGGGCAACGGTCATCCCACGTCACAGGACGATGTCGACGCCGGCCCAGACGACGCCATCTCCCACGTCCAAGTACTCAGCGACCCGCCCGACCTGGGTCGCGGTTGCCACCGCGCGTTGGCCGACCTGGATGCGTTGAGCATGCCCGACCGTCTCGAGCCCGGCCGGCGTCTCGTCGCCGCCGGCATCCCGTGGTTCGTCGCACTGTTCGGCCGCGACAGCATCATCGCCGGACACCAGGCGCGCGCGTTCCTGCCAGGCCAGATGATGGACACGCTGGCCGCGCTCGCCGCCCGTCAGGGTCAGGTCAACGACCCGGGCAACGAAGAGCAGCCGGGCAAGATCTTGCATGAAGTGCGTCTGACCCAACGGCCCTGGCTGGGCGAAGGCACCGTTGCCGGGGCGCGACCGTACTACGGCTCCGTTGATGCCACGCCGCTCTTCTTGATTCTCTACGGAACCGCGCTGCGGTGGGGTGCATCCCGCTCGGCGCTGACCGAACTCTTACCGGCTGCCCGTGCCGCACTCGACTGGATGCGCGGTCCCGGCGATCCCGACGGCGACGGGTTGCTGGAGTATCAGGCCACGGGTGGACGCTCGCTCAGCAACCAGAGCTGGAAGGACTCGGAGGACGCGGTCCAGTTCCCCGACGGGAGCCTGGCCGATGGCCCGATCGCCATGGTCGAGGTGCAGGGCTACGCCCACCGTGCCCGACGGGAGCTGGCCGCCGTGCTGCGCCATCTCGGTCACGATCGCGAGGCGGCCACCCTGGACGAGGAGGCCGCGGCGCTGCGAGAACTCATTCGCGAGCGGTTCTGGCGCCCGGGCACAGATGCGAAACCCGGATTCTTCGCGCTCGCCCTGGACGGCCACAAGAGCCAGGTGGACAGCGTCGCCTCCAACATGGCGCATCTGCTGTGGTGTGATGTGCCATCGCATGTCGAAGCCGACCAGGTCGCGAGTCATCTGGCGGGACAGGAGATGGCGAGCGGGTGGGGCCTGCGCACGCTGGCGCGCGACATGGCGGGCTTCAACCCGATCTCGTATCACGTCGGCTCGGTGTGGCCCCACGACACCGCGCTCGCCTGTGAGGGCCTGCGCCGCTACGGCCTCGACGAGCCCGCACTCGCCCTCGCGGACGACCTGATCGCGGCGATGACCTTGTTTGACCATCGTCTCCCCGAACTCTTTGGCGGCCACGCCCGCGAGCGTGGGGACACGCCCACCCCATACCCCACCGCCTGCCGTCCCCAAGCCTGGGCGGCCGGCGTGCCTCTCCAACTCGCGACCATGTTCCTGGGTCTCGAGCCACACGTCCCCGATGGGCGACTGCGGCTCACCCCCAGGCTGCCCGCAGGTCTCGACACCCTCGAGGTTCGGGGAATCCAGTTTCCGGGAGGTCCGCTCTCGGTGCGGCTCGACCGGGACGCCGGGACCCAGATCCTCGAGGCCCCCGACGACCTCGTCATCGAACTGCGCCCGACCTTCGAGTAGGCGCGATCGCGCGGGCCATCCCGATCGGTTTCCCCTTGCGGGCCACTCCGTGATCAGCCACGCTGTGAGCCGATGCGCATCGGAATCCTCATCTACTCGGGCGTTGACCTGCTCGATTGCGGGGGACCGTATGAGGTG
This sequence comes from Actinomycetota bacterium, assembly GCA_031366605.1. Taxonomy (GTDB): domain Bacteria; phylum Actinomycetota; class Thermoleophilia; order Miltoncostaeales; family Miltoncostaeaceae; genus CALMEC01. The sequence continues at coordinate 16,126 of JANLOO010000005.1, read as the reverse complement.
TTCCTGACAGCCGGCCGGCTCGCTGAACGCGATGGCCAGGTCGCTCCGTTCGAGGTCGTCACGATCGGCGTTGGCCTGGGTCCGTTGGTGGCGTATGGCGGCCTCGGCCTGGTGCCCCACACGACGGTCGCAGACGCCGGACACGTGGACGTGCTGATCGTTCCCGGTGCCATTGCAATCGATGCCGTGCTCGCCGATCCACAGATCCGCGGCGCGGTCGCGACGCTCAGCGCCAACGCTGAGATCACCACGTCGATCTGCACCGGGGCGTTCCTGCTCGGCGCGCAGGGGCTCTTGGAGGGTCGTCCCTGGACAACGCATTGGGAGGACATCGACCTGTTGGCCGACACGATCGGGGACACCGGCGCGACCAGGGATGTCCGGTGGGTCGACAGTGGCGCGATCGTCACCTCGGGCGGGCTTTCCTCGGGCATCGCAATGGCGTTGCACCTGGTGGATCGCTGTGCGGGGCGCGACCTGGCGGCGCGAACCGCGCGACAGATCGAATATGACTGGGATCCCGACGACCACAGGTAGTTCCGCTCTCGACGGATCATCAGCCGGCGAAAGTGAACGCGTGACCAGTACCGGTTGGCTTCGGCGCCTTGGACCGTGGGTGGGCATCGGCACGAGCCCCGCCGCGCTGATGGTCGGCGGGGGCGTTGCCGACGGCAACGAGACCTGGCGGCTGATGGTCGCGGTGCTGGTGGGCGTGACCGTGCTGTCGGGCCTCGCGATCGCACAGGGATGGTTGGGACAGCGTCGCCACGCACGTTTGCGCACACTCGCCGCTGATGCGTTGGGGAGGGAGGGCGGGCGGCGCATCGCCTCTCCGGTGCTCGCGGTGATGATGGTCGGATGGTTCGGGTTCAACACGAGCGTCGCCGGAACAGGGCTCGGCCGTTTGCTCCACGTCCCCGCGCGCGTCGGCATGACGATCTTCGCGGCCGCGATGCTGGCCGTCGCGTGGCGCGGCTTGAACGCCCTCTCATGGGTCGCCCTGGCCGCTGGGATCGCCACGGTCCTACTCGCCGTCGACGGCCTGCGCATCGCGCTCTCGGACCACGCCGGACCGCTGCTGGGCGATGGCCTGCCCGAGACGGCGTTGGGCACCTTGCCGGCGATCGCCGTGATGGTGGGATACGGCGCCGCGTTCGCACTGCGAACCCCCGACTTCACGCATGACCTGGCACGCCCGCGTCACGTGGTGTGGTGCGCGGCGGTCGGTCTGGCCGTGCCGCTGCTCGCATTCGGCATGGCCGGCGCGATCCTGGAACTCTCAACCGGCACCTGGAACCTGGTCGATGTCCTGGAACAACTCGGGAGCCCCACGATCGCATACGCGTTCGTCGCGCTCGGGTTTACCGGGTCGGTGCTGACCAACCTGCACAGCGGCGCATTGTCGTTCGAGGACACCATCCCAAACCTGACGCATCGCGGCGCCCTGCTGATCGTCGCGATCGCCGGCACCGCCCTGGCGGCGCTCGACTTCGCCGACGGCATGATCGGCTTTCTGACCGCCATGGCCCTGGCCGCGCCATGTCTGATCGGTGTCCTGTGGATCGACGAGCTGCGCGGGAACCGCCGCCCGGCACGCTACGTCCCGGTCGCCATCGTGGCATGGGCCGTCGGCGTCGGCGTGGGAGTGGTGCTGCGCCTGCTCGACTCGCCCATCGCGCTTCCCGCCGGCATCGCAGCTGCCGCCGCAGTCGCGGCCGCGCCGCTCGTTGGTTCGGGACGCCTTTCGTCCGACCACAGGACCTGACGGGCGGCGGGCCACAGCGTGAGCCGGCGGCGAACGTCCCGACCCATCAGCGATACTTCGGCCGCACGATCCCGGACGCTGAAAGAGGACCGCCACCGTGGGTGAATTCAACGAAGACGTCGAGCTCGACACCTCGCAAGTCGAGGATCTCCGTGGCGCCGGCGGCGGCCGCATGGGTGGCCGAGGTGGGCTTGCTGCCGGCGGCGGCGGGCTCGGGATCATCGCCCTCATCCTCGCGCTGATCTTCGGCGGCAATCCGCTCGGCGGCGGCGACGGCGGCCTGGGAGGTCTGCAGGACCTCAACAACCAGACAGCGGGCGGAAGCGTGGCATCCGGGTCGGCCGGCGGATCGGGGTCCCTCAAGACGTCGTGCCAGACCGGCGCGGACGCCAACCAAAAAGACGACTGCCGGATGGTCGGCTACATCAACAGCATCCAAAAATACTGGCGTGACGAGTTCACGCGCAGCAAGCTCACGTACGCCGTCGCGCGCACGCGCTTCTATCGTGATCAGATCGACACGGGATGCGGCGCCGCCAGCTCCGCCGTCGGGCCGTTCTACTGCCCGGTCGATCGGTACGTGTACCTGGACCTGGGGTTCTTCAAGGATTTGCACGATACGTTCGGTGCGACCGGCGGAGCGTTCGCACAGGCGTACGTGGTGGCCCACGAGTACGGACACCACGTGCAGAACCAACTCGGCGTGCTCAACGCGATCGGCAATGACCGGCAGGGACCGCAGTCCAAAGCGGTGCGCTCTGAGCTGCAAGCCGACTGCTACGCCGGGGTGTGGTCCAAACACGCAGTGGACACCGGCTTCCTCAAGAGCCTGAGCGACCAGGACATCCTCGACGGCCTCAACGCCGCAGAGGTGGTCGGCGACGACCGCATCCAGTCCGAGTTCCAAGGCCGGGTCACGCCCGAGACGTGGACGCACGGCTCATCCGCACAGCGCCAGAAGTGGTTTGCCGAGGGCTACGCCTCCGGCAACCCGGACGGCTGCGACACGTTCAAGGGACGCATCTGATCTGGCGTGCCGAGGGTCGGGTCGGGCGACCTTCTGCCAGCGGGTAGGCTCGATACTGCCGTGAGCGCACTCGACCGTCTCGCCCGCCGTGTCGGGCGCATCGCCCCGTTTGAGGTCATGGAGGTACTCGCCCAGGCTCACCGGATGCAGGCGGCAGGCGCAGATGTCATCCACCTGGAGGTCGGTGAGCCGGACTTCGCCACGCCCGATCCGATCGTCCAGGCCGCGACACAGGCGCTCCGCTCGGAGCCGATGTTCTACACGCCTGCCCTGGGCCTGCCCCAACTCCGCGAGGCGATCAGCGGCTACTACGCCGATCGCTACGGACTCGCGATCCCGGTCGACCGTATCGTCGTCACCGCCGGATCAAGCGCGGCGTTGCTGCTCGCACTCGGCCTCGTGCTCGATGTCGGGGACGAGGCGCTGATCGGTGATCCCGGCTATCCCTGTAACCGGCATTTCGTGACGTTCACAGATGGCGTACCCGTGCTCGTCCCGACCGATGCCGCAACCGACTACCAGGTGACGGCAGACCTTCTCAGCGCGGCCTGGACCTCACGAACCCGGGTGGTGATTGCCGCGTCGCCCTCCAACCCGACCGGCACGTTGATCGAGCCGGACGAGTGGACACGCATCGCCGCTCTGTGCCACGAGCGCGGGGCCACACTCGTCGCAGACGAGATCTACCAGGGGCTGGTCTACGGGCGCAACCCGGCCACGGTGCTGTCCCTGACGGACGATGTGATCGTCGTCAACAGCTTCAGCAAGTACTTCCAGATGACCGGATGGCGGCTGGGATGGCTCGTGGTTCCGGACGGCGCCGCCCGCGAGATCGAGAAGCTCGCCCAGAACCTGTTCATCTGCCCCTCGACCATCGCCCAACACGCGGCCCTCGCGGCGTTCACACCACAGACGATCGAGATCCTGGAGTCCCGACGCTCAGAACTCCAACAACGACGCGACGTGCTGCTGGCGGCACTGCCCCAGATCGGGTTTGGCGTGCGTGCACGACCGGACGGCGCGTTCTACATCTACTGCGACGTCAGCGACCTGACCGACGACAGTTTTGCATTCGCCCGACGCGTGCTGGACCAAACGGCGGTCGCAATCACACCCGGCCGCGATTTCGGTTTCGCCGCACCCGACCAACACATGCGGATCGCGTACACCCAACCAGTGCCGCGCCTGCACGAAGCGGTCGAACGCATCCGACAGATGGTCGCGGCGACGTGAGCGAGCAGTCGCAGCACCAGCGCGATTGGGAGGCCCTCGCGGAACTCGACCCGCTCTACGCGATCCTGAGCACGGCTGAGGCCAAGCACGGTGGCTGGGATACGGACGCATTCCTGGCGACGGGCATCGACGACGTCGCGCGGATCCTCGCGATCGCCGACGCCCTTGGACGACCTGCGGACCGCGGGGCCTCGTTCGAGCTGGGATGCGGAGTCGGTCGACTGACCCGCGCGCTCGCGTCGCACTTTGCCCGATCCTTCGGCGTTGACATCTCGGCGACGATGATCGCCCAGGCGCGTGACCTCAACGTCGGCATCGCCAACTGCGAGTGGATCGTCAATACCGTCGACGACCTGCGACAGTTTGACGACGGGTCCTTCGACCTGGTGCTCTCCCACCTGGTGCTGCAGCACGTGCCGACACGAGCCGCGATCCTTGGGCTGCTCGGCGAGCTTGCGCGAATCCTCGCGCCCGGTGGCCTGCTGATCGCACAACTGCCCGCGTCGATGCCACTGCGCCAGCGTCTGCAACCGCGCCGTCGCGCGTACGCCGCACTCCGCCGCGTCGGCGTCAGCGACGCAGTGCTCTACCGCAGGCTGGGACTCAACCCGATCCGCATGAATTGGGTGCCCCGCCCACAAGTCGAGGTGTGCCTGGCCGCCGCCGGCACACGTGTGCTCGATGTCGAGCTGGGGTGGCTCGGTGACCGCGCGGCAACGGGTCGCGAGATCAACCTGACGTACCTCGCGACCCGCGACTGACGCGCTACTGCACCGTCTCGGGAGGCGTTGGAAGAATGTCGGCGACCGCGAGGCGCGAACCGATGCCGGGGAGGTCGAGCAGTCCCGCGGCCTCGACCGTACGGACCGTTTCGTATCGGTGCGGCCCACGATCGCTGAAAACCACAACGCGTCGTTGTGGAATGTCGACAACCCAAAGGTCGACGCTCCCCATTCCGCATACGCGGCCGCCTTCTCGACGAGGTCGCGCGTCAGACTGGTTTGCGCGACCTCGACCATCAGCACCAGATCGGTGGGCGTCAGCCACTGATCAACCCGTCTGGCGATCGCAAGAGCGGGGACGCGGTAGTGATACTCCCCCAACGGAAACGTCGTCTGGACCCTGATCTCGTAATTCGGCCAGGGGTAATGCAGGCTCATCAGACCGTTGATGCTCCGCACGACCAAGACATGCAGCAGGCTTTCGGGGCTCATCGTGACGAGCACTCCGTCGACCAGCTCCACGCGTTCCCGAGGATCGAGGATTCCGGCGTCCGACATCCGCAACGTCTCCGCGAAACTGAGCTTTCGGATCTGACCCGACACCGGGCTTTTGACCTCCAGAGTCGACACGCCCACACCGTACTCCCTTCATACGTTCGCTTGACACACCCAGCGCGGGGTATGCGCCCATTTTCGAGGACCTCGTCGGATCCCTGTGCGGGCTCGGGTTGTGTGTACCTCCCGCATCCCGCTTGCGGGCGGGCCCTGCGATCGGCAATGTCGGACCCGTGCTTACCGGAGACCCCATCCCAGACCTTGTCTTCGCCACCACCGACGGGGGTCAAACCCGTTTGTCGCACTTTCGCGGCGAGGCGATGGTGCTGGTGTTCATGCGCCACCTCGGCTGAATCGCGTGCAATGAGCACCTCGTGGAGGTCGCTGCACAGCGTCACACCTTGGCCGGCCGTGTGATCGGCGTGGCGTTCGCACCGCCGACATCGGTCGCGATGTTCGAACGCGGGCTCGACCTGGGCGTCCCGATCCTGTGTGACCCGGCTCGCGTCGCCTACGGGGTGTTCGGGTTCGGGCGAAGGGCATGGTGGCTCGCAGCCATTCAACCCGGCTACTGGATCCGCCTGATTCGCGCCCTGCGCCGCGGGCGTCGCTTCACCCGCGTCCGCGAAGACCCGACCCAACTCGGCGGCGACGTGGTGGTGGACGCCGAGGGCCGACTGCGCTGGGTCTATCGAAGCCGCTGGCCCGCGGATCGCCCTTCCGTGGGCGAGGTTCGGACCGCGCTCAACGCCGCTGTCGGCTGACCGGACGCCCACCCGCAGAGCAGCAGACGTCCGGTCCGCCCGCATCAGGTCGCGACCAACTGCCCCACCAGCTTCTTGATCGCCTTGACCAGGCCGTCCTTGAGGTTGTCGCCGATGTCGCCTCCCCACTTGCCTGCGACAAGGCCAACCCCGCTCACCAGGAGCGCCACCATCACGACGATGCCGACGTACTCCACGGTGCCCTGCCCACGCTCCTCGGTCATGCGATCCCATGCGCGCATCGCACGCACCGTCGTCCACGCCGTCAATTTGTATCCCATCGTTCCCCTCCATCTCGTTGTATACGGGCGCAAGGGATCCTGCGACGAAGGTGTGTTACAGCGCCACACCGAGGTGTCACAAAATGCATTCATCTCTGTGTCAATTTCCGACACGCTTGTCGGACGGAGGCGCGGGCTTCAGTACACCGCGATCCTCGAGCCGTCGCTTGAGCACACTCAGCATCTTGCGTCTGGCGAACCCCCGGCCCCGCTCGATGACCACGTCGGCGGAGAGCTCCCCCAGGTCGCGCATGACCCTGCGGTAGGCGTCCTGAGGCGACATCGCCTTGAGTTGCCTCGCGTAGTCGATCGCGGCATCGATCTGCGCCGCGACGAGCCCGGCGGGATCTTCGGCGAAATCCTTGATCAAACCCCTGCCATCGGTCAGCAATGCAACCGGATCACGCACGAAGTCGGTGACCGACATCCAGAGACCGTGACCGAAACCGGCAACGAAGACACGGTTTCCGCTCAGGATGAGGCGATTCGCCTTGACCACCCCCCGTAGGATTCGCCGTACTGCGTGACCGGTTGTCCGCTCACTCCGGCCATGGGGCGTCAGTCCCAGATCCGGTGGGCGCGGCGTCGACTCCGGGATGCGATCAAGACCCGACCAGACATGCGTGGTCAGCGGCGGCGGGTCGCGATCGGGGTGGACGTGTGACGTGAGCCAGGCCCCTGCGGCCGCCAAGAGCAACGCGACGACAACGACCATCGCGACGTGCTCCACCGTTGCCTGACCGGACGCTCTCGCTCGTCGATTACGCCGCTGATCCATACCCCGACGCTACGACCAAGACCTGTTACAGCGCTGCACCGAAGTGTGCCAATACACGCGCGGAAGTGCGCCAATGATTGTCACACTTTGCCGACGGCTATCCTCGGTCGACCCCCGCCCCAGGAGCGACGATGTCCGTCATCACCACCGTCACCCGCACCGCCGGTCGCCTCGCCGGCGACATCCAACAGTCGGTGCGACGCGCGCGACTCGAAGGCGACCGTCGCGTCCTGCAACGCCAACACCGAGCGGCGCTGGAGCAACTGGGCGACCGGGTGATCGAACTCGTCCGCGCCGGGCAACTCCCCGACACCGGAATCGGTCCCGAGATCGCGAACGTCGAGGCCAAGATCATGGAGATCGACGCGAAAACAACCGAGATGGCCGAATAAGGTCCGTCAAGGAACCACTGCGCCGTTTGACGGCCGCAAACCTTCGCCTTACGCCGTCGGCGATATCGCTGTGAGTGCCGTGCAGCGGGATCGGCGTGACCGCCCGTCCGCGGCGCAGGGAACCGGGACTCTCCCGAGTCACTGTCCCCGATCAGAGACGGCGTATTGGAATCCCTCGGCGGGTATTGCAGGCGGACGGGGCCGGTGTATCCTCGTCAGACTCCATTCGTCATGTCGTCAGGAGGGGCGGGGCCGTGCGGGTCGAACCAGATCGCCAAGGGCATCACAGCTCCGAGGCGCCCGCTTGCCATCGGTGCGGCGTTCCCTTGCTCGCGGAGACGACGTTCTGTCCCTACTGCGAGCGGTGGCTCGACGACCCGGGCGACCGCCCCCGAGCGGCCCGGTGGACCGATGGGGCACCTCACCTCGCGTCGCGTCTGACGGAACGGGCACTTCTGACCATCGGTTTCGTATTCTTCGCCGTCGTCGCTGTGGTTTGTGTCGCGGTAGCGCTCCTGATGTAGCCCCACGCCGCGACCGTCGGCTCGTCGGAGATCCAGATGTTTGACGGCGACCAGCCCTGCCGCACCCCATCCCATGGAGGTCCACAATTCTGTGAGCAGCACAACCAACCACGAACTGTTTTCGATCGGTGACGAGGTCATCGGCCAGTTCAGGTGCGCCGCGTGCGATCTCCTGATCGTCTCCCCGAAGGAGAACGACGGCGTGCTCGTCTTGCCGGCGTGCCCGTTGTGCGCGTCCGAGGACTGGCGTCGCGTCGACTGACGTATCCACTCAGTGGTCGTTCTCGGAGGTACGGGGAGGACCACTAAGCCGTCTCGGCGAAACCCCCCAAGAGGTCATCCAACTCGACCACCGTCAATGTGTCGATCCGGGCGCTTCCCCGAGCAGACATCTCGGCGGAGACCTTCGCGATGGCGGCCATGTCCGGGGCCGTCACCACGCTCAACATGTCGTAGGCGCCCAGTAACGCCCACTGCTGCACGACGTTGACGTCGGAGGACTCGAGTTCGCGGTTGACCTCGAAGACACGCTCGGGTGTCGCCTGCAGCGTCTGAAGCCCTTGCGGGCTGAGCGTTGAGAGTAGGAGATACGTCGGCACGGCGGTTCCCGACGAGTTTACTCGCCGTGGCCACGACCACCAGCATTCCGGACGTGCACTAGACTGCGGCGCCTGATCAACAACATGAGGTGATGATGCGCGACTCGGACCCGACTCCCAACGATCTTCAGAAGGCGCTCTTCGAGTACAACCCGAGCGACCTTGAGACGGGCCTGATCGAGTGGGCGCGGGAGCATTGGCCCATGGCGGCACGCGGCATGATCTACGCCAAGAAGGAGGCCGACGACACCGTCAGCGGTGTCCGGGGCATCCGCACCGACGAGACGATGCTTGCGCTCCAGATCGCCGTGCGTGCCGCGATCTCCGAGCGCGACCTGACGATGCGCGCCATCGCCGCCATCCTTCCCGAGTGGCTCGAGACGACGTACGGCCTGACCCCCAAAGGCAAGTAACCGCCCGCACGAACAAACCACTGTGCCGGAGGGCGACCGAAAAGCGAGACAGGCGGTGTCGGCGAACCTCGCCGCGACTGGTGGCAACAGCGATTTCGCCGACGCCGTCTGGCGACGGTGTGCAGCCGTCAAACCGCGCAATGGTTCCTGGGCGGGCCATTAAAGCGTCACGCTTTCGGGACGACGGCGTAACCGGCGTCCTGCCAACCGTCCCAGCCCCCGACCAGCACGCCCACACGGCTGAACCCATTGTCGAACGCCCACAGGGCGATCTTCATGCTGGTCGCCTCACCCGCCCGGTCACAGTAGAAGACGAGTTCCTTACCGGCTGGAAGCGTCGGGACCTCCCTGGCGAACTCCATGGGGTCCACCCGGGTCGCGCCCCGGATCCGGCTGTCTGACTCGCGCCAGGTCAACTCCCGGACGTCGACCATCTGTACCGGGTCGCCCATCTTGAACGCTGCAGCAAGATCCGCCGCCTGCCAGCGCGATACGTCATCCCAGGCCATTCCCTCTCCCTCTCCGGCGGTCCTCAAACGGGGCAAAACTATCAGCCGTGCCCGGAGGGGCCACGATCCTGCCGCCGCCAACCCGCGCCGAGCGTGTCGAATCGCACGACATCAAAGTTGGGCCTGGCGGCCAAACCCTCGGTGAGCGGCGCCACCTACCTTTCATCGGGTCACGGTGAACCAGCAACCCCGTCCAGGCATCGACGACCGGAGTACCTCACGTGCTCTCATCAGGAACAGCTCTTCACGCCGTCTTCGAAACCGCAGCCGCACTTGAGCGCGCTGAGGCGTCGGCGCGGGTGTTGGCAGCTCGCGCCGCCGGCCACGCGGGCGCCCCCAGGGCGTTCGCCGAACTCGCTGCGATCGCTCCCGATGGTTTGATCCCGACGCCTGGACGGGGGGCGGCTCACGTCGCCCGCCAGATCGAACACGCTGCCGACATCGTCTGTGACGCACGCGAGCTCCTAGGAGACGATGTCGTCGACGCCGTCGAATGGGCCGCCGGCATGACGCGACGTATCGCCTCAACGGCCGATGCTTTGGACCCCGCGGGCGCCGCGCGAGCGGCACGTCGGGGTGTCGCGACCGTTCGGGGGCTGGTGGATGCCACGGTCGACCGCGATGAGCGGTGGGATACGTTCCGGCTCGGGACCTTCATGCCGAGGTCAGCCTGGATCAGCGCACTGATACGGGCCGCCACGACAGTCGTCCAACAGAGCGGCAACGACCAGGCCTGGCTCGTGGCCGGTGCGGTCGCAGGGCTCACCGGAGATCACTCCAACGTCGCTGAGCGGCTCGTCTGCGACCGCACAGCGGTTGCCACGGCGGCGTATGCGCTGGATCAAACCGAATCGGCGCTGCTTGCGCTGCAGCGTAGACATCAGGTCAGCATGGCGGCCCTGCCGCTCGCTCGCGAGGCGCAGGCGCGACTTCGGGATGCCTCGCAAAAGCTGCTGAACAACGACGAGTTGGCGCACGCCGTGGATCGCGTCCTCGATGCGATCGGTGCGCTCGCGGGGGCAATCGCCCCTCGTGGTGCGGAGCCCGGGTCTCCCCCCTTCCCCGGGCTCCGACGCCCCCTCCCGGCGGCTGGCACTATCGCCTGATCGACCCGAGTTCACCCTCTGCCGTCCGCGTTCGCGCGGCGACCCTCGCCGACGCCGATCTGATCGGCCGGCTGGTCGCGGAGGGCCTGGCCGACAAGGTCGCGCCGGCGTTCGGTGATCGCGGCGCCCGCGCGATCGCCGCGCTCGTCAATCGGGATCTGCCGCGATGTTCCGTCCGGTACATCGTGGCCGAGGTTGACGGGACGGTCGTTGGCACCACACGCCTTGCATTGCGGCAAGAGGCCAGCGCGGGCGGGGTCGGTCCTCTCGCCGAGGCCATCGGGTGGCGACGCGCACTGCGGGGTGCGATCGTGCTGGGACTTGTCGCCTATGCGCGACTGGCACCCGATGCGGCGTATGTCGAGGAACTCGCCGTCAGCCCGAGCCATCGCCGTCAGGGCATCGGACGTGCGCTGCTGGACGAATGCGACGTGATCGCGAGCCTGGCGGGCAAGCGCCGTATCACGCTCTGGGTGGCGGAGGGCAACGAAGCCGCCGTCGCGCTCTACCGAGAGCGCGGCTACCGTGTTGCGCGCCGGCGGCGTACGCTCCGCGGGCGGCTGCTCTTCGGCGCTCCGGTGGCATTGCTGATGGAGAAGCCGCTGCCCGCTAGTCTTTACGCGTATGGCACCCCCGCCCAACACGAAACGCGATGACCTCGTGATGTGGAGCCTGGGACTCGTGCTCGCCACGTTGGCAACCGTGATCGCGTCAGCAGCTGGAGCCCGTCTGGGATCGGCATTGACCGGCGGTGTCATCGTCCTCGTGACAACCGTCGTCGCCAGACTCGCAATCGACGGGCGGGGCTAGTAGTGGATCAGTCCGGACATTTGTCGATGAATCCGGCGAACGAAAACCGGGCGAGCGCAGGACGCAGGCCGTCCGCATATCCGGCCATATTCGCGCCGCCGGGGACGACCGCTTGCGACGGTTTGCAGCCGCCTGTTCGCGGCAAGACGTTCGGACGGGTCCACTACTAGACCTCCAGCAGTTCCGCGGCCGGCATCGTCGGGAGCGCCGGCAACTCAAGCCGCACGTGGCCACCGGGACCGGGCTCGATGACCAACACGCCACCCAGCCGGTCGGTCAGCGCCGCGGCGACGCCCAGGCCCAAACCTGCGCCGGGAATGGACTCGGACAGCTGGCCGCGGAAAAATCGTTTTGTCGCGTGGTCGGCGTCCTCGGGATGAATACCCCCGCCGGTGTCGCGTACCTCGATGACGACGGCTCGTTCGCCCGGACGTGCCACCAGGGACACCGTGCCCCCGCGTGGAGTGAACTTGGCGCTGTTGTCGACCAGCTCGGTCAAGATCTCCTCGACGAGGGCCGGGTCGGTCCGTACATCCGGCAAGTCCGGTGAGATGTCCAGCTCGACGCGCAGGGCGCGCTGTCGCAGCGCGGCGTCCCAATCGTGGACGAGACCCCACAGCAGGCCCGCGACGCCGAACGTTTCGCGACGCGGAGGGAGCAGCGCAGGGTCGTTCTGTGTGCCACGAAGGAGCTTGCGCACCACCCGGTCGAGCCGATCGGTCGCGGCGAACACCGCGCGAAGCGTGGGAGCAGCCGGTGCGGGCAGCTGCTGGTACAACTCTTTGCCCCGCGCCTTGATCTCGTCGATCGGTGCCCGAAGCTGACGTACCGCTGAACTCTCAAGCTGCCTGCGCAATGCCCCGAGTCGATCCTGTTCCGTGCGCTCAGCGACGCTGACGAGCCGACCGCCGGGGACGCTCCAGCCATCGACCTCCATTGACCGACCGTCACGGAGCATGACGCGACTGCCAACTGGGCCGGTTGCGTCGAGTCCCTCCTGGATCGCAGTCTCGATCCCGGTACGATCTTCGGCGGGAAGCCCTTCGATCAGGCGTTCGAGGCTCAGGTTGCGCAGCCGCCCGCCGGAGGGGCCGCGACCCGCCACGCCGATGGGAAGCGGCTCGATCGCCGCAGCGAGGACCGCGAGTTCCCGGTCTGCAACTTCGGTCAGATGCGTGAGCCGCTCGGCCGTCGACTGCAGTGCCAAGCCGAGTCGAGCGAATGGCCCTTCGGTCAGCATCTCGTCAGGTCCTGGACGGCGACCTGCGGCGACACTCTCCGCTGCACCGACAAGGCGCTCCACATGAGTGTTGACGCGGCGTGCTCGAAGAAATGACATCAGACCCGCCAGCAGCGCCATCAAGAGCGCCACCCCGCCTGTGACGACCGCCGTCCCTGTATCGATACCGGTCGCATCCCGCCCGAGGTCGCGGCGCAGGGTCACCGCCCGACCATTCGGAAGCGCCCGCGTCACATCGACCGCTCCGTCGACGAGCCGCACGGAACTGCCGGCCAACGCAAGGCGTCCAGTCCAGTGGGCAGGGCCCCGATCCCACAACCCGACGGCCGGCCCCGTTTGCAAAATGGGCTGCCCGACCTTGCCGGTCAGAAGAAGCGGGTACGGAACCGGCGCGGCAAACGCCTGGATCTGCTCGGGCGTCGGTCCGTCGGGAATCTCGCCGGGAATGGCCGCCGCGGTTGTCGCGAGCTCACGTGATGCGGAACTCACCTGCGAGCGGATGTGCATCAGTGCGCCCACCATCGCGACGAGCGCAAGCGCAACGAGGACCGCCATCGCGGCGAGCCCCGCTCGGACGAGGGGGCGATGAAGGCGTTCGACCATGGTTTCTCGGTTCGCTTTATGAGGATTGTCTCCTTCTCTCCTCGTATTCGTCCGATATTGGCACTAGGATTCGCGCTTGCTCCAAACGGACATGAGGGATGGTGCGACATGACACGTGAGCATCGACGGCCGCCAGGCCTTGGCCGGGTTGAGCCAGGGCGTCGCTCGCTGACAGCGAGTGAAGCGGCTGCAATTATTGGGGTGAGCGTCGCGACGGTGCGCGGCTGGGCCGACAGTGATCGGCTTCCGTCCCACCGAACCGTGGGCGGTCACAGACGTTTCGACATGGATGAGCTGAAGGATTGGCTCGAAGATCACGGGGCGCCGATTCCGCGTCGGTTCTCGTTGAACGCGGCACGGATGGAAATTCCGGCCTGCCCCGACTTGGCGCGAGAACTCAACGCACGCAGCGATGCGGTGATCGACCGGGTTCTCAGCGGGTACGACGACGCCGTTCCCACGATTACGCAGATTCCGAGCGAGACCGAGCTTCGACGGGCGGCAACACGCTTCGTGCGGGTCGTAACGGGGGCATTGGAATCCGGCAACCCGGCGGCGTTCGCCGGCCGAGCAGAGGTTGCGGGATATCGGGGTGGCCTGCAGGGAGAGCGTGGCGGTGGCGTGCTTGTCGAGCACACACGGTTGGCCCTGGCGTTGCTGCAAGAGGCGGAGGACGCGATCGTGGGCGGCCACGTGAGCGACGACCACGCCATGGCGTGCCTGCTGTCCGTGATCGACGGGGCGCAAGCCGCCGTCGCGCGCGGCTACGGGCTCGCGGCGCAAGAAGGCGTCTAGCCCAACTCCTCGTATCGTGTATCTCAGAGCGGGGTTGCCTCACGGGGCGACCCCGTGCATTTCTCGCGGGCGTAAACCCGAGGCGATCGCCCGACACACGCTGGTGCGCCGGGCGCAGGCGCGTGTCGTTGGATTTGGCACATGCAGTCGCTGACCGCCGACGTGGTGGTCATCGGCTCCGGTATGGGTGGGGGGCACCACCGCGCCCGAGCTGGCACGCCGGGGTTGACGTGCTTGTGCTCCAGCACGAGCCCTACATTGCGGCCCTCGCAGCGCGGCTTCGTCAGCAGGGGGTCAACCGCAGCGCGAATGCCATGGGCGTCGATCGTCGCGATGGCGGTGCGTGCGTCCGCTGTAGCACCGCGACGGCTTTCCCGGCAGGCGTGGTGCACGAGCGATGCCGAGACGTGTGTGCGATCGACCCGGCCCGCGCGACCGGTCATGCTCGACTGCTGAGGGGTGTGCGCGTCAACGCCATCGTGATCAACTCCACAGGTCAGAGGGTCCACCACCTGGTCACCGAGAGCCGGAAGGGACCAATCGCGGTGCGCGGCGCCAAGTTCGTGCTCGCCGCCGGGGCGGTCAACTCCGCGGCTCCAGCTCACATCGGCCAACGACACCACGCGCGTGGACCCTCTCCGTCAGTGTCTGGCGCGTCGTGGCCGAGTCGGACATCGCCACAGAGGCAGTCGTCCCGCGAAATAGAAGAAGCCCCGTTACCGGGGCTTCTTCCGTAGCAGGCCTATAAGCCGGATTCTGTCGTGGACGACCATCTCTCTGGGACATCTGTTGCCAGACGCCTCGTTGCGGCCGACCTGGGACTGGGCGAGCAACCCGTAACGCCCCTGCTTGGCCTTGCACCGGGTGGGGTTTACCCAGCCGGCCTGTCACCAGACCGCTGGTGCGCTCTTACCGCACCTTTTCACCGTTACCGCCGGTTGCCCGATGGCTGTTTCGTTTCTGTGGCACTTTCCCTGAGGTTTCCCCCGCTGGCCGTTAACCAGCACCCTGCTCTGCGGTGTCCGGACTTTCCTCGGACCGGTTACCCGATCCGCGGCCGCCCAGCCTGCCCGCCGAGTGTAGTGCACGGTTGATCGTCCCGCGTCAAGCTGCCTCGGCACCCATCAGAAGCTCGGACCCACAGTCTTCGCACTGTGCGCCACCGACGATTGCGTGTGTCCTGCCATCGCACACCGGGCACGTCCCGTGATCGGCGTCGGCGAGGAGTTCCAACACCACGTCGTCAAGTGACCGCCGCGGCGCGGACTGCCCGCCATCGAGTGGGAACAGTCGCGGACGCTCCATCATCATCATCGCCGGAGGAGTCATAGCTTGCGCAACACCCCCACGACCTTGCCGAGGACGTAGACGTCATCGCTGATGATCGGTGCGAACGCATCGTTTTCGGGTTGCAGGCGTACATGCCCCTTCTCACGGAAGAAGCGTTTGACCGTCGCCTCGTCTTCGATACGGGCAACGACGATCTCGCCGTTCTTGGCCGTCTCCTGCTGCTTGACCACAACGAGGTCCCCATCGAGAATGCTCGCATTCATCATGGAGTCGCCCTTGACGCGCAACACGAAATCGCCGGCGAACGGTGTCTCGATGTAGTCCTCGATCTGCTCGTCGGCGAGCGTGGGCACACCTGCGGCGACCGCACCAAGCAGCGGAAGCCCACGCGGCGCTTCGCGTGCCGCCTTCTCCTCACGACGGTCTGACAGGAGCATCGCCCGCGGCTTGGTCGGGTCGCGACGGATGTGCCCACCGGCCTCGAGTTTTGCCAAGTGCGCGTGCACCGTCGACGGCGAGGTCAGCCCCACCGCCAAGCCTATCTCGCGGACCGTGGGCGGATACCCGGAGACGGCGCAGTGCTTCGAAATGAACGCCAGGATCTCGGACTGTCGATCGCTCAGGTCACCCATTCGTATGCTCCCCCGTCGTCGAAACCGAACATGTGTTCGCAAGCGTAGCAGGGCCTCCCCCCGAACGCCAAATCAGACCGGGGAACCG
>JANLOO010000003.1:0-20731 GCA_031366605.1 Actinomycetota bacterium | reverse complement strand
CTGCAAACCCCGCTGGATTCGCGGGCAACGGTCTGCATAACGTCGCCCAGCAGTTCGCTTGGCTTCTCACCGTTGAGCGCCTCGTGCTCGACGCCATTTGCATCCTGTCAGGCGTTCAGTCACCGTGGCCGACACAACAGGCGGCGGCGTTCGATCTGCTCGACAAGGCCGAAGCATTACTTGGCTATGGATCCGAAGCCAGTGGCGACGGTTTCAAGAGACTCCTCCAGAGGAGCGAAATGCGAAGTCGCCTCGACAGAGCGTGGGAGATGCTTCCGGTCCGATTACGCACTCGCTTCCAGAAGCATTCCCAGAAGCTGTATGAGCACCTACACAGCTACGTGCACGACCACTCGATGGCGCACCGCCGCACCCGTGGGGCGGTCAAGGTTTGGGACGAAAGAGCCAGACGATACGTGGGGAGTCCACTCGATTCGTACGTTCCGAACATTGTTCGCGAGGTCCGCAACTCGTCACATGGATTCCTGGAACAAATTGAAGGCAACAAACGCCATGTGATTGCAACTCACGACGCCCACCTGCCCCGCTCGCTTGCCAACCTGGCGGCTCTGATCTTCTTCGCCTTGATTGCCGACCCCGAGCGAACCATCGCCGGAACCTTTTGGTCTCAATAGCGGGTTCGGGTCGATCCCGACGTGTCGAAAAGAGGGTCATCCGACTCTCCGGCGGCGAACCTGCGCCGCCGGAGAGCCTCATGTCATTACTTCGCCCCGGCCTCCGCCAGTGCCCGCCCGGTCAGGACCTGCGCCAAGTGGCGGCGGAAGTCCGCCGATGCCCACGTGTCGCTCGGGGGATCCGTCCCCTCGGCTGCGGCGGCTGCCGCTGCGGCGGCCCCACCTGATCCGAACGCCGCTTCGCTTGCGCTCGCGCGAAGGGGGGTTTGCCCCATGTTGGTGAACGCGATCTTCGCACCGCCGTTGACCACGGCTGCGACCCCCACGGTTGCCCAGTCGAGTGCCCGCTGGCGGAACTTGATGTAGCTCCAACCGGCGCCGCCGGTCTTGGGGATGTGGATCTCCGTCAACAGCTCGTTCGCCTCAAGAGCCGTGTCGAAGAAACCCTTGAAGAAGTCGGCTGCGGCGATCTGCCGGGTGCCGTTGGGACCCTGCGCGACGAACGTGGCGTCGAGCAGACGGCAGATGGTCGGAAGATCCGACGCCGGGTCGCCGTGCGCGCACGACCCGCCAATCGTCCCGCGGTGGCGGACCTGACGGTCACCGACCTGTCCTGCCGTGTGGGCCAGGATCGGGCAGTGCTGCCTGGCCGTGGCGTCGTGTTCCAGGTCGGCATGACGGGTCAGGGCGCCGACGACCAGGTGGTCGCCACTGTCCGTCACCCCCGCCAGGCCCAGCCGACCGATGTCGATGAGCTTGGACGGGCGTGCCAGGCGTGTCTTCATCAACGGGATGAGCGAATGCCCGCCGGCCAGGAGCTTGGCCTCCGGGTCCTGGCCGAGCAGCTCGATGGCGTGCTCGACCGATTCCGCAAGCGTGTAGTCGAACTTGCTCGGGATCATGACGTTGCCTCCTGGATGGCGCGCCATACTCGCTCTGGCGTGGCAGGCCGTTCGACGTTGGTGACGCCCAGGTGCGACAACGCGTCGACCACGGCGTTGATGACGGCCGGTGGGGCCGCAATGGTGCCGGCCTCGCCGACGCCCTTGACGCCCAGCGCGTTGGTGGGGCTGGGGGTGACGGTGTGGTCCAGCTCGAACGACGGCAGCTCCGGCGGGCCGGGGATCATGTAGCTCGTCATGTTGCCGGTCAGCAGGTTGCCTTCGGAGTCGTAGAGCGCCTCCTCGAACAAGGCCTCGGCGATGCCCTGCGTGATGCCTCCGTGCAGCTGGCCCTGGACGATGTTGGGGTTGATCTGCACGCCGCAGTCATCGACGGCGACGTAGCGGATGATCTCGACCGCGCCGGTCTCGGTGTCGACCTCGACCACACACGCGTGCGAGCCGTTGGGCCAACTGAAGTTGGGTGGGTCGTACAGGTGTGTTGCGGTCAGCCCCGGCTCCATGCCGTCGGGCAGGTCGTGGGCCGCCCAGGCCGCGAAGCCGAGCGCTTTGATGTTGGCGCTCTTGTCGGTGCCCCGGACGGTGAAGTCACCGCCGGCGAACTCGAGGTCATCCTCGGAGCACTCCAGTTGATGCGCCGCGAGCGTGCGGGCCTTGGCCAGGATCTTCTCACCCGCCTTGTAGAGCGCGACGCCGCCGACGGCCAACCCACGGCTGCCGTACGTGTCGAGCCCGAGCGGCACCACCTGGCTGTCGCCGTGCAGCACCTCGACGTCCTCGAAGTCCACGCCGAGTTGGTCGGCGGCGATCTGGGCCATTGTGGTGACGTTACCCTGACCGTGTGGTGAGACCCCGGTCAACACGCGCACCGTTCCGGTCGGCAGGAACTCGACGGTCGCCGCGTCCCACCCGCCGGCGATGTACTTGAGGGCGGCCAAGACACGTGACGGTGCGATACCGCACATCTCGAGCCAGGTCGAGAACCCGACGCCGATGACCTTGGTGCCACCGCTCGCCCGACTGTCGGCCTGCTTCTTGCGGATGTCCGCGTAATCAAGGATGTCCAACAGCTTCTCGGTGGTGCCCGTGTAGTTGGCCGAGTCGATCGTCAGCCCGGTCACCATCGTGTAGTTGGGGAACTTGTCGTTGGTGATGAAATTCTTCATCCGGAGATCGATCGGATCCATGTCGAGTTCACGGGCGAGCGCGTCCATGGCCCGCTCGATCGCGTAGGTGGCCTCGGGCCGCCCGGCGCCGCGGTAGGCGTCGGTGAACGTGTTGTTGGTGAACACGTTCGTGTACTGGAAGTCGTAGCCCTCACAGTCGTACGGACCGGCGTACAGCCAGGCGCCCAACATCGGGATACCCGGGGTGATGATCCGCAGGTAGGCACCCATCGACGCGGTCAGGTTGACCCGAACCGCCTTGAGGATGCCGTCCTTGGTCGCGGCCAACTCGATGGTCTGGTACATCTCGCGCCCGTGCAGCGTGGCCACGTAGCCCTCGCTGCGCTCCTCGATCCACTTGACCGGCGAGCGGAGCTTCTTGGCGACCGCCAGGCAGATCGCGTCCTCGGGGTAGGCCTCGAGCTTGGAGCCGAACCCGCCGCCGACGTCCGGGGCGACGACCCGAAGCTTGGCCTCGGGGATGCCGCATGTGATCGTCAGCGTCGTACGCAGGATGTGCGGGATCTGGGTCGAGGTGTACACCGTGTACTCGCCCATTGACGCGGTCAGATCGACGACCACGCCGCGCGGCTCCATCGCGTTGGGGATAAGCCGGGCCAGGTAGTAGTCCTCCTTGATCGTGACCAGCTCGGGGTCCTCGAAGTACGGCCCCGAAGGGTTGCGCGGCGCGACCGGCGAGTCACGCGAGAACACCCAGTCGCCGGCGTTGTTGGTGCCGAACTCCTCATGGACGATCGGCGCGCCGTCGGCGAGTGCCTCTTTGATGTTGGTGACCGCGGGGTGCGGGTCCCAGTCGACCTCGACCAGTTCGGCGGCGTCCTTGGCGTTTGCGCGGCTGTCGGCCACGACCACCGCGACCGGGTCGCCGACATAGCGGGCCTTGTCCTTGGTCAGCGGGAAGTGGGCCGGGTTCTTGACCTGGTCGTTGATCGGCCACGCCATGACGAGCGGGCCCGCGAACTCGAGGGTCTCGCCCGTGTACACCGCGACGACGCCGTCACCCTTCTCGGCTCTGGACGTGTCGATGCCCCTGATCGTCGCGTGTGCAAACGGGCTGCGCACGACGTGGATCCACAACATCCCGGCGACCGAAATGTTGTCGACGAAGTTGCCCTGACCGGTGATCAGCTCCGGATCTTCCTTGCGAAGACGGCGCTGCCCGATCTGAGGTGGTTTGGGTTCTGTCGTTGCCATCACGGCCTCCTAGGCCCTCGCCGCGGCCTGCACGGCCTTGACGATGTTGTGGTAGCCGGTGCAACGGCACAGGTTGCCCTCGAGCCCGTGGCGGATCTCGTCCTCGGACGGCGAGGGGTTGTCGTCGAGCAGGCTGACCGCCGCCATGATCATTCCCGGCGTGCAGTACCCGCACTGCAAGGCGTGGTTCTCGGTGAAGGCCTGCTGCATCGGGTGCATCTCGCCGTTGACGGCGAGCCCCTCGATAGTGGTGACCTCCTGACCGTCGGCCTGAACGGCCAGCACGGTGCATGACTTGACGGACTCGCCGTTGAGGTGCACGGTGCAGGCACCGCAGCTCGACGTGTCGCACCCGACATTCGTGCCCGTCAGACCGAGCGTCTCGCGCAAGGTGTAGACGAGCAGGTCCCGCGGATCCACGTCCATCTCATGGCGGTGCCCGTTGACGGTGACGGCGATGCGTCCCACGGGTCAGCCCCCTTTCCGAAACATGCGTTTGATGGCGCCACCGATGGCTGCCATGAGAACAGAAAACGCCGACAGCGGTTTGGCTGATGGCGGTGGAGGCGGGGGCGACGCAACAGTTGCCGCGTCCCCGTCTGATTGGGCGGCCTCCGCGGCCGCTGTGAAGGTCATCTGCTGACCGAGGCAGTTGGCGAAATCGCCGACGAGCTTTGAGGAGACGTCCTGCACGACATTGGGCCGGCCGAGCTGTGCGGCCTGGCCGCTGAAGCGCAGATCGGTGGTCATGTCGACGCGTGTGCCGTTGCCGCTGGCCGCGAAGCGGGCCTCGACCGTCCCATCCGCGCCGCCCTTGCCGCGGGTGTCGCGACCGCTGACGTTCATCGTGACGACACCGTTGGCCTCGTCGATTTCGACCAGCTCGATTTTGTTGTCGAAGTCCATCCCGACCGGGCCCAGGCGCACGCGCATCTTGGCCCGCCAATTGCGGTCATCGACGATCTCGACCAGCTCGGCGCCGGGCATGCAGGGTACGACGCGCTTGGCGTCGAGCAGCAGCTCAAGCGTCTGCTTGGGCGTGCCGGGCACCTCGAAGGAGTTCTCGATGATCACCGGATCACGCTCGGGACTGGTGCTGGGTGTGACCGCATCGTCTGGATGATCTGGGCGCCAACGGCAACTGCGACCTCCTCTGGGGTTTTGGATGAGATGCTCATGCCGATCGGCGAGTGGACGCGTGCAAAGTCCGCGTCGGTCAGGCCCTCCGCGCGGAGGCGTTCCTCACGCCGCGCGACCGTCCGTCGGCTGCCCATCGCGCCGATGTAGCCGGCGCGGGTCTTGAGTGCGGCGTGCAGCGCCGGCCCGTCGAACTTGGCGTCGTGGGTCAGGATGCAGATCGCACTGCGCTCGTCGATGGGTGCCTCGGTGATCAACGTGTGGGGCCAGGCCACGACGATCTCGTCGGCGTCGGGGAAGCGCTCCTTGGTGACGAACGCCGCGCGCGCGTCGCACACCGTCACGTGGTAGCCCATGAAGCGGCCGAGGGTCGCGAGCGCGGATGCAAAGTCGATCGCGCCGAACACGTACATCCGTGGGCGGGCCGCGACGCTCAGGACGAACCGCTCGTCTTCGCCGGTGCCGATGGCGCCACTGTGGCCCGCGCGGATCAGGGCTGCGGCCTCGTCGTCGACACCATCGGCCTCACTGACGGTCCGCTCACCGACGTGTGGTCCGGCGATTCGGGTGATGACGCCGAGCGCCGTCTCGTCGCGGACAGCCGCGGCCAGGCGGGCGATGACGTCGGCGTCCATCGCCTCGACGAAAATCCGCACCGCGCCACCACAGGGAAGCCCGACGGCGAACGCATCCTCGTCCGCGATGCCGTACTCCCGAAGCCGGGGCGGCCCGCCGCCGAGGACGTCCTGCGCTGCCAGCACGACATCCGGCTCGACACACCCACCCGTCACGGAGCCGACGATCTGACCCGTCTCGCTCAGCGCCATGATCGAACCGGGCCCGCGCGGGGCCGACCGCTCGACCGAAACGACGGTCGCCAGCGCTGCACGAGTCCCTTCATGGGACCACCGCTCAAGCGTTGGGAGAACTTCGCGCACGATCACGCTCCATGTAACGGACGTTGCGAAGCCGGACGCTACGCTTTGAACAAGAGCAGGGCAACCACTGCCGGGTTGTCGCTTTCTGCCTTCCCCGTGGCCATTCCCGCCTCGGGCGACTTGGCCATCCTGCGCGCCTGCGCTCGTCGGGTGACAGCCGCGCCGCGGTGCGACAGATACGCTGTCGGAATGAACGTCTCCTCACCGCAGGAGCTGTCCGCCCGCCTCGCCCAGGCGGACTACCTGTGCGACGAAGGCCTCGCGGTCGGGATGTACCTGGCGCTTGAGATGCATCGGCCGCTGCTCTTGGAGGGCGAACCCGGAGTCGGCAAGACCGAGGCCGCCAAATCACTGGCCACCGCGCTCGGCGCCGACCTGATCCGGCTTCAATGCTATGAGGGCATCGACGCCAGCCAGGCACTCTACGAGTGGGACTATTCGCGCCAACTGCTTCACGCCCGGGCGATCCAGGACGGCGCACGTGACCAGAACACACGGGTCAAGGAACTCTTCAGCGAGCAATTCTTAGTCGAACGACCGCTCCTGCAGGCCGTCCGCAAGGGCGCTGGCGCAGTCCTGCTGATCGACGAGATCGACCGGGCCGACGACGAGTTCGAGGCGTTCCTGCTCGAGTTCCTCGCCGAGTTCACGATCACGATCCCCGAAGTCGGGACCATCTGCGCCACCGAACCCCCGGCCGTGATCATCACGTCCAACCGCACACGAGAGCTGCACGACGCGCTCAAACGCCGGTGTCTCTACCACTGGCTCGAATACCCGAACATCGAACGTGAGGTCGCGATCATCCGCCTGCGCGTGCCCGAGGCGGAGCCGATCCTCGCTGACGCCGTCGCGGACGCAGTCGCGCGACTGCGCGAGATGGACCTTTCCAAACCTCCGGGACCGGCCGAGGCGATCGACTGGACGCGCGCGCTTCACCTGGTGGGAGCACCACCGGTCAACGAGACCGCCGCCCACGACACGCTCGGCTGGGTGGTCAAGAATCGCGAGGACCAGGACAAGGTCGGCGCGGAGCTGGCGAAGGTCCTCGGTATCGGCTGATTCCTACGTGGACCACGAGCAGTAGCCAGGTGGGCGTCGACCGGATCGTCGAGTTGGGCCGGGCCCTGCGCCGCGCAGGGCTTCCTGTCGGCACGGGGCGTCTGCGAACGTTCGCCGAGGCAACCACGCTGACGCCGCAGCAGCTCTACTGGGCGGGACGCGTCACATTGGTGGGTCGACGCGATGACCTGGCGGTCTATGACCGGGTGTTTCGCGAGCTGTTCGGATTCGAGATCCAGGACTTCCCCGGCAAGCCACCGCCCGACATGCACCTGACCGGGACGGTGACCGAGCAGGACATGTCGCTGAGCGAGGCTGACGACGAGATCGACGTCCCGGAAGACGTCAAGATGGCCAGCCGCATCGAACGCCTGCGCCAACGCAGTTTCGCCAAGCTCGACGCGGCGGAACTCGCCGAACTGTCGCGTTCGATCAACCGGCTGCGTCTGGTCGCCCCCGTCCGTCGCACGCGGCGCCGAATCGGATCCCGGCGAGGCGATCTGGACCTGCGGCGCACCGTCAGACGCGCGCTGCGCACCGGCGGCGATCCCGTGACCCTCCTGTATCGCACCCGGCGCGAACGTCCCCGCCGGGTCGTCCTGCTGCTCGACATCTCGGGATCCATGTCGTCGTTCTCGCGGGCGCTGCTGATCTTCGCCCACGCCGCGCTGTTGGCGGATCAACGCTGGGAGGCCTTCACGTTCGGCACCCGCCTGACGCGCCTGACCGGAGTGTTGCGCCATGCCAAACCGGACGAAGCCCTTGCGCGCGCAGCGCAGGAGGCCCGTGACTGGGACGGGGGCACCCGCATCGGCGACGCCGTCCGCGAGATGCTCGCTCGGTACGGCAAGGGCGATGCCATCCGCGGCGCCGTCGTCGTCATCTGCTCAGACGGCCTGGACGTCGGCGAGCCCGAACTCCTGGCCGCCCAGATGGCCCGCCTGCATCGCCTCGCGCACAAGATCGTCTGGCTCAACCCACTCCAGGAGAACCCGGAGTACCAGCCCCTGGCCCGCGGAATGGCCGCAGCCCTGCCCCACATCGACCTCTTCGCCAGCGGCCACAACCTGGCCGAGATCGAGAAGACCTGCGCAGCAATCGGCCGGCTGTAGCCCTCACGCCCTCATCTCTATGACCACCACGTGCCCTCGACAAGACGTGCGGGATCGGCCATAAGTCCGAAGAAAATCAGCGCGACGAGATCACCAAAGCTTCGGGGAAGCGCTCCTGTATGGGTCGCAAGCAAATGGCGCTCTGGTCCTGTGAGCTGCTCGAAGAAGCCATGGGCCGAGTTCCGGATGGCTCTCGCGATGTTGGGCACGTACGACTCGAGGGCGCTTGCGACGAGCAGACCTCGTGCTTCGTCCCAGACTTGCACTGCGCCACTCGTTCGCCTAGAGCCCAACGCCTGCTCATGGACGTGGGCGTAGGTCTCCTTGTACAGGTGCCGGGAATGCGCCCTGAATCGCGGTCTGAGTCGAACCGGCATGCAGTCCCAAGATCGATCGAGGAGCGCGATCCCTTCCTGTCGACGCAGAAGGCGCTTGAAGCCATCACCACTGCCACGGAGGCCGACCCCCAGAAGAGCCTCTGCCTTGTCGAGGAGATCGAAAGCCGACTGTTCTCGCGTAGCCCACGGAGATTGCACCGCTGTCAGAACACAGATCGCATCAAGGACCATCCGTTCAAATGTCAAGAACCACGCGAATTGGCGACTTACATCATGGGCGCCGTTCACCTCGAAGCGGGTTGGATCCGCAGCAAAGGCGTAGACAATGTTCAGCCGAGTGACCCACCATCCCAGGAGGGCCTCCAGGTCTCCTGGATTGAACTCGCTCTTCCAGAACAGAGGATCCGTCCAGATGTCCCGATCACCACGACTATGCGTGGCAGGTTCATACAGAGACACGAGCGATCCTGGCTCTGGGACGCGCAGTTCAAGGGAGCTCCCGAAGAGGAAGACAAACGTGTGAGGAGGCCACGGGAACGCATACCCGATCGCGCCCGGGCTGAACGCGAGGAGCATCGCCGACAACAGGTCGGAGAAGTCAACCCCTTGCGTGAGGCTGTGACCCGTCAGCGCTCGAACGCCAACGAACTCGGCCGGATCGGTTCGGAAGTCTGGCGTCGTCTTGGCCGCATGCTGGATCCGAAGGAATGTCAGTCTCGTGACCAGCTCCTCCTCAGTGGATACCAACCAGAGTGATCCATCTGGAAAGGCCTCAAAGAGGTTGGGCATAGCGACGGCCAGAACGTCGGTCACGTCGTTACCGGCACCGACGATCGCCGCCTGTAAACCCCGGAGAACTCCGGCAATATCACCGCCCGACGCGTACCGAACGGCCTCGGCATGCAGAATGCGACGACGCTCGTCGGACAGGCCCTCGTCCCAAGCGCGGCAGCGATCAAGCGGCTCCCACACCTCTTGCCGGAGTTGGGTCTGCGCATCGCACAGCCGGTGCGCTTCGAAGTACTTGGCTTGCGTGCCCCACCCTTCAGCAGGCTCGAGCCCTACCCATTGATCATGAAGGTCGGTGAGCGTAAATCGACACCTATCGGTCAGGAACGCCTTCATTCCTGGCGCTTGACCCGGATCGAGAAGCTCGACGGCGACCATCTTCCGATGGTATGCGAAATGGCCGGATTGCCGTGTTACGAGACACCTGTCGTTCGACGCATACCACAATGTAGTACCACGTGTGCGCGCTCAATCAGCGCATCGGCGTTCGTGAGCTGCGGGAGTCGCTCACCAAGGTGCTTCGGGCCGTCGAGGCCGGACAGAGCTACGCCGGCCCGTCGACCTCAGGATGCGTCAGTCTGAGCTGAGGCACCGACGTCGGCCGCGTCGGCGTCGGTGTCGACGTCCTTTGGCAACGCCGCGTCGAATGGGATTTCGTGCATCAGGTCGGGGTGCGCTGCAATGAGTTCTCGCGCGCCCTGATCGCCTTCGATCTCCAGCAACGCTCCCCAGAGTTCGCGATCGAATGCGACCGGGTGCCCTGGCCCCTCGGGGTAGCGGACCCGTCTGATCGGCCCCGGGCCCACGGCCACAGCACGAATCGCCTCGACGGCGATACGAGGTTGATCGCCGAGAAGGACCACGGCGCGGTCGATGGCAGATCCGAGCGCGCCGATCCCGACCCGAAGAGACGATCCCTGCCCGGTTGCGTGGTCCGGGTTGACCATCACCCGGGCATTGCCCGCAAGGGTGATCGCCGCCGCGACGTCATCCGCCATGTGACCCAGCACGACGACGACCTCACCGACACCCGCGTCCTCGGTCGCGTCGATCGCGTGTTGCAGCAACGGCTTGCCCTCGAGGTCGAGCAGTTGCTTGGGGCGGCCCAGGCGGCGCGATGACCCCGCGGCCAGGACGATCACCCCGACCGAGGAGAGGTCAGGCACGGCCGGGGGGACGACGGGCCGTCCGCTCTCCGATCAACAGGTCGCGCGCGGTGTTGAGCGCCACGGCCAAGTCCTGTGCGCGTTGACGGAGCGCCGGGTGGAGGGCCTCGACCAGGTCCGGGTGACACTTGGCGACCTGATCGCGCCAGTGTCGCTGCACGGTGGGGCGCGACGCGTCGATCGTCACCCCCAGTAAAGCTGCGGCCTCCGCGGCGGTCTTGGGAACGACGGGCGGCTGACGGCGGACCGCGCTGGGCTGGCGGCCGTTGCTCGGCGAAGTAGCGGCGGCGGCTCTGATGCGTTTGAACTGGGCGCGCTCTTCGGAGAGATCGGCGCGATCGGCGGCAAGCCGGGCGCGCTCGTCGGCCAGGCGCTCGCGCTCTTCGCGGACCTCGGTGGCCAGACGCAGGAGGCGGCCGTCGCGCGTGGCCGGATCCTCGCGCAGCGCGTCCAGCATGGGGCCCGGTTGCAACCGGCTCGGAGCGTCGTCGGGCAGGGGGCGACCCGGACCGGCATCGCCACGACGGACCGCCTCCAGAACCTCGCCGAACTCCAGGTGGGCGGCGTTGCCGGTCGACGGACCGTCGGACGGCGCCAGGCGCACCAGCCGCAGCGCCTCCCACCCCGGGTCCACGAGGAACACCGCAGACGAGCGCCCGCCGATCAGCGCTCGGCGCTCGGGACGCGCCCGATGCCCCAGCACGGTAAACCGAGCCGAACCCGGCTCACCACGGGTGATCTCAACGAGTTCTGCGTCCAGGTCAGTGAGCCGGCGGGCAACCTCGCGTCCGTCTGGACCTGACGGCCGCACCTCGGCCCGCGCGGCTGCCAACGCCGCCGCCAACCCACCCGCACCCTCAACTTGTCCAACAGCAAGCACAGTCCACCATCGCACCCACGGGTCGTCCTGGGTCGCGGTTGAGAGCAGCCGCCCGGCTTCATTGGGGCAGTCCAGGGCCAGCAATGACGCGGCCAGGCCCACGCGCGCCCGGTCGTCGCCGAACGCTGCGGACGCGACTCCCAGCAGGGCGACCTGGCGCCAGCGATCCAGGTCGCCGCGCGCGGGCGCGGGACCCGCCTGGGTCAAGAATTCGTCGCTCATCACCCCAAACGGTAGCGAAGGCCCGTTGGGAACGGTCGAACTATGCTCGCCTGATGAACCGACTCGGGATCGAAGCCAGCCTCTACCTGCGCCAACACGCGGACAACCCTGTTGACTGGTATCCCTGGGGTGACGAAGCGTTCGCACGCGCGGTCGCCGAGGACAAGCCGGTCCTGCTCTCCGTCGGCTACTCGGCGTGCCACTGGTGCCACGTCATGGCGCACGAGTCCTTTGAGAACCCAGAGATCGCCGCGATCATGAACAACCTGTTCGTGTGCATCAAGGTCGACCGCGAGGAGCGCCCCGATGTCGACGCGCTCTATATGCAGGCGACCCTGGGCCTGACCGGCTCGGGCGGGTGGCCCATGACGGTGTTCCTGACACCCGACGCCAAGCCGTACTACGCCGGCACGTACTTTCCGCCCGAACCGCGACACGGGATGCCCGGCTTCCCCGAGTTGCTTCGCCACGTTGGCGACGCGTACCACTCGCGAAAGGACGAAGTGCGGATCACGGCGGGCAAGCTCGAGGAGCGACTTGCCGCATCCGCCGACCGTGCGCCAGCTTCCGACGACCTGCCCAGACGCATCGTCGACGACGCGGTCACCGGACTTGCGATGTCGTTCGATCCGACCCAGGGCGGGTTTGGCGGAGCGCCGAAGTTCCCACCGCACCTGGCCTTGGAGTTCCTGCTGCGACGTCTGTGGGCGGACCCACACGACCACAACGCCCGGCAGATGGTCGAAACCACCCTGCACCGCATGGCCGACGGCGGCATCCACGACCAGGTCGGCGGAGGTTTCCACCGCTACAGCGTCGACGGGATCTGGCTCGTGCCCCACTTCGAGAAGATGCTCTACGACAACGCCTTGCTGGCCCGCGTCTACGCGATGGCCCATCGGGTGACCGGCGAGGTTCGGTGGCGAGAGGTCGCCGAACGCACCCTCGACTACCTGCTGCGCGAAATGCGGGCGCCGGACGGCGGGTTCGCTGCGGCGCAAGATGCCGACTCGCCGGGCGGTGAGGGGGCGTTCTTCGTCTGGACGGTCGAGCAGCTGACGAAGGTGCTTGCGCGCGACGAAGCTCAGGCGATCGTGCTCCGCTATGGCATGCGCCCCGAGGGCAACTTTGAGGGCGCCAACATCCTGTTCGTCGCAGCGCCAATGGAGGCAGTGGCCGAGAAAGTCGGCCCCGACGCAGGGTTGCTCGTGGCATCGGCGCTCGGCAAGCTCTACGCCGCCCGCTCGGGGCGCCTGGCGCCTGCGCGCGACGACAAAGTCGTGGCGTCATGGAACGGCCTCGCCATCGCGGCATTCGCCGACGCGGGGGTCTGGCTGGGTCGCAACGACTACCTCGACGTGGCCCGTCGCGCCGCCGCGTTCGTGTTGGACAACCTGATCGTCGATGGCCGCCTGCACCGGGTGTGGGCCGCGGGTGCCGCGCGCCACCTGGGATGCCTGGACGACTTCGCGGACCTCGCACACGGTCTGCTCTCATTGTACGACGCGACGTTCGAATCCCGCTGGCTGACAGCGGCGCGTGATTTGATCGCTCAGATGGTCGAGCTGTTCGCAGACCGAGACGGCGTCGGATTCTTCTACTCGGGACGTGACGGTGAGGCATTGATCGCCCGGACACGCGATGTCGAGGACCACCCGACGCCGGGTGGCAACTCGCAGGCGGCGCTCGTTCTGCTGCGCCTCGCGGCGCTGACCGGCGCGGGCGATTTGGCCACCCGCGCAACCGGTGCGCTGCGGCTGGTCGGGGAAGAACTCGCGCGCTACCCCCAGGCGTTCGGCACGGCATTGGTGGCCTTGGACCATGCGACGTCCCCCAACCGCGTCGAGGTGGCGATCGTCGGACCCCCGATGGATGCGGCCACGACCGCACTGATCTCAGCCGCGCGCGTCGCAGCCGGGCCGTTCACCACGATTGCTGCAGGCGATCCGGCGGACGGAGCGGCGGCGGCGGCGGCGCCCCTGCTGGCCGACCGCCCAGTTGTCGACGGCGTGCCTGCGGCCTACGTCTGCAGGAACTTCACCTGCGATGCACCGGTCACCGACCCGGCCGCGCTGGCGGCCGCAATGTGAGGTGAGCACGGCGACGTGAGTTGCCGCACGTCTGTCAGAAACGGCGCCCAAACCTACTGTTGTGGGCGGTAACAGCCGATAGAGGGGTGCAGGCACACACGCACCGTGCCCTGACACCTGCTCCGGCCTCCAACCGACGTGAGCTCACAACTGTCATGAATGTTCTCCTCACAGGATCTCTGGTTCTTCTGCTGGTCGCTGCGCTTCTCAAACGCCAGGCGATGCAGGGCAAGCGCCCTGAGGTTGCACCCGAGGTCGGTAGTCGCACGGCGACGACGAAGTCGCGGTCGCTGAGCCGTATCGGGCGTCGGCCCCAGACTGAGATTCCGGGCCCACCCCGCAAGCGGCGGAATCGACCGAAGCTCGGCCTGTCCGTAGCCGGCCTTCCCGCAGCTGAGTCGGTCGCGCAAGCAACGCTCGACCAGCCCCACGCGGTGAGCCCCGCAGACGACGACGGCGTCGACACGCCTGTGGGCAACCCCCACGCCGGCACTGAGCGATTCGCTGACACCGTGCTTGGCGGGCAGAGCAGCGCGGACCATTGCCCGATCGAGCTTGACCTCCCCTCTTTTGTCGATTCTGTGGCACGGGTACCCCACGTCATACCGGTACCACTCGCCATGGCGGCCACGGAGCCAGATCGTGTGGCCGGGGCGACAGCGAGCGCCGGCGCAACCGCAGTGTTCATTGACGCGCCCGGTTGGCCCCACCCGGGCGAAATCGGCTTTGCGCTCGACTCGTTCGGACCCCAACCTGGGAACGCGACCGCACCTGGCACCGCTCTCACAGACGACGGCACGTACGTCCCTGACGACGCCACGTCTGCCGCAGATCTCGTGGACGGCGGTGAGCAAGACGACCCGTTCGACCCAGCACAGGGATGGACGGAGTCTGCCGTCGCCGGTGGCGACGCTCCAGACGCGCCTCCCGCCGAATGGACCGACAATGTTGCGGTCGAAGCCGCTGGTGCCGTCTGGGCCGATGAGTCCCCGAGCTGGGACGCACACGCCTGGAACGAGCCGTCCGCAGATGCCACGGTCGAGGAAGCCTGGGGCGAGCCGGACTGGTCGTGGGACCATGAGGACGGGACAGACGGCGTTGCAGCAACCGTGGATGCATCCCAACGCGCCACAACGCTGGACGACCCCGCGTGTGGTGAAACGTCGGCCGACTGGACGGATCCGGTCGTCGAGGGCGCACCGACGGTCGACGAACCGCTCGACCAACTCAGGGCCGCCGAAGCGCCCGCCGAAAGGACGTCAGGTCCAATCGAGCATGCGCCGGTGATCGCGATGCGCACCAAGCACACCAAGCGCCTCGAGAAGCGGTTGGCCGCCGCCGAGGACGAACTCCGGCGCATCGCCAAGCGCACCAAGAGCAAGAAGGGCGACTTGCGCAACGCCGGCAAGAAGAAGATTGCGAAGCAGGTGCGAAAGGCGCTGTCGGATCCCGAGATGGCGCATCACTTCGCGGTCCGTGTCGGGAAGGGCCGGCTTGCGTTCGAACGTCGTACCGAGGGGTTGCCCGTCGTGACTGTCGCGGGCGCCTCGGCGACGCCGATGGCCGGCGCCACGCACGGCGCAGACCTTCTGGCGGCGCTGCAGGGACCGCTGCGGGCGAGCTTGCTCTCTGGGTTGCTCGCGGACTACGCCAACGCCGAAGCCGAACGCCGCGTCGCCGAGGTCCTGAGACAACACGCCGGACCTCGAGTTGCACCCGACGACTTTGATGCGCTTGTCGCGCGCTTGGCCCACATCAGCCAGGGCCCGCTGCTCGGCATCGACGCACCCGTGCGCACCAGCAGGTAGGACCTGTCCAGCGGTGACGTGCCGGGCTCACGCATGATGCATGAGAGCGCCCCCAAGGTCTCCCGAAGACCCGCTCTTGTGCCGATAGATGCACACGGCGACGTTTGCGCCGCGCTTGTGTGCTCTCACCTGGACATGGGGAGGGTCGGGATGGTGCCAAGGAAGACTGTTGATCACGGCCGTGCCGCGCACGCCGCCGACGCCCCTGCCTGGGGGGTGCCGAGCGGAAATGCAGGTTGCGCTGCGGCGGGGTTTGGATCATCGGTGACGAGGGAGATGGCGTGAAGAACGGTGAGTCACCGCAGAAGACGGGGACGTCGGCGACCAAGAAGGTTGAGTCGTCGAAGAAGCGCTTCGGCCTGAAGGCCAAGCCTCCGCCGCCCGCGCCGCGCCAGCCGCGCGCACGGCAACGCCTGGGAGTGACCGTTCTGGGAGTGCCGAACGCAGACCATCCGCTGTTTGAGGACCCACTGCTCCTCGATCTGATGGCAGAACACGAGTCGCCATCGACGGCCCCGGCGCCGTTCTCGGAGTCGCCGCTCGACTTGAGCTGGCCGCCCGTTCCCGGCGGCGCGACACCCGCGGTTGAGACATCGACCGGGACCGAATCCGGCCTGTACGAGATTCCCGCAGGTGACGACACACTGCCCGACTCGCTCTGGCCGTCACGTTCATGGCCCGCGCACACCGTGGACGAGACGACAGCGGTCGGTGAGGTTGAACGCGACCCCTCCTGGCCGTCACCCGCCCCGATGCCAGAAATTCTCCGTCCGGTGGCACGCCGTACACGGGCCCCCGAGCCGGCCGAAACGCCGCGCGAACGACCCGCGGCCAAAGCCCCAGTCGCGAAAGCCACGGTCGCCAAGGCACCCGTCGCCAAGGCCCCGGTTGCCAAGGCCCCGGTTGCCAAGACACCCGTCGCGAAAACCCCGATCGCGAAAGCCCCCGTCGCCAAAGCCCCGGTTGCCAAGACACCCGTCGCGAAAGCCCCGATCGCGAAGGCACTCGTCGCCGAGGTATCCGCCGCCAAGGCCCCGGTCGCCGATGCGAAACCTCCGGCCGTCGAAGCTGCCTCCGTGACGCCAACGGCGCACGCCCCGGCGATCCAGGCACCGCTCCTCGAGATCCCGCGCGACCCGAGTCCCACGCCGTCCGCTCCGACAGCCGAACCGGCCACCCTCGACATCCCCGTCGACCTGAGCCCCACGCCGCCCACCGAGACACCCGCGCGAGCCGCCTTCGACATCCCCGTCGACCTCAGCCCCACACCAGCGGCCTTCGACATCCCCGTCGACCTGAGCCCCACGCCCCCCATCCCAAGCTTGCCGACCCCGCGTCCCGCGGCACGGCGCAACCGCGAGACCACACCGGGCACCCCCGCCCCCACCCCCGCCGCGTCGCTTGCAGAATCCCCCGTTGCCGTCACCGAGACGACACCGCAGCACGGATCGCCTGGCGACGCCGGGGCCGTCGAGACGCCCCCGAACGTTGCAGCGGCGCCGGCCCCTGTGACGCCGGCCAAGCCCGTCGCCACTTCGCCCACCCCGACTCCGGCACCGGCACGGCGCACCCGCGCAGCTGCACCTGACGCGCCCGGTTCAAAGGCTCCCGAGGCCTCTGTTGCAATCGTGGCGCCGACGCCGACCCCGTCGCCCGCGCCGCGCCAACGGCCCGCACGACCCAAGCACCGGCCCGCGCCGACCCAGGTCGAGGTCGCGACGACACTGCCCGGCCTGACGCCTCCGCAGTCCGCGTTGGCCGCGCCACCACCGGTGACACCGGCACCGCAAGCGCAGCCCGATGACAGCGCCGACGCGATCGCCGCGCTTGGTTGGCCGTCCCCTGGTGAGCTGTGGAGCAACGGCCCCGCCGCCCAGGACGCTTCGTCTGAGTCCGACCTGGTCGCCGAATCCGGCGGGTTCCGCCCGTACCGGCAGATCTCCGAACGCGATGCACGACGCGAAGGCATTCCCTCAGATGCAGAGCGCGCAGCAAACGAACGCATGGAGCAGCTCTCCGCTGCGTGGTACCTGAGCACCTCCGAGACGGATGGGTGGACGGCGCCGCCGGTCAAGTCGCGGTTCTTCTCTGCCGAGGCGGTGGCCGAACGTGACACGATGCAACGGCGGTCTCCGGAGCCGGCCGCGTCAGTGGACCATGACGGGCAGCCTGCGAGCGGTGACCCCGACTGGCTCGAAGCACGGCTGGCCTCGGCTGAGCGCGAGTTGCAGCGGGTCGAGATGCGTACGCACGGGCAGAACGGTGACCTTCGCAATGCGCGTCGGCGTGAGATCGCCGAAGCGGTCCGTCAAGCACTCGGTGACCGTGAGCTGGCCACGCACTTCGACCTTCGCGTGGACAACGGACTGTTTGCGTTCCAACGACGCCGTCCCGGCGTGTCGGCGGGACCGGGCCCGATCCGAGGTGCGGCAAACATCCTGGTCGCCGACTCGGCTGGGCGGATCAGACAATCAGAACCGGTGCTGCCCGACGATCTCGGCTGAACTGGGCGGACGTGGGGGAGCCAGGGCTATCCTTGGGGCATGCCCGACGTCTCCGAGTACGCAGCGATGATCCAAACGGCGCTGCCCGGCGCCAACGCAACGGTCGTGGACCAGGGCGGCGGCGATCATTTGTTCGCAGAGGTCGTCGCGCCGCAGTTCGAGGGCCTCTCGCGGATCGAGCAGCACCGCCTGGTGTACGCAGCGGTCAAGACGTACTTGGATGACGGAACGATTCACGCGCTCGCCCTGAAGACACGCACACCGGAGGACCGATGAGCGACACCCTGACCATGACCGACGCCGAGATCCTCGACCAGATCAAGTCCGAGACCGCGGACAACCGCGTGTTCCTCTATCTCAAAGGCACGCCTGACGCTCCGCGCTGCGGTTTCAGCAACCAGGTCGTGCAGATCCTCAACATCACCGGCGCGGAGTTCGGCTCACGCGACGTCCTGACCGACCCGCGCATTCGCGAGGTCTTGGCGGAGCACTCGGATTGGCCGACCATCCCGCAGCTGTTCGTCGACGGCAAGCTCGTCGGCGGGTGCGACATCACCACCGAGATGTACCAGAGCGGCGAGTTGCAGGAGTTGCTCGGCAGCAAGTAGCAGAGGCCCGTGGCCGTTGGGCCAAGGCAGGTGCGGTAATCCCACACCTTGGGTCCCTGCTCGCCTGGCGCTGTGACGTTCAGACTCCAGTCGTCCAAATGATTGGAGGCACCCACATGCAGACGCAGACCATCCACGGCCCCGAGACCCTCGGGGGACGCATCTGGGAGAACGAGCCGCGAGGGGGCTGGGACGCGTTCCAAGCCGCCAAGCGCCGCCACCTGATGCGCCTTTCGGCCGAGTCCGACCCCATCGATACCCAGGATGCCCTCCACGCGATCGACTGGGCATCGCTGCAGGGCCTTGACGGTGAGGGATAGCGTCAACCCTGGCCGATCACCTCGGCCAGGGAGCTGACACCCGCCTGCTCCATCAGCAATAACACGTCCTGGTTGATCCGCTTGGGCAACCCGGCGCCCTCGTAGACGAAGCCTGTATAAACCTGCACGAGTGACGCGCCGGCCAGGATCTTTCGCCACGCGTCCTGGGCCGAGAAGATTCCGCCGACCCCGATGATCGGAAGCCCGCCCGCAACCGTGTGGGCCCGACGCAATACGTCGTCAGCAAGATCCCGCAGCGGCGCTCCCGACATCCCACCGGTCTCAGCGGCAAGCGGCGATGTCGCGCCGGTACGGCCGATCGTGGTGTTGGCGACGATCAGTCCGCTGACGCCATGGTCTCGTGCAATGCCGACGATCGCCTCGAGTGCCCCGGGGTCGAGGTCGGGTGCGATCTTGACGAGAACCGGCCTGGGATGCTCGTTGACCCGATTGGCGGCGGTCAGCCGTGTGACGAGGGTCTCGAACGCATCGCGCTCCTGCAGGTCGCGCAGGCCCGGCGTGTTGGGTGAGCTGACGTTGACGGCGATGTAGTCCGCGAACCGGGAGATCCGGCTGAACGTGGTGACGTAATCGGCGGCGGCATCCGCGGCCACCTTGGTCTTGCCGATGTTGACGCCCAACGGGATACGGTGGGCCCGACCCGTCTCCTCCCACGCTGCGAGACGGTTCGCAATGACCTCAGCGCCGTCGCTGTTGAATCCCAACCGATTGATCACGGCCCGGTCCTCAGGCAGCCGGAAAACCCTGGGCTTGGGGTTGCCAGGCTGTGGCTGGGCCGTGATCGTCCCGATCTCGGCGAACCCAAAACCCAGGTTGGCCCAGACCGGCACCGCATGTGCCTGCTTGTCGAACCCGGCCGCCAGGCCGACCGGATTGGCAAATGAGAGCCCGAAGAGCTCCTGCCGCAGCCGGGGATCGTCGACGCGGAGCCGCCGCTCGACGAGCGCGCCGACCGGGGGTACCCTTGCCAAGGCCGCCAGGCCGCCCATTGCGACGGTGTGGGCGCGCTCAGGATCGAGCCGAAAGAGCACCGGCCGAAGGATGCGCCGGTGAATCACCCGGTTGAAAGCCGATCCGCCTCACGGGCCAGCGCGATGTCCTTGTCGGTGACACCCCCCGCCGAGTGCGTCGAGAGCGTGACCGTCACCCGGTTCCACGAGATCGCGATGTCCGGATGGTGATCGGCGGCCTCGGCCACTTCGGCGAGCCGGTTGACGAACGCGACGGACCCTGTGAACCCCCCCTCCAAGCTGAACTGACGGGCAATCGCATCGCCCTGACGCTCCCACCCGGGCATGCCCGCAAGCGTCTGCGTAATCTCATCGCTAGTCAAAAGACCCATTCAACACCCCCGGTCGGGCCGTTGCCGATCCCCGGTAACCTACCTGTGGGGGCCGTTAGCTCAGCTGGTAGAGCAGGGGACTTTTAATCCCAAGGTCCTGGGTTCGAGTCCCAGACGGCCCATCCCCGAGAGCCCTGTCGGAAAACGGGTCCAGGGGCGTCTTCGAATCGCCGCCACGGGTCGCCACGTACCGTCGGTGCAAACGCCTCGCAAACCTATTAGCGGTGATTTTCGCCCTTCTCCGCCCTTCGGGAGCGGCCCATGGGATGATGGCGCGGCAACTCTGACTCGAATGCCCGAAGAGCCCGATTCTCTGTCACACTGACGTCGAGATATTCTCGCTAAGCGTCTCCGGCGCAGCAAGGGAGTCCAAGGATGAACCGGCTGCGCGTGGTTTTCGCTGCTCTTGTGATCGGTATCGCCTGCACGCTCGTGCCCGGTTCTGCGCTTGCGGCGACGGGGGACATCTGGACCGC
>JANLOO010000058.1:0-1867 GCA_031366605.1 Actinomycetota bacterium | reverse complement strand
CGGTTCGCGGTCGTTCCAGAACACGCCATGCACGTCGTGCCCGGCGCCGATGAGCTCGGCGACGAGATGGTGGCCGGCAAAGCCGGAGATGCCGGTGGCCAGAACGCGCACGGGGCGCGACGATACACCGCGGACTACGTGAAGATTGCATGAATCCTCTTGCCCTGCCTCAATGCCGAAACTACGCTGCGTCTGTGACCTCGTCCGCCCTACCATTCCGCCGCCTTACCTGCGGGGCGGCGTTGGTAACGCTCCTCATCGGATCCGGAGCCGCCTCCGCCACCCCGATTGACGTCCAGACCGACTACAACGCCGACGGTCAACTCGATGGCCAGGTCGACAAAGATCCCGGGATCGATGTCGTGCACACCCTGCAAGACGTGATTGCGGCCGCTCGGCTGATCCAAGTTCAGCAACCGACATATCTGGCGGACTATTTGGCAAAGGCCGAGGTCTACAACGACGAACACTTCCTCGGGATCCAGCCGAGCCTGCCGGCCGCGGAAAGCGGACCACCCAACGTCCCGGAGGCCAACGTGCCGATGTGGACCGTTTTGACCGCCGGGGGCGCAGGTCTGCTGGCACTCGGCGGCGTTGGCTCCGCTTTTTATCGACGGACGCGTCGGCCTGTCGCCCCTGACCGATCGCGGGCGTGATCGGTAAAGTGCCGGATTCGCGCCCCGCCGGGGCGCGTGTTTGATTGTGTCCACACTTGACCGAGGCCGCAGATGCCGCAGTCGCCTGGCTCCACCCTGACCATCCGCGCAGAGATCGCCGCACAGGTTGGCAACTTTGGACGTGTCATGGCTGCCATTGGCATCGCCGGCGCAGAGGTCGGAGGGGTCGACATCGTACGATCGGGCAAGTCGTCGATCACACGGGACATCACGGTCGCGGTGAGCGACGCCACGCAGGGACAGGCCGTCGTCGCAGCCCTCGACGCGTTGGACGGAGTGCGCGTGGAGCGCGCGAGCGACCGGGTGACGCTGGCGCACATGGGTGGCACGCTGACCATGCGCAGCCGCTCGACGCTGACCAGCCGCGACGATCTGTCGATGGCCTACACACCCGGTGTGGCGCGCGTGTGCATGACGATCCACCACGATCCCGAGCGCACCTGGGACCTGACGATCCGCGGCAACAGCATCGCGGTCATCACCGACGGCAGCGCGGTCGCGGGTCAGGGCGACCTTGGCCCGTTGGCGGCACTGCCGTCCGCCGAGGCCAAGTGCATGTACCTGCGCGAGATGGCCGGCATCGACGGGTTCCCACTGCCGCTGACCGTTCGCAGCACCGACGAGATCACCAACGTCGTCAGCAAGATCGTGTCCGTGTTCGCCGGAGTCCACCTGACCGACATGGCGGCCCCGCGGTGTGTCGAGGTGCAGACCGCCCTCGCCGCGAGCCTCGACATCCCGGTGCTGCACGATGACCAGGACGCGACGGCCGTCGCCGTGCTCGCCGGCCTGATCAACGGGCTGGGTGTGGCGGGGAAGACGCTGGCGGATGCCACGGTCGTCATTGCGGGACGCGAGCCGGCCGCTGCGGCCACCGCCCGCCTGCTGGGGGCCGCCGGCGTCGGCACGCTGCTGATGCCCGCGGGTGCGTCAGGTGCGGCGCTCGCCGGTGCCGACGCATTCGTCGGCCTGGACGCACCGGGCCTGAGCGACGGGGACGTCGCGTCGATGGCGACGAGCCCAGTGGTGTTCGCATTGGGGACGGACCCCGCGGTCGCGCCTGCGGGTGTCGCGGTCTTCGCCACCGCGCACGCGGACCAGCCCAACCAGATCGACGCGTCGCTGGCCTACCCGGGCATCTGGCGCGGGGCCCTCAACTGCCGGGCCCGTCGCATCGACGACGCGATGCT
>JANLOO010000051.1:0-62768 GCA_031366605.1 Actinomycetota bacterium | reverse complement strand
CTGTGAAACGTCTGCTCGCTGACCTCCAGAGCCTTCGCGACCTCCGGCACCGTGCGGCCCTCACCCAGGAGCCGCTCAGCCTCCCTGAGCTTGCGGATGATCTGCTCCGGCGTGTGCCGCCGTCTGCGTGTACCCATCGATGTGATCCTCCTCCGTCCACCAAGTGGACTCTAGGACTCTCACAACGACTGGACCCACCCACGGGGGTCACGCCAAGGTGACCGTCATCCGTACGCGGAATCGGGGGTCGTCCCACTCGCGCGTGTCCAGGACCTCGGCCAGGGTGGCGACGGCGTCCCACACGTCCACGTACCGCAGGTAGAGCGGCGCGACGCCCAGGCGCAGGATGTCGGGGGCGCGGAAGTCGCCGATTACGCCGCGGGAGATGAGGGCCTGACACACCTCGTACGTGTGCTCGTGGCACAGCGAGACCTGACTGCCGCGACGCTCGCGTTCACGCGGGGTGATGACCGTCAGGGGGTGCGCTCCGCAACGCGCGTCCACGAGTTCGATCAGCAGGTCGGTCAATGCGAGCGACTTTGCGCGCACGGCGTCCATATCGACCCCGAGCGCCAGGTCGATGCCACACTCGAGAGCCGTCAGGCTCAGGATCGGTGGAGTGCCGCAGGCGAACCGACCGATCCCGTCGACAGGCACATAGACGGAGCTGAATGCGAACGGTTCAGCATGGCCGAGCCACCCCGAGAGTGGTTGGGCGACGGCGTCCAGGTGGCGCTGAGCGACGTAGACGAACGCCGGCGCGCCCGGGCCGCCGTTGAGGAACGTGTAACCGCACCCGACGGCAAAGTCCGCCCCTGCCCCATCGAGGTCGACGGGAACGACGCCGACTGAGTGCGACAGGTCCCAGCAGACCAGGCCGCCACGTGCGTGAATCGCCGCGGTGAGGCCGGCCAGGTCGTGAAGCGCGCCGGACCGGTAGTTGACGTGCGACAGCAACACCACCGCCGTCGCCGTGTCGATCGCCTCGACGGCCTGGCCTGGCGGAGCCACCCTGACCTGGCCACGACCGCGAAACGCGGTGACACCCTGTGCGATGTAGGCGTCGGTGGGGAAATCCTCGGCCTCGATCACAATGTCGACACGCTCCGGACGCAGGGCGAGCGCTGCCCCGAGCACCTTGAACAGGTTGACCGACGTCGAGTCGGCCACCACCACCTGGTCGGGTGCCGCTCCCACGAGCCGTCCGATCCTCTCGCCGACCCGGACGGGCGCTCCGATCCAATCGGCGCCGTTCCAGCTGCCGATCAGGCCCTGGCCCCACTCCTGTTCGATGACCTCTGTCAGACGCTGAGATGTGATGCCGGGCAGCGGTCCCAACGAGTTGCCGTCAAGGTAGATGACGCCCTGGGGGAGGTCGAACGTGCCGCGAACCGACGCGAGCGGATCGCCCCGGTCACGATCGGCACAGGCCTCCCTGGTCGATGGCGAGCGCGGGGACACCGTGCGGACGCTACCAACGCGACCGCCCGACGATCTGGTGCTCTTCCGTAGGCCTCCCGGCGGACCTGATCGCCGGATGGCGCATCGTCACGAGCAGCAGACACGCCGCGATGAGCGCCAAGGGCCGCCGGTGCGAACGGTGGCGACGGGCCGACCGATTCGATCAGCGCGCGCCACCAGCGCGACGCGCCGCTCATCGCGTCCCATTTGGGCCCGAACACCGCGTCAAGCCGGGCGGCGTCGTCGTTGGCCTTGACGTGTTCGACGACGCCGAACATGCCCATCGCGACCGACGCGACCGCGACTGCGCGGGCAAGGCGGATCGCCCCGCGGGTGGGTCGCAACGCCACGACGGCGATGATCGCGAGCACGAACCACGGCAGCAGACGGATCGGGGTGCTCCAGTGGCGGGCGAGTACGAGTTCCAGCATCGTGCCCAGCGCCCCGACGAACCCGAGTCCCAAGAGCCCTGATCGCAAGGATCCTTCGGCCCCGCCATGGCGCCCGCCCGGGTTCACGGTGTGAGGGC
Organism: Actinomycetota bacterium; assembly: GCA_031366605.1. Classification (GTDB taxonomy): domain Bacteria; phylum Actinomycetota; class Thermoleophilia; order Miltoncostaeales; family Miltoncostaeaceae; genus CALMEC01. The sequence goes on along the minus strand of JANLOO010000051.1, from coordinate 60,778 downwards.
GCCCAGAATCACCTGCAGCTCGTCCGCGGCAGACGTGTTTGCCGCACCCGCGTTGCCGGTCGTCACGACGACGCCACGCGGCAATCCCGTGAGGTCGCTGTGCGCAAGATGTGACGGACCGTGGAGGTGTCGGGGCGGCACCGCGAAAACACGCGCGTCGTGTCAGATCGGCGGGGTGCGTGGGTGAGGCGATATCGTGACGGAGGTGTCAGACGATCCGCCCGAACGTCCAGATGCCCTCGCCGGACCGGGCCTGTCCCTGACGGCGCTCTCGGCGGTCGCCGACAAATGGCTCGTGCTCGCCGTCCACGCCCTGCGGCGCGGCCCGCTCCGATTCGGCGAACTCAGGCACCAACTCGACCGCGTCACGGCGCCGACGCTGACGCGGACCCTTCGGCACATGGAGACCGCGGGCCTCGTCACACGCAGGGTCTACCCCGAAGTGCCCCCGCGCGTGGACTACGAGCTGACCGAACGCGGCCAGAGTCTCGCAGTCCCGGTGGCCGCACTCGCGGAGTGGGCCATTGCGAACACGGACGCCGTGCTCCCCGTCGATGATCCAGACGCCGGCTGAGATCGCCGCGGGTGCGGGGTCCCGCGCTACTTTGACTCGGGATCGAAGTCGAGGGCAGCCGAGTTGATGCAGTAGCGGAGCCCTGTGGGGTTGGGTCCATCCGGGAACACGTGGCCAAGGTGCGAGCCGCAACGCTGACAGGTGACCTCGGTGCGAACCATCCCGTGCGCGGTGTCGGTGTGTTCGGCGACCTTGCCGTCCTCTGCCGGCTGGAAGAAGCTGGGCCACCCCGAGCCCGACTCGAACTTGGTGTCGCTTGCAAAGAGTGGCTCGCTGCACACGACACAGCGGTACACACCCTCGGCGTGGTTGTCCCAGTAGACGCCGCTGAACGCGCGCTCGGTCGCGGCCTGACGCGTCACCGCATATTGCTCGGCGGTCAGCCGCTCACGGAGTTCCTCGTCGGTGGGGACAGATCGGTCGGTCATCGGGCTCCTCTCACATCGGCATGCGCAGTCGGCGCGACACCCGCCGACATGTGAACAGTGCCAGTTGACCCGTGTCTGTTACACCGCCTGCCCAGAATCGACGAGGCCGCCCATTCGGATCACCCGTTCCCGTGCCACCGAGCCAGGTGCTCCCGGTGGCGGTCGGTCAGGGGATCGGCGCGGTAATGCCGGTCGTAGAAGTCGACGTCCAGGTGATGCGCCTGGAAGACCAAGCGCACGAACATCGGGTCGATGAACGCCGGGAAACGGCCGTAGGTCCCGTGGACATAGGTGCAGAACGCCTTGACGATCTCGACGGTCTCGGGCGCTGGGAGGGGACGGGCGCGCATGACGTCTTCGGCGTTTTGAAATGCCGAGGCCTTGCCCGACGCCGCGGACCAGGTCTCGAGGTACGTGTCGACGGCCGCGTTCATATCGGCGACGTACGGCGGGCACAGTGCCTCCAGGACACCGTCCCTGCCGACCGGAACAGGCTTTGATGCGTGGCGGGGGGTGTGCTCCGGAGTGACGAAACGGAACCCCAGGCCCCGGTGTGCCGGGTCGACGCCCAGCACGTGGTGCGGCAGGAACCCGGTGAACGCCCAGCCACCCAGGCCCAGGGCCTGCGCCGCCAGGTTCATGTTCTGGCAGATGAACGCGCCCTCGACGTTGAGCGTGGTCAGCACGCGCAGCTCCAGGTCCATGAGTGACAGCTCGACCGCCCCGAGTCGCCCCGAATCGACCCACCGGTCCAGCCCGCACGTCCGCCCGCCCGACAGCTCGTCCACCACGCTGAAGCGGTTGATCTCGTCGAAGTAGATGAACAGCAGCGTCATGTACTCGATCGTCGTGTCGGTCACGGGGACGAAGAGCGTCGTGCCCGGCTGGTTGACGTTCCACGCGTTGAACCCGAACAGGCCCGGCTCGCCGCGGGGCAGATCCGCACGCCCATCCTCGAGCCGGATGGTCGCAGCACGGAAGCGGGCGACCAGCTCGTCGATCACCGCGTCCTGGGACCGGCCGGCGAAGACGGACACCTCGTCCGGCGTCTCCTCACCCAACCGCACCAGATACAGCCCGGTGTCGTTGGTGAAGAACAGCTCGGTGGAGTGCGAGTTGCACGAACACGGCCATGACCGGCCTGAGAACCCGTGCATCCACGAGATGCCATCGGTCGGCAAATCGGCCAGCGCAAGCCCCGTGACACCCGTGCCAAGCCACACAAGGAACGCCTCTTCCATCTCCGTCAACGCCACCGGCGTGTGTGGCGACTCGTATGCCAGGGGGCCATCGGGAATCCGCATCCCCAAACCGACGCGACGGGACCGACGCGTGAACACGGCTTCGGCCAGCGGGACCTCGAACGCGGCTCTGAGTGCGTCGAACTCGTCCAACGGTCACCTCCGGATGCGTCGATCGGGCCTGATGAACTCTATTCGGACCTGGTGTCGCCGCGGTCGGCCTCGACCGCAGCCGAAAGCGGAACAACGACGCGCCCCTGTGCGTCCCGAGTGCCCCGACCACACGCGGTCAAAGCCACTTGGCCCCGCCCGGACGGCCAATGGTTACATGATGCGACACAAAGGCGACACGGAGACGACACACTTGGCTCGGTGAAGGTTCACCGCGGTGAGGGTTCGCCGGCTCTCTACAGCTTCGGGCCGAGCGGCCTTCAGGCGGAGGCACCTGAAGTCGGGCCCAAGCCGCCGCGCCACGTCAGGGCTTGCGCGCCGCAACCGGCGGCCAGCGCGGCGGCGGCGTCGAGGTCGAGGCCACGTGCGAGGCCGACGGTCAATGCACCGGCGAAGCAGTCACCAGCTCCGTAGGTGTCGACCACCGGCCCTGGAACGGGGACCGCCGCGTAGCGGCGCTCGACACCGTCGACCACGATCCGCCCACCCCGATCGCCCTCGGTCAACACGATCGCCGCCGGCATGACCGACAGTGTGGCGAGGTCAACGACCTCGTCTTTGTCGGTCGCGCTGGCGACCAGGACGTCGGCCTGCACGCCGCTCGCGATCAACGCGGGCAACCGCCGTGCCGTGACCACCAGGTGACGCGCACCACGCGCGGCGATCAGCGTCCGCGGATCGTCTCCGATGAAGTAGACGCCATCACACCTGGCGAGATCGGACCACGGCAGCGCATCGTCCATCGTTGGCGAGACACGCCCACCGGTGACCAGGATGGTGCGCTCACCGGACGCGTCAACGATCGTCAGCGCACGCGGGTGCGACCCCTGACGTACCGCAGCATGCGTCGTGATGCCGTGGTCGGCCAGAAGCGCGGCGCTCGCAGCGCCCCAGGCATCGTCGCCGACGGCGGTGTAGAAGGAGCAGTCGCCGATCAGCCGTGCGATCTGCGCCGCGGTGACCACCCCCCCGCCGCCGGGTCCCTCGACCGACTCGTGCAGATGCACGATCTGTCCGGGGACCGGCACCTCGCCGCGTGTATGGGTCACCCATTCGAAGTGACCGATCACCGCGACCGTCGGCACTACCTCGGCCTGATCTCTGTCGGAGCGCCGTGCTGGACGAGCGCAAGTGGGATCGCCACCGATCCGTCTCGGCGTTGGTGGTTCTCGAGGATCGCGATCATCGTGCGTCCGAGCGCGATGGCCGTTCCGTTGAGGGTGTGCACCGGTTCGGTCGCCTTGCCCGAACGGAACCGGCAGCGCAGCCGGCGCGCCTGGTAGTCGGTGCAGTTGGAGCTGGACGTGACCTCGCGGTAGCGCTCCTGGCCCGGCATCCACGCCTCGCAGTCGAACTTGCGTGCAGCCGACGCACCCAGGTCACCGATCGCGATGTCGACGACGCGGTAGGGCAGATCGAGCGCCTGCAGGATGCGCTCCTGCATGGACAGGATCAGCTGGTGCTCCTGCGCCGAGTTGTCCGGGTGGCAGAACGAGAACATCTCGACCTTGTCGAACTGATGCACACGGAACATGCCACGCGTGTCCTTGCCGGCCGCACCGGCTTCGCGGCGAAAGCACGACGAGATGCCGGCGTACCGCAGTGGCAATCCCTCGACATCGAGGATCTCGTCCTGGTGGAACGCGGCGAGTGGCACCTCGGACGTGCCGACCAGGTACAGGTCGTCATCGGCCGTTTGGTAGATCGATGCACGGTCGGTCGGGAAGAACCCGGTCCCGTACATCGCCTCCTCGCGCACCAGCACGGGCGGGACGACGGGCGTGAAGCCCGCATCCTCGAGCAGGTCGACGGCGAACGAGACGAGCGCGAGCTGCAAGCGCACCATCGGGCCGAGCAGATAGACAAAACGCGAGCCCGACGTGCGCGCGCCACGCTCCAAGTCGATGACCCCGGCCGCGGTGCCGATGTCGACGTGGTCGAGGACAGGGAAGTCGAACAGCGGCGGTGTCCCGACCCGGCGCAGTTCGATCGCGTCGTCCTCACCGCCATCAGGGGCCGCGTCCTCGGCCAAGTTCGGCAGGACGAGCAGATCGGTGTCGCGACGATTTTCCAGTTCGCGGAGCTCGGCCTCCTGCACCCCCAAGCGCTCCCCGAGTGCCCGGGCCTCGGCCTCGGCTGCCGACGCATCCTGGCCGGCGCGCTTGGCCTGGCCGATGGCCTTGGACGCTGTCGTCCGCTGTGCCCGTGTCTGTTCGACCGCGGTCCGTACGCCACGGCACTCGTCGTCGAGGGCGATCAGCGCATCCAGGCCGCCTGCATCGCCGCGTCGTGCGAGCGCCGCACGAACCCGGTCGGGCTCAGCCCGTATCAGCCGCAGGTCGAGCAAAAGCGAACTCCTACGCGGCCGAGGTCGCCGCCTCGGCGAGGGCCGCACGCACGCCGTCGAGGTCATCCCCGAACACGAACGCGCGACGCAATCCCGTGATCTCGAACACCCGGCGCAGGTGGCGTTGCGGGCAAATGATGCCCAGCAGGCCGCTTGCGGCACGGGCCCGGTTGAGCAGGCTGACCAATGCGCCAAGCCCGGAGGAGTCGAGCAGGCTGACGTCCGTCAGGTCGACGACGACCTGCATCGTGCCGGGATCGACCTTGTCTGACTCCTGCCGAAACCCGCCGACCGTATAGATGTCGAGCTCGCCGTCCAGTGCCAGGATGACGAGATTCTCAGAGGGTTTGGTGCTGACGGAGAGGCCCACAGGGCGATCCTATACGACCGCCGCAGCCGTATTCCTGATCGGTTATTGCAGGCTCAGTACGAACTTCGTGACGTTCTCCAGGTCGACACCGGACGCGAGCCCCGGCGGCATCGCGCCACCGCCGTTGACGATCTGGGTTGTGATCCGATCCGCCGTCAGTCCCCTGCCCGCGAGTTTGGGGCCGACGCCCGCCTGAGTCCCACCTGCGGTGTGACAGACCTGGCATGAGCCTTCGAAGAACGTCTTTCCGGCCGCAACCGCGGCAGTGTCGCCCCCACCGCTCCCGCTTGCGGGCGGCGCGGTCGCCGTCGGCGCAGGCGGAGCCGAGGTCGTGGCAGCCGGGGTTGACGTCGTTGGGGTTGCAGCCGTCGCCGCACCTTGGAGGCCCAAGACGTAGGCCGTGACGTTGTCCAGGTCGGCTCCGCTGACGAGGTTCGCCGGCATCACCGCACTGCCGTTGACGATCTGCTTTTGGATCGCCTCCGCCGTCAGCCCGCGATCGGCGAGCTTGGGGCCGACGGCCGCCTCGGTGCCGCCCTTGGCGTGGCAGCTCTGACAGGTCCCCTCGAATTTGGTCTTGCCTGCTGCAGCATCACCCGCGCCGCCCGCCGCGGTGTCACCACCGGTGGTCGCGGTCGCCGCCTGCCCGTTGGTGACCGTCGGCGCGTTGGCGGGGGTCTTGGCCTCGTTGGGGTCGGACCCACCGCATCCCGCCACGAGCGCCGCAATGGCACTGATCAGTACGAGCGCGACACCGAACCGCAACCTGCGCATCTGAAACCTCCGACATGGACGGGTGAATACGGCGATCCTACCCGCCCGTGCCACTGGTTTCGTTGGGATAGGACTACTGGATGCTCAGGACGAACGCGACCACGTCGTCAAGGTCGGTGCCGCTGGAGCGGCCGGGAGGCATGATGGCGCTCGACAGGCTGCCGTTGACGACCTGGTTGCGGATGCGCGCTTCGGTACGCCCACCACCCGCAAGCCTTGGACCGATATTGCGCTCGTGCCGTCCTTTGCGTGGCATCCCTGGCATTTGCCCTCGAAGCGCGTCTTGCCGACAGCAGCGTCACCGGTGGCGGGCGGGCCTGGCGTGGACGTGCTCTTGGTCGTCGCAGGCGCGGAGGTACTCGGGGTCGATGCCGGAGGCGTCGATGACGACGTGCTGTCCCCTCCGTATCCGGCGCCCACCGCGGCAAGCGCGATCACGATCCCAAGCCGCAACTTCGCCATCTCGCGCCCTGTGCTCGCAGGAAGATGACGGGATCGCAATGTCTGTGGCAACGGAGTCACGGTCCTGCCGAATGCCGGTGATCTGGGCCTGAGCGGCTATCGTGTGCCCCCTGATCGTTCTGCTCGGTGACCACACGCCCCAACTCGGCCCTGGCACGTTTGTGCATGAGGCAGCGTGCGTGATCGGCCGCGTCCGGCTGGGACGCGACGTCTCGGTCTGGCCCAACGCGACGATCCGCGGCGACACCGACCAGATCACGGTGGGCGACAGCACCAACGTGCAGGACGGCGCGGTGCTGCACGCCGACGCCGGGGTGCCCTGCACCATCGGACAACGGGTCACCATCGGCCATCTCGCCTGTGTGCATGGCTGCACCGTTGAGGACGAGGTGCTGATCGGCATCGGCGCGATCATCCTCAACAACTCGGTCATCGGCACCGGGTCGATCGTCGGTGCCGGCGCAGTCCTGCCCGAGGGCACGAGCGTGCCACCAGGGTCACTCGTGCTCGGAACCCCCGGGCGGGTGATCCGCGAAACGACCGCGGCCCAACGTGCGGACATCCGACGCAGCGCCGAACACTATGTGGCGATGATCGGAGTGCACGCGCCGTGAACGTGCCACCACACGACTTGGACCTGCGCGACACCGGTCGGGACGAGCCGTTCGAGCTGCTCGCAGGGTTGGAGCCGCCGATATCACTCGAAGCGAGCCTCGAGTTGATCGCCCGCCGGCTGCGGGAGGCGTTCGATGTCGATCTGGTCATCGTCCGCGCGGCCGAAGAGGATCGCAAACGGGTGGGCCGGGCCTTCAGCGCCGCCGACGAGGAGTTTGGGAGCACCTACGCCGCGGCGCTGAGCGCGTTGCGCCCGGAGACCGCCGACCTGGGATTGACGGCGTTGGCCGGTGGTTCGACGGTGATCTGGCCGGACATCATGGCCGAGCCCGCCGTGCTCGCCAGGCTCGCCGAAATCGAAGATGCCGGGGTGCCGTTGCGCGATGCCCGCAACATCCTGAACGGAAGCAGCGCAATCGCAATGCCGCTGCGCACGCCGAGCAACCCGGGCCTGGGAGCGCTGGCACTGCTCAACCTCTCGGGACACAGCCAAATGGGCGACCTCGAACAACACGCGCTCGAAGTGCTTGCTCCACAGATCTCGCTGGCGGTCCAGAACGCCCTGCTTCGCGACCGCAACCGCCGCACCCGGCAGGTCCTCGAAGCCGTCCTGGCCACCACCCGCAACGGCGTCGTCGTCATCGACACGGACGGCATGATCAGCATCGTCAACCGCGCATATGGCGAGCTGATGCGCATCGCCCCTGAGGTGTTGATCGGGCAGCCGGCCGGTCGGGTGTTGCGTGAGCACATCACACCGCGGTTCAAGGACCCCAACACTTACGAGCTGCTGACGTCGCGGCTTGCCGCGTCACCGGATGTGACGCTGCGCGATCAGCTGGAGACCATCGACGGGCTGGTGTTGGAACGCTTTACCGCCCCCGTGCGCGACGCGGTGGGAAAACTGTTGGGGCGCGTCGTGATCCTGTCCGACATCACGGTCCGCCACCGCGCACTCTTGGAGGCTCGGGCCCTCGCTCAGGAGAACGCCGCGCTACTCGAGCGCGAGGAGCGCCGGGCGCAGGAAGAAATCGCGATCGCGCGCGCTGCGCACATGTTGGCCTCCGCCCTGACGCGCACCGACATACATGAACAGCTCGTCGTTCAAGCCGAGGCCCTGGTCGGGGCGGACCGCGTGGCGCTGCTGACCGTCCGCCGCCGCGGTGACTTGGCGCCGATCGCATCACGCGGATTTACCCGTGAGGCGCTGCGCAATATGCGCACGCGGCGTGGGGAGGGCGTTCTGGCTCGTGTGGTCGACACGCGTCGCGCGTTCTTGTTGACCGACACCCACGACAACCGCGGGTTGGATCTGCCCAGCGACGAGGCCGAAGAGATCCGCTCGTTCGTCGCGGTCCCCATCGAGCTTGCCGACCGGGTCTACGGTGTGGTGACGGTCAACAGCGCAAAGCCCGACGCATTCACCGAGCGCGATCTCCGTGTGCTGGGTGAGTTGGCCCGACACGCATCGGCCGCAATCCACAACGCCCTGCAGTTTGAGCAGGAGCGGCAGATCGCCGAAACGTTGCAGGACGCCCTGTTGGCCGAAGAGCCTCCGGACGTCGATGGTCTCGAGATGGCGACCCTGTACCGCGCCGCAGCGGGCGCGATGGTCGGGGGCGACCTGTATGACATCTGGGTGTTGCCCGACGGCAAGGTCGCGGTCATGGTGGGCGACGTCGCCGGCAAGGGTGTGCAGGCCGCCGGCACGACCGGCATGGTTCGGTACCTGGCGGAGGGCTTGTCAGCGCACGAGCAGGATCCCGGTCGCCTGCTCGATGAACTCAGCAGACTTGTGACCGGGCGTCTGGGGGAAGCGGCGTTCGTCACGTTGTTCCTCGCGGTGATCGACCGCGAGGAGGATGCCCTGACGTGGACGAGCGCGGGCCATCCCCCGCCGCTCTTGGTCGGCGCCGACGGTTCAGTCACATCGCTTGAGGATCCCGACCCACCGCTCGGGTTCCACATGGACGCACCATACGGCCGCCACGTCACGCCGTTCCCACCCGGGGCCCTGCTGGTCCTGACGACCGACGGCATCCTGGACGCGATGCGCGGCGACGAAGCGTTCGGTGAGGAGCGCCTGAAAAAGACGATCCTGCGCGTGGTCACCCAACCGGCGTCGGCAATCGCGCAGGACGTCTATGCCGCCGCGCGGCGTTTCGCCGGCGGTCCATTGGGAGATGACGCCGCGCTCGCAGTCGTCCGCCGAAGGGCCTAGCACGTCAGCTTCGGGGCTCGTCGAACAGGACGGCCAGGCCGCCGTCCTCGTTTCGTCGCGGGACAGCACACGACGATGGCACCGTCGCTCGCCATGTCCCACCGGACTCCCGTCGGGACCACACAATACGGACGGGCAGGACCCCAAAATGTCGTCGGGCCAACCCGAGGGCCGGCCCGACGACGCCGCGCACACGAATGTGTGCCTGCGGGTTACAGCTTGGGTCCGCGATCCACAACCCGACGCGCGGTGCCGAGGTCGGCGTAGGCCGTGCCCCGCTTGGCGCTCCACGCAACGACCACCCGGTCGCCCGCTTTGAGCGTCGACCATGAACGCTTGGGCGCGTCCTGCCCCTTGCTGCTGATGTGGGTGCAGGTACCGATCGTGACCGGAAGCATCGGCACGCTGTAGATGCCGCCGCCACGGGCGGTCGGCCCGGCGAGAGCCTTTTTGGCGTGGCTGTTGACGCTCGTCACGTCGACGAGCAGGTCGGTCGCCGTGGCGTCCTGGACCAGTACCCCCCGCACGATGAAGGTCACGCCCCGCTTCGCAGCGGGCTTGCAGATCGTCGGCTTTGCGCCCTTGTGCGGGTTGGCCTGACCGGGATTCTCCGGCTTTGTGGCGCCTGCAAGCGAGATCGGCATTGCGACCGCGGCCGCGGTCACCATCATCAAGATTTTGCGCATGAAGCCTCCTTGGCGGTTCGTCACCTGCTCATCGCATCCGTGCGTGGGCATTGTGGTAGTACATCGGCCGAATCGCTCGTTTCTTACAACGTGAAACGGCGGATTCCCGCGTAATTCACAAACGGCTTACATTCGGAGCCGGTTTTCAGGACGTGAGGCGCCTGGGCAACGTCACAGCCACAGCCTCGATCAGAAACCGCACGTGCGCCTGCAGCATCGCCGCCTGCCCGATCCGGTTGACCAGCGCGGGGTCGTCGACGGCGTCAGGCCCGTGGCGCGCGATCTCAGCCTCTTTGGCCCTGCGATCCATCGAGAAGATCGTTTCGGCGAGCTGGGTCTGGTGATCACCCATCCAGGTCAACGCCGCATCCGCGAAGTCGACATCGCCGGCGGCCTCTCCGACCAGACGCAAGAAGAACCGTGACCAAGCCTGCACCCGCAGCCGACGCCCGATGGTCTCGCGGAGCATTGGATCGCCACCGGCTCGCGCGGTGCCGAACTGCAGGTTGAGTTCGTGCGCCGTGGCGTCCTTGAGCAGTTGCAGCTCATCGTCAAATACCGCCTCGTCATCGTCGAACCGGTCGGGCAGCGTCACGGCGAGGTCCTCCAGGCCCTCGCGTGTCGCCGGACCGGCCGTGGCGGCGAGGGCCTCGCTGACCAGGCGCAGATGCGCTCGGATCGCAGCCTCGCCTGCGGGTGACAGGTCGTCTGCGCCATCGCCTTCGTCGTCGAGCAAAGCTCGCAGCCGTCCGGCGTTCTGCTGCATCCACCCAAGCAGCGCCTGGGCAGCGGGGTCGGTCGGTCGGGTGCTGATGCTTGCAGCCCTTTCGTTCTACGTGAGCGTGTACTCGGGTCCTGAACCGCCCTCGGGCGGGGTCAGCTGGCCGCCCTTGGCGGTGATGGCACCACACTGCACACAGTTGGACGCGTTGACCTTGACGTCGACCATGTCACCCGTCTGGTCCTCTTCGATCTCGTAGACCTTGGCCGGGCACATGGCCTCCCACATGACCGCGAGCTCACGCGGCACGTGTTGCTGCACGCGGATGTGGCTGGGCTGGTCGTCGCGCGTCTTGTTGCCGCTGGCGAACACGCTGGAGAGCTTGTCGAAGAAGTACTGGCCGTCAGGTTTGGGGTACTCCTTGGCGCGGTCGCCGACGAAGATCTCGCCCTTGGCGTCGGCCTTGTGCGGCACGTGCTTGGGCAACTTTCCCATTGTGCCGGTGGCCATGCCGCCGACGATCGCGCCGTACATGAAGCTTTGCTGAAACGCGGGACGCACGTTGCGCTCACGCCACAGGTCCTTCCAAATGACGCTGTCACGGATCCGTTTGTCGTAGCCCCACAGACCGGTCGTGGTCGTCGCGGTGCCGGCCTTGAGCGACTCGTAGACGGCCTCCGCCGCGAGGATGCCCGACTGGATCGCGTAGTGGACACCCTTGAGCGCCGACATGTTGACGAAGCCCGCCGAGTCACCGCACAGCAGCGCTCCCGGAACGTGCAACCGTGTGGGCAGTGAGTTGAACCCGCCGCCGGGGATCGTCTTGGCGCCCCACGCGAGACGGCGGCCGCCCTCGAGGATTCCGCGCACCAGCTTGTGCGACTTGAACTGCTGCAGCAGGTCGTGCACCGAGAGGCTCGCGTCGGCGTAGTCCAGGCCGGTGACGAACCCGATCGAAACCTTGTCCTCACCCATCGGGTACATCCACGAGCCGCCGTACTCGCGGTACTTGGATCCCAGGCGCAGCGGCCAGCCGGCGGTGTGGATGACCTTGTCGAGCGGCTTGGCGACCTCCCAGACCTCCTTGACGCCCAGCTCGTAGGTCTGCGGCGCCTGGTCCAATTCGAAGTGCTTGCGGGTGACGCCGGCCAGGTGGCCTTGCGTTCCCTCACAGATCGCGGTGACCTGGGCGTGCAGTTCCATGCCGGGCTCGAAGGTGGAGAGTTCCTCGCCCTCGCGGCCGCGGCCCTTGTCACCCGTGACCACGCCGAGCACGCGGCCGTCGTCGACGATGAGCTTCTGGGCATCGGTCTCGGGGAGCATGTACGCGCCGAGTTCTTCGGCCTGCTCGGCCATCCACCGGCCGAGTTGGCTGACCGAGATGACCCAGTTGCCATGGTTCTTCATCTGCGGCGGCGGCATCGGCAAGCGGAACGACGCGCTCTTGGTCATGAAGTACATGGCCTCGCCGGTGACCTCCGAGTAGATCGGCAGGTCGTCTTTGGGCGTGTCGGGGAAGAGTGACCGGAAAGGTCCCGGACGCATGACCGCACCACTCATCAGGTGCGATCCCGCCGTCTTGCCCTTCTCGACCACCGCGATCGGAACCTCACCCAACATCTCGGCGACGGCGGGATCCTCGGCGAGGAGCTGCCCCAACCGAACCGCGCCTGCGAGCCCGGCCGGACCTCCGCCGACGAACAGGACGCCAACCTCAATGCGCTCGTCTTCGCCCGCCGTCGGCTTGACGACGTAGTCAGACGCACGGAAACGGGGTGGGTAATCGGCCGGAACGATGTTCATCTCGCCTCTCGGATCTGGGGGAAAGAGGACTCGGAGCGTCCTGTCTGCGACGGTCAGTCACACTGGCTGCATCGCGGCGTGACGCGATCGAGTCTACGTGACGCCAAACGCCGCTCGCCGCGCACAAACGGCACGGAGGAGGCGAATCCGGACGTTCGTCCGTGATACAACCGGTCGACTCATGCCAGGCCCCGACACCACGATCACACCGCTCGACTGCCTGAGCCAGGTGTTCGGCTATCCGGCGTTCCGGGGCGCACAGGCCGAGATCATCGACCGCGTCACCCAGGGCGGTGACGCGATCGTCCTGATGCCGACCGGTGGAGGTAAGTCGGTCTGCTACCAGATCCCGGCGATCCTGCGGCCCGGGGTGGGCGTCGTGGTGTCGCCGCTCATCGCGCTCATGGCCGACCAGGTCGCGGCGCTGCGGCTGCTCGGGGTCGAGGCGGCGGTGCTCAACTCGTCGCTGACTGGCGAGGAGTCGCGACAGGTGTGGGGGCGGCTCGTGCGTGGCGAGCTGGACCTGATCTACGTCGCGCCGGAGCGGTTGCTGACCGAGGGGTTCCTCGAGCTGCTCGACCAGCTCCACCAGCAGGATGGGATCGCCTTGTTCGCGATCGACGAGGCACACTGCGTGTCCCAGTGGGGTCATGACTTCCGGCCCGAGTACCTTCAGCTCGCGGTGCTGGGACACCGGTACCCGGGGGCACCGCGCATGGCGCTCACGGCGACCGCCGACCAGCTGACCCGAGCGGAGATCCGCGAGCGCCTGGCCCTCCCGGACGCGCGGGAGTTCGTCGCGAGCTTCGACCGGCCCAACATCCGCTACGCCGTCGTCGAGAAGGACAAGGAGCGCGAGCAGCTCAAGACGTTCCTCGAAGGGCATCGCGGCGAGGCCGGCATCGTCTACTGCCTCTCCCGAAAGAAGGTGGATCAGACGGCCGCGTGGCTCGTCGCCCAGGGGATCGATGCCGTGCCGTACCACGCCGGTCTGGACACGCGGACGCGCACTGAGAACCAGGAACGCTTCCTGCGCGACGACGGCGTGGTGGTCGTCGCGACGATCGCGTTCGGCATGGGCATCGACAAGCCGGACGTGCGGTTTGTCGCGCACGTCGACCTGCCCAAGAGCCTGGAGGGCTACTACCAGGAGACGGGGCGCGCCGGGCGCGACGGCGAGCCCGCCGAGGCGTGGATGACGTACGGTCTGCAGGACCTGATGTTGGTCCGTGGATTCATCGACAGGTCAGAGGCACCCGCAAACATCCGGCTGATCGAATCGCGCAAGCTCGACGCCATGCTCGGCTACTGCGAGACGGCCCAATGCCGGCGGCGGCTGCTGTTGGCGTACTTCGGCGAGGTGCGCAACGAGCCGTGCGGCAACTGTGACGTCTGCCAAGACCCGCCCGAGACGTGGGATGGGACGATCGCCGCGCAGAAGGCACTCTCGGCGGTCGTCCGCACCGGCAGCCGGTTTGGCGCGATGCACCTGATCGATGTTCTGCTGGGTCGGCACACACCGAAGATCGCGCAGCACCACCATGATGAGCTGCCGACGTTCGGAGTGGGCGCAGACATCGACGAGCAGGGATGGCGCGACGTCATCCGCCAACTCGCGGCGCTGAGCCTGCTGCGCCCCAGCCCGGACGGGCATGGCGGCCTGCAACCGACCGATGCGGCCCGCGAGGTCCTTCGCGGCGACCGACAGCTCGAGCTGCGCCGACTGCGGCCGCGGTCGAAGCGGGCATCGGTCAGAACCCGCCAACCGGCGATCGAGCTTCCCGCGGGCGCCGAACCGCTGTTCGACGCGCTGCGCGCATTGCGCCGGCGTCTTGCCGACGCACAGCAGGTGCCACCGTACGTCGTCTTCCACGACGCGACGCTCCGGACAATCGCCGCCAACCGGCCCGCGGATGTGGCGGCGCTCCTGACCATCCCCGGCATCGGTGCCGCGAAGGCCGAGCGCTACGGCGACGAGGTGTTGCAGACCGTCCGCGAGACGTAGACACCTGGTCTCGCCCCGCAACTGTCACTGACCGTCGCGTACCTGCTGGGTCATCATCGTCTGGTATTACCCAGGTGACGTACGACAAGGAGCGCAGCGTGGGACACGGCCGCCCGAAGTTGATCTTGAGTGGACTCGTCGGAGTCGTGGTGATCGCCGGCCTGATCGCCGGCCTCACCCGCGGCACCCGTGGCACGAGCCCGCCAAAGCTGGTGCAGGGGGGTCCCTCACTCACCGGCGTCACGCCTGCTGCCAAGGTGACGGGTCCTCGGTTGGGGGGTGGTGCCCCGATCAACCTCGCCCAGTACGCGGGCAAGACGGTGATGATCAACGTGTGGGCGTCGTGGTGCTTGCCCTGCCGCCAGGAGGCACCGGAGATTCTGCGCTTCACGAAGGCCCACCCCGAGGTCGTGTTTTTGGGCGTCAACCTCAACGACGACAAGGACAACGCAGCGGCGTTCAACACGAAGGCCGGGTGGACGCATCCGTCGATCTTCGACCCGAGCGGGAAGATCGGGTTCGATCGGCTCAAGGTCACGACCCTTCCTGCCACGATCTATATCGACAAGGCGGGCGTGGAGCGCGGCCGAACCCAGGGCGCAGTCAGCTACGACGATCTGATCAGCGTGCAGCAACGCCTGTCGTGACCCGAACGTTGTAACACGCGAGAGCGACCCCATTGACCTCGGCGACACGTAGGTCACCGCCGATTCGCGTACGAAGCTCCCGCACGACGATGTCGCGCGCAGCAAAGCCTGTCCCTCGCAGGTTGGCCGCGCCGAGTTGGTCGCAGTCGTCGAACGCGAGCGTCGCTCCGGCCCGCCGTCGCCGTTCCACCCCTCGTGTCGCAGGTACGTGCGGGTGACCTCACCGCGTTCGGCCACGAGGCCGACGGGCGGAGGATCTTGAGGTGGTCCTCGTCACGCGCACTGAGCGCTCGCGGCGAGTTCCCCGACGCCGGGCGATTCCCTACGGGATCTCCACGAGCGGCCGCGGCCTGCGTCGCCGGAACCGGAGCCCTCCGGCGACGAGTGCGAGAGCGGTCGGCAGGCCGACCGACAGGATGAGGATCCCGCCGGCGTTGAGGGTCCTCCGTTCGGCGACCTCGATACGCACGGGCGGCGCCGTCACCGGGAGCCGGGCGGCCGTGCCGGCTGTGACCACCGAGATACTCGCGGCGAAGGTGCCGCCGCTGACCGCTTTGAGCTTCCACAGGATCGTCGTAGCGCCTCCGCCGGGGACAGGTTCCAGGTAGCGCGTGCGGTCGGAGGACCAGTCCTCCGGGTCGACGTATGTACCCTCCTCGAGGCTGAAGACAGTGATGTGAGCGATGAGCCCCACCGCCGCCTGCGTTGAGCCGTCGTTGCGGATCGTCGAGCGTACCGTGAACTCTCGGCCCATCTCCGTTGTCACCGTCGTGGGCGCGACAGACATGACGACCGCCGCCGGCGCGGCGGTCGGTGCCGCGAGTGTGGCGGCGACCGCGACGATGAGGAGGATGCGGAGCCGGGTGATCACGGGGCAAGTCCTCCGCGCAACCGGATGACCCGGGCGGCGAGGGCAACCACGATGACCCCGAGCACGGCGCCGACGATCGGTGAGATCAGCCACGGAAACTCCTGGCCCCAGCCGTGCGAGTCGATCACGAGGCGTCCGATGTAGTGCTCGCCGGCGGCCAGCGGGTTCACCCGTTCGAGGAACGTTCCGACTGGGCCCTTTCCCGCGCCGGTCGGGAGAAGGGTGGGGGCGAACAGCGCGAGCAGGGCGAACAGGCAGATCGCGAGGGCCATTCGGTTGGACCGGGCAAACACACTCACGACCAAACCGAGCGACCCGAGGAAGATCGCCAGGAGGGTCCCAACCAGCAGGCCGACGGCGATCGCGGTTCCGACGATACCGACGCCCCGTCCGAGGAACCACACGAAGGGCACCGCGATCGCAAACGCCGCTCCCCAGAGGGACAGCGCGGCAACGAGCTTCCCGAACGTGAGGCCGGTGCGCGAAACCGGGGAGAGCAGGAGCGACTCCAACGTGCCGCGCTCACGGCAGCCGCTGACGGCATCCGCCGACCAGAGCAACACGAGCAACGCCCCCACGGCAACGGCGACCTGCAACGTCAGGCTCACCGACTCCCTTTGTTCCAGAAAGTTCAGCGCCTGATTCGAAGCCGCCAGGTATGCGATCACCCCGACCAGCGCGCTGAACGCGACAGCGAGCAGCGGCCCTGGCCCGGTGGCCCAGAGGTCGCGAAGCTCCTGACCGGTGACGATTCGCCAATCGATGCGTTTTTCCGGCGTGCCGAACGCCGTCATGAGGAGCTCCAGTCCGTCACCGCGAGGAAGGCGTCGCTCAGGCCGGCGCCCTCGAGCTCGAACTCCAGGATCGTGATGCCCGCCGAGAGGAGGGCCTGCAGTGCGCCGTCCGCCCGGTGAGCGTCTCCAAGCGAGATGCGAAGCTGCCCACGGGCCCTCCCGGGGCGCTGCACGACGCGAACACCGGGGACTCCCTCAAGCGCCGCGACCGCGAGCGCCTCGCTCTCTGCAAGGACCCGGACCAGCGCTGAGCGCGGCGATCCCGCCATCCGGACCACGTCCGACACGGTCCCCTCTGCCACGAGTCGGCCGCGATTCAGGATCAGCACTCGCGTACACACCTCCTCGACCTCCGCGAGCAGGTGTGTACTGAGCAGGACGGTCGCCCCTCGCTCACCCGCGAGCCTGCGGATCACGTCGATCATCTCGGCCTGGCCGTACGGATCGAGCCCGAGCGTCGGCTCGTCGAGGAACACGACCTGCGGGTCGTTCACGAGGGCGCGCGCGATCCCGAGCCGCTGACGCATGCCGCGGCTGTAGCCCGCGATCGGGTCGCGTGCGCGGTCGAGGATGCCGAACTCGTCAAGCAGCCGTTCGGCGGTCGCTGACGCGCTCGCTCGCGAGTGACCGAAGAGGCGCGCGTGGTAGCGCAGGTACTCCCGCCCGCTTTGGCGCGCCGGATAGCCGGTGCTCTCCGGCAGCACGCCGATTCGTCGTCGAATTTCTCCGGGCCGGGTATGGGGGACGCCCGCGATGGCGAAGGAGCCGCGCGTGGGCGCAAGGATGGTGGTGAGGACGCGGATCGCGGTTGTCTTGCCGGCGCCGTTCGGACCGAGTACGCCGAGGATCTCGCCCTCGACGGCATGCAGGCTCAGCCCTTCGATCGCTACGACCTCGCCGTAGTCGCGGCCGATGCCCTCCGCCTCGATCGTGGTCGTGCCCGAGGGCGGCGGGGACGCCTCGGCGATCGGAACCGTCGACGTTGGCTCACTGGTCATGGACGCACCGTTCCACGCCAACATGAACCGTGGATGAACGGGGCGACGTTCTCATGGTGCCGACGGGCGTCCGGCGGAGCTCGTGAGTCGGAGGAGATCGCGCGGGTCGCCGTGCTGCGACGCCAGGTGCAGGTGCGGCACGCCGTTCGCCGCGCCTGAGCGCCCGATCTCCTGGCCCCGGACGACGACGGTACCGGCGACGATCCCCGGCGAGTACGCGCTCAGGTGCCCATACCAGAAACTATTCGCAGCGCAGTTCAGGGTGACCCGGAGGCCGCCGAAGCGCGCCGCCGGGTTGAGCCCGCCCGAGCTCGGACCGAGGCCGGGTCCGACAATGCCGTCGCAGGTCGCGATCACCGCGGTCCCAACGGGAACGCTGAGGTCCACGGCGTTGTCCGACTGCCAATTTCCGAGTGTGTGCGTGCCGGCACCCGGGATGCCGATTACGCGGATGTCTGCGGTCCCCAGCGGCCAGGCGTAGCGACCGCCGCCCTCCGCGAACCGGTACCAGGCAGCACGACGCAGCACGGCATCGACGTAGACCTGATCGTGGTTGTAGCGGAGGAGCGCCATCGAGTAGTCGCCGGGCGCACCATCCGCCACAAGCTTCCGTGCTGCTGAGGCGATCGCGTCGGCCGGCGAATACGGGCTGACGTGCCCGTCTCCGTCGCCGTCGGTCGCGTAGGTCTCCCAGGTACTCGGGTGCCCGTTCATCAGGTTGAACTGCATCGGCCCGGCACAGCAGCCGGCGATGTTGACCCCGTCACGCACTCCGGGAAGGGCGCTGCGCCCATGGTTCGTCTCGATGGATCCGATTGCCGCGAGGATTGCCCAGTCGATGCCCGCGTCCGCGGCGAACCGCCGGTACAGGCGCAGGTAGTCGGGTGGGATCGGCGATGGGTCCGGTGAGAGGCCGGGACTGGTTCCTGACGCCGGGGTACCGACCGGGGTGACGGGGCCGCGGGCGCCGGCATCGACGCTCGGCGCAACCGATGGGCCGCTGCCTTCCACGTTCGGGGCCGGCACGTCCCGGCGGGGGGCACGTCGTGGTCGCGGCGGGACCGGGCGTCGCCGGACACGCATTGCGTGCCCTCCGACGACGGGGCGACTGCCACGTCTCGACGGGGTTTCCGCCGAGTAGGAGGGAGCCACCGCGATCGGTGTGGGCTGACCCGGCGGCGTCACGGTGGGCCCCTCGGCAGTCGTCGGCGCCGGGGTCACCGGTTCCGACGTGGCCGGCGGCGGTTGCGGTGCAGGCTCGGGTGTTGGGGCGGGATCGGGCGGGCCGGGCGCCGTTGTGCCGGGCGATTCGCCTACCGGTACCCCGGGCGTCCCCATCTGTAGCGTCGGCTCGGCGGGTGCCGGCGGCGGGGGCGGGACGGGCGCAGCACGTGGGGGTGATATTGCTTCGCTCGGCGCCCCGCCGATTGGGGCGCCCTCCGTCACGCCTGACGCGCCGGCAGCGAGCGGCGTCCCGATCAAGAGTGCCGCAAGAGCTCCGGCAGCTGCGATGCGACCCGTGGGACCCGGGCGGTGAGCGGTGATCGGCGTTGAATGTGCCATGCAGCCACACTTGCGGCGATGCGTGAACCTGAGATGAACGCGTGCGCGACCGCATTGGTTTCGGGTCCGCGCAGAAATCACCCCTGTGCCGGATGGCGAGCGAAAACCGAGTCAGGCGGTGTCGCCGAGCCTCGCTGCCACTGAGTCGTAACGGCGATCTCGGCGACGCCGTAGGGCGACGGTTTGCAGCCGTTGGACGGTGCAGTGGTTTCTGTTCGGGGTCGCGGTCACTCGGGCTCCGGGACCGCGGGGAGGGCGATCGACACGTCGGCGCCCCCATCGGGATGGTTGGTGATTTGGGCGGTACCGCCCCAGCTTTCGACGATCCTGCGAATGATTGCGAGGCCCAAGCCGGCCCCCGGTCGGCTGCGGGCCTCGTTCGCACGGGCGAACGGTTCGAAGGCAGTCGTCAGGATGTCCGCCGGGAGGCCAGGGCCGTTGTCCAGAACATGGATCTGGACGAGCCGCCCGGTTGTGCCGACCTCGAGGCGCGTCAAGCCGGCGCCGTGGCCAAGCGCATTGTCCAGCATGTTGCCGAGGACCTGCTCGAGCTGGAGTGAGTCGGCACGAACCCACTGTCCGGCGGGCGCATCGACGGTGAGGCTGCGGCCGGCCCGCGCGAAAATCGGGCTGAACCGCGCCTGGATCAGATCGACAGCCGCCGAGGCGTCGACGCGCGGAGGCAGGCGAGGCAAACCGCCCCCGTCGGCCTGCGTGAAGACCAACAGGTTGTCCGCCAGCTGCGACAGCCGATCCGTCTCCTCGATCGCTGAGCGCATCGAGGCGCGAAGTTCCTCCCGCCCCCCGTTTTCGCGGAGCGCGACCTCCAGCTCGGTCTTGAGGAGGGCGAGCGGCGTGCGAATCTCGTGACCGGCGTCCGTCAAGAGGCGCCGCTCGCGCACGAACGCGCCCTGCAGCCGATCGAGCATGGCGTTGAGGGTCAACCCGAGCTCGCGCACCTCGTCATATGCGGCCGCGACGGGGAGGCGCTCGTCCGGATGGTGCGTCGAGAGCACTTCGGCTCGGCGGCGCATCATGTCGATCGGTTTGAGTGCGGCACGGGACATGAAGTAGCCGCCGAGCGAGAGGAGGAGCAGCGCGATCGGGCCGCCGATCAGGAGCTTGTTTCGCAGGCTTGCGAGCGCCTCGTCCCGGTCGCTGAGGGTGACGCCGACGACGAGGACGCCCGACTGCCCCGTGAGCGTGATCGGCGTCGCGAGCGCGCGCGAGGGTCCGTCCTGGCCCGGCACCGTCCGGCGGTCGAGCAGGATCGTCTGGTCCGTGGCGTGACGGATTTCGGTGAGTGAGAGCACCGACGCGTTTCCCAGGGCACTGGACGCGTCGATGGTCGATCCGTCCCGCGTGAGGATCTGCGCGTAGACCTCGTCGGGGTCCAGTAGGCGGAAGCTGGTTGCACGCAGGGCGCCGTCGGCGGTTCGGATCGTGCCCGCCAAATCCTGCGCGCGGGCGCGGAGGCCTTGGTCGATCGAGTTGCTCAAGTCCGCTGCCATGCGCAGGTAGATGAACGCACCGGTGATCGCCAGCACGAGGGCGACGGACACGATGAACGCGAGGGTGAGACGGATCCGGATCGGCAGGTGATTCACACGTCGTCATCGGGTCGGAGCCGGTATCCAGCCCCGCGCACCGTCTCCAGTGTGTTGGTTCCAAACGGGCGGTCGATCTTCTCGCGGAGGCGCCGGACGAATACTTCGATGATGTTTGAGCGGTTCTCGTAGTCCATGTCCCAGGCGCGGTCGAGGATCTCGAGGCGGCTCAGCACACGACCGGGCCGCCGCATCAGCGTCTCGAGCACCGCGAACTCCTTCGACGACAGCGCAATCTCGTGCTCGCCCCGCCAGACCTGTCGCGTTGCAGGGTCGAGCCGAAGGGAGCCGACTTCGGTGACGGTCGGTCGCTCCCCGGAGTCTCGGCGAGCGAGTGCGCGCAGGCGCGCGAGGAGCTCGGCGAACGAGAACGGCTTGGTGAGGTAGTCGTCGGCGCCCGCGTCGAGCCCGGCGACGCGATCGTCGATTGCGCGTTTCGCGGTGAGCATCAGGACCGGCGACCACACTCCGGCGGTGCGGAGGCGGCGGCAGGTGTCGAGCCCCCCGATTCCTGGCAAGAGAAGGTCGAGCACGATCACGTCGTACGCGACCGACTGGGCCATCCAGATCGCGTCCTCCCCGCATTGTGCGATGTCGGCGACATGGCCGTCGCTTCGCAGGCCACGGCGGATCAGTGACGCCATCTTCACTTCATCCTCGACAACGAGTACCCGCATCGACTCAGATTGGTCTCCGTAGATGAACGTGGGATGAACGATCTCAGATCGCCCCGACGAGCGCACGGGGGTGACGTTCATCTGAGGTTCAGGTCCGCCCGAAACGATCGGCCCATGTACACGCTCAGTGGAGGTGGTTGACATGCGACGTCGCACGCTCATTGCTCTCGGCGCGGCCTCGGTCATCGGCGTGGTCGGCGTCGTCATTCTGCGGCCTCAGCAAGGCTCCACGCCGCCGGCTGAGCCGCCGATCGACGTCACGCGAGGCAACGTCGTCGTTTCTGTGACCGGGGTCGGGAAGGTCGTCGAAGCCCGGTCGTCGCTCTACACCGCCTCGGGTGCACGAGGCGGGGGTGCGGGGGGAGGCGCCGGTGGGTCCTCCTCGAGCCAGGGCTCGAGCGCCGGGACACCGGCCCCGGCGGGCGCGATCTATCCGGGAGCAAGCGGCGACCTTGTGAAATACATGGTCACTGTCGGGCGATCCGTGCGAATCGGGCAGCCACTCGCTTCTCTTGACGACCATGGAGTCGCCAACGCCGCCGCGAAGCAGGCCGCCAACGATCTTGCAACGGCGCAGGTCGAGCTTCGGCAGAAGCGCACCAGCGACCCGGCGAGGGGGATCCCGCCGACGCGCGCCGAGCGCGCCGCGGCGCGCCTCGCCGTCGCCTCGGCTCGCGCACGCCTGGCTCAATTGTTGAGCTCTCCGCGGCCTGCGGAACTCAGCCAGGCGCGGGCCGATGTCAATAAGGCACAGGCCGAACTCGAGGCCCTGGTCGGTGGAACGCCGGAGAGCATCGCTCGCGACCGGAGTGTTGCCCGCCACAGTGTCGATCTTGCTCAGCAGCGACTGGACCGGGTGCTGGCTCCTCAGAGCCAAGCCGAGATCGGCGCGGCCCGTGCGGACCTCGCGAAGGCAGAGGCCGAGGTGGACGCGCTCAAGAATCCCGCGCTTCCCGCGCCGGCTGCGCTCGCTGCCGCCCGGCAGGCGGTGACGGCGGCGGCGGCCAGGCTGAGCGCGGCACAGGCGAGTGGCGTCGCCGCCGACATCGCCGCGGCACAGGCCGAGCTTGACCGCGCGAATGCGGACCTCGCCGCGTTGACACAACCGCCGCCACTGCCGAGGCCTGCGGTCCTGGCCGCAGCGGAGCAGGCCGCCGCCGCCGCCCGGCAAAAACTCCAGCAGCTCCTCGCGGCGCCGAACCCCGCCGACGTCACCGCTGCGCGCCTGGAGCTCGAGCGGGCGCGTGCGGACCTGGCGACGCTCGAGGCCGGCCCGAAGCCGGCCGCCCTCGCCGCCGCCCGTCAAGCGGTGAGGGCCGCGCAGCGCAAGCTCGCCCAGCTCACCGGCCCTCCTCTGCCTGCCGAAG
Source organism: Actinomycetota bacterium (assembly GCA_031366605.1). Lineage (GTDB taxonomy): Bacteria > Actinomycetota > Thermoleophilia > Miltoncostaeales > Miltoncostaeaceae > CALMEC01. Next base: position 37,836 of record JANLOO010000051.1, on the reverse strand, counting down.
TCAAGCTCGCCCGCTCCGATCTTGGTCGCGCGCAGGCTGAACTCTCGGTGTTGGCGGGGCGTGGTGGACCTGGTTCACCCGGCGATGTGGAGTTGGCGGGATTGAGAGTGAAGGCTGCCCGTATTCGTCTGTCTACCGCGTTGACGGCGCGGGGGCTTTTGACCGTGCGCTCAGGATCTGACGGCCGCGTGACATCGCTTCTGTCCGCGCCGGGAAGCCCGGTCGACCCGTTGACTCCGATCGTCGCCGTCGAGAACCTCTCGAAACTCGCCGTGCGGGTCGACATGAGCGAGTTCGACATCGCGAGCGTCAAGCCCGAGATGCGAGCCGTCGTGACGGTCGACGCCCTTGGTGGGAAGGCACTCGCCGGAGGGGTCACCTTCGCGGCACCGACCGGCAACGACTCCGGCGGGGTCGTCACATTCCCCGTCCACGTGGCCGTGAACCGTGCTGGCGGCCTCAAGCCGGGGATGACCGCCAACGTCCGCATCATCGTCGCGCAACGCAAGCAGGTCATTCGGGTGCCATTGGACGCGGTGACGGAGGACAGCAAGGGCGACTCGGTCGTCACGGTTGTGGAGCAGGGCGGCAAGCACACGACGCGCAAGGTCGAGCTCGGCCTCGCCAATGACACCGACGTCGAGATCGTCACAGGTCTCCGCGAGGGAGAGCAGATTGCCGGGCCAAAGCCAGAGCCCAGCCAGGGAAAGGCTCCGTAGTGCAGTCCGTCGTAGACGTGCCGGTCCTCGAGATTACCGGCGTGACGAAGACGTATCGCACCGCCGATCTGTCGGTCGAGGCGCTCCGAAACGTCGACCTCCGCGCGCAAAGCGGCGAGTACCTGGCGATCATGGGGCCGTCGGGATCGGGGAAAACGACCCTGCTCGGCATTCTCGGCTGCCTCGACCGCCCGACCAGCGGGTCGTACAAACTCGTCGGCCAGGAGGTCGCCAACCTCGGCGAGACCGAGCGGGCAACGGTCCGTGGGCAGCAGATCGGATTCATCTTTCAGGCGTACAACCTCCTGCCCCGCTTGACGGCTTTCCGCAACGTCGAGCTTCCATTGATCTATGCCGGCAGGCCCTCCGGTGAGCGCAGGGCACGAGCCTCGGCGGCGCTCGCGGAGGTCGGGCTCGCGGACCGCGTCGACCACCTGCCCAGCCAACTTTCCGGCGGGCAGCAGCAGCGGGTTGCGATCGCGCGCGCGTTGGCGATCCGGCCGAGCGTCCTTCTCGCGGACGAGCCGACGGGCAACCTCGACTCGCGGAGTGCCGAGGACGTCTTGGAGATCCTCGATCGACTCCATGCTGACGGTGCGACGATCGTCATGGTGACCCACTCGGAAGAGGTCGCCCATCACGCGTCGAGGATCATCCGCTTTTCGGATGGCGTGATCGTGTCGGACGAATTGTCGGACCGCGTGTCCGGAGCGGGGACGGCGTCGTGACGGCGACGCTCGAGCAGTGGCGGATCGCGGTCGCGGCGCTCCGGGCGAACTGGTTCCGGGCGGCGCTGACCGCGATGGGCGTGGTCATCGGCGTCGCATCGCTCGCGGCGGTGACGGCGGTGAGCGCAGGCGCGCAGGCAGAGGTCGCCGACAGCATTCGTCGACTCGGCGGCAACGTCATCAAGGTCGACGGGGAGTTCATCACCGTCGGGACCGTGCAGTCGTCAACCGACCGGACGATCACCCCCGGTGACATCGAGACGATCGCGAAGCTCCCTATGGTCGCCGCAGTTGCACCGCACCAAGATCTCGAGAGTGTCGTCGTCTCCGCCGGGAGGAAACAGGCGACGTCATGGATGGTCGGAATGACCACCACCTACAATGCCGTCCAGAACATCCATATCGGCAGCGGGCGGCTCATTTCGCCCAGCGATGTGAAGTTCGGCCGAAGCGTGATGGTCATTGGCCCGGTCGCCGGCACTCAGCTCTTCGAGGGGGCGGACCCGATCGGCGGGACGGTGCGCATCGGTGGCCACGACTTTCGGGTCGTCGGTGTGTTGCAGCGCCGCGGCGCATTGGGTGGCGAGAACCTCGACAACCGGGTCTACGTTCCCCTTCCGGTCGTCACGCGGGTCCTGCTCGGTGGCGCCAACGTCGTGCACCTCGATGTGCGCGTCGGCACCGAGGCCGACATCGAACCGGCGATCGACGAGCTGTCGACGATCTTGCGGGAACGGCACAAGCTGCCGGCCGCGTACCCCGACGACTTCTCCGCCGAGGATCAGGCGGGCCTCGTTCGTGAGGCGCAGCGCAACACCGGTACCTTTCGTATCCTTACGTTCGTGCTCGGCGGCATCGCGTTACTCGTCGGCGGCATCGGGATCATGAACATGATGCTCGTGTCCGTCCACGAGCGCACCCGTGAGATCGGGATCCGCAAGTCAGTGGGCGCAACGCCGGGAACAGTCCAGATGCAGTTCCTCATCGAGGCGGCCGTTCTGAGCGCTGTCGGCGGTGCGGCCGGGGTCCTGTCCGGCATCGGCGCGACGCAGGTGATCGGACTCCTGGCCGGCTGGCGGACGATCAACAGCCCGTCGGCATTGCTCGTCGCGTTCACCGTCGCGCTCGTCACCGGGTTGTTCTTCGGCTACTACCCCGCCCGACGCGCGGCGCGCATGGACCCGATCGTCGCGCTTCGCTACGAATGAGCCGGGGCGTCGGTGCGTGAGCGTGCTCCCGCTCCCCGGAGATCATCAGGTCCGCACTTGGAGCGTAGTGATGACTGCACAACCATGGAGCACCACTGCCGTCTCGCGGGAATTCCTCTGCCATCGGGACAGCGACCACGTCACGACGTAACTCCATCGGGAATGCCTTGGCACAGTGACCATCGCTTTCAGCGAGGGCCGAATCCTCACACGTCAGGAGGCAACCAAACTGGGGGCAGACCCGTCGTTGCGGCGACCTTACTCCCGATTGCATCACCGGTTGCAAACTTCTAAAAACCCTCTCATCTGGCTCGCGCTCCTTACAGATGACGCGAGAAGCCCTTACAGCTTCCGAACACGAATCGACCAATCCGCACATGAGTGCCCTGAAGATTTGCGTCCGTGAGCGAACGCCTTCCACATGGACAAGGAGCACCACAATGAAGTTGAGAGCATCAATCGCCGCCGGAGCTGCGTGCCTGGCGATCGGCGTGCCGGTTGCAGTGGCCGCAACCATCAACGGCACTCCGGCCGCTGAGATCCTGTTCGGTACCAAACGCGCGGACGTCATCAACGCCGATGCCGGTGGTGACTACGTCAACGCGGGCAAGGGGCATGACGTCGTGCGCGGAGGCGCGGGCAACGACGTGCTGAGCGGCGCACCGGGTCACGACCGCATCTTCGGTAACGAGGACAATGACGTCATCCACGGCGGCCAGGGCCACGACATCCTGTTCGGTCAGGCCGGCGACGACGTCATCTCTGGTGACTTTGGCCACGACATCGCGCTCGGCGGCTCGGGCAACGACCGGGTCTTCGGTGGTCGCGGCCACGACACGCTGTACGCAGGCCCCGGCGAGGACATGCTCTTTGGCGGATACGGCAACGACGTGCTGATCGCACGGGCCAACGACAACCAGGTCGACTTCTTGATCTGCGGTCCGGGTTTTGACATCGCGATCGCCCGTCCTGGGGACGTCATCCACCGCAGCTGCGAGCGCCAGGTCATCGTCACCGGCGCTGAGGCCGAGCCGACCGACGAGGAGACCATCCCCGCGCCTGAGGCGCGCCTTGTCGGCAACCCCAACGCCGGCACGACCGACCCGACGGACGACAACGACCCCGGCAGGAAGTAAGTAACACCTTCCCAAGAATGGGTGGACACGAGCGGCTCGCCGGACGGCGGGTCGCTCGTACTCAAGGGACCGCGCAGGAATGACTGCTGCATCGGATGGCGAGCGAAAACCGGCCAGCCAGGACCTTGTGGTGCGCACGTCCGATGGAGGGGTGACGGGAACCGACCACAGTCGCTCAATCGCTCCGGGCCGGCTCTCGCGACATCACCCCGCGTCGACTACGCGTTGGACCGGTTTGGAAACATCTTGGCGATGACCACGGGCGGAGTGCGCGGGCTGCGGTCAGCGCTGAAATTGGCGGCGACGCGGCCCGTCGGACGGTCGATCAGGGTCACGCGCAGAAGACGGCTGTCCCTCGCATGGCTGATTCACGTAGGTTGTCGCTCTCACCGCCACCGCCCAGGGAAGGACCTGATGGACGTCTCCGAAGCGATTCGCAAGCGCCGCGCCGTTCGCACCTATACCGACCAGCCCGTGCCGGATGCGGTGCTCGACCCGCTCCTGCGGCTCGCGCTTCGGGCTCCGACGGGGAGCGGGTCGCAGGCGTGGAGCATCCTGGTCGTGCGCGACGAGGAGCGGCGGAGGGCTGTCGCAGATCTCGTCATCGACGGAGGTGCCACCTACTTCGCGATCATGCGCCACAAAAAAGAGGACGTGACCGACGAGGCGCACGCCCAGTGGGGGCGCGACTACGCCGAGCAGATCCTCGCGACCTACCGGATTGCGCCGGTCTGGCTGATCGGCCTCCTGGTTCCCCGCAACAACTACCCCGAGCGCATGCAGGAGGGCGGGCACCTGGACGACCTCATCTCGGTGTCGTTCGCGTTCGAGAACCTGATGCTCGCGGCGCGTGCCGAGGGCTTGGGCACCGTCCCGACGACGGCGTTCCAACGGTTCGAGAAGGACCGGCTGCGCGAGATCCTGGGCCTGCCCACCGAGGTCGACCCGGCCATCGTCTCGCCACTCGGCTACCCGGCGGCGTGGCCCGAGGGCCTCGCGCCGGCGCTGCAACGCAACTTCAAATCATGGAAGGCCCTGATCCACGACGAGCAGTGGGGCGCCACGCGGGAGTGACCCATACGCCGCCCTCAGCACCGCACGTGGGTTGAACCCTCCCCGAGTTGTGGCGACGGTTCAGTCCGGTACTCGGCCGCGCAAGACGCCCCATCCGCCGGTCGGCATGGTTCGGTAGTCGTAGACCGAGCCGCCGATTGCGCCGACGGCGCTCAGCGTCGCGATGAACGTGGTGAGTTCGCCTTCGGTGAGTTTGTCGCCGATGCCGCCGATGGGGTGCATCGGGGCATCCGTGAGGCCGGTCAACTCATGGGTACGGGTGATCGTCTCGCTGATCAGTCGGTTGGGGTCGCGGTAGCCCGAGGCGGTCAGCCGATCCGTCCAGTAGGTCATCGGCAGCCACACGTTGTAGAACGGCGCGATCTCGGCCCACGGAAATCCTGGCCAGAAGCCGGGGTTGACCTTCTCGAGCAGCACCGTCGGCAGCACGATTGCGCCGATCGTGGCGCTGTCACCGACTGCCAGGCGCACCTGGCGCGACAACTCGATCAGGCGTCGGTTGCGCTCGGCAACGTCGTCGAGCCCGCGGTCCTCGATGTCCACCGCCACGCCGTCGAAGCGTTGTCCGTCCTGCGTGAACTTGGCGATCGCGACGAATCTGGCCAAATCCGCCTGAGGGTCGCGAAACCGTGGTGCATACCAGCCCACGACGTTGAGCCCGCGCTCGTGCGCGCGGCGCAGGAGCGGCCCGACGACGCCGGGCGGGACCACCCCACCGGGGAACGCCGACGTGTCGAACGCCGCCTGGACATACAGGGTGCGCACGCCCTGGGCTGCCATGGCGTCGATGTCCGCGACCCCGACCGGCGGGTGTCCGCCCTGCGACGTGTAGTCAAAGACATCGACCCAGGCGCCGAGGCCGCGGTAGACATCCAACCCGGATCGACGGCCCCCGCTCCACGCCCGCACCACCACCCCGATTGCCAACGCCGCCAGCACCACAGCCAGGATGACCACCACCCGACGACGCCGGGACCGTCTGCGACCGGAAGGACGGATCGAATCGAAACGCCCGGTGGTTCCGCCCAGATCTGGCGGCAGCTGCGACGTCATCCGCCCAGAAAGCTCCCGTCCTTGAGCTGCGCGATCGCTGTGGCGATCTCCTCGCGGGTGTTCATCACGATCGGGCCGTACCACGCGACGGGCTCTTCGATCGGTCGACCCGAGACCAGCAGGAACCGGATGCCCTCGTCGCCTGCTTGGACGACAACCTCGTCGCCGCGGTCAAAGAGCACCAGGGATCGATTGCCGACAGCCGAGTACGGCGGCTCGTCGTCGATGTCGTCGCCGAGGACGGTATCGGTGCGAACCAGTCGCGGATCGGAGGCGTCCTCAAACCGCCCACTCCCGGCGAACACATATGCGAACGCATGACGCTCTGTCTCAACCGGCAGTCGCTTGGTCAGGCCGGGAGGCACGGACACGTCCAGGTAGATCGGGTTGGCGGCGATGCCGTCGACGGGCCCGGTCTGCCCCCAGAACGATCCGCACACGACGCGCACCTGGGTGCCGTCGTCGTCGGTGATGACGGGGATGTCGGCGCCCTTGACGTCCTGATAGCGCGGTGCGGTCATCTTGAGGTGCGACGGCAGATTGCCCCACAACTGGAAGCCGTGCATCCGGCCGAGCGCATCGCCGGTCGGCATCTCCTGGTGCAGGATTCCCCGGCCGGCCGTCATCCACTGCACATCCCCGGCCTCCAACGCGCCCTGGTTGCCCAGGCTGTCACCATGCTCGACGGTCCCGTTCAACACGTACGTGATGGTCTCGATGCCACGGTGCGGGTGCCATGGAAACCCGGCCAAGTAGTCCTCGGGCCGGTCGTTGCGGAAGTCGTCGAACAACAGGAACGGGTCGAACGGTTCGGTATCGCCGAACCCGAACGCCCGGTGCAGCTTGACGCCTGCACCCTCCACGGTGGGCACCGCCGCGGTGACTTGTTTGATGGCGCGAATCGACATGTGGACCCCTCCCTGCGTAACTGACGAGTCTGTCCATGGTATGCCAGGACCCGATCGCAGCGCCGCGCTCAGGTCCACGCCACATGGTCAGCGGCTGAGGAGGCGCACCCCGAGACCCGCCAGCAACACGCCGACCGTCCGGTCGATGGCGGTCTTCGCGCCGGTGTACCAGCGCTGCACCGGGGCACTCGAGAACACGACGGCGAGCGTCACGTGCCACCACAGCGCATTGACCGTGATGATTGCAACCGCGGCGATCGGCACCCAGACAGGGCCGTGCGACGGCAGCAGTGCAGTCAGGACACTGCCATAGAAGATCGCGGCCTTGGGGTTGGTCAGGTTCGTCAGGAGCCCCAGGCGAAAGCACTGACCGGTGCCGGTCACCGAAATACCCGTGCCCACGCCGACGGGCGTCCGCGCGTGCCGCCACATCTGGATCCCCAACCAGACCAGGTACAGGCCGCCACCGATCTTGAGGGCCAGATAGAGCGGCCGTACCTCGTTGAGCACGACTCCCAAGCCCAAAGCCGCCGCGCTCGACAGCACGAGCGCCCCCGCTGCGACGCCCGACGCCGTCACCAGCGCGTGATGGCGGGAGTGGCGCGCACCGGCCTGGCTGACGAGCAAGAAGTTGGGTCCCGGCGAGGCCATCGCGGCAACGTGTACGCCGAAGACCGTGAGCAGTGTGGACGTGGCCGCCATCGCGCCGCACTCTGCCAGAGCGCGTCCCGTGCGCTGAGACCGCCCCGCGCCCCAGGCCGCGGCGCTTGTGTCCGGGCACCCCGTCAGAGAACATCCCCCTCCCGCCGCTCACCCAGAAGGAGAGGAAACGCGATGCCGATTCCAACCGAACCAGTGGGGTCGCTGCCGCGCCCGATGACGTTGCAGACCGCGCTGGCCGACTATGACGCCGGCACGATCACCCACGAGCAGCTGACCGTCGAGATGGACGCCGCGTGTGAGGACTCCATCAAGCGGATGGAGGCGACCGGGGCGCCTGTCGTGTCCGACGGAGAGCAGCGGGCATCGAGCTTCGCGACCTACCCCCTGACCGACACCTTGGCCGGGACCGGCCTCGCAGACAACCTGGCCGCGGACGGCCAGTACTTCGCGATCTTCACCGACGGCCATCACCGGCAGCTGCCGCGGCTGACCGGCGGCCCGTTCCGGTACAAGACGTACGCCGCCGACTACCTCGAGAAGGCCATGCCGATCGCGACCAAGCCGCTCAAGCAGGCCGTCATCGCCCCGTCGATGTTGGCCCTGCTCTACCCGCTCGAGGGCGAGGTCCCCGGCTACACCCGCGAGGAGTTCCACAACGACCTGGTGGACGAGTGCGAGAAGGACATCCGCAAGGCGTTCGCCGCGGGAGCCGCGCGCGTGTCGATCGACTTCACCGAGGGACGGCTCGCATGCCGCAACGATCCCGATAACCCCTGGACCGGTCGCGGGATGTTGGAGAGCTTCATCGCCCTCAACAACCGTGTGCTCGACCGCTTCACCGCTGAGGAGCGCGCAAACATCGGAATCCACACCTGCCCGGGCGGGGATTGCGACGCGACGCACAGCGCAGACGTCGACTACGCGGAACTGCTGCCGAGCATGTTCAAGATGAACGCCGGCTACTTTTTGATCCAGCTCGCCAGCGAACCGGACAAGGAGCGGGTCTACAAGCTCATCGGCGAGCACAGCCGTGCCGATGCCAACGGCGTACCACAGGTGTGCCACATCGGGGTCATCAACCCGCAGAACCCTCGTGTCGAGACACCCGAGGAGGTCCGGGACGACCTGCTGCTCGCAGCCAAGCACATCCCCGTGGATCGCCTCGGCTCCACCGACGACTGCGGCTTCTCGCCGTTCAGCATCGACGTCAAGCCCAAGCACGGCTCACCCGACGTCGCCCGCGACATCGCGTTCCAGAAGATCACCTCACGTATCAAGGGCACCAAGCTGGCCGAGCAGGCGCTCGGAATCTAAGTGGACCCATCGCTGTGGTGCCCGACCTGAACCGGTTGGGCACCACCTGACACGACGCGATCGGGTGGACTTCAAGGTGTCCCCGTGACCCTCCCATCGAGGCCGTGCTGCTGCAGACACATCAGGATCTCGACCGTCGGTATGGCGCGCTTGATGCCACTCCCCCTGAATGCGCCCGTGCCGCCGGACCCGTTGTGGAGTGCGACCAGTCGCATCCGGTCGTCGTAGCAGGGCGATCCCGAGGAACCGCCGTGGGTCTCGCCGTCGTGGAACACCCTGGTGCCCTCACCGCCGATGCCGAGGACGGTTGCCGTGCGCGCAACCAATTGCTCGGAGGCGGCGGGGTGGCCGAGGATGGTCAGCCGATCGCCGGTGACCAGCTGGTCGACAGCCGGCATCAGCGGGCTCCAGCCGCGTCGCGCGGTCATTGACATCACATCGCGCCCGGGACTGCCGGTCGTTTCAACCAGAACGAAGTCGAGACACGTGGCGTCCGCGTCGTCCGAACCGTCCGCGGTCATCTCGAACTCGGTTCCCTCACTCCGAAATAACAACCGAGCCAGTGGACAGGCGCGCCGGTCGGCACCCGCGCCGAAGAGCAGCGCGATGGTCGAATACTCCGTCTCGGCGACACGCAGTACGTGGCTGTTGGTCAGCATGACGTTGGGACCCACCAGGACGCCGGTGCCGAAGGTTCCGTCGAATTCATGTTCGATCCGACACGCGTGGGGGCCGAGCGTCGCCCGCACGGCGTCGTCCGCCGGTGACGGACTCATGTCCCGGTACCACCATGGGGACTGAAATATGGCGCCGACATCCGTAGCCCGGACTCCAGAAATACCGTCTCAACGACCGCGACCCGCCCCGCGTCCGATCGGCGGCCGCCCGCTGATGCGCGAACGAGGCCTTCCGCGATCAGATTGCACCGATGGTGACCAAAACTCTCGCCTGTACCGGGATCGTGGGCATACGACACACCGGGCACAATCGGACACGTGAGTGCCGGGATCGGCACCTCGAGCCACACCCCGAGTTCGGTTCGGATCGATGGCGCGATCGTGCTCACCCAGGTCAGATCTGCGCGGTCGATGTACAGCACCGCTGCATCGGTGCGCCGGTAACCCGGGCGACGGTTCGGCAGTTTCAACCGAAATGCGATGCCACGCCCGTTGAGCCTCCCGGTCAGTTCGGCAACCAGGACAGCCGCGCCCGACGCCCGCACGTTCCAGTACACCCGCGCGACGCCCTCCGGACGCGACCCCAGGTCCGTCTCGCCCAGAGCGACGTAATACCCGGGATATGCGTCGAAGCACTCGGGCGGGAAGTGGAGGGCGACATGATCGTCGTGTCCATGTTCGCGATGATTGGCCCCGATTTGCTCGGGTGACGCCCAGACCCGCAGCCCGGCGCGCTCGAGGACCGTGCAGGGTCCGTCGTGTCCGAGCACACGCCAACCCGCCTGACACGACCATCGGCTCGTATGTGCGCGCGCGAGTTGATTCGCAAGCCGCGTGCGGCCGACCAGACTCTGGCCGAGTTGCTCGGGGTGTTCGACGACCCGGCCAGGACGGAAGAAGCATCCGTAGAGACGGTCCGCCAACCGTGTGACGAGGCGCCGGCGAATCGTGGCGGCGGGACCGTCCGCAGCAACCCTGATCTCTGTCGACTGCCAGACGAACCCGTCCGGGCCAACCACGCGAACCGCCTCGACCACCGACCGCACCTGGGCTTCGAAGCGGTTCATCGCGTGTCGGCCATTTGACGGCCGCATGCGGTGCCGCCCAACACCAACTCTGGCGCAGCGGATATGACCGACGCGATCTCAAGGCCGCGGGCTTGCTCGCTCGGATGGAAGCATGCGATCGCTTTCGCGACGATCCTCGCGGCAGTCATTCGCGCAGCGCGATCAAGGAGCTCGGTGATCCGGACATCCGGTGTGCAGTGCGCCGCGTACATGGTCACAAGCGCATCGATTGCAGGAGCTGCAAACGCGACCAGTCCCGTGAGCGGGTCAGCTGACGAATCGCTCGGGATCGCGGCGCACGCGTGCCAGACGTACTCGGCGAGCGCACAGCCGACATCCCACGAGGGATCACTGACGGCAGCGAATTCCCAGTCAACGAGTCGCAGGCCCCCCAGCAGACCGGCGTCAGGTCCGGCCAGGACGAGGTTGGCCCACTTGATGTCGTGATGAACGACGCAGGTGTGTTGCCAGCTCGCGGCCAGGTCGTCCAACGCCGACTGCAACGAGGCATCGGCCTGCAGCCGCCGGATGCCCCTCCACCCGGCCGCATCGTATTCGGCCAGATCGGCGATCCGCGGCCTGTGCAGAAGGAACACGGCCGGAACCGGGGCCGGCGGCATCTCGTGCGGCACCGGCGCACGATGGAGCAGCGCGAGTGCTCTGCCGAATTCGGCTGCAACGCCGAGAAGTGGCGGTTCGCCCGGCAGATGGAGCGATGGCACATCGATGGCATCCGGGATCAGGCGAAGGGTGATTCGCCCCCGTCGCGAATCGGCGTGGAGTAACTCCGGGAGGTAGGGAGCGAGATCAGGGGCCGACTCCTGCAGTGCGGCAAGCACGATGCCTTCGTTCGCGACGGTCTCCCTCCCCCGCGGACCGATGCCTTGCTTGACGAAGAACCCGGATCCGTCCGGCATCACCACAAGAACGTTCACCGCTCTCCCCGACATCTCGAACGACCGGACGTTCTCAGCGGCCTCCGCGCGATCGAGCAACCCGATGGTCTGGAGGTGATCAATCGCATCGATCACCTCCGCATCGCGAACCTCACGGTCGTCGCGGTCGACAGTCGTCACCTGGTAACGGCCTTCTGTGTCCAGACCTCTATGCCAAACAGAAGGGGTAGCGTGTCTGCTTGGTTGTGTACGCCTCCCCGCCGTCGTCCTCTGCGCCCTCAAGGATTTCGACGATTCGAGCCGGGGTGCGCTCCCGAATCAACGCGACTCCGGCGTGGGCGAACGCACTGCGCATCGGGACCTCCGGATCGAGCCAGAACGACTCGCTGGAGCCACCTGGGACCGGCGCGCGCAGCAGGATCGCACGCTCGGGGATGTCCACCCAGTCGCCAAGGCCGAGGGCCATGAACAGCCTGACGACCCCGCCGTCTGGCGGCATCGGCCAGCCTCCCACCACCGGGATACCCGGCCAACCCTTCTCCTCCGCCATCTTCGCCAAGTCGTGGAGTTTCGCAATCAGTTCCTGGTCCATCGCCCCCCCATGGTCGTGTCTGGCAAAGCCGGTGCCTAGTCCGTGTTGCTCAATCCATAGAGGCGCTCCTCGTCCGCGTTGAGACGCCGACTGACTCGCCTTTGGGCAAGTTTGAACACGTCTGTCAACGGGCCGCACACATCGCATTCCCAGGCGTTGAGGGTCCCGGTCGTGAAGTCGAGTCCGGCAACGTGGACACCGTCCGGGCTGATTGCGCCGTCTTGGGCCGACGTGCCCGAGAGCCGCAAGAGCTGCTCTGCGCGACGCCAGTCCCAGATGCGAAGACCGTCGTCCGAGACCGAGACGAGCCGCGATCCGCTTGCGTCGAATGCGACTCGACGGATCACCGCTCCGTGTCCACGCAACTCGATCGCGGCACCCGCACCCGCGGCGACGCTCATGCGGACGACGCGATCCTGCCCGGCCGAGGCGAGGATCGCCCCGTCTGGTGTGAAGGCGAGCGTTACCACTTGGCCGGTGTGCCGCGCGACCAACCGCCCGTGCAACTCAGGCGCGCCCCGCCAAATCCACACCGACCCATCGGCCGCCGCGGTCGCCACCGCGCCATCCCGGGCAACAGCGATCGCAGTCGGCGGAGTATCCGCGTGGCCGACTGCGAGGGCCTTCGCCGCGGGCGTCGCCTGACGCACGGAGATCGTTCCGTCCGTACCGGCACTTGCGAGGATGGAACGATCGTCGCTGATGGCGATGGTCGCAGCGGGCCCGCCCGGGAGATCCACTTCCTTACCGGCAGTCGTTGTGTGAATCGCACCGTCGAGACCGAGTCGTGCGGTGATCGCCCCCGTGGGGTCGACGATCAGCTCCTTCGCGTCCCGCTTGGGGTCGTCAGCGACGATCACGGCTTTTCGCCCGCTCACAGGATCCCACCGCTCGACCCCGTCATAGAATGTTCCGACGACGATCGCGTGGCTGTCATTCGCGTAGCGGACGCCGCCTCGGGCCGGCTCTTCGACAGTCATCGATTGGGGCGCCCCCGCTTTCCAGTCCCAGATCCGGACACCGTCAATGCTCGAACTTGCGACCTTGGCGCCGGTCGGGTCGAAGGCAACCGAATACACCTCGTCGGGGTGCCCGCGCAACACCGCCCGCGCCTTGCCGGTGCGCGCGTCCCAGAGCCTGACGGTGCCATCCCGGCTGGAGCTCGCCACCACGCTGCCGTCCGGCGAAAACTCCGCATCGCGCACAAGCGCCTGATGGCCGGGAAGGTCGATCGGTTTGTCACGGTTTGGCCCGAGGTCGTTGATCCGCAGCGCCCCGAGGTTCCAGACGGACACGAGCCTGCGTCCGTCCGGCGAAAGACCCAGTCCCATCACCGTGTTGGTGTATCCCGTCAGCACGCTCGTCGCGTGCCCGTTCGCAGGGTCCCAAACCCGGACCGTGAGATCGGATGCGCCGCCGCTTGCCACCCGACTGCCATCCGCACTGACGGCGACACTCACGACCGGTCCCTCGTGACCAGTCAACATTCGGACGCGAGCGGAGTCGGGCGACCAGATCCCAACCGTCCCGTCATCGCCCGCCGTCGCGATCACACGTCCGTCGGCGCTCGCGTCCACACGATTGACCGGGCCTTTGTGTCTGCCGAGAATCCGGTTGGTTCGCGTCGCCACGTCCCACAGCCGGACGCTTCCGTCGGCGCCGACCGACACCACCCGATCCGCGGTCCCGACGAAACGCACGCCGCGCACCGGACCGTCATGCCCGCTCAAGACGATCGGATCCACGCCACCGGACGCGGGCCAGATCCTGACCGTCCCGTCGGCGCCGGCCGTCGCGATCACGCGTCCGTCACCACTGTAGACCACATCGTTCACAACACCTTTGTGCCCGCGGAGCGCGGTCCGCACCCGCGATTCAAAGGTCGCCTGGCGGACAATCTCCTCGGACTGCACGGTCGGCGCGATGTCATAGGCGCGGAGCCCCAAGAGCAAACTGAGTTCGGGATCGCCATCAAGCTGCTCCCGGGCGCTTCCCGCGATCTGACGCGACAGTGCAATGTCCCGCTGCTCCGAGGCCTTGTCGCGCTGGACGAATCCGAACGCCGCGACAGCGGAAACGGCCGCAACCGCCATGCCGAGCCCGCCAATGACGATCTTCGTCCGCTGCCGCCGGGCCGCCTGCTCCCGCTCCAGGCGAGCACGGCTCTCGACAAGGAACCCACGTTCCCGTTCGTTGAGTGCGCTCATGTCACGCTCGCCCCACGCGGCGAGCCGGGCGCCTCGGTACAGGCCGCTCTCATCGCGACCCGAGGCGTGCCACTCGTCAGCGGCCTCGGTCAGGCGCCGGTGGAGTCGCAGCGCCTCCCGGTCACCCTCGATCCATGAGCGCAGTTTGGGCCATCCGCGGATGAGCGCCTCATGGGTGACCTCGACCGCTGTCGCTCCGCTTGCGTCGTCGGTGGTGAGTACCAGCAGCCGTGCAGCCACCAGGTGGTCGACCACAGCCCGAACGGTGGGCTCCTCGCCCTCCGTGACGACGAGCTCAGGCAGCAGCGCCCGGCGCCGCGTGTCCTCGGTGCCCTCACCCGGTTGGGTCAGCCGCAGCAACACCTGACGGGCGATCGTCTGCTGGTCTGCGTCGAGCGACGCATACGCCTCATCGGCCCGGTTGGCGAGTGCCCCGCCGACACCGCCCGACGCGGTGTACGCCTCGAGGGTCAGCGTGCGCGCTCGGCGGCGTCGCCACAACTCGAGCAGCAGATGCTCCATCAACGGGAGCGCACCGGGTTGATCTGCGACATCGGTCAGGATCCGGCGAACCAGCCCGCGCTCGAGGTCGAGGCCGGCCCGTCGGGCGGGCTCCTCGATCGCCTGTCGTAGGCGCGGGGCATCCAGCGGGCCGACCAAGAACTGCTGTTCTGCGATCAGCGCCCGCAAGGCCGGATGCTCGGCACACCGGTGATAGAAGTCGGAACGCATTGCCAACACCACGCGCGTCGTACCGCCCGGAATCGTGGCCGCGTAGACAAGGTTGTCGATGAACCCCCGCTGCTCCCGCGGACTGGAGGCGAGCGAGAACGTCTCCTCGAACTGGTCGACGACGATGACGAGGTGGGCACCGTCCGGCCGACTCGCGACCCGGGTGGCCGAAGCATCGAGCGCCTTGACGTCTTCGGCCAGCTCGTCGGCCGACGGTGCGGAACTCCCCAGCATCCGCTCGAGTTGCGCTGCCAAAGCGGTCAGCGGGGCAGGGCCCGGAGTCACCACCGCGACCGCGACCGGACCAGCCGCCCGCAACGCAGGGATCAGCCCGGCCCGAACGAGAGAACTCTTGCCGCTCCCCGAGGCGCCCAGCACGGCCAGGAAACGACTCGTACGAAGCTTCGCGGCCAGCAGCGCCGTCTCGCGATCGCGCCCGAAGAAGAGCTCCGCATCATCTTCCTGGAACGCCTCCAGACCGCGATACGGGCACACGTCGTCTGCGATCGGGCGTGCCCGACCGACCGGCCCTGCGTCGACGGCGCGCAACAGGTCCACAACGGCATGCGGGTCATCGATCCCTGAGCGCAGGTCGACGAACGGTCGGCTCGCCAAGAACGACAACCCGGCGTCGAAGGGCTCCGGCGCGCCCGGCAACAACACGGAGACGAGCATGAAACGGGGATCCATCGCCACGATGTCGCTCGCTCCGGCAAGGATTTGGCGGGCCCACTCCGCGAGATCGCGGCGTCCCACCAGCAGCAGACATGCTCGGGCCGACCACAATTCGTCGGTGACGTCACCGCCGGCCAACCGCACCTCGAGTCCCTGTCCGCAAAGACGCTCGGCCAGGGTGTTCGCCGTGTCCGTGTCGCGGGCGTCGTGGCAGATCAACACGTCGGACCGCGCGGCGCGCGCGGCGGCAGCAAGTTCACCCGTCGAGGCGAACCGATCCTCGGGCCGTTTGGCCATCGCCTTCCGGACCACCTCGTCGAGCTTGGTCGGCAGACCCGGAACGAGATCGCTCGCGCTCGGCGGCGGTTCGGTCAAGTGTGCGATGACCTTGGCCTCGAACCCAGTGGATGCGAACGGCACGCGACCGGTCAGCGCGTGGAACAGCACGCACCCCAACGCGTAGACATCCGTGCGGGCATCCACCGCCGCACCGCGAATCTGCTCTGGCGAGAGGTATGCCGGAGTGCCCGCATACCGACCCTCGCCGGGTGTCTGCGTCTGGGCAATCGGGACCGAGAGCCCGAAATCGGTTAGGGAGACGTGTTCTTCGCCCGAGGCGTCGGCGACCAGGATGTTGCCGGGTTTGACGTCGCGGTGGACGAGTCCGTGCGCGTGTGCGGCGTCCAGGGCGTCGGCGACCTGCGAGACGATGCGCACCGCGGCCCCCACCGGCAACCGGCCGCGACGATGGATCAGCTCGTGCAGCGATGCCCCGTCGACGAACCGCATCGCGATGTACAAGAGCCCATCTTCCTCACCGCTGCGATAGATCGGGATGACGTTGGGATGTTCGAGCGCCGCCGCCTTGCGTGACTCGTCCTTGAAGAGTTCCCGAAACCGTTCGTCGCGGGCAAGGTCCGGGGCGATGACCTTGAGTGCGACCGGGCGACCAAGCTCGACGTCGATGGCGCGGTAGACGACGCCCATGCCACCGGCGCCGGCCCTGCTTTCGATGCGATATCCGGCAACCACTTGTCCCGCGACGAGCAGGCCCGCATTGGACGCCGCCGATTGACCGAGCGTCAGAAGGGTGTTGCCCCCGTTACCGTCACCCACTCGCCGGCCCCCCAGCCGCACGGACTATTGTCTCACCTGCACGAGACTAACCAATGTTCGCCTGAGCGTCATCTCGTTCTCCGGGGGTGTGGACTGAGGGTCGGGTCGTTCGGCCATGCAGAACAGAGACGGGCGGGATGGTCATGAGACAATTCTGGCGCATGTGGATCGCAACGGACGCGGGACGGTGAGCGAGTCGGGCCCATGGCCGGCCGACATGGTCGAGCGGCTGGCGATCCGCAAGTCCGAGGAATCAGGCATCCCGTTCCTGCATTTCCGCGACGCCAATCGCGACCTGCGCGTCGTTGCACTGCCACTGGAGGGAGGCGCAATGGTGATCGGACGCGGCGGCTCCGTCGACGTCGTGCTGGACTGGGACGACCGCGTGTCACGCATCCACGCCCGCCTGGAGCCGGTCGGGGGCGACTGGACGATCGAGGACGACGGGTTGTCGCGCAACGGCACGTTCGTCAACGGTGAGCGCGTCCCCGGACATCGACGATTGCGCGACCGCGATGTGGTTCAGATCGGCCGCACACCTCTGGCGTTCCGGTGTCCCCACACCGGGGACGACGCCCTGACGATGGGCGCGTCACGACCTGGCATCGGCATCGAGCTCTCACCGATGCAGGCCAAGGTGCTCGCCGCCCTGTGCCGGCCCGCGCTGGCATCGGGACGAATGGAGGCGCCGGCGACCAACGAGGCGATCGCCGCCGAGGTCTTCCTGAGCGTCGATGCGGTCAAAGGTCACCTGCGTCTGCTCTTCCGCAAGTTCGAGATCGAGGACCTGCCGCAGAATCAGAAGCGCGCCCGCCTGGTGCGCCTCTCGCTCGACGCCGGCCTCGTGCCGCGCATCGATGCCTGACCATCAGTTGACGGCCGCATCCTCGACCGTCGCCGGAGACTAGGCAGTTGAAGTGGCCCGTCGTCCCCGGGTGGGCTTGACGGCCACCAGGCCGGGCATGACCGAATCGACGATCTGCTCGGCGAACCGGCTCTCCAGTTGCGCGCCGTTCAAGAGGAGGCGGTAGTACACCGGCCCGAACAGCAGTTCGTGGACCAGCTCGATGTCGATGTCGGGCCGCAGCTGCCCGCGCGCCACGCCGCGGTCCACCACCCGGCGGGTTTCGTTGATGCGCACTGCAACCACCTGCGCGCGAAACGCGCGGGCAAGATCGGGGTCCGTCGCCAGATCCGAAACCAGGCCCTGCATGACCCTCCCCATCAGGGTCGTGCTCAGGATCTTGACCGCCTTGCCGACGAACCTGATGAGTTCGCGACGCGCGTCGCCCAGGTCAGGAGTCGACGCGACGCTCTCGACCATGTCGACGAGCACAGCGAGCGCGAGCTCGTCCTTGCCGCGCCACCTGCGGTAGATCGTCGTCTTGGCAACACCGGCGCGGGCGGCGACGCCTTCAACGGTCAAGGCCCGCACCCCGCCCTCGGCAAGGATCTCGCGGGTGGCATCCAGGATGGCCAGTCGCGTCAGCTCGCTCCGCGAGGGCGGCAGCGTGTCCTGGGGTTCGTGTTTCGAAGGTGTGGTCGTCATGTAAAGGTTTGGCCAAAACGCTACGTTGCGGAGCGTTCGCGCCGATGTGTTTGGTAGCTTGACCTTACCGCAACGCTACGCAGCGTAGCGGAAGCCACTGCGATCGTGGTGCTCTGCGCACATCGATCACGAAAGGACCCTCCGTGAACACCACGCCGTCACCCGAGTACACCGCCGTCCGGCACATTCTTACCAGCCCGACTTTGGCATCGCGTTGCGCACCGCACATCAGCGACGATGACTTCGCGTGGGAGTCCCTGCTCGCTGAGACCGAGACGATGTCCGGTGGCGAGGCCACCCTCGTCCGGGTCGCATTCGACCTGTGGGAGGCCGAAGGCACCGTCGGGATCTGGGAGCTTCCCAAGCAGCTCGACACCCGGAACTTCAATCGGGTGATCGAGGCACTCGAGCTCTTCCGCGGCTCGCCCCAACACGACAGCCGCGCACCGGTCGCCGCATAGACTGAGCCCCGTGGCGCATTGCGTCACGGGGTTGACGGGGTTCGTCACGTCGTCACCTTGAGTCGGCAACCCTGTCGCTCGATCGCGCCTACCATGGTGTCGTGAGACGCATCGAGGACTACGCGCTGATCGGCGATCTGCAAACCGCGGCCCTGATCGGTCGCGACGGTTCGATCGATTGGTGCTGTTTCCCCAGGTTCGACTCGGGCGCGTGCTTCGCAGCCCTGCTCGGCGGTCCCGAGAACGGGCAATGGAAGCTCGCTCCCACGGTGCAGGTGCAGCGTTGCACCCGCCGCTACCGGCACGACACCCTCATCCTCGAGTCGGTCATCGAGACCGACGAGGGGACGATCCGGATGATCGAGTTCATGCCACCGCGCAACCGATCGCCCGACATCGTGCGCATCGTCGAGGGTTTGGACGGCGCGGTGCCGATGCGGTCGGACCTGATGATCCGCTTCGACTACGGGCGCATCGTGCCGTGGGTCCGCAAGGTCGATCACGCACGACTGGCGATCGCCGGCCCGGACGCCCTGTGCTTCCGGACACCGGTGGACGTTCGGGGCGAGAACCTTTCGACGGTCGCCGAGTTCGTGGTGCGCGCGGGCGAACGCATCCCGTTCACGCTGACCTGGTTCCCCTCGCACCGGCGCCGCCCCCCGCGACCGGTCGACCCCGAGGTCGCGCTCGCCCAAACCGAGGACTTCTGGCTCGACTGGGCTTCGTCCTGCGGCCATGTCGGCGACTACCACGACGAGATCCACGAGTCGCTGCGGATCTTGAAGGCCCTGACGTACGCGCCGACCGGGGGCATCGTGGCGGCGCCGACGATGTCGCTGCCCGAGGTTGTGGGCGGACCCCGCAACTGGGACTACCGGATCTGCTGGTTGCGTGACGCGGCGCTGACGCTCGGCGCGATGCTCGACTGCGGCTACCGCGACGAGGCGCGGGCGTGGCGGGGGTGGCTCCTGCGCGCTGTGGCGGGCGACCCGGCGGACCTGCAGATCATGTACGGCGTCGCCGGGGAGCGGCGCCTCGACGAACGCGAAATCGAATGGCTCGCCGGATTCGAGAACTCAGGGCCCGTGCGGGTGGGAAACGCCGCGCACGGGCAACTGCAGCTCGACGTCTACGGCGAGGTCCTCGACGCCGCATACCGCACCAGGCTTCACGGAGTCAAAGCTGACGGTGACGCCTGGTCGCTCCTGAGCATGCTCCTGAGCTGGTTGGAGGACGGATGGCGGCGTCCCGACGCGGGTATCTGGGAGGTACGCGGTCCGGCCCGACACTTCACGCATTCCAAGGTCATGGCGTGGGTCGCGTTCGACCGGGGCATCCGGTTCCATGAGGAGTTCGGCCGCCCGGCCCCAGTCGAACGCTGGCGCGCATTGCGCGATGAGATCCACGCCGAGGTCCTGCGCCACGGCTGGAGCGACACGCGCCAGGCGTTCACGCAGTCATATGGATCGGACGAACTCGATGCCAGCCTGCTGCTCATGCCCTTGGTGGGGTTCTTGCCCGCGGACGACCCCAGTGTCGTGTCAACGGTCGCGACGATTCGGCGCGAACTCACGGTCGATGGCCTGGTGCTGCGCTACCTGGCACGAGACGACGGGGCGGTGGATGGCCTGACGGCCGGCGAAGGGGTGTTCCTGCCGTGCTCGTTCTGGTTGGTATCGGTGTTGGCGATGCAAGGCCACCAGAGCGAGGCACGCGAGCTGTTCGAGCGCCTACTGGATCTGCGTAACGACGTGGGGCTGCTGTCAGAGGAATACGACCCGGTGGGCAACCGTCAGCTCGGCAACATGCCGCAGGCGTTCACCCACCTGACCCTGGTCAACGCCGCGCTCGCTCTGGGGGCGGCACGTGGCGCGCGAGCTGACCCCTGAGCGGAGAACGGCCCGGGTGTCAAGCGGGGGCCCGACCACGCGCAGCCGCGCGCGAGCCACAACGCGGGGTACCCTTGGCGTGGTTGGTCTGCTCGATGACGAACAGACCGCCGCCGGTGTCAGCAGTCGCCACCTTGACCGCGAGCGTGGTGATCCCCGTGCTGCGGTGCTGCCCGGCACGGTCCGAACGCGCAGTGACGAGCGCCGGCGAGTCCTCGTCAGCGGCCGCGCGCAAGTGTCACTCCTGATCGCGTTCGGATCCCAGCCGTAGCCGGCGATCCCATGAGTGGTCGGTGCGCCGCCGCCGGCGCAGGCGCGACTACCAGCCCGTGCGTACGTCGATGAGGTCGACGACGAAGACCAGGGTCTCGTTGGGCGCGATCACACCACCCGCACCGGCGGCGCCGTAGCCGAGGTCCGGTGGGATGGTCAGCCGACGCCGTCCACCGACCTTCATGCCGGCGATGCCCCGGTCCCAGCCCTGGATCACCTGACCGGTACCCAGCTTGAAGCTGAACGTCTTGCCGCGGTCCCACGACGCGTCGAACTGCTTCCCGGTGGACCACGACGCACCGACGTAGTGCATGACGGGCGCGCTGCCCGATACGGCTTCGGCGCCGTCACCGACCGTGACGTCTTCGATGAGGAGCGCGGCGGGCGGGTCCCCGTCCGGGATGGTGATGCTCGGTTTGGTAGGTTCAGCCATTCGCGAAGCGTACGGGATGGCGACTGATTCCACCCGTGTCGATTTCGCGGATCTCGTTCGTCATGAGGGTGAGGCGGATCGTCGATCCGCAGGTCGAGATGGGTTCGAGAGGAGCAAGACGATGGCAACGTTCGTGTTGACGTATTCAGGCGGCGGCCCGATGCCCGAGACCCAGGAGGCACGCGACGCCTCCATGGCAGCGTGGACCGGCTGGTTCGGTGGGTTGGGGTCGGCCGTCGTGGATCCGGGCAACCCGTTTGGCGGGTCGTCGACGGTGACCGAGAGCGGCGTGTCCGAGGGCTCGAGTTCGGGGATCAACGGCTACTCGATCCTGTCGGCAGCAGACCTCGCTGGAGCGGTGGAGTTGGCGAAGGGTTGCCCGATGCTGGGAACCGGTGGCACGGTCGAGGTGCACGAGGTGTTCGAGATCATGTAGCCGGCGGCCGCTCCCCGGTGGATCAGCCGGCCCACCGGGGAGTGACCGTGGACAGCCTCAGACTGCTGCCTCGGACCCCTCTGATGCGCGCGTCAGGCCCAGCCGCGCGTCCAAGGCCAGCGCGCCAAAACGACACGACCAGGAACAGCCCCGAAACACGCGCGTTGACCAGCACGACCAGGTAGCCGTACTCCTGGACATTCATGAACGGGTATGGGTAGTAGTCGTGACCGAATCGATCCTGCACCAGAGCGCCCCGCGCGAGCGTGTAGTCGACCAACCGACCGGCGCGATGACCGGCAGCAGTGCGACCCGGGCCGTGATCTGTCTCGGCGGTCCGAGAACGAGCCACCCCAGGACGCAGATGATTGGCGAGAGCGTGTGCAGTATGAAGTCTGCGACGGCACCCGAGCCGTGATCACCGATCGCATCCAGCTGAGTCTCTGCAGACCGGGCGCGTGCGATTCGCTGGGCCCTGAGGCTCGCCGGATTTGATGACCACTCACACCTCTTGGCTCGCCAGGACCAGCGCGCAGAGGAGGATCCCGGCCTCCTTGTCGGATACCCCATGCTCTCGGACGAGGGACTTCCATGTGGAGAATGCGATGGCGTGTCCGAGAGCTCCCCTGGTCGTTCGGGCGGCGGTGCCCCGGAGCATCCGCCCCTGCATGAGGGACTCTTGTACCGCAGCGAGGTATCCCCGAAACGCCACGAACCGCTCTGCGACGAGCAGCACGATGCTCTCATCGCGAAACAGGTTGTCGAGCATGCCTTCGGCCCCCCGGTAGTAGCGGTGGAGCACTGCGAGCGCGGCCCGCAGACGTTCGTCGGGGTCGGCGATGTCGGTCCACGCAACGAAGTCTGGCGGCGGGTTCGCGGCCATCCAGTGCGCGGTGCATGCGTCGAAGAGCGCAGCCTCGTCGGGAAAATGGCGATAGAAGGTCGAACGACGAACCCCCGCCCGAGCTGCGACGGCGCTGATCGATGTGCGAGCGGGCCCGAGGGTGCCGTGCAGTTCGACGGCACTCTCGATGATGCGCTGCCGCGTGTGGTCCTGCTGCTCGGCGCGGCGCTGCATGCGATATGGGCGGGCCGGGGTTTGGTGAGTCATCGGTGTCCGGCCATCTTGACACGTCGGTGCGCGTTGGTCTAGGTTGCACGACAGTAGTGTCCGACGAAATGGGAGGAACGATGGCAGTGACATACGAGGCCCGCGTGCTCGGGCCGAGCGAAGGGAACGCCGGGTTCCTCGGCAGCATCGGCGTGCGGTTCATGGTGGACGGCGAGACGACCGGCGAACGCTTTTCCCTCGTGGAACACCCCATGTCGGCCCGAGCGCTGGCTGCTCCGTTGCATCGGCACACCCGGGAGGACGAGTACAGCTACGTCTTCGAGGGCCGGATGGGAGCGCTTCTTGGCGACGAGGTGCTGGAGGCCGGGCCCGGGGACCTGGTCTTCAAGCCCCGTGGTGAGTGGCATACGTTCTGGAACGCGGGTGACGAGCCGTGCCGGATCCTGGAGATCATCGCGCCCGCTGGGTTCGAGCGATTCTTCGCCGAACTCGTGGCCCTCGGCGGTGTCGGCCAGGCAGAGCCCGCGATCCTCGGCGGCCTGTGCGAGCGCTATGGGCTCGAGCTGGACCCATCGACCGTCCCCGACCTCGTCCAGCGCTTTGGCCTACAATTCCCGGGCAAGCCAGTCGTGCCATGAACGACATGACGAGGGGACACTCCAACCAGGTCTGCTCTGCTTGGTCGGAGACCACCTCACCGCCCGAACCAGTCCGCACCGACCGCTCGGAAATTGCGCAATGCCAAGATCAGAGATGATCGGCGCGGGAGCGCTCATCTCAAACGCATGAGCTGCCCGCTGACGGTTCCACGCCTGCTGCAACCCGGACTCGCGAGGGGTCGACGTCCCACGCCCTCAATCGTTCGGGCGACGCTGTGGCAGAACGGTGCGAGGAGCATCGAACGCGGTTCGCTCCTCGCGGTTCGCCTGGACAGTCCGTCCCGGATCGTTGTCGAGAACGGGTCATTTGTGTGGTGCCGCAGCTATGTGGGACTCGCCGGGCTCTTCCGCAAGGACCGGGGACCGTCGAAGGAGCTCGGGCGAGCGCTCTGCGACGAGGTCAAGCAGCGATTCGGCTGTGAGGGATTCCTGACGACCGACGAACTCCCCCGCTACGGGATCAGCCGCGAGTCACGCCGGACCATCAGCATTGCGGCGGGGGCAGCCGGGAGCGACTGCGTCATGGTCTACGCGTACGCCGAGCACCTCGCGCGCGACATCGACGAGTACCTCCACACGCGGCTCAGCAGCATGCTCTGAGGTTCCGCGAGGCGCCGGCATTCGGTGACGATCGCAACCGGTGACGCTCGCGCTTTGGCGTTCACGGCGGGTGCCGGAGACGGGAGTCGAATGCCATCTCACCACTGACGACAAGCGACTATGGCGTCCACGCGTCGTTGTGTGCAGGGACAGTCCAATCCACATTGGTTCACGCCGAACGGCGGTCTGCCTCGACTGGCGGTCACCGCACGGTGTCTGACACCTGGCGGTGACGGGTCGCCTGGCGTCGCGTTACGAGGCGACCTGGCGGTAGACCTCGAACGTGGTCTCCTGGGGAGGCGCGGTGAACCCGCCGTCGATCCCCTGTGCCATCCGGGGCATCAGAACATCGTCACGGAACCGCTCCCAACTGTCCTGGGAGTCGTGAATCGCCGTGATCGTCCAGCCGTCGGCCGACGGGCCGGCAGCATGAAACACCTGACCGTCCGGCAGGCCGCCGGCGGCGGGGTGCACGGCTGCGATCGACGCCTCGTACTGTTCTTTCGTGCCACCTGTGAACTGATGCACAACGCCGTACGCCATCTCGTTCTCCTCTTCATCCATACGTTTGTTCGCACTCTAAACGCTTCTCCTGCGGGGATCGTGGGCCGACGATTCCCAACGCGGTTCGACCGGCGATCCGCCCGGCTCAATTCGCTGTGCGGGATAATGTCACGGCGCACGCGAGTCTGTTCCCGGCCGACCGGATCGCTGTCGAACGCCTGCTTGCAGCGTGCGAACTCGGGTACTGGGTGTTCGATCCTCACGATGGTCGCGTCACCCGGCCACGCCCACGCCGCGCCGCACATGCGCCATCGAGGAGTGACAGTTCTCATGCTCATAACTGAAGGCCCCGTTGACGCGGAGTTTCGTCGCCAGAGCCGTCTCGGCCGAGTTGCCGTCTCCGGTGTACTCGAATCCGCCAGGGATCGTGACGAGGATCTGGTACGGCGGCGGCGGGTCGCCGAAGCCGCGCAGCGTCTCCACTTCAGTCTCGAGCACCTCGCCGGCCTTGACGCGCCCTGAGCGTTTCCCCATGTCGAATTCCCACGCGAACGGAACGTAGAGCACCTCTTCGATCGTCGGGCAGACGGCGCGGACGATGTCCATCAGCAGGTCGCCCTCCCCCTCCGCCAGGCCCCGCACGAGTGCTTCGCGCTGCTCGGGATTCGCCCGTTCATCGATCAGCAGCTGCATGCGTCCGTTTCCCTCGTCCATACGGCCGGGCCACCAGACCAGTCCCGCCCAGCAGAGCCCCGACAGGTCGACATCGTCGACGTGACCGGTCGTGATGCGCATCGCGACGATGCCCTCGCAGTTGGCGTACGTCGGAGCTTGGTTGAAGTCACAAGGACACCCCGGGTCGCAGTTGCAGTTCTTGAACCATTCACCCTCCAGCAACCAGTCCATCTGGTCCCTCCTCTCGATTCATTTGGTCATTGCGTTATCGTCCATGCCGCCCATGCCGGGGCCGACGCCCGGCAGCCACGAGGGCTCGGCGAGGGCGATCACGGCCAGCGCGAGGAGCCCGACGAGCAAGAGGCCGCTCGCGAGCCGCGCCCAGCGTGCGGGCGCGAGCTTCTCGACAGCGATCGCCAACGAGATGACTGCCATCCAGGTGATGCTCATCATGCCGACCGCGAGCAGCACGATCATCAACATCCAGCAGCACCCGACGCAGTACGCGCCGTGGCGGGCGCCCATCTGCGACGCCCCTCGCGCACCGTCACGCCAGTGCGTGAGAAAGAACGACAATGGACCGCGGCAATGGCGCAGGCACGCTTGCTTGAACGGCACGACCTCATAGAGCGCCGCCGCGAGAGCGACCGGTGCCACCACGTACCGCGCGAGCTCGTCGTCAGACAGCGTGTCGAGGCCCACTGCGCGCACGATCATCAGCAGCGCGAAGGCGATCAGCCCGAACGCCGACCACGATGCCAGGTAGCCGGCGACGAACGCGGAGGACCGCCCGATCGCGTTGACACCCGCCGATGCTCGCCGGCGGGTCACCAATCCGTACATGGCCACGGCAGGCCAGACGGACGGGAACATCATCGCGGCCATCATCACCACCCAGAGCACGATGAAGAACCCGAGCGACCCGACCGAGAAACGCCCGTCCATGCCCATGTCGTTCATGTGGCCGGCGCCGGCCACCCATGCGATGACGGCAAGGCCGCCAAATACGCTTGCGGTGGCAAGACGCCGCCGCGATATGCCCGAAACGCGTAAGGCGAGCGTGGTCATCTCGTGGCCCCAACCCCCGTATCACCGTTGGTCCTCGGCCGAACGTATCCGACACGTAAGTTCACGTCAATCCATTGAGCGGCAGGTCGCCCTCATGACCAATCCGTCATGTGGAGGACGCGCGCATGGTTGCGGGCCGACAAGCAACCCCGGAACCGATCAGCGCATTCGACCTCGCGGTCTACATGGTCAGGTCTGATTCGCCTTCGTCGGTGCGGACGGAGGACGCAATCAGCACACGGTCGCGACCTGAGCGTTTTGCACCCATGAGCGCCTCGTCCGCGGCCCTCAGCGCGTCGTGGAGGGATTCGTCCGGCGCGGCCTCCGCCAGGCCGACGCTGAACGTGAACTCGGGAACGTCGGCGTTCGCAAGCGCCTCCTTGAGCGCCGCGCGCACCCGAGCCATCGCCTCGGCGGCCTCACCCGTCGAGCAGCGCGGAAAGACGATCACGAACTCTTCGCCGCCGTAGCGGGCCACGATGTCCTGCGTTCGGACGGTCTCCTCCATCGTCCGTGTGAAGAGGCGCAGGGCACGGTCGCCCGTTTCGTGGCCATGCGCGTCGTTGAGGAGCTTGAAGTGGTCCAGGTCGGCCATCGCGACCACGAACGGGACGCGGGCGCGGCGCAGGTCCTGTACGCGGTCCTCGAGGCTGCGGCGGTTGAGCAGACCCGTCAGCGGGTCTGTCGATGCTTGCAACTGACTCTGCCCCATGGCGCGAACGACGCCAAGGCGTGACCCGGTCTGGGTCCCCGTGGTCTCCAGCGCGTCGCGCACGCCCGCGCGGGGCGGTTTGCCAACGGGGCCGACCGCATGCAGCACCCCGATCGTCCTGCCAAGCACGGTCACCGGGGTGCAGACGGCGGAGCACGGCCCGTTCGACGAGAGCGCCTCGTGGCACACGCCGGGCCGAAGCTCCCTCGCCGGCGACCACAAGGGCCGCGACGCGGTCTTCGCCCAGTTCGGCCGCTACCGGGGGGTGAGACCGGGGGAACCTTCAAGGCCCGCCGAGTTGCTGCACGCTCGGGACGAACTTGAGGGTTCGAACATCGACGGTTGGTCTCTCGAAATGGAAGACAACGGGGCACGTTCGAACCCTCCAGCACAGGTTGAGCATGCCCGGCTGAACGATCTCAGAGGTCGACTACTGGAGGAAGCTCAACGAATACCGTGCCGCCCCGTGCTGCTCCAGCCAGGGGTGAGCCCGGTGCTTCCCATCTGGTGCCCGCTTCTCAGCGGCCCGACTTTACGACCCTGCCACGTTTCTTGAAGCGGAACAGGGAGTACTCGTGCGAACCAAGACGCCACGCGATGTCCTCGGGGGGTTTCTCAGACCGATCGCTAAGCCGTCTGCGTACTGCGTACTTCGCGCTTCCCGAAAGACAGGGCGAGCTATCGACTCCTGAACCGCGCATCGACATCGGGGAGTCCCTCGAACCGCGAGAACGTTCCCTCGGCTGCGATCTCCTGTGCGGCCTTCAGGAATCCAGCCCATGCGGTTCGTGCGAGCGTACCCCCGACGCTGATCCGGCGCACTCCGAGCGACGCAGCCGCCGGTAGCGTGATGAATGGAGCATTCACAAGGAGGTTCACCGGTTTCGGGGACACTGCGGAGACGATCGCGGAAACCTCCTCGACGGTGCCGATCCTCGGAGCGTAGAGGCAGTCAGCACCGGCTTCAGCGTAGGCTTTCAGCCGTCGGATCGTCTCGTCGATATCAGGGCGTCCCACCACGAAGCCCTCAGATCGCCCGGTGAGGATGATGCCCGTTCCGCTTTCGTCGATCGCGCGTCGCGCGGCTCCTATCCGCTCGACGGCGAGGTCGAATTCATACAGCGGCTCAGCCGCGTCACCCGTCGAGTCCTCGATCGAAAGCCCGGCGATCCCAGTCGCAGCAGCGAGCTTCACATTCGCACCAACCCGCTCCGGTTCGTCAGCGAAGCCGCCCTCGTAGTCTGCGTTCACCGGGAGGTTCACGGCGCCGACGACGGTCCGAAGATGCTCCAACACCTGACCGAGTCGGATTTGATTGTCGGCGCGGCCGAGCGTCCATGCGTAACCAGCACTTGTTGTCGCCAGCGCCTTGAAACCCAACTGTTCAAGGGCGACGGCGCTGCCGGCGTCCCACGGGTTCGGCATGACAAAGCAGCCGGCGGCGTGCAGTCGGCGGAAGGCATCGACCCGGTCATCCTGCACGGTCATCGCACACCTCGTCGGGAGGGACTACCTTAGCCGAGCCCGCACGCGGTTCGTGCGAGTCCACTTGCCACGAGGCGAGCGGCGCGCGCTCGAACCGAGTTGACGCGACAGGACTCGAACCTCCGAATCCCGCGGCACCGACAGGGTTCGTACGTGTCCGCCGAAGTCGTAGACAGCGGGGTACGTGCGAAACGAAATGGAGCTAAGCGGAATCGAACCGCTGACCTCCTGGGTGCGATCCAGGCGCTCTCCCAGCTGAGCTATAGCCCCAATAGACGCATATCTTACCGTGCCCGCTCGTGAGGGTCCAGCAGTTTGGGCAACGGGCGGTCGGACCCGTGGGATGACAGCCTACGAGTGGTGATCGACCTCCACTCGCACATCCTCCCGGGCATCGACGACGGTTCTGAGCGCGACCGTGACTCGGTCGAGATGGCGCGCCTCGCGGCGGCTGACGGGATCAGCGTCGTGGCGTGCACGCCGCACCGCGGGTACGCGTACGACACGACGCCCGGTCAGGTCGCAGACGGCATCGCCGCGCTGCAGCCGCAGATCGACGCCGCCGGGATTGCGCTCACGCTCGTGTCCGGGCTCGAGATCGCGATCGACCGGGCGATCCAGATGGACGAACAGGAGCTGCGGGCGGCGACGCTCGGCGGCAACGGACGGTGGCTCTTGATCGAGATGCCGTTTCAGGGGTGGCCGCTCGAGTTGCCGGACCTGTTGACCGCGCTCGAGGTACGGGGGTTCAGCGCGGTCATCGCCCATCCCGAGCGTTCACAGTCGGTGCAGGCGATGCCCGACAGGATGCGCGACATCGTGGGTCGCGGCGCAATCCTTCAGTTGACCGCCGCGAGCCTGACCGGCGAGAACGGGCCGCGACCACTGCGGTGTGCCGAGCATCTGCTGCACGTCGGGTTCGCGCACATCATCGCGTCGGACATGCACTCGCCCACCTGGCGTCCACCCGGCCTGGCCGAGGGTCTCAAGGCGGCGGCCCTGATGTTCCACGCCAAACCGGACGATCTGCGCTGGATGGTCGACGACATCCCACGCGCGGTCCTCGAAGGACGCGACGCACGTCCACCGCGCCTGCCCGGCGCGCCCAAGTTGGAGCCGGTCAAGAAACGCGACCGCAGCGCTCCCCGCGGCCCTCGAAAAACGTAGCGTTCGCCGTCCGCGCGCTACCCGAATGCGCCGACGGGGCGCGCTGCGGGATATGCACGGCTGGACGCGACCGAAGCGAGCGTCGCCTGCAAACCCTCGCTGAGCGGCATCTCCGCGCGCCACCCGTAGAGCCGCTCCGCCTTTGTGGGATCCAGACAACTGCGTTGAAGCTCGCCTGCGCGCGCAGGGACGAACTGCGGTGGAATCTCGCCGCCGAGCCCGTCGATCAGGTCGAGGACCGTGATCTCGCGACCCGCGCCGATGTTGACCGTCTCGCCCGCGGGACCCGCCGCTGCCGCCAGGAACGCCCGGCAGACATCGGCGACGTACACGTAGTCGCGCGTCTGCAAGCCGTCGCCGAACACTCTGGGCGCCTGGCCGTCCAACTGCTTTCCGCAGAAGATCGCGACGACCCCGGCCTCGCCGTGTGGGTCCTGCCGCGGCCCGTACACGTTGCCCAGCCGCAGGCACACGCCCTCGACGCCGTACAGCCGGTTGTACAGGTGGATGTAGCCCTCTCCCGCCATCTTGCTCATGCCGTAGTGGCTGAGCGGCCGGGTCTCGGCGGACTCAGGCGACGGGACCGTCAGGCCCGCGTATTCGCCATACCCCGCGCCGCCGGTGCTTGCGAACACGACACGCGCGCCGACTGCGTGGGCGGCCTCGAGCACCGCGATCGTGCCGATGATGTTGACGTCCGCGTCGAACGACGGCTCTTCGAGCGCCCGACGCACGTCGGCCTGGGCCGCCAAGTGAAAGATCACGCTGGGCCGCGCAGCCGCGACGATCGTCATTAATGCCGCGGCGTCACGGATGTCCACCTGGTGGAACTCGGCCTGCAGGGGCACCCGCAGCCGCTGACCGTTGGACAAGTCGTCCACCACATGTACCGTCGCACCATCGGCCAACAGGGCATCGGCCAGGTTCGAGCCGATGAACCCGGCGCCCCCGGTGATCAACACGGTCCGAGGCGTCACGTTGATATCCTCACGACCTCGACCGGAAGGATGATGGCGTTTGTGCGGCTGATCGTGACGGATAGTTCCACGGCGGCCCGGACCATCGCGGATCGCGTTGCCAAAGGCAAGGTACGCGGGACCTCTGTACACCGGGTCGATGTGTTCGACGTCGATGACGACACCGGCCTGACCCGCGTGATCGGGCTTGGCGGGCTGCTGTTCGCGCCCGCGGGAGACCCGCCCGAGTGGACCCCCGCACGGCGGGCACCCGCCAACGCGCTGCGCGTGCTTGCCCGGTCCGCTGCGGTGATGATCCTTGCGACGGACGACCCGCTGCTTGCGTCACAAGCCCGGGACGTGGCATGCGAGGGAAGACCGCTGCTGCTTCGAGCGGCGCGTGTGGGCATGCCTCCGTTTACCCGCCTGCGCCACATCGACGACCTGGGCGCCGAGGCCGCGGCCACCGCACTCGAGATCGACGCCGTGTTCGCCGCCCACCTGGCCAAACTGGACCCGGAGCTTCGCCGTGATGACCTGGCGGCACTCGGGGTGGCAGGCAATGTACCGGTCCCGCGATCGCTCCTGCGACGCGAAGGTGTCGGTGACGACGCGATGGCACGCCTGGCCGAACGCGGCTACTTGGTGGACGACCCGGCCTGGCGCACGCCCGCCGGCAACCTGATTTGCCAGACCGTCGACCCGACGCTGCTCGACCCGACGATCTCGGCGTCGTGTGACGTATGGATCGACGCGGTCCGCCGCGGGACCCTGGCGCGGACAGCGGCAGTGCGGCGGGTGTCCGCAATCGTCGCCAAGCTGCGCCGGCCGCGGCCCGTCGAAGGTCTCGTGACCGGGCGCGTGATCGGCCCGTGTCCCGAGTGCGGTGAATCCATGGCGGGCGCACGGGGCCGGTTGACCTGCATGGGTTGCGGTCACTGGTACGGACTCCCGCGTCAGGTCGAGGCCCTTGCCGTACCCGGTGTGACGTGCGATGTGTGTGACGCCCCGCTCATCCTGCCGGTGATCCATGGTCGGCGGGACGAGCCCCGCTGTCCCGACGCCTCGGGCTGTCCCACGCGTTTGGCGGTGCGCGTTGAAGCGTGAACCCCGACGCGGCGTGCCCGAGATCCTGTCCCGCCTGCGCCGCGACGCAGAGCACCAGCTCGACGAACCCGTCGCCCCACGCTGGGCGCGCCCCGTGGGCTGGCTCATCGCGGCCGCGATCATCGCAATCGTGGTCATCGCCGTCATCCGGGCCAACCCACTGTGAGCGGCAGGTTCATCGCGTTCGAAGGCGTCGACGGGTGTGGCAAGTCCACCCAGGCGGCATTGCTCGCCGCCGCCCTGCGCGCCGCCGGGCATACCGTCGTGGAGACCCGCGAACCCGGTGGGACCCCACTCGGCGAGGCCGTTCGCGGAATCGTCCTGGACAGCGGGGGCGACATGTCCCCGGTGGCCGAGGCGCTGCTGTTCGCCGCGTCCCGGGCGCAACACGTCGCCCAGATCATCCGACCGGCGCTCGCCGATGATGCCTGGGTCGTCTGCGACCGGTTTGTTGACTCGTCGCTCGCCTACCAAGGAGCTGCGCGCGGTCTCGGCATCGACGCCGTGTGGGCCATCAACGCCCCCGCCGTCGATGGGTGCCTGCCCGATCTGGCGATCGTGCTTGACGTCGCGCCTGCCATCGCCGGCACCCGTGGGGCAGGGCCCAAGGACCGCATCGAGGTCGAGGGCATCGCGCTGCAGCAGGCGGTCGCCGCCGGCTACCACCAGCTGGCCACGCGGTTTGGCAACCGCATCACGATCATCCCCGCCGAGGGCCCGGTCGACCAAGTGCACGTCTCGGTGATGAGCGCTGTGGAACGGATCGCATGATCGAAATCCCTGATCAGCCCCTGGCCCAGCGCATCCTGCGCGCGGCCCTGGGGAGCCCAAACCCTCCCCAGCAACTACTGTTCTACGGACCGCCCGGGACCGGAAAACGCGTCGCTGCACGAGCCGTGGCCTGGGGGCTCATCGATCCCGCCGGCACGCACGGCCCGGACAAGGCGTCGATGGACCTGACCATCGTCGCTGCGACCGGTGCCTCGATCCGCCTGGCGGCCGACCTGGACCCGGCGCTCGCGGACCTGGCAGCACGACCGGCCGTCGGCTTGCGACGGGTCCTGATCATCGACGGAGCCGAGCGACTGAGCGAGCGCGAAGGCGCCCCGCGCATACTCAAGCAACTCGAGGAGCCGGCACCGAGGTCACACCTGATCCTGGTGACCGACCACGTGACCGATCTGCTGCCGACGATCCGTTCGCGGTGCCTGCCGGTCCCGTTCCGCTCGCCGGGGTGGCGCACGATCGCAACCCGCCTGGAGGCCGAAGGCCTGAGCGCCGACGCTGCCGCCGGCCTCGCCCGTGCCGACGGCACCGGGGCGCTCTCGGCCGGGGCGTTCGAGCGGGCGATGCGCCTTTTGGGCGTGGACCTTGCAGAGCATGCGCTGCGTGGAGACGTCGCGGGCAGCAAGGTGGTGCGCGACATCCAGACGCGGATGGCCGCCGCGGCCGACGGCCACCCGTCCGAGGAGCTGCGGCGTTTGCGGGCGGAGTCCGAGGCAATCGCGGGCAAACGCGGCGAGCGCGGTGCGGCCAAACGTGTCGAAGATCAGGAGAAGCGCGAACGTCGCCGAGCGCTGACCGACGGCTGGGCGCACGTGTTGCACGGCGCGGCAGGCTTGGTCGCCGACGCACTGGCCGTCGCGATCGGCGCCGAGGAGTCCGTCCGCCACCGCGACCGCATCGACAATCTGCGCACGGTCGGGGTCCCATCCCGGGCAGGCTTCCTTGAACGCACGCTCGACGAGATCCAACTGACGCGCGCCGAGATGGAACTCAACCCCACGCTGGACCTCGCCATGGAGGGCCTGTTGGCCCGCATCGCCGCCGCCCGCCGCGGCGATGCCGCCCCACTCGTGGGACACGGCCGCCTGCCCTGGTGAGGCCGAAGTTGTTCGGCTGCGGCGTTTCGAATTGTTCCGAACACTTTCGGCCCAACAGGCGCCGCAAGGGTTACTCCGCGACGACGCGGGCGCGTTCGCGCTCGACCAGCACCCGACGCAGGATCTTGCCTGACGCGGACTTGGGGATCTCGTCCAGGATCTCGACGGCGACGAGACGCTTGTGTGGTGCCGCCCGTTCGCGCATCCAGGCGATGATCGCGTCGGGCCCGACCGGCTCGCGCAGGACGACGAACGCTTTGGGACGCTCACCGGCCTCCTCGTCCGGGACCGGGATCACACATGCGTCGGTGACGGCCGGGTGGGTCAGCAGCAGCGCCTCGAGCTCCGCCGGGGCGACCTGGTAGCCCCTGACCTTGATGAGCTCCTTGAGCCGGTCGGCGATGGTGATCCACCCGTCGGCGTCGGCGGTGGCGATGTCGCCGGTCCGCAGCCATCCGCCGTCCATGATCGTGGCGGCCGTCGCCGCGTCGTTGCCCAGGTAGCCGGGCATCACCTGCGGGCCGCGCGCCCACAGCTCACCGAGCTCGCCGGTGGCGACGTCCAGGCCGGTCTCGGGGTCGACGATGCGCCCCTCGGTGTTGGCGACAAGCGGGCCGACCGACCCCGGGCGGTCCTCGCCGAACGACGACACGCAGGTCAGGACGGGGCTGGCCTCGGTCATTCCATAGCCCTGGGTGATGGGACAGCCGATGCGCGCGGCGCCCTGCGCGGCGGTCGCCCCGTCGAGCGGTGCGGCCCCCGACATGACGTGCCGCAGACTCGACGTGTCGTACTGGTCGATCAGCGGGTGTTTGGCGAACGCCAGGACGATCGGCGGTGCGACGAACGCACGCGTCGCGCGATGCTGTTGGATCAGGGCCAGAAACTGCTCCAGGTCGAACCGCGCCATCGTCACGATCGCCGCACCGGCCCGCAGCGCCGCCGCCATCACGACGGTCTGCCCGTAGATGTGAAAGAACGGCAGGATCCCCATCGCGATGTCGTCGGGTCCCATCTCGAGGATGCCCTCGAGCTGACAGACATTGGCGATCAGGTTGGTATGCGTCAGTCGCACGCCTTTGGGCAGACCGGTGGTGCCGGATGAGTACGGCAGCGAGACCGTGTCGGTCGCCGGGTTGATCGCCACATCCGGCGGCCGGCCGTCGGCGAGCAGCGATTCGAACGGCAGCGCACCGTCCATCTCGCCGAAGCTGACCACGTCCGTGATGCCGTTGGCGCGAGCCGCGGCAAGTGCACGATCGGCGAGCGCCGGGTGGGTGATCAACAAGCGGGCCTTGCAGTCGCGCAGCTGAAACGTCAGCTCGTCGACCCCGTAGAGCCCGTTTGCGGTCGTATTGGTCGCCCCCGCCTGGGCGACCCCCAGGAATGCCGCCGCGTAGTCCGGCACGTTGGGGCTGTAGATGCCGACGACATCACCCGGACCGATACCGCGCTGGGCGAGGCCCGCCGCAGTGGCCCTGACACGGTCGCGAAGCTCGGCATGGGTCGTGACCGCGCCGGTCGCGCCGTCGATGAGCGCCGCATGGTCGGCGTGCCGGTCCACATGCTCGAACACATAGTCGGTCAGCGGGACATCGGGGATGTCCAACTCGGGGAACGGGCTCGTGATGACCATAGGATGTCCTCCGGACGTCCGCCGTCGAGGCACCAGGTTATTCGTCGGGCAGCCACGTCCGAAATCGGATTCCTCCGAAATTCGCGAACGACCACACACGTGCCGATCAGATCACCAGGTCGGCCGCCGAGAAGGCCGACATCTGCTCGGTGTTGCTTCAAAAATAGATGTTCCGACGTTCGAATTTCGACCCGCCGGGGCCGAGCCCCGCTCCGGGCCGTTTCGCTCGCATCCGGCACAGCAGCTCTTGCTGCGCGGGCCCTTAAGCGATGCCGGGAACGCCTGAGGGCGTGGTCGTCGTATCGTTGAACGACGGGTCGGAGAGCCCGATGAAGATCGCCATGAACAGCGCGCCGAAGGCGACGATCACGATGCCGATGACAAGCCCCGCGATGGCCATGCCCCGTCCTCCCCGGTAGCCATTGCTGCGCTGGTGGTCGTGGAACGCCGCCACCGCGAACGCGATGCCGAGCGGGGCGGTAAACAGCACCACGAAGCCGCAGATCGACAGCACCATGCTCGTGATCGCGTAACTCGAGGTCGTCCGGATCGGCTCCAGGAGCTTGTTGACCACCGCGGGCCGGCCGATGCGTGGGGCGCCGATCAATGCGAGGACCAGGCCGATGCAGGTGGCGATGTACGCGACGGTCAACATGATCCCGGATGAGCCGAGCGTGATCGCAGGACCAACCTCGAGCCGTTCGTCGACCCGGGCGACGAGGACGACGACTGCGTACGCAAAGGCCGCCGCCCCCATCACGCCGATGCCGGTCAAGCGCGCCCACGCATGGGGCAACGTCGCTGCGAGCGCCAGCACGACAAAGAAGATCCCGCCGATCGTCAGGAAGACGGCTTGGTCGAACACGATGCCAATCGAACCCTGATCGGCCACCGACTCGCTTCCGAACCCCGGGAAGATGCACAGCGCGGCGCCCAGGACACCGAGCCAGAGCCCGCCACGGCACAAGCGGTCCTGGGGGTACGACCGGAACGTCGGTTCGGGTGCCTCGTGGGCGGGATGGGTGTCGATCACGGGCACAAGGTTACGGCGTCGGACTGATACGCCCATACAACGGATTCGTAGGTCACGTGCGCAGGCCGGTGCCGCGGGCGACGAGCCATCCGGCCCAGGCGACCATCAGGGCGGTCATCGCAGCGGTGACGCCGAGTGAGAGCCACACGTTGACCTCACTCGTGCCGAGCATCCCGTGGCGGCTGGCGGCGACCATGTAGAGGATCGGATCGGCCTTGGTGAGTCCACGCCACGGCTCGGCCAGGACGTTGACCGAATAGAACACGCCGCCCAGGAACACCAGGGGCTGCAGTACGAGGTTGCCCACGTAGGACTGCTGGTCCCAGGTCTTGGCGATCAATCCGACTCCCACGCCCAGTGCGCTGAACGCGAGCGACGCGAGCAGGAACGCCACGATCGCCGCCGTCGGGTTGACCGCGGGCAGGTCCACAAACAGGAGCGCCGCCAGAAACGTGAACAAGCCAATCGCCAGGCCGCGCACCACGCCACCCGCCAGGTAGGCGGCCAGCAGGTGCCGGGCGCGCATGGGCCCGCTGACCGGGTCGTCGATGAACCCGTCGAACCGCGCCTGGTAGAGCGACGAGGCGGTGTTGCTGTACGCCGACGTGCCGATGCCCATCAGGATCAGCCCCGGCACGATGAACGCCTCGTAGTCGATCCCGTCGATCTTGCGGATGCGCCCACCCAGGGCGATGCCGAAGATCGCGATGAACAGCACGGCCGACACGACGTTGGGCGCAACGGTTTGGCTCCACAACCGCAGCACGCGCGTGACCTCACGCTGGGCCAGGGCCGCGGCACCGCGCCATTGACCTGCGGCAAGCGTCGGAGCGCTCATCCGTGTACCACCTGACGGTAGACGTCCTCGAGCCGCGCTGCGAGGTACCGATCGCGCAGGCCCGCAGGCGTGCCCTCCGCGACGATCTTGCCGGCACGTATGAACGCCACCGTCTCGCACAGCTCCTCGGCCTCTTCGAGGTAGTGCGTCGTCAGCAGGATCGAGGTACCGGCCGCGTGCAGCTTGCGGATGTACTCCCACAACTCGTCGCGCAACTCGACGTCGACGCCGGCCGTCGGCTCGTCCAAGATCACCAGCGCCGGTCGGTGTACCAGCGCGCGGGCCAACATCAACCGACGACGCATGCCGCCCGACAGTCGACTCGGCAACGTGGCCGCCTTGTCGGTCAGGTCGAACACGTCGAGCAGCTCGTCTGCGCGCTCACCGGCGTCGGCACGTGTCATGCCGAAGTACCGCCCGTGCAGCGCCAACAGGTCACGGACCTTGACGAACCGGTCCAGGGAGATCTCCTGCGGGGCGTAGCCCACCAGCTGCCGCGCAGCCGGGGCATCGGGCCCACGCATCGACCGACCCAGCACCTGCATGTCGCCACCGTCGGGGATGACGAGGCCCACGACGCTGCGGATCAGCGTCGTCTTGCCCGCCCCGTTGGGGCCCAGCAAGCCGACGAACCC
>JANLOO010000047.1:0-19892 GCA_031366605.1 Actinomycetota bacterium | reverse complement strand
CCATCCACGTTATGGGCCGTCTGGGACTCGAACCCAGGACCTTGGGATAAAAGACCTGCAAATGAGCTGAGCTACCGCTCGTACCGTCACGGTAGGTGCTGTCGCGTGTTCTTGGATGCGGATGGATCTGCGGAGTTCGGGACATGGAATCGGCGTCCCCCTCGGGTGCCTCGGCTCGCGTCGTGCAGTGTCGATCGGGCTCGGATCGCCGCGCCGAGGGCGGCAACGTACGAGAAGAGCGGCGAGCATGGGGCGCCTTTGGGTACCGGCGTGCTCGATATCGCGGGCGCGGTCAGACCCGACCTCGCCAGCCGCATCCGCGCGATGCACCGCGTGCGCTCTGGATGGCTCTGCGTGCCGCCGGTGAGTAGATTCCGAGGCCCTGCCCCGCGACCCGGGAACTGATGGAACCTCCACCTCGGACCGTGCTCCCCGTGGGCGCTTCGCGCGGCATCGAGTCGCAGATCACCGCCCCGGCGATGATCCCGGGCGACGATGAGCGACGCGGCCATTCCCGCGGGCAGCTCGGCCTCGCACACGGCGCACGTCCGGGGTGGCCGCGATGAGCGGACGCGCGGCGACGAAGCCCTTCGGCAGGGAGGCCGAGGTCGCCGCCATCGGCGGGCTCCTCTCCAGGGCGTCGGGCGGCGAGAGCGGCGCACTCGCCCTGATCGGGTCGGCGGGCACCGGCAAGACCACGCTTCTAAGGGAGGCCGAGGCCCTCGCCGCGGGGAGCGAGGCCCGCGTCAGGGTCCTGCGGGTGCAGGGCATCGAGAGCGAGGCGGAGCTCGCATTCGGCGGCCTGCTCGAGCTGGTGCGGCCCGTGACCGATCTGATCCCCAGCCTGCCCGGGCCGCAGGCGCGGGCGCTGGAGGGTGCCCTCGCGCTGGCGCCGGCGGCGGGTGTCGACCGCTTCAGCGTGTCGGCGGCGACGCTGGGGATCCTGAGCCTGGCTGCCGCCGACGCTCCCCTGCTCGTGGCCGTCGACGACCTGCACTGGCTCGACCCCCCTTCCGCGCAGGCGCTCCTGTTCGCCGCACGCCGCCTTTGGCGCGAGGGGATCGCAATGCTCTTGTGTGCGCGTCCGGAGGACCTGCCCCCGGACGCTCTGGAGGGCATCGATCGCCTCGAGGTGACGCCACTCGGGCGGCGCGAATCCGCTCACCTCGCCCGGCGCGTCGCCGGTCGCGGATTGAACGACGAGGACGTGGAGGCCCTCTTCATCGGCACCGGCGGCAACCCGCTCGCGATCATCGAGGCGACCCGCAGCCTCGGCGGTCCGGGGGATGCCCTGGCGGGGGTGATCCTGCCCCTCCCCGTGGCAGATCGGATCCGCGTGGGGGTGGAGCGTCGGCTCGCCGGGCTGAGCCAGACTGAACAAGCGGCCACCCTCACCGCGGCGGCGGCGGGAACCGAGGCACCGTCTGCGATCGTCGGCGCCGCGCTCGCCACGGCAGGACTCACGCTCGAAACGCTCGACGCGGCCGAAGCGGCGGGCATTCTCCGACTGCGGAGCGAGACGGTCGCGTTCGAGCACCCGTTGACCCGCTCGGCGGTCTATGCCTCGGCGTCGCGCGCGGACCAGCGGCATGCGCACCGTGCCCTCGCGGAGGTCTCGCCGGCCGGATCCGCGGAGCGCGCCTGGCACCTTGCGGCTGCCGCCGTCGGCGCGGATGCGAACGCGGCCGACGCGCTCGAGGCCTGGGGAGAGGACGCGCTCGTGCGCGGCGCCCCCAGCTCGGCCCTGCGTGCCTTCGACCGGGCGGCCTCGCTCAGCGACCGTGCGGACGATGCAGCCCGGCGCCTCCTACGGGGCGCCGGTGCCGCCCGCCTCGCGGGGATGACCGATCGGGCCCGCGAGGCCATCGCACAGGCACGGGAGCGGACGTCGGACCCGCTCGTGAGAGTCGACGCCCTCACCCTCCTGTTCCAGATCGACGCGTGGAGCGCGCCTGTGGCGACGGCCCAGTCGATCTCGGAGGAGGCCGAACGCACCGCAGTGCTCGACCCGGCGCGCGCAGCACGGATGCTTGCCGAGGCGGCCACCGCGCTCATGCGCTCGAGTTCGATGAGCCAGGGGGTGGACATGGCTGAGCGGGCCCTCGCACAGGCCCGAGCATCGGGGCAGCGGGACGACGCGGTCGAGGTGGCCGTGCTGTTCGCCCGCGTGGCCGACGCCCGCGCCCCTGAGGCGATCGACGGCCTGCGTGAGGTCGGGGAGCGCCTGCTGCGCGTCGACCCGCCTGCGGCGCAGACCGCGGCGCTGCTGCAGCAGGTCGCGTGGCTCCACATCTGGACCGAGCGGTACGGGCACGCATCTCGGCTGCTCGAGCACGCGGCGACGCACGGGCGCTCGCAGGCGCCCGGCACGCTTCCGATGACCCTCGCGATGCGGGCGGAGCTGGGCTATCGGCGCAGCCGGTGGTCGGTGGCGCTCGCCGACGCCGTCGAGGCGGCGTCCCTCGCGGCCGCATTCCAACAACCCCACGCCCGCGGGCTGGCGCTGGCCTGTCAGGCGCGCATCGAGGCGTGCCTGGGGCGCGAGGCCGACTGCCGCGCCACGGCTGAGGAGGCCGCCGGGATCGGGCGGCGCCTTGGGGGCGAGGACTCGCCGATTTCGGCGTGGGGGAGCCCGGCCCTCGGCCTCCTCGAACTCGGCCGGGGGATGCCCGACGCGGCGATCTCGCACTTCGCAGTCGTGGCGACCACGTTCGCCCGCGGCGGCATCAGGGACCCGAGCGTCGTGCTCACCGGTGGCGACCTGGTGGAGTGCCTGATGCGCGCCGGGCGCCGCGATGCCGCCGAGGTTGCGCTCGTCGGCTTCGAGGACCTCGCCCGGCGCGCCGAACGAACCGGCGCCCTCGCCATCGCCGCGCGCTGCCGCGGGCTGCTGGCCGATGACGCTGCCTTCGCGGAGCCCTTCGATGAGGCGCTGCGGCTGCACGGCGACGTGGATGCGCCCTTCGAGCGGGCGCGGACCTTGCTCTGCCTGGGCGCGCGTCTGCGCCGGGCGCGTCGGCGAGCGGATGCCCGCGTGCATCTGCGGGCGGCCCTCGACGCCTTCGAGGCGCTCGGCGCGGTCGACTGGGCCGCCGCTGCGCGAGGCGAACTGGGAGTGACGGGCGAGACGGCCGCTCCCCGTTCGGGTCCGAGATCGGATGCCCTGACACCGCAGGAGCTCCAGGTGGCGTTGATGGTCGCCTCGGGAGTGACGAACCGCGAGGCCGGCTCCCGTCTCTTCCTGTCCGCCAAGACGATCGAGGCGCACCTTGGTCGGATCTACCGCAAGGTCGGGGTGCGTT
Organism: Actinomycetota bacterium; assembly: GCA_031366605.1. Classification (GTDB taxonomy): domain Bacteria; phylum Actinomycetota; class Thermoleophilia; order Miltoncostaeales; family Miltoncostaeaceae; genus CALMEC01. The sequence continues at coordinate 16,590 of JANLOO010000047.1, read as the reverse complement.
CGCGGACCGAACTCGCCGTCCTCGTGGGCCACGAGGGCCTCGGCGCCGATCCGACGCGCAGCGCGACCGCCGGTCCATGACCCACCGGGGCTCGGTCGCCGCCTCGAGAGCGAAAAGCCGCCGAGGCCCGGTTCAGACCCCGGGCCGGAGCAACGGGCGCAAGGAGTCGAGTCGCTCGAAGGTCCACCAGAGGTAGTTCAGTGTCCCCCCCTCACGGAGCGGGTGGAGGTCGGCGAACTCAGGGTCGGTCCGGTAGGCCTCGAGCGCCTCGAGATCCGGCCACTCGACCAGCACGATCGCGTTGCGGGCCGGCGTCGCTCCGGAAATGACCTCCGTGCCGTGGTGACCCAGCGCGACGACGTTGCCGCCGTAGCGCCCGACCGCCGCCGGGGATCGGCGGGAGTACGCGAGGTAGTGCTCGTTGTCCGCCAAGTCGAAGAGGTTGAGCGCGTAGATCGACATTGAGTAGTCCTCCGCAAGGGTTTCGGGCGTCGTTACTTGATACGGGTGCCGTGACCGGCCCACTCGTGCTCCCGGAGCAGGTACTTCTGCACCTTGCCGGTCGAGGTCTTGGGCAGCTCTCCGACGCGGACCGCGACAGGGCACTTGTAGTGCGCCATGCGCTCGCGGCAGAACGCGATCACCTGCGCCTCCTCGACGTCCATGCCGGGTCGAGCCGTCACGAACGCCACCGGACGCTCCCCCCAGTAGTCGTCAGGCGTGGAGACCACAGCGCACTCGAGCACCGCCGGATGGCGCATGACCATGTGCTCGACCTCGATGGTGGAGATGTTCTCTCCGCCGGAGATGATGATGTCCTTCATCCGGTCGCGCAGCTCGATGGCGCCGTTCGGGTGCCAGACGGCCACATCGCCGGAGTGGAACCAGCCGCCGCGGAACGCATGGGCGGTGGCCGCCGGATCGCGGAAGTACCCGGCCATCACGATGTTGCCCCGCATCACCACCTCGCCTTGGGTCTCGCCGTCTCGCGGGATGTCGTTCATCTCGTCATCGACCACCCGAACGAGGTCGGCGGTGATGTGAGCCTGGCCCTGGCGGGCCAACAGGCGCGCCCGCTCCTCGTCCGGAAGGTCACCCAGCCGCGTGTCCAGACACCGTGTGATCGGCGCATATGTCTCGGTCAGCCCGTAGACGTGGACCGGAGTGATGTTCAGTTCGCGCAGTCGCCCGAGCAGTGTGGGCGAGGGCGGCGAGCCGCCCGTGACGGCGGTCAGTCCGGAGGCCGCCCGAGACGCGGCCGGGTCGTTGCACATCGCGATCAGGACCGTGGGCGCGCCAGTGAGGTGAGTCACACCCTGCTCGTTGATCAGCCGCCATACTTGGGCGGGATCGGCGCGGCGCTGACAGATGATCGTCGCTCCGACGGCCACCGCCCCCCAGGCGTAGCACCACCCGTTGCAGTGGAAGAGGGGGGTGACCAGCAGGAGCCGGGATCGGGGCGTCAACCCGGCCTCGATCACGTTGGCGAGGGCGTTGAGGTACGCGCCCCGGTGCGTGTAGATCACACCCTTCGGGTCACCGGTCGTGCCCGACGTGTAGTTGATCGCGATGGCGTCCTCCTCGTCGAGCGGTCCGCCCAGGGGAAAATCGGCGGAGCCGGACGCGACGAACCGCTCGTACGGGTCGTCTGACGCACCGGTGTCGGCGATGGGGATCACCCGGACACCGGAGGTGTCGAATGAGGAGAGCAACCCCTCGTACTCGGCGTCGACCAGGACGACCATGGGTTCGGCGTGCTCCAGCAGGCCCGCCACCTCGCCCGGGCTCTGGCGGATGTTGATGCACACCAGCAAGCCACCCGTTGCGGGCACCGCGAAGTGTGCCTCGACCATCGCCTGCGTGTTCGGCGCGAGTACAGCAACCCGGTCACCGTGGTCGACGCCGAGTCCGCGCAGCGCCGATGCCAGGCGCGTGACGCGCTCGTTCAGTTCGCGGTAGCTCAGGCGGCGATCTCGGTGCACCAGCGCCGGCGCGTCCGCGTGAACCTCGGCCGCCCGGCGCAGGAAGTTGACGGGCGAGAGCTCGGTGCGCCACACGCGCTCGCCGGCCCCATTGCTGCCCTGTGTCTGCGGGCTGATCAGTGTGGTGGACGTCATGGCCTCTCCCTTCCGCTCGACTGAACTGTCGAGATGACGGTAGGAGTCCAGTGGCGGGCTCGAATCGGGGATGTCCCTACGGGTATGCGCCGCAGGCCCCTGCGGGGTGTCCCTCGGCCCCTGCGGGCCGCCCGCCGGGACGGCGGTGCTCCATGCGGCGCGCCGGGGTTACCGCGGTTCGGTCACCTACATCGCCGCCGGGTCGTCCAGGCCGAGGAAGCGCCGCACCTGCTGGTGGGCGTCCGGCCGCATCCCGCCGACCTGTTCCGTGATGGGGGCGAGGCCGTCGTCGGCGAGTACGACCCGAACGGGGCTGGACGGATTGTCGACGGCTTCCAGGATCGCCGCGGCGACCGCCTCGGGTGGGATGCCTGCGGCTTCCCGGATGGCGCGCAGGTTGCCGAGCACGCGGTCGCGTGTGGGGGCGTACACCGAGTCCGCGGCGCCGGCCGACCCGCTGATGACCGTGGACCGGGCGAAGTCGGTCCGCACCACGCCGGCCTCGATGTGGACGACGCGGATTCCCGAAGCGCCCAACTCCAGCGCGAGCGCGTCGGACATTGCGGCGAGCGCCAGCTTCGTCGCGCTGTACATCCCGAACAGCGGCAACGGAATCCGCCCCGCAAGCGTCGAGACGTTGACGACGACGCCACTGCCGGCGCGGCGCATGCCGGGAAGGGCGGCCTGCACGACCGCGACCGCGCCGAAGAAGTTCGTGTCGAATGCCTGCCGCGCGACCTGCAGGTCGACATCCTCGATCGCCCCGAACAGCGCCCAGCCCGCGTTGTTCACCACGCAGTCCAGCGCAGCGCCCGACCGCTCCTCGGCGGCGGCAACAGCCGCGGTGACGGTCGGCAGATCGGTCACGTCCATTTGGAGTACGTCCACCCCGTCCTCACCGAAGGGCACGAGCTGATCCGGCTCCCTGACACCGGCGAAGACGTGCCACCCGGCGGCCGCGAACGCCTCCACGGTGGCCCGCCCGATCCCACGCGCGGCCCCGGTCACGAGGACGGTTCGGCCGGCCGGACGGGTGCGCTCCACGGATCGTCACGCTACCCGATGGCGGGGTCGGCCTGTTGATGCGATCGGACGCGAGGCAAGATGCCGCCATACTGAAGAACTCATTCATCCGACCGCACGAAGGCTCACAACATGGCAGACCTACCCAGCGTGCATGCAGCAGAGATTGAGGCCTGTACGAAGATTGCACAAGGCAATGCCGATTGCCCTGTGTTCATGCTCAATCTCAATAAGTACAGCGCTGAGGCCCAATTTCCAGATGGCCAGCTGTACAACGACTACGTGTCAGCCCTTGAGACCCTGCTGATGCAGGTAGGCGGCAAAATGCTCTGGCGCACAACGGTACTGGGGCATGTCGTCGGCAACCAAGACATCGATGAGGCCCTTGGCATTTGGTATCCGACCCATCAGGCGTTCTTGAACTTGATGACCGCACCTGCCTCTCACGAAAACATGCGGCTCAGGGCCCTGGCGGTTGCGCACGCAGACCTTCACAGATGCGACGCCTATTGAACGGTCGTGCCGGCGAGGTCGATCGAGTGCTCGCACAACTCACGCAGAGAGACGTCTCCAGCGTTTCCGCCGAGCGTTCGTCGCGCGAGTGACGCCGTCCTCTCTCGTTCGCCGCGCGATATCCAGCGACGCAGATGCGCTGCTTGGTCTGGCACGCAGGTTCGCGACGTCCTTCCCAATCGACGTCGCGGGCTTCGCACGGTCACTTGACGCTGTTCTCGTGAGCGAGACAGCTCACCTGCTTGTGGTCTGATTGTGGGCGGCAGCCCGCTTGAGGACGGCCCCGGAGTCTCCTCGTGGAACGTCTCGTTGCGGGTCGGGCAACTGTACTCAGCCGGCGTTGAATCTGAGTCGATGGGCGCCGTGTCGACAGCCTGCCAAGAGACGCTTCCAGTCGGGCACTTTCTCGGCATCCCAATGCCTTATCGACGGAGCGGAGGTCTCCTCGGGCAGCCGGAAGGCCTGGTGGAGATGGGGGCGGGCTCTTACCCGCCGAAACTCAGAACTGCCGTCCCGCCACGTCCTCGAAGGACCGGGGATCGCTCGGGCACCCGCCTCAGACCGCCTGCGATTCGAGCAACTTCTTGAGCAGTGCCAGGTCCTTCGTGTTGGCGCGGCGCATCGCGTGCGCCACGAGCGGCGCGACGAGCTTCGAGACACCTGCCGGCTGGCCGCGGTTTCGGAGTGTCATGCGGGTGCCGCCGTCCGCAGTCGCATGCCAGGTGTAGGTCGTCTCCATCGGGAACGGCCCTTCGGCGGTGCGCATCACAATCCGCTCGTCCGGTATGAGTTCCGTCACCTCGTACGTGTACCGCATGGCCCGGCCCAGGAACCGGGCGACGAAGGCGATCCGCGAGCCGACCGCGACCGGCGGAGCGGTCTCCAAGTCCGCCGACTCGATGTTGACGTACCAGCGCGGCGCGTTCAGGGGATCGCCGGCGAAGGCCGCCACCGCCGTGACTGGACGGTCGATGACCGTCTCAGTGAGGACGTCGACGCTCACCCGCGCTCCGGGAAGACCCGGCCCTCGAGATTCGCCAGGCACGCCCGCCAGCCCTCGTCGTGACGATCGCGCTGATGGTCGTTGGTGAAGCCGGTGTGGGTGAGCACGACCGTCGTGCGATCACCGGGGGCTTCACGGAACTCGACGGTGACGAGCGTCGTGAGGTCGCCGGTCGGTGATCCGGGCGTTTCCCACGTCCAGACGTAGACGAGACGTTCGGGCGGCGCGACCTCCACGTACTCCCCGCCCACGATGCATCCGGCAGCGGCAGCGGCAGCGGCACCGGGGTCGGTCATCGAAAGTCGGTAGCGCCCGCCGGGGCGCAGGTCGAACTCGACGGCGGAACTCGTCCAGTCGGGGCCGGCACCCCACCAGCGCCTCAGCACCTCGGGGTTGGACCACGCCTCGAACACGCGCTCCCACGGCGCGGCGAAGGTGTGCTCGATGGTGAGCGCCTGAGCGCCGGTCACGACGTCTCCTCCAGGTAGGCCGTGATGATCTCGAGCTTTCGCTCCCACAGCCGGCCTTGCCCGATGATCGCCCGCCGAACCGGGTGGGCGAGCATGGAAGCTGCGATCGAGCTGCGTGGGCACGCATTCGTTCACCTGATGACGAACAATAACAACCCTATCCGGGAGGACAAACGAGCGCATGTCCTCATCTCCAGCGGACCGGTGTCGTGGCACGATCCCGATTTCCGTTGTCGCGGACCCTCACCGTGAACCGGTTGGGATGGATGATCACGCTGACCGGGAGCACGCCTGGCGGGGTCGTGGGCATGCGCGACGACGTTCCCCCTGGCGGCCGGCCTTGTCGCCGGGAACCTTAGTGGTCCTCCTCGCAATTACGAACACGTATCCCGGCTGCAAACCGTCGCCAGGCGTTGTCCTCGGTCCCACCGTTATGGCAACCGATAGCGGCAGGACACTGCGTCCTCGCCTGACTCGGTTTTCGCTCGGGAAACGCGCCCGTACTTACGAGAAGGACCACTTAGCCTCTCGTCTACGCGCAGCTTCGATCGCGGGCGCGTCACTTCCACTCGGACGACGGCAGCCTGACGCTGCAACTGATGGCGTCTGGACTCGAACTCAGGTCCTTCCGTCCGCAGGGGTAGTATTGCGCTGTCCACAGAGACAAAGGGACGGGGTGTGGGACAGAACTATCAAACCGCGCAGCGCGCCTTCCAGGACCGGTTCGACACTCGTCGCCTCGCGGACCGGCTCGCAGAGTCGGCGGGCGCCCATATCGACGATGCGCGCCGGGCGTTCATCCAGGCTCGAGACATGTTCTTCATCGCCACCGCGGACGCGCACGGAGCGCCACAGTGCTCCTACAAGGGTGGTGAGCCGGGCTTCGTGCGGGTCGTCGATGAGTCGACGGTCGCATTTCCCGTTTATGACGGCAACGGCATGTTTCTTACCGCGGGCAACGTGGTTGCCAATCCTCAGGTCGGCTTGCTGTTCGTCGACTTCGAGACCGGGACGCGGCTGCGTCTTAACGGGGTGGCCAGCATCGACGATCGGGACCCGCTGCTTGAGGAGTATTCGGGCGCGCAGTTGGTCGTGCGGGTGCGGGCCCGGGTGGTGCTTTCGAACTGCCGCCGATATGTGCACCGCTACCAGCTCGTCAAGCGTTCGGTGTTCGTTCCCGGCGAGAACCATGAGCCGCCGGTGCCGGATTGGAAGCGGAACGAATGGTTCGCCGGAACCCTGCCGGCGGCGGACCCCGCCCACGATCCAACCCGGCCGGACGCACCGGCGACGCCCCAGTTCTAAGCTAAGAGCTGTCTCGACCGGCGGTTGGCCCGTCCGGCGAGCGACCGAACGCGAGGGCCTTCTCACCCTGGGGCCGGCTGGGACTCGAACCCAGGACCTTGGGATCAAAAGGCTCCTGACTGCGATGTCGGACCGTGCCGTCCGGTGTCGTTGCGTTCGTCCTGAACGGCATGCGGATCCGTCACCGGTGGCGTGCGCGCTGTCCCTGTGCCGTCGTGTTGTGAGGCGTTCGTTTGCACGACGGTTTGCGTCGGCGCTGGGACGCCGGCGACCCGCTTAACGCGAGCGAGGTCCCGCGTCGAGAGCGGCGGCACGTCCGGAGTCGCGGCCGTTCGCGCGGGCGGGCGCCTCGTCTTCCGTGTCGGAAACCGCGAACGCGACGAACGGCCAGAAGATATCCCCGCGCATGACCCGGGCGTCGCTGGGAACGTCCGGCGGTCGTAGGACAGGGCCGTCCCGTTGTGCTGCGATGAAACAGGGAAGTGGTCGGCGTGAGCGCGGCTCCCGCGTTCGCGGTGGTCGCGCGACGGTGCCCGATCGTCCAGACAGCATTTCCTGGATGAAGGCGCGGATGTTGGAGGTCTTCGACGAGTCGAGGAGGGCGGCGCTGGCGACTGAGGCGAGGAACCTGGTCGACCGGTGGCTCGGGGTCGGCGATAGCGCCGACCTCGACACGTTCGATGACTACCTGCATCAGGATGTCGTTGTCCACGCGCCGCTCGGGTTGTCGACGATGGGATTGGAGGCGGAGAGGGACGTCTGGCGAGCGGCACTCGACGCCATTCCCGATCTCCGCCACGCCGTTCAGGAGGTGGTTATCGAAGGCAACACGATCGCCGTCCGGGTGATCGTGACGGGCACAAGCCCGACGCCGAGACCTTGAACTGCCCTTTGCTGTCGGCTCTGCTCGTCGCCGTCGATTGGGGCGAGGACACCGTGATCGTCGCGCTTGCCCGCGCCCCTTGGCCCTCGACCCTCAAGCTGCCCGCACTGAGCTCGGCGCGCGTGACGCTCACCGCAGCCACCGCGACCGACGGAACGACCAGCACCGCGGCCAGGACTGACAGCGACATGACCGTGGCAAACCGGATCCCGAATCGGTGCATCATGACTCCTCCTCAGTTTTCGGGCTGAGTAGCGTGGTCCACGGTGCCAGCGCCGGGAAGATGGGTACGTCACCGCATGGCAAAGTAAATGGAACGTCATTCCGTGCACGCGCCCGCCGCGCGTCGTGGTGGCCGCTCGTGTCATCGCGGCCATCCTCGTCACCTGATCTGGAATCTGCGGACGGCCGACCACGCGCCCGGAGCACCGGAGGCGTCGTTGGCACGCACGCGGAACCACATGCGGGTGACCGGGAGCGTGCTCGTGGAGTACGTCGAGGTGGTGACCGTCGGGCTGGCGATCGGCGAGGGGAAGGTGTCCTGGTCGTCGATCTGGATGGTGTAGGTGGCGGCGCCGGTGACGTCTGACCAGTCGAAGGTGATCGTCTGGCCCGCGTCGAATTGCGCGTCGTTTGCGGGCGAGATGAGCGTCGGGGCCGCGAGCGTCCCGGTGGAGGCGGGGTTGACGGTCAGGCTCGCGGTGCGGCTGACTCCGCCGGCGGTGGCGGTGATCGTGACGGTCGTTTGTGCGGTGACCGATGTCGTGGTTGCGGTGAACGTCGCGCTGGTGGCTCCGGCGGCGATGGTGACGCTGGCCGGGACGGCTGCGGACGTGCTCGAGCTCGCCAGCGAGACGGAGACCCCACCGCTTGGGGCCGCGCTGGTCAGGGTGACGGTTCCGGTCGAGGACGAGCCCCCGGCGACGCTCGTGGGTGAGAGGCTCACTGTGGAGAGGCTCGCGGGTGGGTTCACGGTGAGCGTCGCCGTGCGGCTCACGCTGCTCCACGCGCTGGTCAGGGTGACGGCGGTCTGAGCCGTGACGGCTGATGTCGTCACTGAGAAGGTGGCACTCGTGGCACCTGCGGCCACGGTGACGCTCGCCGGCACCGTGGCCACCGCGTTCCCGCTGGTGAGCGTCACCGCCGCGCCGCCCGAGGGCGCTGCGGCTGTGAGCGTGACGGTGCCGGTAGCAGAGGCGCCTCCCAAGAGGCTCGTGGGAGAGACGGCGAGCGCCGAGAGGCTCGGGGTTGTAGAGACCGCCTGCGGGGTGAAGCGCCGGGTCGACGAGAACGGGCCGAAGACCCCCGCCGAGTTTCGCGCACGCACCCGCCACCACAGCCGCTGCGCGGGCAGGCCGCCGATCGACGTCTGAGACACGTTGACGATCAGGTTCGCCCGGAAGGGCGCAGCGATGGTCGAGGAGTCGTCCACCTGGATCTCGTAGGCCGCCCCGTTGGCGACGTCACTCCAGTCGAAGGCCACCGGCTGGGCCGGTGTGGCGTCATTGGCGGGGCTCAGCAACGTCGGTGCGACCGGCGTGGGCGGGTTGACAGTCAGCGTCGCGCTGCGGGTGACGCTGCCGGACGAGCCGGAGATCACGACGGGCGTCTGGGATGCGACGGGGCTGGTGGTCACCGTGAACGTCTGGCTGGTGGAGCCGGCGGCCACCGTGACGCTGGCCGGCGTAGTGGCCGCGGCGGAGTCGTCGGAGACGGTCACGACCGTCCCGCCCGAGGGCGCCGCGGCACTCAGGGTCACGGTTCCGGTCGAGGAGCTGCCGCCCTCCACGGTGGTCGGGCTGAGGCCCAGCGCATTGAGCGCACCGGCCCTCGTGATGCCAAGGCTCGCGAACTGGGTGACGCTGCCGAGCGTCGCGGAGAGCTGCACGGTGGTGTTGTCGACCGGGAAGGTCGTGATCGAGAAAGTGGCGCTGGTCGTGCCCGCGGGCACGGTCACCGATGCGGGAACGCTGGCCGAGCCGGGCAGGTTGCTGCCCAGGCTGACGGCCACCCCGCCGCTCGGTGCCGCGCTGCCGAGCGTCACCGTCCCGGTGGCGTTGGTGCCGCCGTCAACGCTGGTCGGGCTCACCGTCAGCGCGGTCAACGTCGGCAGGTTCGACGACACGGTCAGGTCGGCCGTACGCGTGACGCCACCCCCGGTCACCGAGATGGTAACGACCGTCGGCGCGAGCACGGGGCTCGTGGTGATGTTGAACCGCCCGAAGTCGGTCGAGGCGTTGATGGTTGCGAACTCGGGCACTTGGGCAACCGCGGGATTACTGCTGGTCACCCGGACGAGCTGGTCATGGCCGACCATCGCCGAGAGCGGGATCCGGACGATTCCCTGGGAGCCGTTGTCGGTCGATGCCGGCTGCAGTGTCAGCGAGTCGGGCTCCGGCGCCGGTGTGAGCGTGAGCCGCCAGTTGGCCGTGGCGGTCCCGGCGCGCGCCGTGATCGTTAGGTGCGTGACCTTCGTGACCGGGCTCGTCTGGATCGGGAAGCTGTTTCCGCCCTGGCCCTCGAGGAGGGTGAACGTTGCGGGCAGGGTCGCCGCCGGCGAGGAACTCGCGAGACTCATCGCGAACCCTCCCGGAGGGGCCAGACCATCGCAAAATCCGGCGAAGCAGCCGACCTCGAGGTCCACGATTCCAATACTCTCGGCGCCACCGGTCATCTGGAGCGGAGCCAACTGCAAGGGCGTGTCGTTGAGCCTCGGCGGCAGGAGCGTGATGGATGTGGATGCTGAGGTGCCGTTGTAGGTCGCGGTCACCGTCACGGTCGTCGGCGTCGTCACGAAGCCGACACGCATCCCCCTGAGCGAGTTGGGGAATCCCGTGGGGGCCACGAGCACCTCCCGCGAGGTTTCGCCCGCCACGACCTCTCTGAAGTCTGGCAACTCGGGCAGCAGCTCCGGATGGCTGGTCGTCAGGGTGACGATGGCGCCGCCCGCCGGGGCGAGGCCGGTCAGGTCCAGGGTGCCCCGGGCTTCCCCGCCGCTGAACTTCGTCGCCGGGAAGGTGACCGCCGCCATCCGCAGAGGTGTGGCGAGGACGGTGAACGTGCCGGTCGCCGACCAGGCGGTGTAGGCCTCGGTGGCGCTGATGTATCCGTGCTGTGAGCGCACCCGCCAGAACTTGGTGCCCGCCGTGAGGCGCGGCACGATCTTCTGATTCTCGGTCACCTGGTACGCCGACTCGATGGTCGCAAACGATGAGCTCGTCGCGATCTGGATTTGGTAGCCCAGATCCTGGTGGTTGGGTACGTGGGTCCAGGAGAGGACCAACGGCAACGCACTCGTCGCGCCGTTGATCGGCCCCAGCAGTGTTGGCGGAGATGGAAACGGGTTGCTGTCGAGGACGCTGAAGTCGACGAGGTTCGACGGCGCTCCCATCAGGCCGTCCGCGCTCACGGCGATGACGCGTGCCTTGAAGTTGCCCTGAATGCTGGGGTTGAAGGAGATTCCCTCGGTCGGTCCGGGGATGTTGACCTGGCGCACCCTCGTGTCTGTGGGGAAGGTCGGGTCCGTCGACTCCTGGAGGATGTAGTCCACTGCTCCGGGGACGGCGCTCCACGTGAAGGTGATCGTCTCCCACGAGTGGAACCGGGTCCCGTTTTGCGGAGGGTCGAGGATTGCCGAGCCGGGCACCCCGGGACCGGTCCCCGTGACGACGAAGCTCCGAGGCGACGACCAGGCCCCCGGTTCGAGGCTGGGGCTCACCGCCTGGACGCGCCAGAAGTACGTGCCATTCGGCAGGCCGCTGACGATGTCGCTCGTCGTAGTCGCGCCCACCAACAGTTTGGGATTCCTCTCGATCACGGACGCGAAGTCCGATGACAGGCTGACCTCCCAGTTGTAGCCGCCTACACCTGCCGGGTCGCCTCCCGCAGACCAGGAAATCGTGAGCGGGATCGTGACCTGCGCTCCGTTCACCGGTCCTGCCAGCGTCGGCGCAGCCGGTGGGGCAGCAGTCAACGGCGCGCCGACGATCAGGCCGCAGGCGACCAGGACCGCTACGAGCCACGGCCACGATCGCGTCCGGAGCCTCCCACAGGCGGCGAGGACCCCGAGTCGCGTGGATCGGAGTCCGCCGTCGCTCTGGTCGATCATCGCTTTTGCCCCTGTCTTGGTCAGACGCCGGGTTTGTGTGCCCCTGTCACATCGTAGGGCCTCGTTAGCACCAACGCTCGAACGTCGCAGGAGTTACGCGACTCGAATTGGGACATTCGTCGTACGACTCGCGCTCGCCCGCACGCCCGGGGGCCACGGCGAGCGTCGCGGGCCGCTCGCACCGCACCCGAGGGCGAACGGCCGGAAGCCCGTGCCGTCCGCCCTCGACGCAACGCCGCGTCACTCGTGAGGGGAGGATGGACGTCAGTCGTCAGCGCTCCAGGGCGCGCCCCTGCTCTGTGACCCGACGCAGGCGCCATGCCAGGAGCCGGCCAAGGTTGCGATAAAGCGTGACGGTCAGGTCGGGGTGCGCCGCGCCGACCTGTGCGAGCGCGGTGAAGGAGAGACCGCGCACCTCCGAGGGCTCGGTCGCGACGACCGTGGCTGAGCGCGGTTCCCCGTCGAGGAGGGCAATCTCCCCCAGGGCGGTGCCCGGCCCCATCGTCAAGAGCGGCCGAGGTGCTCCCCCGTCGCCGGACGCCACCTCGGCGCGCAGGGCCCCGGAGCAGACGAAATAGATGTCCTCCGCCGCCTCACCCTCCCGGCACAGCACGTCCCCCGGCCCGAGGAGCAACGTCGCAGTGGCGGCCTCGAGGTCCGCGATCTCCGCGGCGCCGAGGCCGCCGAGCAGCGGCTGCTCGGCGAGGGGGACCGCCACCGCGTAACGCGCTCCAAAGGCCTTGTTGACGGCTTCGTGCGACTCTCCCGCGCGCCGGTGGAGCTCGAGCCGTCGCGCCGAGGTGAGCCCGTCGTACAGCGTGTCGCGTATCAGCGCGTGTCCGAATCGCATCCGGCCGTGAGATCCCGGGACCTCGCCGACGACCCGCTCGGTCATCGCTTCGTGCAGCACCTCCAGCAGCTCGGCTCTGGGAAGCCCGCCGAGTCGGGCGAGCGCGTCGAGCCCGAACTCCCGCCCAAGCACAGAGGCGTCGACAAGCAGGTCCTTGCACGGGCCTGAGAGTCGCACCACGCGCTGGGCGATGACGGCCCGGACCCTCACGGGGATTCGTGGCAGCGCGTCCTGCTCGGCCAGCGACCCTCCCCAGCCAACATGCGCACAACCTCAGCGACGAAGAGCGGATTGCCCTCCGCTTCGGCGTGGATTGCCTCAAGGAGTCGGGCGCGAACGAGTTCTCGAACCGCCCACTCTCCGACATCACGCGCCTCGTCATGCTCCAGGCCGAGGACGTCGCGCAGCACGATCATCGACTCGACGCCGACCAGTATCGCGACCGCTCTCCTGAGCTCGTCCCTCAGCGGCGCCAGCGTCCGGCCTGAACCGCACGCGGAACGGTCAGCAGCGGTGCTTGTGATGTCGCGTGCGGTTGCGTTGTGCGGCGTTCGTTTGCGCAGCGGTTTGCAGATCGTGGTGATCCTCGTCACGGGCGCATCAGGGGACTGAGCGGCGCACGGTCTCGTGAGCCGTACGATCTCGACGCGGATGCGAAGGTGGGGAAGTGCCCTCACGAACCCCAGCATGGAGGCGGGTGGTCTGACGTGCTGCCCGTGACGTGCGCGGGTTACGCTGCCCCGGGCGCGACGGAGACCGTCGAGGTCGCCGTCACGGTGATTTCGCCCCGATCCTGTCGCCGCCCCGCTGAACTCGTCGGATTCATCGACCGCACCAACCGGATGAGCCCCAGCGGGTGCGCTGTTAGGCTCGTGTCCCGGCGAGAAGGCCGAGCTCGAGAGGAGAGGTCATGCACGTTCGGATGGCACGTTTCGAGAATGTCGACATGTCGAGTATCGATGAGGACGCCGAGGAGTTTCGGCGGATGCTTCGTTCGGACGAGCGACCGGCGTGGATGCCTGAGGACGCCTTTGTGACCCTCCGGGAGGGAGTTGTACGGGTGATCTCGCTCGTAGACCGCTCGGGCGGCGCCACGACTGATCTCATATTTACACGCAACGAGGAGGACGCTCGCAAGGTCGACGAGGCTCTCAACGGACTGAACCCACCCGAAGGTGGCGGTCGACGCGCGAGCGTCCAGACGTTCCAGGTCCTGCTCGACGAGCAACTTGCCGAGAGCCGGATTATTCGCCGCACGACTGATTCCGGAGGTTTCATGCCCGGCCAACGGCCGTGTTAAGTGGCCGTCCGGGTGCGCCGCTTCGACGAAACAGTTGCATGTCCGGCGTGAGCGCGATTTCCGAGCTCGCCGTGGATGCGCTCGACGGTGCCCGAGCTGCCAGCTCGCGTCCTTTGGGTGAAGTGCGGACGTCGGAGGTGTTCGACGAGTTGAGGGAGTGCCGCGATGGCGACTGAGACCAGAACCCTGGTCGAGCGGTGGCTCGAGGCCGGCGACAGCGCCGACCTCGACGCGTTCGACGCCTGCCTGCACCACGATGTGGTCGTCCATGCGCCACTCGGGCTGTCGACGAGGGGATTGGAGGCTGAGAAGGACGTCTGGCGAGCGGCACTCGACGCCATACCCGATCTGCGCCACGCTGTTCAGGAGGTGGTCGTCGAGGGCGCCACGGTCGCGGTCCGGGTCATTGTCACAGGCACGCTCCTGCGGGAGTTCGCCGGGATCCCGGCGACAGCGCGAGTTTTCGAGATCGATCAGATGGTCTTCGCCCATGTCCGCGACGGCAAGCTGAAGGAGATCTGGGAGGTCGCCGACGTCGCACGAATCCTCGGTAACCAGGATCAGTGATCTCGTGAGCGGCCATTGCGCGAAACGGCGCTGATTCCCAGCGACCACGCGATCGACCATCGGCCTCGGCGTGCGCGGCCGTTTGCACGACCGGACGTGGCGACCCGGGTCGGCGAGTCGATGACCCCTGCAGACCCTTTCTTCAGAACGTCTTGAACTGCGATTCCGAGTAGGGGTTGTCGGTCGAGGTGTACGGCCGGTTGTGTGTCTTTGTCACACCGAGATCGGCGAGGAGGAACGCGACGGGTTTGCTGGTCATGGAGCTGCCGCGGTGGGCGTGGATCGTCAACTGGTCGCGCCGGATCTCCTGCTGCCCGAGGGCTTGGGTGATCAGTTGTTTCGCGATCTCCCCGGATTCGCAGTACTGCACCGTCCAAGAGCGACGGTGTAGCGGCTGAACACGTCGAGGATCACGTAGAGGTAGTAGCACGTCCACTTCGCCGGGCCAAGGAGCTTCGTGATTCCCACGACCACACCTCGTTCGGCGCCTCAGCCAGAAGCTCCGGCCGCTGGTAGGTGGGGTGGGTGAGCTGGTCACGCCGATCCCTCGTCTCACCTTGGGCGGCGAGGAGTCGGTACATCGTCCGCTCAGACGCGAGGTAGCGGCCCTCATCGAGCAACGTCGCCCACACCTCGGCTGGCGACGCGTCGATAAGCCGCGGGCTGTGGAGTTCCGCCAACACCGCGTCGCGTTCAGTCTGGCTCAACGACCGCGCCGTCACCCGCCTGGGCCCGGCGGGCCTGGGATCAGGTGGCCGTCGCCGGCGGTAGATCGTCGCTGGCGCGGCACCCAGCACCCGGCACGCGGGCCTGGTGCCGATGATCGGGGTGAGCTGTTCGACGGTCTGCTCGATCATCAGTCGGTGCTCTCCGTGGCGCCCCTGGGCTCGAGCAGCTGCCCCAGAAGCGCGGAGACGTTTCCCTGCACCTCGATCACATGCCGGGCCTTCGCGAGCTCCGCCTCCAACCGCTCGGCACGCCTGCGAAGCACGGCGTTCTCCGCCTCCAACGGATTTGCGGGCCGGCGGCCGCGGGGACGTGCAAGCGCCTCCAACGACCCGGCATCACGCGCTCTTCGCCACTCCGTCAAAAGCGACGAATACAAGCCCTCGAGCCGACCCAACGCACCGACCTCACCCGGCCTGGTGCACGCATCGACCTCCCGCAGAATCCGGAGCTTTGTACTCCGCCGAAAACCGCCGCCTGCGAGGCCGCTCGACAAGCTCAGGCCCCGGCAGGCTGCGCCCACCATCGATTCCCTTCCGCTCGCCTACGGCTCCCTCCAAAGAACCGCTGGCGGCACCGTTCACGTGCCTCTCCGACATCACGACACCAATCCGATCTCGCCCCAAGCTCATTAGAAACAGCACCAACACGGTCTCACACGAGCTTGGCAGAGAGGGGTCGCAGATCGAGGTCGGGTGACCCGAAGCTGCTCGTGCTCGTCAACACCTGAACTGGGGTCTGCCCACCGCACAGAATGCACGTCACGAGCTCATTACGGATATTCGTCATAACGGGGAGTCAACCACCGCAGGGCCGAGTCTTACACCCCCGGGGCCCACCGGCGCCGGGGCTCAGGCTTCCCACCACTGGTACGCCGGTCCTCTGAGGCGATGATCGTTCCGCGCCACCGTGGTCAGCCACCGGGTACTTGCTCAGGCGATAGGCGGAGAAGTGTAGGCGCGTGATCGAGAGGCTGGATGCGATCGACACTGGCGTCAGGGTCATGGTCGCCATGGTGTCTCGCGCGAGGACGAGGGACCTGTGCGCCGCCCCGGGCGATTCCATCGCGTCGAACGATGGAGTCCCCTCTGGCCCCGAGTGACGGGAGCGGTCGGGCGCTGAACGCGAGCCGTGCCCCGCCCGTCGACGCATCGGGGGCGAAAAGCGGCCCGTGGGGCACCGGGGGCGCCTCGGCATTCGAGACCCGGCCGGGACCGTCAACCACTTTGAGATAGCGCGGACCGAAATTCGACCAGACGTCTACATGGTCACATGGGTGGAGCCCGAGACCGGCAATACGGTGGTCCATGTTCAGGATTTCGCGCATGAGCTTGCGTATACGAACATCACCGACCTCACATCCAGGGCCTTCTGGAACCTCACGGGGCAAATCACGCCGATTGGCGACTCGGCCGGTGCCTATCTGGGAGTCGATCCGGCCCTCAACGAGGACGCCTCCCGGGAGGCGCGGGAGACGCCGGGGATGGGATAGTGATGCCAAGGATGACGTCTTGCGGCCTTGTGGGGTGCGCAAACACAGTCTGCGTGAGCCTGAATCCACCGTCCTGCTGCGGGGTTCCGGCGCGCGTGGCGGGTCGCAGGGGCCTCGGCGCATGGATGGGGGCCGCCCTGGTGTGCTCCGGGGGTCCTTCGGATGCGAGGGCGCGCCCTCGGGTCTGATCGCGAGATGACGTCGCCCTCAAGGGTCCCCGGAGGATCGTCGAG
>JANLOO010000040.1:0-2975 GCA_031366605.1 Actinomycetota bacterium | reverse complement strand
GCAGCGTTCCTTGCCTAGGATCACGTGGCCCGGAGCGGTAGTCCTCGTGAGTCGAAGCTTCAGTCCGGGTTCGGGGAGATCCAGATTGCCGACCACCTCGACTACCTCTCAGGCATCACACCCGATTCAGTCGGGTGTCTTAAGCCCAATGTCCCATTGACTCGCCGCAACCGCGGGCGGATATTGGGGGTGAGGGTCGGCAGGTTGCGGCTCTCGCGTCCTTGGAGGTGAGGACATGTCCAGACCGGTCTGTCGAGTTGTGCCGAGGGGGCGGGCCTCTGCTCTCATGCTTGCGATCGTCCTTGTGGCGAGCCTCGTCGGCGGTCGTGCCACCGCCGCAACGCAAGCGCCGACGTTCGTCGTGACGGACCATTCCTTTCTCGGGAACCAGGTCGTGGGGGACTTCAACGGCGACGGAAGTCTTGATCTGGCGGGGACTGGGGCAAAGTCCGCCGCCGTCCTGTTGAACAATGGTGCCGGGACGTTCGGCGCGAGGGTCGACTACCCGGTGGCAGATTGGACCCAAGACCTCGCGGCTGGTGACTTCAATGGCGACGGGAGATTGGATCTCGTCGTCACCATAAACACTCTGGCAGTCGGCCTCTCTTTGCTCACGGGCAACGGCGACGGTACGTTCAGCGCGCCCGTGAATTTCTCGAATACGTCCGGTTTTGACTCGCCTGCCGTCGTCGCCGTCGACCTCAACAACGACGGCAAGCTCGATGTCGTCGTCGCCCACGAGATCGCTTGCTACACGGCGCCTTGCGTCGTCGGGCTGACGATCTCCGTGATGATCGGAAACGGCGACGGCACGTTCCAGCCCACGCGTGAGATCGACGTGGGTCGAGGGATGACCGAGATCGCCGTCGGCGACTTCAACCGGGATGGCATCAAAGACTTGGCGATCGCGGGCGACAGCTCGCGGGTCTACCGCCTCTTCGGTGTCGGCGACGGGACGTTCATCCAGCAGCCGACCTTGACGCTCACGGCTGACACCTTCGGCGTCGACGGCACGGACATCGATGTCGCCGACTTCAACGGCGACACGATCCAGGATCTGGTGGTGGCGATCGCCCTCAATGGGAGCCGGACGGCAGTTCTGATCGGCAATGGCGACGGCACGTTCCGGCCACCCCTGATCATCACGGAACCCAACGCGAATGTTCCTCAGTATCAAGCGGTCGCCGATTACAACGGCGACGGTTTCCAGGACCTTGCGCTCAGCCTCGGAAATGGAAATCAAGGTTTGATGGAGATACTGAACGGCAATGGCGACGGCACCTTTCAGCCGCCGGTGGTCTACCTGACGCCTGCCCCACTGTCGAGCGCCGGCGGTTCCGCAATAATCTCAGCGCACCTCAACAGCGACACGAAGGCAGACATCGTGTTGGGCCAGTCGGGAGCCTTCCCTGGCTTGAAGGTATTGATCAACTCGACAGGAGTCGCTGCCCCTCCGACGCCCTCGGCGCCGACGCTCGTCAGCCCGGCGCAGGACGCGACGCCCGCGCAACCGGTGACGTTCGACTGGACGGACGTGAGCGCGGCGACGTCGTATCGCATCCAGATCGATGACTCGAGCACGTTCTCGGCGCCGCTCGTCGTCGATCGCACGGTGACGGCGTCGCAGTTCACCGCCTCCACGCTGGCTGCGGCGCGGCACTGGTGGCGCGTGCGGGGCATCAACTCGGCCGGCACCGCCGGCGCGTGGTCCGCGCTCCGGCGCTTCACGCCGCAGGCGGCGGCGTCAGCCCCGGCGCTCTCGGCGATCGCGCTCACCCCGACGAGCGTCGTTGGCGGCAACGCTTCGCAGGGAACGGCGACGCTGACGAGCGCAGCCGCCTCCGGCGGCGCGGTCGTGACGCTGTCGAGCAGCAACACGAGCGTGGCCACGGTTCCCGCGAGTGTCACCGTCGCTGCCGGCGTCACGAGCGTGACGTTCACCGTCAGCACGGTGTCGGTCACCACTTCGACGCCCGCAACCATCAGTGGCGCGTTTGGCGGCGCCACCCGAACCGCAACGCTGACCGTTATGCCGCCGGCCGCGCCGGCGGCGCTCTCGGCGGTGTCGGTGAACCCGACGAGCGTCACTGGCGGGACCTCCTCGCAGGGGACGCTCACCTTGACGTCGGCGGCGCCAGCCGGCGGGTTCGCCGTGTCGCTGTCGAGCAGCAGCACCGCGGCGGCGACAGTGCCGGCGAGCGTGTCGGTAGCGCAGGGGGCGACGAGCGCGATCTTCGCAATTCCGACGAGCGCGGTCACGACCTCGACGCCGGTGACGATCACCGCAAGCGCCGGGGGGGTGACGCGAACGGCGACCCTGACAGTGACTCCTCCGGCACAAACAGCGACGCTGACGGTGACGGCGACCGGCCGGAGCGGGGAGCGGGTCACCTCGAACCCGGCCGGCATCAACGTAACCGTCGGCAGCAGCGGCTCGGCATCGTTTGCCACGGGAACGGCGATCACACTGAGCGCCGCGAACGGTCGCGATGTCATTTGGTCCGGGGCATGTTCAAGCGGCGGGAACAAGACAAAGACCTGCACATTCACACTCAGCGGGAATGCCGCCGTCACCGCCAACGTGCAGTGAGACCGTCACTTCGTAATGCAGCCCGGAGACCAATTAGCTACTTGCTCCTGAAAAACGTTTGTGCGGTGGGCGAAGGGTACCCCTGGGCGGATCGGTGGTGTGTTCGGTTCGATCCGCCGTGGATCCTCATGCGAGGGCGATGATCCCCGTGTCCAACGCAGATCTGGGGCTCCGGTGTGGCCTTTGAGGCGGGTGAGGGCGAGGCCGTAGCGTCGTTTCAGATGACTGATGCGTCCTTCCCAACCCGGCTCTGAAGTGGTAACGGTGTCTCCACCCGCAGGTGTGTTGGACGGGATCGGCTCGTCCTTGGCGCGGGATCACCCGGTCTTTGACTGTGAGGCGGTCGAGGATCTCGTCGCCGGTTTGGTTGCCGTAGGCGCGGTCG
>JANLOO010000022.1:0-132508 GCA_031366605.1 Actinomycetota bacterium | reverse complement strand
GCCTTGAGGAACGCGGTCTCATCGACGCCGAGCATCCGCACCTGCCCGACGCGACCTGGGTCATCCACGAGCGGTTGACCGTACTCGCGGACGGCGTCCATCACCGTGTCCCAACACACCCCAAGCTCGTCAGCCAGCTGCGCGACCGGGCGGGCGTTACGCCCGACCTGCCGGCACGCCTCCCACCCCGCCCGACGCGTCAGAAGACACCGCGATGCCACGGCCGCAGACGTCTCCGTCCACGTCCTCACATCGCACAACACCTCCCGGCACCGGTACCGGCGTTTGTGCCCCACCAACCGTGCGGGGCGGCCGAACACCGGCAGATCACGAAGCTCCACCACCATCCTGTCGTGGACCACAGCGACCGACCCGCACCCCGGGCAGCCAACCAGACCACCCGTCGTCTCCACACGGATGATCACCTCGCACGCCGTCTCGTCAACACCAAGCACACGGAAGCCGTCGAGGCCGAGCATCACCTCGGCCAGACCGATAGCGTCGCCCATCGTCAGGGGTCCTTTCCTCGTCAACTGCAGCCTTCGAACAGCCGCAATGATGACCAGGGCCCCTGACCCCACCAGACGACCTCAGCTACCCCCCGAACCCCACTTGGATCGGAAGAGCCGGATATCTCCCGCAACGCCTGGTTCTCAAGCAACTGATCCGCGACGATCCGCTTCAACTGGGCGTTCTCACGCTCCAACTCCTTCAAGCGTTTCACGTCCTCGGCTTTCATCCCACCGTACTGCGCCCGCCACCTGTGAAACGTCTGCTCACTGACCTCCAGAGCCTTCGCGACCTCCGGCACCGTGCGGCCCTCACCCTGTAGCCGCTCGGCCTCCCTGAGCTTACGGATGATCTGCTCCGGCGTATGCCGTCGTCGTCTTCCCATCGATGCGATCCTCCTCCGTCCACAACGTGGACTCTAGGACTCTCACAACAACTGGACCGAAATGTGGGGGTCACGCCACAGGCCTTGCACACGGAAGGATCTGGGCCAACCTGGCCGCCCCGATCATCACCACCGCCCGATCAGAAAGCCTGCCCACCGGGAACATGGCTCGAGCGACGGGTAACCCGGTTACCAACCGTCAAGCCTTCATCGCCGCAGCGGACTTGATCGTGCGGCTCGACGCACGGGCCACCGACCTCGCAACGACGCACTGAACTCCACATCGCACCCAGGCCTAGCCACTGCTCCTAAGTGGGGAATGATCGTCGGCGCGCAAGCGGCTCGTTCGGGGAAGTCTCGATATATCCCAAAAATGAGATAATAAAGGTTTGCGTTCACTCAGGGATCCGGGCGCGTCATTCGACGCGTGTCGCCCCCTTTTCGGGCACTTCGATCGAGCCATTTACCGGACGGTCTCGGCTCCGTGTTCCGGGGCCGGCGATCCACCCGCGTTGCGCGGAGCAACGAGTCGGTCACAGGTGATGCCGGTATGTGATTGCGTCGCCGGGGGCCGTTTCAGTCTCGGCTCGGGGACTCCAACGCGACTTCGAGGTCTCGACGACGGACGACACCGACGAGCGTCCCCTCTGGTGTCGTGACCAGCGCCGACGTGAGCTTGCGTCCCTGCAGGCGTTTGAGCAAGTCGGTCGCGGTGATGTCTGGGCGCACCGTCGATGGCCCGGCGTCCATCGCCGCTTCGACAGTGGTGATGCCGGTCGCGGCGATGGCGCTTTGGCGCAGCCGGCCGAGGACGACTCCCTGCGTACTCAGCACGAGCGCGAAGCCGTAGTCGCTTGCGTGGAGTCGGGCCCGGATGTGTGCGGGGTCTTCCTCGAGGGTCACCGTCGGCACGTCGTCTCGAGCAAGCATGCCGGCGGTGAACCGCTCAGCGTGGTCGCCGTCTGACGGGAGGTTGTGCGCAAGCCAGTCGACCTTGCCGGGGACGTAGTCGTAGACCTTGGCGAATCCCAGGGTTTCGAGCCGACACGCGGCTCGTGGGCTCATGTCTCAGAGGTAGTCATAGCAATAGACCACAACTGGTTTGGTCGGATCGAGCGTGGCGGTCGTCACGGCGTTGAGGTCCTTGAGCGGGATGTTGATCGCCCCGGGCAGGTGCTCCTCGCTGTACTCCTCGTGGGGCAGGACCTCAACCAGCTGCGCACCCTCGTCAAGGAGTGTGAGTAGCGCCGGCAGTGCGATGCGTGTCGACATGATCGCCCTTCAGGCTCGTGCGTCGGTGAGGGCGGCGAGCACGAGCTCATCCGGTGGGATCCCCGACAGTCCCCCGGATGTTTGGTAGAGGCGGCATTTGAGGCCGAAGTCGCTTCGCTCCGCGGCGCCTGCTTCGACGTCCCTCCCGTCGACGCGAAGACTCGGCGAGCCAAGGAACCCCGTGGCCCGCGCCTCATCGTCAGATTCGACGTGCACGAGGCGGACTTCCTCATCGACGCCGGCTCGGTCGAGGAGCGTGCGAAGTCGGGGCATGAATGCCTCGTGATTCGGGCAACCATCGAAGTAGAGCAGTTCGATCTTCACGGGCGGTTACTCCTGTCGGTGACCGCGCAGCGGCGCCGGCGCCGTGCCCACACCGCCAGCGCCACCAGCGTGGCAACGCCGAGGATCCCCGCTCCCAAACCGAACGCGGCGCCCAACGTCAGTGCCCCGACGAGACCAACCGCGAGTGGGAGTCCAGCGCAGCAGACCACCGCGACCACGCCGAGTCCGGCAGCTGCCAGGGCTCCACGCGCCGTGCTGCCGGGGTTGCGAGCTGATCTCATCAGCAGCTCCCATCGATCGTGCGGCAGGCGGCGACGTGCTGAGCGTTGTCGCGAAGCAAGCCACGGGCGAGCGCGATGAGTTCGGGCACGCGTTCGTCGGCCAGGCGATAGAGGATTGTCCGCCGGTCACGACGCCAGGCGACGAAACCGCACCAGCGAAGACACGCGAGGTGATTCGAGACGTTCGGCTGAGCCAGCTCCAAACGCGCGACCAGGTCCCCGACCGACGCTTCTGCCTCGCTGAGCAGCTCGAGGATGCGAAGCCGTGTCGGGTCGCCGAGCCCGCGGAAGTACTTCGCCAGTAGGTCCGGCTCGGTGGGAGCCTGCGGCAGGCGGAACGCCCCCGACTCGCTCTGTGTGAGATAGGACTCGACGGTGGAACTCACAGGAGAAACGTATCAGACAAGGCTGATATGAGTACGTGTGGTGGTGCCGTACGGACTGCCGGCTCATCTTGCGACACCGTGCCCGTGATCCTTCAAGGTAGAATCAAGCTGAGAAGACAAGAGCGAGGCTTCCGGCCGCCTTCCCAGGTGAGGGCGTCCGTATCGAAGCACGATGCGTTGTTGCGACCGCGGTCCCAACTCCCGTTTCGTTCAACCGCCACGGTGAGGGCTTTTGAGCATCGGTGCACTCTGGCAGACCAGCAAGGCGAGTCCCGAAGGACGAGCGATCAGCTGACTGCCCTCGTTCTGCTACCGCCCGACTTCGACCGGTGGCCCCTCTGCCAAGCTCGTGTGGGACGGTGTTGGTGTTGTTTCTAATGGGCTTGGGGGCTAATGGGCTTGGGGGCGAGATTGGGAGGGGTCGGCCGGCCGGGGGTATCCGGTTGAGGCAGTCGTGGCCTCGACCAACGTTTGTGACCTGATGAGAGCCTGACCAGAGGCGTCCCTTCACTGTCGTGTCCGCCCGTTGGCCGAGACCGACGGCCCCGACACCCCAACGAAGTGAAGGAGTCAGAGCGATGATCATGATCGCATCCCCCGTCGCGGATGTCGTCGGCGAGCGGAGGGGAATCGACGGCGGGCCGAGCTTGCCGGGGCCTGAGCTTGTCGAGCGGCCGCTCCGGCGGGCGTTCGCGAGCACCCGAGCGGCGTCGCGGGCTGCGCGGACGGCGAGGTCGTGCAACACGCGGGTTTCACGATCGACGGCTGGGCGGCTGTTGCCGCCGCGACCCAGCGCAGCGGAGACCCGCCGCACCGCCTTCCCAGCCGAGCGACGTCGATCCCGAAACACGGTGCGGGCCGCGAGGCCAACGGCCTTCAACTTCCTCACCGCACGGGTGAGGCGACTGACCGCATGGGCGCACAACCCTGAATCACCTCGTGATGACGGTCCGGAGCCGGACTACGAGGAACGCGGCACGTGACCTAGCCGCTGACCGCCTGCACCAATAGCAGGGCGCCCACCACCAGCACTTCGATGGACGTGCCGATCAACGCCACACGGAGCAGGCAGGCCTTGTGACGTCCAATCTTGCGATTGTGTTCGTAGGCTGCGGAGAGGTCGGCAACGAGCCAGTGACGGATCTCGTTCGGACTCCAGCTGTGGCAGCGAGCCCAGAGGTTCCTGGAGTGATCGACGAACCGATACGTCCGAGTCCAGAAGACGCCGATCGCAGCCGCGGAGACCACGGCGAAGGCGACAAGCACAGCGATCAGTAGCACGGCGGCGGCGGAAGAGGAATCCCGGAGTCCGGACACACCTGCGCGAGGCCGACAACGACCGCGGCGGCCGCGAAGGTCTGCGCTGACCGCCTCTCGAGCGCGTCGTGGTCGGCGAGCTGCCGCGACATTCCGTTCCTGGTCCAGTTCAGGATGAAGTCGACCGTTTCGGAGTCTGGCGAGACTTGCGGTTCCTCGGCCTCCACGCCGGCGACGTCGAAGAGTCCGACGTGACGCCGGTTGGCGTGCACTCACCGACGAGGTTCGCGACGGTCGAGGAGCTCTGCCGCAAGCTCGTCGCGGGCGATCTTCCGGCCCGCCGATTCGGTTGCAGACGGGGCTACATCGGCGACATCGGCATTGCGCGGAGCCCGGGCAGCAGTGACGGGATGAACGGCACGAGCGCCGCGGCGACGAGCAGGAAGACGCCGACCACCCGCGAGAATGCGGCCCCGTGGCGCCAGACCTTCTCGATCAGGATCACGCCGGCGAGCGAGACCATCGCCGGAACGTTCATCGCGCCGACGGCGACCAGCATGATCATGAGTCCCCAGCAGCAGCCGACGCAGTACAGCCCGTGGTGTATCCCGACGCGGAGATCGCGTCCAGTCCCCCTGTAGCTCGCGTAGTGAAAAAGCGATCCCACGGGCGTCCGGCAGTGGCGGAGGCACGCACCCTTCAGCGGCGTCAACTGGTAGACGCCGGCCACCGCGAAGATCGCCGCCCCGGCCCATCGCGCGACGTCGGGGGCGTCCTCGGCGAGCCGACCCGCGCCCAGTAACACGACGTACACGGCGACACCGAACGCTGCCCACGCGAGGAGGTAGCCCGAGAGGAACGACGCGACGCCGACGACGCGTCCCCGCGTAGTGGGTCGTGCCGCGACCGAGCGAATCCAGACGAACGCCATCGGGGCCACCGACGGGAACATCATCGCGGCCATCATCACGACCCAGACGAACAGGAACGCCGCCAGCGAGAGCCCCATCGTGCCGGGGCCGACGCCCATCGGGCCGGCCCACGTGATCGTGGCGACCCACGCGAGCGCCGCGATCAGACACAGGCCGATCCACCACGGGAGGAGGTCGCTCAGGGAGACCCCGAGCGGCGGGCGCGCCTCGACGTCGGTCTCAGCCCTCATATGCGAAGTCGGTGACGAAGCTGTTGGTGTCCGAGAACTCCGCGTCCCAGTGGTCGTGGTAGCGGACGGGACCGGCTTTCGCCTGGGTCACCGGTTGCGTGATCGCGCCCAGTAGGGGATTGGTGATGACGGGCGGGTTCGACCCGTCCATCCCGACCATCTCCTCGGACTCCATCGACAGCAGGTCACCGACCGTTGCCTTGAGCGATCCGCCGCTCCGGTCGAACGAGATCGAGGCAGGTGCGACACCCGCGACTTCGCCGATCAGCGGGCCAAGGGAGGCGAGGTGCCCCCCGGCGCCGCCGGAGAAAACCGCCCCCAATGCCTCGGACTGCTCTGGCGTCGCACGATCATCGAGGTAGAGGGCGACCTTCCAGTTACCGTCGGTCATACGCTTAGGGGTGTGCACGGCCATCACTGCGTTCATGCCGGAGATGTCGACGCCGTCCTTCTGGCCCTCCGTCACGTGCCAGGCGAGCAAGGCATCGCACGCATCCTGCGTCGCCGGCCCGAGCCAGATACAGGGGCAACTGACGTCGCAACTGCATGTCTCGAAGTAATCGCCCTTGACCGAGAAGCCCATTGCGTCCTCCCCCGTTCGAGTGTGAGGCACGCGAGTCTATGTCGGAGGTATCAGGAGCGCAACGTTGCCGCCGCTGATCCCCTCGTCTGCAACCCCGTTCGAACAACGCGTCAGTTGCTCATCCAAACGAGGAGCTCGTCGGCGAACCTGAAGCCGTACTCGTGATTACTGTAACACCGTCCGACCCCTACTGTCGTACTTCGAGGCTCGACTCCGCTCGGTCTCCGAACAGTTGGGCGGCACCGTAGTTGTGGGCCGCCATAAGGAAACGTAAGTGCCGTTTGCGTGCGTTCGGAGTCCGCTCGTGAGGCGGCCGAACAGCGAAGGGGCATCGGAGGGATTCCTCCGCTCTCCGAACTGACCAGGACCGTAGAATCCGGCCATGATCCCCGAAGTCGGTGACCAACGACTGACGCGTAAAGAGATCGGCCGCTTAGTCCACAACTGGATCGGCGTTGACGGCGGGTACCTTGGCGGCTTCTCGTACGCGTCGCACGACCGATTCTGGCTCGAGAATTGTGACATCGCAGTTTGACACGAGTGCCTTTACGGGGACGACGCGGGTCTGCTTCGAACAAACCCTGTTCGAAGCGTCCGTCGCTCACCAGGCTGCCGCTCTGCGGGCCATCCTGGAGGACTACCCGCCTTTTGAGGACCCAGATCGGTCGCGGCCGAAGTTCCGGTCGCCGACCCTTCTTCGTGAGATACGCGCCTGGATCACTCGCCTTGAGACGGGGGCTGCTTCGATCGACCTCGATCTCACCACGGCCTCCGAGATCGTCCGAGCGCAGCCGCCAGGTGTGGATTCGTGAACGGAGAGCAGATGCAGGACGCCACGGCTCGGACAAGGCTGAAGCAGGCAAGCACTGATTTCACGCCGTTCCTACGTCAGCAGCCCAGCCCCGGTACGCCCTCGAGCTGCGTGGCGCGCAGGCGCGCGCCGCAGTCAAGTACCGCACCGCAGCCATGAGCGGCGTCTCCGGCTGGGCGCCGTGGCCCCACGGAGCGGCGCAGCCCGCACCGACGCTGGTCGTTGAGGCTTTCGGCAGGTTGTCGGCGGTCGCCCCCCAAGTTGCTGGTCCCACCGTCGAGGACCTGTACAGCGTGTTCCGCTCTCATGCGGACCTGATGGCGTGGTCGAGCACATCGCTCCCGGCCCAACGCTCCGTGCTCTGGGGGATGAACGAAGCGGAGTTGACCGCCGGTCTCGACGACAGCCGGATCGGATGGGTCCAGGTCGGGCTGGAGGAAGGTGTCGAACCAGTCCTGGCTCTACCGGCCCTGCTCCGTTGCTTTGAAGACGCCCTGGGCCGGTTCGGAGTCCTGGAGCCTGCCGCCGTGCAGGTGACCGGAACGGAGCTTCAGCCGATCCGTTCCCGCGCGGACAACCTGCTGTCGGGCTTGAACTGGTTCAACGCCGCGCCGAGGGCACGCGCTGAGGCGCGCCTGCTCATCGACGGAACCCAGCTCGAAGGCCTGAGCGAGTCGGAGCTGTTGGCTCGCCTCGCACACCTCAACACCGGGCCGTTCGCCTTCGGCCCGGCGTGCGAGCCGGACATGCCTGCGGGCCTACCGCCGTTTCCCGGGTCGTCGCCGATCGCCGTTTCGGTCATGCTGCCGGAGGCGACGATGGCTGCCACGGGATGGGCGCTTGCGACTGTGATCGAGGTCGCCGCCTACGACCGGCCAGGTGCTCGCTCTGCTCTTACGATCCGTGCCGAGTTGCGACGCAGCGGGCGCTCGGTGCGCCAGGCTTCGCTCGCGCCGTAGGAGCGTGACCTTCGGCGATCGCCGTGCGACTGAAGGAGTAGCGCAGATTGGAGACGTCACAACGGCGCCGAGCCGCAGTCGCGTAACGCATCGATCCGGCCGTTCTTGTCCGTTGGCCACCTTCCCCAAAATGACATACCGGAGGTTTGCGTGCACTCCGGCGAATTGTCTTCTGAAGTCCCTCTCCAGGGCGACGTGGCCAAGGTCGCCGCCGTTCCGGTCGATCGCTTTTGATGTGGGTACTGCCCGACGTGATGAGCAGGACCTGGCTGACTGACACTGGCCCGCCAGGTAGCGGTCTCCCGCCTCAGCGGAGACCCGGCAGAAGACTCAGCTTGTGGTCGATCGGGGTGGTAGCTTGCTGCTCTGAACGTGATCGTCGAGCAGCCGCTGCGAGCGGGAATGAGACCACGACGAGTGAGAAGAACGTGCACGTGAACGACGACTATCCCGTGCGATTCTCGGTCGACTACCCGGCCCGCGAGCTCAACCGTCTCCAAACGGCCTTTCGTGTTTTCACGGTCATCCCGATCGCGATCGTGTTCGCGAGCATCGGCGGCTACTCGAGCGGTGGCGACTTCGGGGGCGGCTCGGCCACCACCACCACCATCGCCGTGGGCGGCACGGGACTGCTGTTTTTGCCGCTGCTGTTGATGATCGTGTTCCGGCAGAAGTATCCGCGCTGGTGGTTTGACTGGAATCTCGAGTTGCTGCGCTTCACCAACCGTGTCGGGGTCTACGTCGCTCTGATGGACGACCGCTACCCGTCGACCGACGACCAGCAGTCAGTGCATCTGGATTTCGGCTTCCCCGACGCGAAGCTTGGGCTGAACCGCTGGCTGCCGCTCGTGAAGTGGTTCCTCGCGATCCCGCACTACATCGTCCTCGTGTTTCTGTACGTCGGCGTGCTCTTCGCAGTCATCGGGGCGTGGTTCGCGATCCTCGTCACCGGCCGCTATCCGCGCGGGCTGTTCGACTTCGTCGAGGGTGTGATCCGCTGGCACAACCGCGTCGTCGGCTACGCCCTCATCCTGGTGACCGATCGCTACCCGCCGTTCAGGCTCCGCCCCTGAGCCGACGGCACCCAGGAGCGCGGAGGCCGCCTTCGGGCGACCAGATCGGCAATGCCCAAATACGCCGTGGGGTGGCCGGAAGTCGTCGCTGACCGGAACGTGGTCGGTGTCGTCTCCGGAAAACGGTTCAGGTGCATCGGTGATCGAACCTCTCGTCAGCACAGGACGCCGGGACGCTCTGGGTGACCCACACCGCCCACACCCGAGACGGTCTCCTCGCCGCGCCAACTCTCACGCGCATTGACGTGTCGACCGGACAGGCCCTGAGCCAGAGGTTCTGGCGGAGGCAAACGTGGTTCACCTCAAAGCCTGGTACCGCAAGGTGAACCTTGCGGTACGCCGCAGAAAATGAAGTGTGGAGGGCCGGCCGGGCCGGCCCTCCACATCCCCCTAAGTTCAGGGCGTGACGCGGCTGACGAATGCGTCGCTGTTGCCGAACTGCCCCGTGCAGTGCTCCGGTGGCGCCGGCTTCGCGCCGGGCTCATGGGCGTTCGGGTCCTGCCCGAGTCTGGCCGCGATCTGGTCCTCCTCGTCCTCCCGGACCAACGTGGTCCCGAGGATGGCTGCCTGGTAGTCGTCGACAGCGCGACACCCCACACCCGTCCGGGTGTCGGTGTAGATGAACCAAGCGTTCGCGCTCGTCGAGACGAGCGTGTTGTAGTCGCCGAAGAACTGGCGCGCCAGGTTGTTCTGGGCCGACGCCGCCGGGTCCGAGGACGCTGTCGACACGCGCGTCGGTGCGCTCCACGAACCACCGGGCGCCTTCGACACGAACCAGCTGCCGATCAGCGCATTGCCGGTCCCGAACAGCTTGGCACCAACCGTGACCTGCGCCTGGTAGCCGATGTCCACCCGGCCGTTCGGGGCGACGTCCAGGCCCTGGAAGAAGGCGTAGCCCTCGCTCCCGCTCACCGTCGTCGGCGCACTCCAGGTCGCTCCCCGATCGGTCGACGCCGTGACGACGATCCGACCGCCCGCAGGCGTGCGGTTCGCCCACGCGGCGTACAGCGTTCCGGTGGCCGGGTCCGCCGCCAGCGACAAGAAGCTGTCGGTCCGGAAGTTCGAGCCGGGAATCGGGTCGTGCAGATCCACGACCGCGCCGATCGTCGCCGGTCGACTCCACGTCGCGCCGCCGTCACGGGAGGCGGAGATGACCTGTGCGCGCCCGTCCTCCCACGCGACGTACGCGGTCCCATCCGGACCGCTGCGCGCGGCCGATCCCTGACGGCCGCCGATGGCAGCATTGTTGAAGGCCGGAGAAAGCTGCTTCGGCGACGCCCACGTCGTGCCGGCGTCCGCCGACACGGTGACCATCACGGGTTCCGAGCCGTTACCAGTAAACGTCGACGACCGGAACTGGGTCCACGACATGTACAACCTGCCGAAGAACGGGCTCGAAGCCAGGTCGTCCACCCAGATCGATTCCTTGTCGTTGAAGTTGTTGGGGTTGTCCTTGACCGTCGCGACGGTCGGCGCGCTCCAGGTCAACCCGTTGTCATCCGACCACGACACCGCGAGGAGCTCCGGTGCCTTGTTCGGCGGGAACGGGTTTTGCCCGGCTTTGTAGCTGGCAAGCGTCGCGTAGTAGGCGCGGGCACCCTTGGCGTAGCTGAACTTCCCGCCGGCCACCGGCTTGGGGCCGTACACGATGACCGGGTCGCCATCGGAGACCAAGGCACTGCTCTTCCAGCCTGCCTGGTCGTCGAGCAGGCCACGGTTGGTCCACCTGACTCCGCCGTCGGACGACGTGTAGATGCCGGACGTGCCGACGCCCGGGAAAAACGAACAGTCGTTGGCGGTCGTCGCGCCACGCACCGGCCCGGGGCCACACGGTGGCTGGCGCTGCTCGTCGTTGGAGCCCGCGATCAGAATCGTGTCGTTCGTCGGGTTGACCGCGATCGTCGGCTCGTTCTGCTTGTTCGTCGGGAACACCGCGGTCGCGTTGGAATTCGCGTCCGTCGACACCTGCGGGTTGTTGGCGCGGACGTCACTGAACGACGTCGCCCCGAACGCCGCCACCACCACGCCAAGCGTGCCAAACACGCTCAGCGCAACACCTACGCTTCGTCGGAACTTCACGACACACCTCCAAAAGAAGAGTTGTGAACCATTGTGACCACACCGTACTCCAGTCGACCATCGCCGCTCACGTCGGCTCCGCAGGCCACGCGCCGAGAGTCGACGGAACCAGGCCTCGCACTCCTGCGGCTCTCCGGTCTGGGTGGTGGTGAGAGTCACCACTCAGTACCGACGGGGCGAGGACGGGCGCTGCTCCGCTCAATCGAGGTCACCTCGTTCGATGAAAGCGTGCAACGAGACACGGGACGCAACCCCTGCAAATCGAGGACTCGCCCGAGGAGCACCGTCCCCCTGGACGCAGGGGCTTGTCACGGGGACGAGGCCAACACGGTCAGGTACTCGAAGCTGTGAGTCGATCGATCACCTGATCGACGGCGCTGTCGGGGTCGAGGGTGCGGTCGGCGACCTGGCTGACCAGGTGTTGCATGGACGCGGGGTCGCACGCCGCGTCGAGTTGACGGCCCAGGCGGTCAAGGGCCAGGGCGCGGAGTTGGCGGCGCAAACCGTCGTGGCGGCGGTCGGTCAGGCGGGTGCCTTCGGCCAGGAAGGCACGATGGCGTTCGACGGCGTCCCACAGCTCGGGGACGCCCAGGCCCTCGTGCGCCTGGGTCGCCACGATCGGGGGCTCCCAGGGACCTGCCGGCACGAGCGACATGGTCGCCTCGAGTTCGGCGCGCAGCAGGTCGGCGCCCGGGCGGTCGGCCTTGTTGATGACCAGGACGTCGGGGATCTCCATCAGGCCGGCTTTAATCGCCTGGATCGAATCGCCGCTGCCCGGCATCAGGACGAGCACGACGGTCTCGGTCAGGGTCTGCACCTCGACCTCGTTCTGACCTGACCCCACGGTCTCGACCAGCACCACGTCGAACCCTGCGGCATCGAGCACCAGCACCGCGCCTGCGGTGGCCTCGGACAATCCGCCCAAGTGCCCGCGGCTCGCCATCGACCGGATGAACACGCCGCGGTCGAGAAAGTGATCCACCAATCGGATGCGATCCCCCAGGACGGCACCCTTGGTGAACGGGCTCGTGGGGTCGACGCTGACCACCGCGACGGTCAGGTCGAGGGCTCGCAGGTGCGCCACGAGCGCGGCGATGAGCGTGCTCTTTCCGACGCCGGGCGAGCCGGTGATGCCGATGCGCAGCGCTCGTCCCGTCTGCGGATGCAGCTGCCGTGCGATCTGGCGGCCCTCGGCGCCGCGCCCCTCGACCAAGGTGATCGCACGCGCAACCGCGCGCCGCTCGCCGGCGCGCACGCCCGCGAGGACCGCTGGGACGTCCATCAGGCCGTGGCCGACGGCAGCGTCGGCAGCACATCCGCGAAGACGTGAAGGAACCGGTCGTTCTCATACGGCCAGCCGATCGTCACCCTGATCGCCGTGGGCGCGCCGAATCCGCGGGTCGGACGCACGATGACACCACGTTTGATGAGGCCCTCGAACGCCGCACTCGCACGCTCGGCCGAACCCAGGTCGACCAACAAGAAGTTGGCATCCGACGGCGGCGGCGACAGCCCAAGTCCCCGCAGCGCGGCGTCCACCCTGCCGCGCTCGGCCAGATTGAGCGCCAACCGTTCGGGCAGGTGGTCGTCGGCCTCGGCGAGCGTCGCGATCGCAGCCACCTGGGCGACTGTGCTGACGTCGAACACGTTGCGCACCCGCGCCAGCGCGCCCAGCAGGCCGGTGTCGGCCATCAGGTACCCGACGCGCAGGCCCGCCAATCCGTAGACCTTGCTGAACGTCCGGGTCACGGCGATCGGCCGCCCCGATCGCAGCAACTCCGCCCCGTTGTGCGATCCCTTGGGCAAGAACTCGAAGTACGCCTCGTCCAGCACCGTAAGCACGTGACCGGGCACGCGGTCCAGAAACGCCTCGAGGTCCTCGGGAGTGACCGCCGCGCCGGTGGGGTTGTTGGGACTGACGATGACGACCAGCTTGGTGCGGGGGCCAATCGCCGCCAGCACGCCGTCCAGGTCGTAGGCGCCATTGGGCGCGAGCGGCACCAGCACCGGCTCCCCACCCATCATCAACGTCCCCTGGCGCCACGAGATGAACGACGGCCACCCCATCACCACCTGGTCACCGGGATCGATCGTCGCCAGGCACATCAGCTTGATGAGGCTGTCGACGCCATTGCCCGGAAGGATCCACTCGGCCGGCACGAACGTGCGCCGCTCGATCGCGTCGCGAAGCGCCCAGCAGCCCGGGTCGGGGTACAAGCGCAGGCCCGCCGCGGCGTCCGCGATCGCCTGCTGCGCGCCGGGGGTCGGCGGGAACGGACCCTCGTTGGATGCGAGCTTGACGACCTCTTGGATCCCGGTGTCGAGTCGCACGGCTTCGATCGGACGGCCGGGCTCGTAGGGGTCGACCGCGTCGAGCGCAGTGCGCAGGAGCCCGGACGGAAGCGGTTGCTGATGCATCGGCGGACCGGATCGTACAGGGCGCTCTACACTGACTCGATGCCGGACGCCGAACTCACCAACCTCGGGCTCTTTCCGCTGGGGCTCGTGCTGCTGCCAGGCGAGCGCGTGCCGTTGCACATCTTTGAGCCGCGATACCGGGCCCTGATCGCCGACTGCACGCTGGGCGCGCGGCCGTTCGTGCTGAGCTTCGCCACCGACGACGGTGTCGCCAAGATCGGATGCACCGCCCACCCCGAGACACTTGTGCGCCGGTTCGCAGACGGTCGCATGAACCTGGTCGTGGAGGGCGGCGAGCGGGTCGAGATCGTGGAGCAGACCACCGGAGAGCTGTACATCACCGCCCGCGTGCGGCGGATTGCCGACGTCGACGAACCGGCGAGCGAGGCCCTGGCGGGCGAGGTCAGCGAGCGGTTCGGCCGCCTGTCAAAAGCCGTCGCCGGTGCCGCCCAACAGCCGGACGTGCGCGACGGGGTGCCGTTGAGTTACGCGATCGCCGGCTCGTTCGAGTTGGACCCCGCGCCCAAGCAGCAGCTGTTGGAATCCCGCTCCGAGACCGAACGGCTGACGCTGGTGCGGTCACTCCTGGACACCGCCCTGACGGGACTCGATCGCCAGGAGATCGCCGCTGAGCGTGCGCACACCAACGGCAAGGTGACCTTGCAATGAGCGCCGCGACCCCGGCGACGACGGCTGGGACGTGTGAGCTGGCGTGGGTGGAAGGGCCGGACGCCGAGGGGTTCCTGCAGGGCCTGCTGACCAACGACGTGGCCGCGCTCGCCGTGGGGGCATCGTGCCGCGCGCTCCTGCTGGACAACAAGGGCCACATCAGCGCGGACATGCGCGTCGTCCGAACCGGCGCGCAGGACTTCACCCTCGTCACCGGCTCAGGCCACGCGGAGCGCCTGGTGACGTTGCTCGACGAGTATCACTTCTCGGAGGACGTCGACGTCATCGGTCCTGAGCCCTTTGCGTGCGTCACCTTGTCCGGTTGGGACGAGGGCACCGTCGCAGGTGCCGACCTTGTGCTGCCCGGGCTGGTCCCCGGGACGGTCGATGCCATCGGAGTCGATGCGACCCCGATCATCGCTGCGTCGGGAGCAGCTGCGATGGAGCCCAACGCACTCCAAGCCCGCCGCATCGCCGCCGGCATTCCGCTCTTCGGAGTGGACTTCACATCGGCGAACCTCGTCCAGGAGGCCGGCCTGGAGCTGGCGACGGTGTCGTTCGACAAAGGGTGCTACCTGGGGCAGGAGACCGTAGCCCGTGTCCACTACCGCGGCCAGGTCAACCGACGCCTGCGCGGCGTGCGCCTGGCTGAGCCCGGGCGGGTCGGCGCGGCGATCTCTGCAGGGGATCGCAAGGTCGGCGTGTTGACCAGCGTCGCGGAGAGCACGACCTACGGGTCAATCGGCCTGGCGATTTTGCGGCGCGAGGTCGGGGTTGACGACC
Organism: Actinomycetota bacterium; assembly: GCA_031366605.1. GTDB lineage: Bacteria > Actinomycetota > Thermoleophilia > Miltoncostaeales > Miltoncostaeaceae > CALMEC01. Next base: position 117,595 of record JANLOO010000022.1, on the reverse strand, counting down.
CGCTCCGTATCGAGGGGCTCGATACGCCCGCCAGCGCCGCCGAACTTCCGTTGCAAGAAATTCACAAGCACGCGTAAGAAACGTCCGCTGGGGACGTCGTACGACCAGCTACGTGAATGGCGGATGCTCTGTGGCGCCGCGAGAACTTTGGGAGGCTTTGCTGATGCGTACGAGATCGAAGACACTGATGGCCCTTTGGGTCGGTTGTCTGGTCGCCGGGGTATTCGCCACCGGGGCAGCCGCCCACGGCGGACACGGCGGCAAGAACGACTCCACCCTCGAGCTCGAGATTCGCGGCACGGTGACCGCGGTGACCCCGGCCCCGGCCGTGGTGGCTCCTGTGGTCCCGGCACCAGCCGCCACCCCGCCCGCCGGTGGATCCATCGTGATCACCGCATTCGCTCCGGCTCCGGCCGTTCCGGTCGTCACCGTGCCCCTCGCTCCGCCCGCCGGCACGCCGGCCCCCGCCCCGATCGCGTTCACCTGCAAGGTCCCCGCGGGCACCGACTTGAGCGCGTTCCCGGTCGGGACACACGTCAAGGCGAAATGCAACGGCTCGGCCACGACCGGCCTCTCCCTGCGGCGCCTTCGTATGACCGACAGCATGCGCGACAAGGTCGAGGTCGAGGCGAGTGGCGCAGTGACCACGTTCACGCCGGCCGCCGCCGGAGTGCCGGGTTCGATCGTCGTCGCCACCGGTGTGGCCGGCGCCGACCCGCTGACCTGCGCCGTGACCGACCGGACCCGCCTTCGCAGCATCCCTGCAGCCGGCGACATGGTCAAGATCGAATGCAAGACCAAGCACGGCGTCCTGACCGCCAAAAAGATCAAGGTCAAGAAGCCGATGACCGCTGTGCCGGCCGAAACCAAGGTCGAGGTCAAGGGTGCGATCACCGTGGTCTCCCCGGCCTCGATCGCGGTCGGCGCGACCACCTGCACGGTCGCCGACCCGACGCTCGTCGCAACGCTCCTCGTCGGTGACGTCGTCGAGATGGAGTGCGCCGGCAATCCGTTGGCGCTCGTCAAGGTGCACCCGGAGGACTGACCGACCATCGGTTTGGACCCCCGGGGGTCGGCGCCCGCTTGGAGGCGGCGCCGGCCCCCGTTGCCATTTGCGAGTAGCGTGCCCGGCGTGATCACGCTGTATGGCTACCCGGGCTCAGCGTCGCTCGCGCCGCACATCCTGTTGGAGGAGGCCGGCGCCGAGTACACGTTTGTCAGGCCAACACGTGAGGGCCCCGACGCGGGTCCGGCGGAGTTCCTGACGGCAAGCCCCCATCGACGGGTCCCGGCCATGATCGACGGGGACGTCACGCTGACCGAGTCGGCGGCCATCTGCATGCATGTCTCGGACCGCAACCCGGATGCCCTGCTGGGCCCGGTGCCCGGCGATCCCGAGCGTGGCGTGTGGTACCGGTGGCTCGTCTACCTTTCCAACACCGCACAACCCGCGCTGTACCAGTACATCTACCCCGAGCGGTATGTGGTCGACGCGGAGCACGTCGCCGGCGCCAAGCAGGTGGCCGACGCCGCGTTGGGTGGCATCTGGGACTGGATCGACACCGACCTGGCAGACCGCGCGTTCTTGGTCGGCGACCGGTTCTCGGCCGCGGACGCATACCTGTGGATGCTCGGTCGCTGGAGCCGGCATCAGGCCAACCCGGCGTTCGCGCGACCGAACATCCGCCGGTTCTGGGACCAGATGCTCGAGCGTCCGTCGCTGCTGCGCGTCATCGAGCAGGAGGAGCTGGCGTGGGTGCCCTGATCCTCTACTCGGTGCCCGGCACGGCCGCGACGGTGGCGTGCGCCGCACTCGAGGAGACCGGTGCCCCCTACGAGACGGTCCAGGTCGAGCGGCACGACCGGGACACGCCTCCGCAGTTCAAACAGGTCAACCCCCACGGGCGGGTGCCCGCCCTGCGCGACGGCGACGTTCGCCTGTACGAAACAGCCGCGATCATCCTGCACCTGGGCGACCGGTGTGCCGACTCACCGTTGGCGCCTGCGATGGGGACGTCGGAGCGTTCCGACTACTACCGCTGGCTCGTGTACCTGACCAACACGCTCCACACCGCCTACACCCGCTGGTATGCACCGTGGTACATGCCCGACACGCCCGAACTGGGGCAGTCGATCCGCGAGGCCGCCGCGCGTGACATCGGCGAATGCCTGGACGTTCTGGACGGGCATCTCAACGACCGGCGGTACCTGATGGGCGAACAATTCTCCGGGGCCGACCTGTTGCTCCACATGTTGGAAAGCCCCAACTGGTCGCTCGACCTCGAGCCGGCCGTGTTCACGCGAGTGAATCTGGCGGCCCACCATGCCCGTATCGACGAACGCCCGGCCGTCCAGCGCATGAAGGCCATCCACGGCCTCGGCTGGAGCACGGCCTGACCCGCCTGCTCGGGGAAGTCAGTCCCCGGTGCGCAGGATCGCGCGAAGCGATGTCGGGCGCCACAACGCCCCGCCGCGTGGCGTCGGAATGCCTTCACGGTTGAGGGTGTCGCAGATCGCCTGAAGGGTCAGGCCTTGCCCGCGCATCTTGCGGATTCGATCGGCGATGTCCTGAGGCGTCGACGACGGGCGGCCTGCCCGACGTGACACCGGGGCCTCGTCCTGCACGCGCCGAGCAAGCACCTCGGCGCGACGCACGAGGCTCCGCGGGGTCCACCCCGCGGCTTCCGACAGAACGGCTCCGACCGTCGCACCGCGGTCGCTGTCCAGGTCGACCTCTGGCGACAACGCGACGATCGCGAAACCATCCCGCACAGCCTCGCCCACAAACTCGGCCAGGTCGGCAACGTCGTACGTCAGGCGATCGAGGCTCGCGACGATGACCCCCTCGGCCTGTCCCGCACGGCACGCGGCGAGCGCCTGCCGCAGGCCGGGTCGCCGGCGCGTACGGCCGGAGCGGACATCCTCCTCGACCCCGACGAGGTCCCATCCGCGCTCGTCACACGCCACGGCGATCGCAGCCCGTTGCGTTTCGAGCCCCGGTCGTTCGCTGCGCGGCTCCATCGGCCCCACCCGCACGTACCCGATGAGCCGTCGCGCCGCCATTGCGCACAGTGTACACGAAATCGCTCGGTTTTGGTGTATATTCTAATTGCTTTATTAGTGTATTGCTCGCACCAGCCTGTACGTGTCGGCGCGTGCCTTCCGTGCTTGATCGGCGGCGCCATGGTGCTCGACGGCGTCGTGATCATCGGACGAGTCATCGTGGGGGACGTGATCGCGGAACCCGCTGAGAGCGCTCAGGTCTCGTCGCTCCCGCTCCTCCGGCACGCCCGCCGCGGCGCGCGACGAGTACGTTGGCGGAGTGCCCGACGTCGTCCTCTCCCCGATCAGGCCGTACTCGCTCGCCCAGTCGGCCGACGGGTCGGATCCCACCCGACGTATCCACGACGGTGTGCTCGAGATGGTCTTCGAGGTCGAGGGGCACCCGACGTATGCGCAGGTGTGGCAGCGCCCCGATGGGGACCTGGGCGCCCGGATGGACAGGGAGGTCGGGGACGCGACGATCGGGCACCTGCGGTTCGTGCTCGCAGCCGATGTGGACCACGGCGCGTTCCTGACGCTGGCCGATGCCGACCCACTCTTGCGTCGACTCGTCAGCCAACGCCGTGGACTTCGACCACTGCGTACCTCGACGGTTGCACATGCGCTGGTGCAAGCGGTGGCGGGCCAACTGATCACGGCACGCGAAGCCCGGCTGATCGAACACCGCATCATCGCGTTGTGCAGCCGCCCGCACGCCGGGTTGTCATTGCCACCCACCTCTGAGGGACTGCGCGCGCTGTCTACGGCCCAACTGACGCGCACCGGCCTGGCGCCCTTTCGCGCAGCGGCGCTCGCGCGCGTCGTGCGGACCCTCGATGTGGAGCGTCTGCAGACCGTGACGACGAATCGTGCCGTTGCCCGTATCGAACGCGAGCGCACGTTGGGCCCGTGGTCGGCGGGCGTCATCGCGATGTCCGGTTTGGGGCGGTACGAACATGGCCTGGTCGGTGACCTCGGCCTGATCCGCCTGTGCGCCAACCTGCTGGGGCGCGAGGCGACAGCCGACGACACCCGTCGGCTGCTGGAGCCCTACGGCGAGTGGGCCGGCCTGGCCGGCGTCCACCTCATGCGCCACCCGCTCGCCCGCCAACGCACCGCACACGCCGCCTGACCCCGCGCTTGTGCGCCCGCAGCCCCGTCGCCCCGAAACAACCATTTGGCTCACACGCGACGGCCAATCGTGTCGTACCTCGACACACATTCGACACAGCGACGACACAATTGACCAGCGCGACACCGATCGAATGTCCTGCAATCGCCGTACGTTGTCGTGATGCGTTGAGAACCACTTGGCTCACTCGCGACGGCCAATCGTGTCGTTCGGCGACACACACTCGACACAGAGACGTGACATATCGATGGATCGGCAGTGCGATGGCCCGCTGATCGGGCTGCGTCGGTCGGGGCTGAGCGGGCGGACCGCGCCTGGCCGTGGACGATGTCCGCACACGCCGACCGACCTGCTTGGGAGCCTTCGGGGCGTCCGGCTACACTCGACCGATGTTCGCGCGCCAGATCGCGTTTGCGGCTGTGGCCGCCCTCGTCGTCGCACCGGCCGCCCTCGGTGGCGGGGCTCCGGCGTTTCGCTCGGGCATCTCGACACTGACAGCCAAGGAGCGCAACGCCATGACGCCGAGCGTGTGGCATCGCGGGTGCCCCGTCAGCCTCAACTCCTTGCGGATGGTTCGGGTCAGCCACTGGGACTTCGCGGGGCGGGCCCGCACGGGACGCCTCGTGGTCAACCGCGACGCCGCGACGAGCACCGTCGCGATCATGCGTGATCTGTACGCCGCGAAGTTCCCGATCAGGTGGATGGTCCCGATCGAAGGCTTCGGCGGCAGCGACTTCCGCTCGATTGAGGCTGACAACACCAGCGCATTCAACTGTCGATACGTCGATGGCACCACCCGATGGTCAAACCATGCCTACGGCCGCGCGGTCGACATCAACCCGATCGAGAACCCGTACGTCTCACGAGGGCGGACGTCCCACAAAGCCAGCGTCGCGTTCATCAAACGCACGCCCGCACGCCCCGGCATGATCGTCGAGCGTGACGCATCCACCCGGGCCGTCGATGCGGCCGGATGGGCTTGGGGTGGACGCTGGAGCGGGACCAAGGACTACCAGCACATCTCAGCCTCAGGACAGTGAGGATGACGGGGGGTCGGCACAGCGCCGACCCCACTCCCGGCCTCTCCTATTGGCGCTTCGAGAACCGAATCAACTCCTCACGGACACGGGTCCCCGAGATCCCCAAGGTCATGACCGGGCCGACCCCACGCGCGTAGAGCTTGTACTCGACGAACTTGGGTTTGAGGCCGTTGAGGTCTTTGGTCACCAACACGTTGCGGAAGTGTCCAAATGGCACCTGGGCCTGCTCACGAATGGCCAGCACGACCGCGCTGTCCTCCGCCTGCCCACGTGAGAACTCCTGGCGATACGACAGACCCTGCACCGGCTTGGCAGGCATGGCAACACCGGCCTGGGCACCGTCGACGCCCGCCTCGAACGAGCCCTTGGTCGTGGCGGGTTTGCCGTTGACGTACTCCGTGGTGGCCTCACCCAGGTACCAGACGTTGCCGTCCTTGTCCTGCGCGTACCAGTCGTCGGTGACTTCGACGAGCTCCTTGCCCTCGCTGACGACGTCACGCACGACGCGTGCGGTGATGCCGTTGGCAATCCGCTTCGTCTCGTCGGTCACCGTCATGACGACGCGCGAGGTGTGACCCGGCTCCCGTTCCACGTACACCCAGCGGTTCCCCGGCGCCATCGGGAAGTACGGGTTGGTGATGTTGACGGTGAAGTCGGCCGGGTTGAGTTGCACGACCTCGCCTCCCTGCGGCAGCCCTCCCGCGGTCGCCGCGCCCGCGGCGCCGGGATGCGTCGCACCGGCCGCGATTGCGACGCCTGCGGCTGCGACGATGCACACCGCCGTGGCGGTGATCTGTGTCCGTGTCGATGCACTCATGGGATCTCCTCGTGACGGCCGGCAAGATGCCGGCGTGCTGATCTGTCACGAGGGACTGTGCGCCCACTCCATGAAGCGCAGATGAGAACCCGGTCGGCGCCGATGAGTGGATCCCGAGAGAAACCGGACTCCGCGGGAGCGACACCGTCAATCCTGAGACGGACCGCCCGGCCCCTCGCCAAGCTCCCGGGAGACGGCAACCTCCGCAAGCGTCACGACACCGTGATGTGCCGTCAGTCGGTCCACGATCGGCCAGAGCCGTGCGATGTTGTCCGTGGTGTCGATCGTGGTGGTCAGCGTGGGTGTATGGGACGTCAGGCGGGCGAAGCGGTCTCCGTGCGGGGGCTCGTCGCTCGAGTATCCCCACTCCCCCCGGATCGTGGTCGCCCCTGCAGCACCGCCGGTCCGCAGCCGCCGGGTGAGCTCGGTGAAGAGCGCGCGCCCCTCCACTTGGGCCGTCTCGCGCGTCATGACGCTGATCTTGCGCCAGCCAGACCCGCTTCCAGGGGGCAGGTCGATCCCGTTCCCGTCGTGCTTGAGCATCGAAAGCGGCTCGAGGGTGGCGATCGGATCCTCCAGGCATTCCCCAAGGTGCGGAAGGGCCTGGCGGATCGCTGCGCTCCTGCCCACCGAGATGACCGCCATCGGGACATCGCTGTTGCGGCCGAACAGATGCGCCCGGGCACGGCGCCCATGCACCGTTCCATCCACACCGAGGATGACCGTCGCACCAGGAGCCCCGCTGACCTTCAAGATCTGCACAACCTGGCGGTAGCGTTCCCGCCGCCCGCAGTAGACCGTCAACCGGCTCCAGTGTCCTCCGTCGGAGGGAACCTCGGCGGTCGCCACGTCGCAACCGGTGACCAGTGTGACCGACTCGAGCGTCAGGAGTCCCCGAGGAACGATCTGTGCGGCATCCTCGAAGACGGCTTCGATGCGTTCGCGGGTATCGATGGCCGCCGCGACGAGCGGCAGATCGCCCGACAGATCCGGGAGCCGTGCGGCGTGGATCCGACGGTTGAGCCCGAACCCCTCGATGCCACGGGCGAGCGCTGAGACGGTGACGCCGTGCCCTGCCAGACGCTCCATCAGCACGTCGCTTGTCAACCGATGACCGGTTTCGAGCGCGTCGCCGAAGTACACCATCAACCGCAGGCCGTCGACGATCATCTGAGCGCGGCTCCGATCAGCCAACCGGCTCCCGCCACCACGAGTCCTGCCGCCATCGGCATGGCCCAATTGATGGCCAGCAGCCGCAACTCGCCCTCCTCACCGAGGCGCTCGGTCTCCACCATCCATGTGGAGAACGTGGTGTAGCCGCCCAGGAATCCGGTGCCGGCGACGAAGAGCGCGTCAGTGCCAAGCGAGGCCCCCACGAGCAACCCCAGCACGAAGCTCCCGGTCAGGTTGACCACAAGCGTGCCCCAGGGGAAGTCGCTCGGCCGGCGTCGCGAAACCGCAGTGTCCACGCCAAAGCGCACGAGCCCGCCAAATGCGCCGAACACCGCAACCCCACTCCAGAGCAGGAGGCCGCTCATCCGTACCGTCTGCTGCGGGCCAACACGCTCGCACCGGCCGCAAGCGTCAGACCCAGGACGAGGGACGTGAGGGCGTAGAGCACCGCAAGAGCCGTGCGCCCATCCTTGGCGAGCGTGATCGTCTCGACTTGGAAGGCCGAGAACGTGGTGAACGCGCCGCAGAGCCCCGTTCCCAGAAATGGCCGCCAGAGCCGCGTGGGAGCCACGCGTTCGGTCAGCCGGGTTACAAGCCAGCCAAGGACGAACGTTCCGGCGAGGTTCGCGATGAACGTCCCCCACGGCCAGCCGCCGTCGGCGGGAAACGCACGCTGGAGGCCTCCCCGGGCAAGCGCGCCCCCCGCCCCTCCCGCGAGGATGGCGACGAAGCGAAGCTGCACGAAGCTGGGCCGCGACCCCGAGGTTGAGGCCCTCATGGCCGCGATTCAAGCAGAACCGATCGGGGGCGGCCACCGGATTGCGACGCGATAGCATCCGGACCGTGATCGATGTCGCCGGCATCATTTTGGCCGGGGGTCGATCCACCAGGATGGGAACATCCAAGGCGCTCCTGGAATGGCATGGGTCGACGCTGGTGCGTCACACCGTTGACCTCGTCAGCGCAATGGTCGGGGGCCTGGTGATCGTTGTGCGCAGGCCCGGTCAGGCGCTCCCCCCACTGCCGCCCGACGTACAGATCGTCGACGATGCCGTCCCTGGAACCGGTCCGCTCGACGCGCTCGCCACGGGCCTCGCCGCGGCAGACGGACACGCCGATCGTGCGATTGTCTGCGGTGTCGACACGCCATTTCTGACACCCGCGTTCGTTGCCGTCCTGACCGACGCGTTGCGCGAGGGTATCGACATCGTGCTGCCGCAGGCCGAGGGTCGACGTCACCCCATCCCGGCCGTCGTACGGGTCGCGGTGCATCCGATCGCCCGGGCACTTGTGGCCGACGGTCATCGCGCCCTCTTCGCCCTCGTGGATCGCTGCAACACCGTCGGTATCGACGAAGCGCGCCTACGGGCGGTGGACCCCACGCTGGCGTCGTTGCGCAATCTCAACGACCGCAGCGCGTACGACGCCGCGCGGGGCGAGGCGGCTGACATCACGCGGGCCGGGTTGACGCGTGGATCGCGTGACAAGATCCAGCCATGAAGGTGCGCTGGACCGACGAGAGCCTGCGACTGCGCATCACTCCGACCGAGCTTGGGCTGCTGACCGCGGGCACTGCACTCACCGCAACGCTGCAGGTCCCCGGTGGGGCCTGGCATGTCCACGTCGACCCGACGGGCGACCCGTTATCGGTCCATGCCGCGGACGGGGCGATGGTCGTGCAACTCTCGCCCGCCGATGTGGCATGCCTTGCGGAGCCTGCCCGGGAAGGTGTCTACGCCCACGCACCCGGGTTTCGTCTGATGGTCGAGAAGGACTTCCCATGTGCGCACCCCCACACGGCCGAGGCCGCTGAGCCACCCACAGAACGGTTTGCGCCGACGGCGGAGTTCACCAGCCGCAAGTCACAGAGGAGCGCGAAGTTGTGACAACCGAGGCCGCCCGTCACACAATGACGACGATCCGCATCGTGGCAGTGCGCGACGGGCGTGGGCGCGAGCGCACCGACGCGCTCGTCGGTGAGGAGCCGCTCGAAATCCAAGCGTCCGGCCCGGGGCAGGCGCCCGTGCGGGTCGCGGTCACGATGCGCACTCCGGGAAACGACTTCGAGCTGGCCGCCGGATTTCTGATCACCGAAGGTCTGGTCGAACCCGAGGCCATCGAGGCCGTCGCGTACTGTGAGGATCCGGACGTGCAGCGCTACAACGTCGTCACGGTCCGCACCCGTACGCCCTTCGACCTTGGCATTGCCGAGCGCAACTTCTTTGCGACGTCAAGCTGCGGCATCTGTGGCAAAGCGGCACTCGAGGCAATCACGGTCCGATGCGCGCCGCTGGGGCCGGGCCCCACGATCCGCGCTGACGTTCTGCTCGCGATGCCTGATGTCCTGCGCGAGCGCCAGCTCGTGTTCGACCGCACCGGCGGGCTGCACGCGGCGGGGCTATTCGACACCGACGGCAGGCTCCGGCTGCTGCGTGAGGACGTCGGTCGCCACAACGCGGTCGACAAAGCGGTCGGCGCAGTGGCGCTCGGCGCGGGCTCCGGCGGCGCGGTGTTGCTGGTCTCGGGACGCCTGTCGTTCGAGATCGTCCAGAAAGCCGCGGTCGCACGCATCCCGATCATCTGCGCCATTTCCGCGCCAACCAACCTCGCCGTCCAAGCCGCCGAGGACCTGGGAGTGACGGCGGTCGGGTTCCTGCGCCCCGACGGGTTCAACATCTACGCACACCCCGATCGCGTACAGATGGTCGCAGGCGCTGATGGCGCGTAGGCGACCCCGACGCCGCGACCTGTGGGTCGGCCTGCGCCCCAACGGCATCGGGCTGACAAAGCCCAATCACTACCGCGAAATGTTGCGCACCGTATGGGAGAACCGGCGCGCGTTGCCGCATGCCGCACGAATCCTCCGCAAAGGAGTGTGTGACGGGTGTGCCCTGGGCGTGGCAGGACTGCACGACTGGACGATCGATGGCGTCCACCTCTGTACGACTCGGCTCGCACTGCTTCAGACCAACACGATGGGCGCCGCCGACCATGGCCTGCTCGCCGACGTCGCGGCACTGCGCGAACGTTCGGGTCGGGAGCTTCGTGAACTCGGCCGGCTCGCATACCCGATGGTGCGACACCATGGCGACGCAGGCTTCACGCGCGTCAGCTGGGACGACGCCCTCGCGCTGGCAGGAGGCGCAATCCGTGACAGCGACCCCCACCGCATCGCGTTCTTTCTGACCTCGCGGGGAATCACCAACGAGGTCTACTACGTCGCGCAGAAGGTGGCGCGGTTCCTGGGCACGAACAACATCGACAACGCCGCACGGATCTGCCACGCGCCGTCCACCGGCGTGCTCAAGCACGCCGTCGGGGCGATCGCGACGACGATCTCGTACACCGATCTGTTCGCCAGCGATCTGATCGTGTTGTGGGGCTCCAACGTCGCCAACGCCCAACCGGTGATGATGAAGTACCTGTACATGGCGAGGAAGACCGGCACGAAGGTCGTTGTCGTCAACCCACAGAAGGAACTCGGGCTCGAGCGCTACTGGGTGCCGTCCAACGCCGAGAGCGCCATGTTCGGCACCAAGATGACCGACCTGTTCGTGCAGGTCCACACCGGCGGCGACGAGGCATTCGCGACCGCGGTGCTCAAGCTCTTGATCGACGAGGGCGGTGTCGACGAGGCGTTCGTCCGCGACCACACCGTGGGGTTCGACGCCGTGCGCGACGAATGTGCTCGGCATTCACTCGACGAGCTTGTGGCCCGAAGCGGTGTGACCGAGGACGCTATCCGCCGATTCGTCACGATGTACCGCGAGGCGGACTCCGCAGTGTTCGTCTGGTCGATGGGCATCACCCAACACGCCTGCGGCAGTGACAACGTGCGATCGATCCTCAACGTCGCGCTGGCCCGCGGCAACGTGGGTCGCGAGGGCGCGGGGCTGATGCCGATTCGTGGCCATTCAGGTGTGCAGGGCGGTGCCGAGATGGGTGCCTACGCCACCTCACTCCCCGGGAACACTCCGATCGGCCCGGAGTCGGCGACGGCTCTGGCGGCGCACTACGGGTTCCCGGTCCCCGACTGGACCGGGCTGACGGCCGAGGAGATGATCGAGGCGGCCGGGCGGGGCGACCTGGACGTCGTGTTCGCGAGCGGCGGCAACTTCCTGGACGTGCTTCCCGACCCGGACCTGGTCCAGCATCGCCTGGGCCGCGTGCCGCTGCGGGTTCACCAAGACATCGTGATCTCGAGCCAGATGTTGGTCGACCCACCGCCAGGCGGCGCCGTTGTACTCCTGCCGGCCGCGACGCGGTACGAACAAGAGGGCGGCGGCACGCAGACGACGACCGAACGGCGTGTGGCGTTCAGCCCCCAGATTCGTGGCGGGCGTCCGGGTGAGGTTCGGTCGGAGTGGCGGATCTACCAGGACCTGGCCCGACACATCGACCCTGACCGCGCCGACGCGGTGACATTCGCCGACGGGCAGGCGATTCGCGAGGAGATTGCCCGCGTCGTCCCGTTCTACGACGGCATCCAGCACCTGGCAGCCACCGGCGACCAGTTCCAATGGGGTGGCTCACGACTGTGCGAGGGGTGGGTCTTCCCCACCGCCGACGGCAAAGCGCATTTCACCACGGTCGTCCCCCGCGACCCGCGGCCACCGGCCGGTCACTACACCCTGTCGTCACGGCGCGGAAAGCAGTTCAACTCGATGGTCATGCGCGACCACGATCCGCTGACCGGCGCGCACCGCGACGCGCTGTTCATCTCGGCGGACGATGCCGCAACGCTCGGCCTCGCCCAGGGCGCACGGGTGACGGTCACCTCCGAGACGGGTCAGGTGCCCGCCCGCATCCATATCGCGCCGATGCGCCCGGGCAACCTGCAGATGTACTTCCCCGAATGCAACCCGCTCATCCGCGCAGGCGTGCGCGACCCCGACTCACGTGTGCCCGACTACAACGCCCTGGTACAAGTCATCCCCATCACCGGATAGGCCTCGTCAACGATCCAGCGGGGCGGGGCGACGTTGAGCGAGCGCCGCCGCGAGCTCGTGGAACATCGCACCCATGCGCGGGGTTCCGGGCTCGACATGGACGGGCAGACCATGCTCCAGGAGCGCTTCTCGCGTGATCGGCCCCACGGATGTGATCAATGCGCCTGCGGTGCCGACGGCGTCGATGTCGACCCCCGCCCGCTCGGCGAGGGCGACGAAGCCGTGCACGGCGTGAGCGCTTGTGAAGGTCAACGCGTCGAGCCGTCCTTCGGCCGCGGCATGCGCCAGGTCGATGGCCCCGCGTGCGTCGGGTGGATCGTCGAGCGCGTAGGGGTGGGCCTCGACAACCTCAGCCCCAGCAGCGCGCAGTGGAGTGATCATGACGTCCGGCGATGCGCCCGCGCACTGCACCAGGATCCGCCGACCGGTCAGCGGTTCGGCCAGGAGCGCATCCCGGATGACGCGGCTTTCGGCGGGCACGGCCGTCCACTCGATGGGGATGGAGTGCTCCCGCAGCACGCGACGCGGCTTGTTGCCACGCACCACGACACGAGCGACGTGCAACGCGGCGAGCAAAGCCTCGATCATGCCAAGGCGCGTCGCCGCATCGAGAAGGTGTCGCGCCCCGACCCCGGTGACGAAGACCGCGGTGTCCAGCGGCCGTGCCAGCACCCGGCGCAGGGTTTCGCGCATGACGTCATCCGACACGGGGTGGTCGACATCGACACTCGGCCCGAGGCGCGGGATGCCTCCCAGCGAACGGACGAGGGTCGCCTGCTCTTCGGCCCTGCGGGCAGCCGTGATCCCGATCTGTGCGCCGTTCATCGTAGATCTGATGGTAGTCGACGTCACAGGCGGGCTCGTTCGGCCGCCGGAACAGTCATCGCCCCGTGTCGGTTGGACCGCCTGTCCGGACCGAACCGGTGCGGGTCATCTGACCGGCTGGTACCGGTCGGCCACTCCGGACCGCCGGTAGACGATCTGCCACAGCTGCAGCTGCCTCGCGCGAAACGCCGCGGCACACGACAGCAGGTAGAAGCGCCACATGCGGCGGAACCGCTCGTCGTACCCGGCAGGGAGCTGATCCCACCGCGCCTCGATGTTGGCGTGCCATGCCATCAGCGTGCGGTCGTAGTCAGGCCCGAAATTGTGGACGTCCTCGGCCACCCATGTGGGCTCAGCCGCTTTGGCCAGTTGTGTCAGCGACGGCAGGACCCCACCCGGAAAGATGTACTTGTCGATCCACGGGTTGGTGTAGCTCTTGGTCCGAAGGACGCCGATCGTGTGGTGCAGCATCATGCCGCCCGGTGCGAGCAGTCGATCGCACACCGTGAAGAACGCACCGAGGTTGCGTGGGCCGACGTGTTCCATCATGCCGACCGACGTGATGCGATCGAACGTGCCGCTGACCTTGCGGTAGTCACCCTGGCGGATCTCGACCGACGGGCCCGCCACCCGCTCGCGGCAATATGCGACCTGCTCGGCCGCCGGTGAGATGCCGACTGCCTGTACGCCGTAGCGCTCGGTGGCGAACTGGACGAACGCGCCCCAGCCGCAGCCGATGTCGAGGAGCCGCATGCCCGGTTCCAGGTGGAGCTTGCGGCAGATCAGGTCGAGTTTGGCCTCCTGCGCGGCGGCCAGGTCGCTCGCCGAATCCCAGTACCCGCAGCTGTAGACCATGCGCTGGTCGAGCATGGCGGCATACAGCTCGTTGCCGATGTCGTAGTGGTGGTGGGCATTGCGCCGCGCCCGCCGTACCGTCTGCCGGTTGGTGATGACGGCCTTGGCCGCGGTCGCGATGAGCTTGGCGCTGGGGCGGATGGCCCCGCGGATATCAGACGTCAGGACGCGGACGAGCATCTCGTCGAGCTCGTCCGCGTCCCACCAACCATCCATGTACGACTCACCGATGCCAAGCTCACGCTCGCCGACCAGCCGCTGCCACACGCGCTCGTCGTGGACGCGCATGCTCCAGGCCTCGGGTCCGTCGATCGGCACGCCGGCACGCTCCAGGAGTCGCACACAGAGTTGACGGGCATCGACGTTGCTCACGGTCCACACGTTACGGATCCGAGCACGATCCCGTTCGTGCCTACAGGGTCCCCGTCGCCACTGCCTCCGCGTTCGGGTTGCCGGCCCCGGTGATGTCGGCATGATCCCACGAGAGATCGCGGGGGGCCACCCCGACCACCACACAGTCGCCGTCGGCGTCCGGCCGGAACGTCGCGGCCGAGACACGTCCCTCGGGACCCGCGAGCCACAACACGTAATAGCGTGCACCGACCGGTGAGAGCCCATGCGCCACGAGACGGAGCGGCTGGTTGGCACCCTCGGGTCGCCCAAGCTGGAGTTGGGCGCGCACGCCCGAGGTCGCGCCGGTCAACGTGACCGTGCGCGCGGCCGAGAACCCGGGTGGTGGAGCGTCCCCGCGGGTAAACGACAACGACAACGCGACGGTGAGGCCGGCGACCACTGCCACCGCGGATGTGATCCAACCGATACGCCGGAGGCGCGTGCCTTGGACGGCAACCGGGCCCACGGGGATTGTCAACACCCGTTCATCGAGTTCCCGGCTGGGTTGTTCGGCCCCGACACCGCGCAGCGCCTGGTCGACCCCGCTGAGGTTCGCGAGCAGACCACGACACTCCACACAGGTGGCGACGTGCGCACGCAACGCCGACTCGTCACTGGATGCCGGGTGCAGACCGAGCAACTCGGGCAGGCGTTCGCGGGCGACCTCGTGCCTCATCGCTCCCCCACCTGCTCCGCCAAGCGCAACAGCGCGCGACGGATGCGTGCCTTGACGGTGCCGAGCGGCTCGCCCAAGCGCGCGGCCACCTGCGCGTGGCTCAGATCGGCGAAGTACGCGAGCTCAAGCGCCAGCTGCTCCGGCTCCGACAGCTTGCTCAACGCATGCCGGAGCCAGAGCCGGTCCACGATCGGCTCGACGCCATCGGCGGCCATCGGTTCGTGCACCACGGGCAGCGGCGATCGGGTGCGGGACGCCGTCCGGGCGACGTTGCGGGCCACCGTCATGATCCACGCGGCCGGAACGCCGCGCACCGGGTCGTAGCCGCCCGCGCCCCGCCAGATCCGCACGAAGGCCTCCTGCACGGCGTCCTCGGCCTGCGCGCGCTCGCCGATCACGGCCAGGCACATGGCATGGACCGGACCGCGGTATCGGCCCCACAACGCATGAAAGGCATCGGCGTCGCCGGCGGCGATCTGGGCGAGCAGGCGCGCCTCGGTCGCGATCTCGTCGCTGCGATCTCGTGCGTGCCCCGCGGGCAGGTGATTGCTCATCATTCCTTCTACGTCGCGGCGGATGCGTTTGGATGCATCCACGTGAGCGCGATGACGAGTAGGGGTTGGTACCAGCACTCCACGACAAGCGAGATGAACCCGTGCCGACATCGCTCAGCCTACGCGCCCTGCTCATCACACTCCTCACCGCCTCTGCCGCCCTGTTCGCGGTGGGTGTGGCAATCGAGCGCTCACAGCCGACCCACAGCGCTGCGCGCGAGGCGACCGAAACCCACGCGACCACGCCGGCGCCTGCCACCGAAACGCACGCAGCGGGCGGCGAGACCTCAGGCGAGGCGACCGCCGGGGAGGCCTCGTCGACCGAAGCCCCGGCATCGCAATCGGCGGTCACAGAGGTCACGAGCGAACGCGTCTTCGGGATCAACCCCGAATCCACTGGCCTGGTCATCGCCGCCGTCCTCGTCTCCCTGCTTCTGGCGCTCGCGTTGTGGCGCCTGCCGACCGCGCGTCCACTGCTTCTGCTCGTGGCGTTGATCACCCTTGCGTTCGGCATTTTCGACATCCGCGAGGCCATACACCAGGTGAGCGAGTCGCGGACCAACCTGACCGTGGTGGCCGCGATCGTGGCCGCGCTCCACCTGGCAGCTACCGCAGTCGCGTTCGCCCTGGCACGACGTGCGCGACCTGGTGACGTCACATCAACTGCCGAGGACTCCGGATGACACCGAAGCACGCCGGCAGGTGCCGATCGGACGCGCTCACCACACCTCGAGCGGGATTTCCGCGAGCGCTCGCAGCTCATCGACAAGCGCGGCGATTTGATCGATGACCTCCTGGTCGACCAGTCGTCCCTGCGCGTCGATGCGCTCACCGGCTTTGCTGACCGCGACGCCCTCGTCGTGGACACGGGCGCCCGATGCCGCCAATGCCTTGCGCAGTTCGGCTTGCGCCCAGACCCCACCGAACGTCGAGGCCGAGGCGCTCATCACCGCCGTCGGCTTGCCGACGATCTCGGCGAGGCCCATCGGCCGTGACGCCCAGTCCATCGCGTTCTTGATCACCCCGGGCACCGAGTGGTTGTACTCGGGCGTGGAGATGAGCAGTGCATCCACCCGGCCTATCCGTTCGCGCAGATCGAGCACCGGCTGCGGCGTGCGCTCCCCCTCGTCATCTTCGTTGAAGGGCGGGATGGAGCCGAGATCGTCGTACAGCTCGATCTCGACCCCCTCCGGCGCACGGTCGATGGCTGCGTGCAACATCGCCCGGTTGACCGACCCGCGCCTGAGGCTGCCGGGGATGGCGAGGATGCGGAAGACGGGCAGTGTCGTGGCCATGGCTACTGCTTGAGCCCTTCGGCGTTCCAGACGAGCTTGACCCGCTCGCCGACCGCGACGACGGCGGCGCCGAGCGGGACGTTCCAGCTCAGGCCGAACTTGGTGCGGTCAACGAAGCCGGCGGCGCTGATACCGATGCGCGTGTTGCCGTAAGGGTCGGGACCGACGCCCTCGAGCTCGCCCTCGAGCTCCACCGGCTCGGTGACGCCGCGAAGCGTGAGGTTGCCGACAACCTTGAGCTTGCCGTCGTCGTCACTGACGATGCTTGTCGAGGCGAACGTCCCGGTGGGGTGATTCGCCTGATCAAAGAAGTCCGGGCTCATCAGATGACCGGTCAGCTGCACGTCCTGGGTGACGAGGCTGTCGATCTGTGCGGTGCCGGAAACACTCGTCACGGCGCCGTCGATGGTCTCGATGGCACCCTCGACACCGGGGAAGCTCCCCCGATACGTCGAGACGCCGAGGTGCTTGACCTCAAACCCAAACGATGAGTGAACGGGGTCGATTGCCCATGTTCCCGCGGGGATGTCTGACATTCTTGCTGCTCCTTGTGATTGCTCTGTCGATAAACGGACTGACGTCCGTTTGATGGGAGGAGAGTAACGGACTACAGTCCGTTTTGTCAATGGGCACCCACTTCACCCCGATCAACCCCTCTGCGGCCGCTTCGACCGAGCGTGCCGATGCCGCCCGCAACCGTCGCAAGGTGCTGGACGCGGCCGAGCGGCTCTTCGCCGAGCGCGGCGTCACCAACGTGTCGATGGACGAGATCGCCGAAGCCGCGCGGGTCGGCAAAGGGACCCTCTACCGTCGGTTCGGCGACCGATCAGGCCTGGCGATGGCCGTCCTGGACTCGCACGACCGGGTTCTGCAACACGAACTTCTCCGAGGTGCACCGCCCCTCGGCCCCGGAGCGCCACCGCGCGAGCGGCTGTTGGCATTCACCGACGCGATGATCGACCACGTCGAGCGCCTGGGCGAGCTGCTGCAGGCCGTCGGAAGCGCGCGGTACCGCACGAGCGTCTACTCCGCGTACCACCTTCACGTTGCGGTGCTCCTCCGCGAGGCCCGCCCTGAATGCGACGCACCCGTCCTCGCAGACCTCGTGCTGGCGCAACTCGCCCCGGATCTCTACCGGCACCTCAGGACGGACCGGGGGTTGCCGACAACGCAGATCGCCGCCGCCCTCCACCACGTCGTCTGTTCCGTCGTCTCCGAGGTCGCGGACCCCATCGAGCGGTGAGAATCCGGGACGTGCGTGTGCTTGCCGGCGTTACCGGATTCGCTCACGAGGTTCGAGAGAGACACCCTCGCAGCCGTTCGCTCGGGGGCCTTCGCGAAGCCCTCAGGCCGTGTCGCTCGGCGGAGCAGCCGAGGCGCGCTCCCTGCCTGCCCGCCCGACCGACACCGAGGGGGTGACCGGTTGCGGGTTCGTGAATGCTGTGCGGTCCACCTCGTACGTCGGTAACGTTTGCCGCGCGAATGCGGATCAGAGGATGGCAGAGTGTCCCGCCGCCATCGGTGAGCCACAACGGTGGGACCGAGGACAACGGCCGGCGACGATTTACAGCCGGGAAACCTGTTCGTGGTCGCGAGGGGGACCACCGAGACGTCGTCGGATCACACAGTGATGCGCAACTCCGGGTCGGCCTTCACGCCCGGCCCGTGATCACGATCCTGCCGCTCAGGCGAAGAGGATCTCGTCCCCCGTTTCGCCCTGCTCCAGACGTTCGCGGATCTTGCCCACCGCGACGTCGTGGAGGATGGGCATGAGCGCAGCGACCGGACCATCGGCGGCGGTGGGGTCTTTGGTATGAACCCGGACACGACCCACGAAGCAGGTCTTGATTCCCACCAGCTCGTCGTCACGAAGGACGTGGACCTGGAAGCCCCACAGGGCCGCCGGAGAGTCCGACAGGCTCGTGCGGAGCGGCTGCGGCACGAGTGTGTAGCGCGTGCCCGCGACGTCGACGGCGAACGTCGGCTCGTCGCTCACAGGTCGACCACCTGGCCGGATGCAGTCACCCCGGCCGCCGCTCCCCCGCGTCGCGGGTCACCGGCGCCGGTCAGGCCTGCCGGGCCGAACCCGGCGATGGAGACCCCGCCGAAGAAGAGGTTGCGGTCGCCCCATCGCTGAATGACGTGGCCGTCCGCCGCGAGTGCCGCCACCACCTCGTCCGAGACCCCGCCTTCGACCTGGAGCCGCCCACCCTCGGCATGGACACGCGGCCGGTCGACGGCCGCCGCCAGGTCCATTCTCGCGTCGACGACGCCGACCACGGTCTGCAGGATCGCCGAGCGCAATCGGTTGGACCCGGCTGACCCGAGCGCGACGACCGGTTCGCCGCCACGGACGATCAGGGTCGGTGCCATCATCGATGACATCCGCATGCCCGGGGCCAGCCGTCCGAAGCCGCCTGGGTTGAGATCCTCTTCGCCTGCCATGTTGTTGAGCAGGATACCCGTGCCGGGCACGACCACCCCGGCTCCCGAGCCACATGAGGACGACAGGCCGGCCATGCCACCGTGGGCGTCGACCGCACTCGCATGCGTCGTGCCGGTGGGCTTGCGCGAGGGTATCGCCCGGGTGAGGAGCCGACCGGCGAAACCCGGATCGTGCAAGCCTGCTGCAAAGCCGTCGTCGCGCAGCGCGTTGGCCGCGACGGCCGCGCGTGCGACCTGTCGGTAGAACTCGACGTCGTCGGACACCCCAGTGCCATCGACCGCGGCCAGAGCGGCCGCGATCAACACTCCGCCGGACGAGGGCGGCGGATTGGTCAGGAGCGTGACATCGCCGTGGGCGGCCTGCAGTGGCGTGCGTTCGATGACCGAGTAGGCCTCGAGATCGTCGGCAGTGACGAGGCCGCCCGTCCGCTCGAGGTGTGTCAGCAGCGCGTGCGCCAGTCGCCCGTCAGACGATGTCGCGGCGCCTGCGTGCGCGATCTCGGCAAACGTGTCTGCCAGTTCCGGGATTGCAAACCGTTCGCCAACGCGCAGGAGCCGACCGTGGGGAGCGAAGATCACGGACGCTTCGGGGGTGTGCGTCAACATCGACGCGAGGATCTCGAACAGGTACGCGACCTCGGGCGTCACGACGACCCCGTCGACGGCCAGACGCATCGCCGGAGCGACGATGTCGGCCAACGACAGGCTGCCGAGTCGCTCGACGGCCGTGACGATGCCCGGGATCATTCCGGGCACGGCCACCGACGGCGAGCCGATATGGAAGACCTGCTCCGCGCCGCCGAACGGAACCGTGAACGATTCGAGGTTCGCGGGATCCAGTCGACGCCCGTCAGGACCGAGTCCTGGGACCGCGACGAAGAAGTCGAGCAACGTGGCCTCGCCATCGGGCGTTCGCGCCAACAGGAAGCCCCCGGCGCCCGGCCCGGTCAGTGGGGTCTCGGCGATGGCCGCCGCACACGCCGCGGCACAGACCGCATCCACTGCATTGCCGCCGCCGGCGAGGATCTCCGCGCCCGCACGCGCGCTGTCACGGTGACCCGCCGCAACCACCGCGACGGGACCGGCAGGAGTGATTACCCCTCGTCCTCCCGCTCACCGGGAGCGGGACCGCTTGGGTACGGCGACTGGAACACTCGTGTGCTGGTGCCCGCGTCATCGCGCACGGCGTCGGGGCCGAGCGCCGAGAGATCTGGTGGCTCAGGGGGATCTGCGAGAGCATCCTGCGGTTCGCCCAGTTGGAATGGTGAGGCAGATGCCGGCGCCGCTGCGGGTGCGGGTGAAACAGCGGCAACGGGCACGGGCCGCGCGTACGAGCCCTGAGACGTCGCGGCGGGTGGGCGGGGCGCGGCCGCGCGGCGACCGGTGAAACCGGCGGCGACGACCGTGACCCACACTTTGCCTTCGAGTTCCGGATCGACCGTCGCACCGAAGATGATGTTGGCTTCGGGGTCCGAGGCGTCAGCGACCACCCGGGCGGCACGGCTGATCTCGCTGAGCGACAGGTCCGGACCGCCGGTGATGCCGAGCAGGATTCCGCGAGCGCCGTCGATGGGCGTTTCGAGCAGGGGCGAGCTGATGGCGGCCAAAGCCGCCTCTTCGGCGCGATTGGCTCCACTCGCGTACCCGATGCCAAGCAATGCCGAGCCGGCGCCACGGATGACGGTGCGGACGTCAGCGAAGTCCAGGTTGATCAGCCCCGGGAGCGTGATCATGTCCGTGATGCCCTGCACGCCCTGCCGCAGCAGGTCGTCACACACGCGGAATGCGTCCACCATGCTGACGCCGCGATCCAACACAGCCATCAGCCGATCGTTCTGGATCACGATGATCGTATCGGCCTGATCGCGCAACGCCGTGATGCCGGCGTCGGCCAGCGTCTGGCGGCGCGAACCCTCGAAGGCAAATGGTTTGGTGACGACGGCGATCGTCAGCGCGCCCATCTCGCGGGCGAGCTTTGCGACGACCGGGGCCCCACCGGTCCCCGTACCGCCACCCTCACCTGCGGCGATGAACACCAGGTCGGCGCCACGCAGGGCACGGCGGATGTGTTCCTCGCTCTCGCGCAGCGCTTGTTCACCCAGCGCAGCGTTGCCGCCGGTGCCGCGGCCGCGGGTCAGCTCGAGCCCCACGGGGATCCGCACATCGGCCTCAGTGGCGTCGAGTGACTGACGGTCCGTGTTGATCGCGATGAACTCGACACCCCTCAGACCGGCCTCGATCATGCGGTTGACGGCGTTGATTCCCGCGCCGCCGATCCCGACGCACTTGATGACCGCCATGTAGCTGGAGCGCTCCCCGGTGTACGCGGGTGCCTCACGACCCCATGCCGGCGGCGACGGCTGCTCGGCAGGTGGGGAACTCTTGGGCGCATCGGTGGTGTTGCGGAAGAGGTCGCTGAGCGGCCCCTCGCGCATGCTGGAACGCTCGCGGCTCATGCAGCCGCCTTTGTGCCGGCGGTTTCGGCCGCATCGCGCTCGAGGACCTCGTCCGCGAGGCGCCGGTACCACCGGGCCGCCTGCCCACCGCTGTCGTAGGTCAACACGCTCTGTCCCTTGACCGGGGCCTCTGCGAACTTGATGGTCTTGCCGATTCTGGTCATGAACACGATGTCACCGAAGCTCTCCTCGAGCATTGCGACCGCCTCGCGGCCATGCACCGTCCGCCCGTCGTACATGGTGGGGATGATCCCGACGATGTCGACCCGTGGGTTGAGGTGCTCGCGGACTTGACCAAGCGTTTGGCGAAGTTGCGCCAACCCGCGCAGCGACAGGTACTCACATTGCACGGGGACGATGACCCCGTCGGCCGCGACCATCGCATTGATCGTCAGCAAACCGAGCGACGGCGGCGTGTCGATCAGGATGTAGTCGTACAGATCGCGGTACGGCTTGATTGTGCGATCCAGCGCACGCTCACGTCCGATCATCCCAGACAGCGCAAGTTCGGCGCCGGCGAGTTCGATGCCCGCGGCGGCGATGTCGATCTCCTTTACATGGATGACCTCGGAGAGCGGCCGACCTCCCACCAGCACGTCGTACATCGTGGTGGTGAGGGTCTCGATGTCGATGCCTTGGCTCATCGACAGGTTGCTCTGCGGATCGAGATCGATCGCAAGCACGCGGCACCCGCGCTCCCTGAGCGCAGCACCGAGGTTGAGCGTGGTCGTCGTCTTGGCGACGCCACCTTTTTGATTCGCGAGTACCAACACTCGGGCCGGTCGTGACATTTGACGCACCTCTGGCGAGGGGAATGAGCGTCAGGCGGATTCTACGGCCAACGGCCGATTCCTCCCTGGGGGGCTGCATCAACCCGGCGCCAGTCGGCTCATTCTGTCACTGGACACCACTCGGGAGGTCGTTCGAGGGCGAGGGAATGCATCCGACCGCGAACGCAGTGGGTTGCCGCAAAGAGATCGTGAAGGACGCCGAGCGACCGGCGGACGTCGTGAGCGACCTCGTCGAGGCGATCGACATCAAGGCCTCTGGCGCACCGGTGATCGAACACGTTGCGCAACACACGCCCGAGGTCGTCGGGTACTCACTCGTCCAGCTCATCGCAACGTCGGACATCACCGGCCACTTCTGCGACCTGACCGGCGACGCCGACATCGACATCTTCTCGTGGAGGTCGTTCAACCCGGATATCGCAGTCGACGTGATCCTCGACCGTCTCGGCGCGAGGTCGGTCTCGCGGACCGTGATCATGCGCCAGGCGGCGCGCCCGCAACCGGCAGCGTGATCATCGGTCCTCCCGCTCACGACAGCGTGAGCGGAGGGCGACGTCGGTGTGTCGAGAGGTATCTGACCGCGCCGTCCGTTGCTGTCAGCGATCGGGTCGTGCCACGTGGAATCACGATCGCCTGGGCGTCACAGACCATCCGGACGTCGCCGTCGATGTCGACCGCCAGCACTCCGTCGATCACGACGATCAGCACGTCAACCTCGCTGTTGGTGTGCGAGGCCACGCCATCACCAGCCGGCCACGTCACGAGGTTGACGTTGAGATCCTCTGTGGCCAACCCCCACAGCACCGCCCTGCCGACGCCCGACCGCAGGTCGAGCGGACGTCCCGCCTCGTGCGTCACGGGGTCTTGGCGCCACCCTGATCGGCGGCACGACGCGCCTGCGCCAAAGCTTGCTGGAACGCGCGGAGATGCGTGGCGGCCTCCACGTCCTTGCCTTCGCCGAACGCCTTGCGATAGGCATCGAACTCGGTCGAGGCGCGCTGGACGAGCTGCGCGAGCGTCGGACCGGCGGCGGGTGTACCACCAGGAGCGACGGGCGTTCCCGGCAAGGGATCGGGTTCGACCCCGAGCGCCTTGGACAGGGCCTCTTGGAAGCTCGCGGCGGAATAGACCCTTCCGTCCCCGAAACCGACGATCACCTGCCACAGCGTCGGCAGCGAGTCACCCGGTGCGTCCAGGTAGAGCGGCTGCACGTACAGCAGGCCCTTCCCGATCGGTGTGACGATCGTGTTGCCGCGAAGGACTTGGTCTCGGCGCGTCGTGATCTGCTGGGACAGATCCGGGTCACGCGCAACGGTCGAGGTGAACGTGTCGAGCGAATCGAGCGCCTGGTCGCCGTTGGTCGGGAAGCGCAGGACGGTGAGGGCGCCGAAGTCCGCAGGCTCGTTGGACGCGGCAAGCCATCCCGAGAACCCGATGCCACGACCACGCGCCGCAGGTTTGTACGCCCGAACCGCCACGAAGCGCTCGTCCTTCTCGCCCGGCAGGACCGCGTAGGTGAAACGTGCAGGAGACTCGATCCGATCGCCGTTTGCCCCGGCGCCGTAGGCCTCTTCGGTGATCGCCCACGCGTCATCGCCGTTGAAGAACACGTCGGTGTCAGTCACGTGAAACCGCTCGAGCGCTGCAGACTGGTAGTTGAACAGGTCCTCGCCGTACCGCAAATGCGCGCGCAGGCCCTCGGGCAACTGTGATCCGGGTGTGAAGAGTTGGGGGTAGACCTTTTGCCACGTGCGGGTGATGGGCTCTTTGTCGTCCATCAGATAGAGCTTGGTCTCACCCGTATAGGCGTCCATGACGGCGGTCACCGTGTGACGCAGGTAGTTGACCCCTTGCGAGGGCACCGAGTAGGGGTACCGCGATGTCGCCGTGTAGGCGTTCGCGACCACGAACACGCGTCCCTCGGCCGTGGTGAAGTAGGGGTCGGCATCGACCGTCAGGAACGGCGCGATCTCTCGGATGCGGCTCCCGATGTCGCGAAAAAGCAACGTCGATGACTTGGCGTTGGCGGGTCGGCCACCGGTGGCATTCCACACCCGGCGCCCGCCCCCGATATACGGGAG
Source organism: Actinomycetota bacterium (assembly GCA_031366605.1). Classification (GTDB taxonomy): domain Bacteria; phylum Actinomycetota; class Thermoleophilia; order Miltoncostaeales; family Miltoncostaeaceae; genus CALMEC01. The sequence goes on along the minus strand of JANLOO010000022.1, from coordinate 93,071 downwards.
CCCACCGAGGAACTCAGTCAAGGCGAGGCGACGCCATCCGGAACCCACCTTGACCCCTGTCGCACCGGTCCAGTCGATCTTGACGTTGGTCGTTCGATCGAACTCGGGTTGCGCCGTGTTGACCATCGCCCACGGCATGCTCGGTTGCGCACCGAAGTAGATGGCGGCCTGCGTCAACGGCGGCTGGATGAAGTCACCTTCGACCGTTTGCGGGATGCCTCCGACCACGAACTTGGGGCGACCCGAGGTCGCGTCGATCTCGTCGACCGGCGCCATGATCAGACCATACCCGTGTGTATAGGCGAAATGCTGTCGTTGGAAGTCGGTCGCCGAAAACTTGGAGTAGTCGATCTCGCGGCCGATCACGAACAACGTGCGCTTGCGCCCAGCGATCGTGTAGCGATCGACATCGACATCGGCGCACGTATAGAACTGGTTGATGGTCTGCAGACGTGAGCAGGCCTCGCGGGTCGGCGGGATGTCCAAGAACCGCAGTGACGCGACCGATGCCGGCGACTGGTCAATCGCAGCGCGCGTGACGCCGCCTTTACGGTAGTCCGCGACGACGACCTTCGCCTTGTCCAGGCCCGTCGCGGCGCGGGTGGCGGTGAGGGTCGCCTCGATGTTCGGCCGCTCCACCTGCAGTTGTGACCCGCGCAGCACGATGGCGTCATTGAGGGCCGCGCCGACCGGGCCGAGGAGCGCCACGACAAATGTGCTGGCCACCGCGACCATCGGCCACAACACCGTGGGAGTCGGCTGCCGCGCAAGCGGGTGGGTGGCCTTGAGGTTGCGCGACCACGCAATGGCCGCAATCGCAGGGACCAACAGGATTAGCCACCATGGGGTCGCAAGGATGACCAGGGCCAGCGCGACCCCGGACCAGACGAGCGCGATGATGAGTACCGCCCGCGCGAGCGGAATGCGCCCGACCCGCGCGCGAATTGCCGGGATTGAAAGCACGAGCAAGCCGACCGCCATCGCGGCGACGAACCCGGCGCCGACCGTACGCGTCGGGATGTCGACTCCCCGCACCGCTGCCCCCGCCCCGCCCAGGACGTCACCGTCTCCGGCTCGTGTCAGCGCGTAGCGCGAAAGCCAGATGAGCGAGCCCAGCGCCAGCAGGAACAAACCACCGAGCGTAAAACCAAACGTCGTAGTGCGTCGGACGATCCCGGTTGCCGCCCCGCCGCCGAGGCGTTGCCGCTCGACAAGGCTCAGCCCGAGGCCAACCAAGACAACCGCGATCGTTGCAAGCGCGAGACCGACTGCAGCGATCCGTGCGATCGACATCAACGCAGGCTCGGAGAAGACGAAGAATCCGACATCGCTGTGGAACACCGGGTCGACGACCCCAAAGTCGGTGCGGTGACGCCATGCAAGGAGCTCGTCACGGGCCCCGGCAAGCGTCGGCGCGATCGCAATCGTCAGGACGACGAACGACGCGAGCCACGCAAGCCGAACCGCGCCGCGCACCATTGTTCCGCCTGGGTCACGGGCGAGTGTCTGTGCGCCACGGCCCAGACCGGGGAACCGGCGCATGAACTCGTCGCCGCGCGGGTCGGTCGGATCGCCGACCGGCACATCCTGGTCCAGCACGATGGGTCGCGCCTTGCCACGCAGAAACAACACGGGCAGCGAGAGCACGAGCGCAAACCCGATGCCGATCGCAAGAAGGATGATCGTCGCATGCCAGCGCGTCGCGTAGACGCCACCGATTCCGAGCGCATCGTAGAACGCGCCCTTGATCGTCAGCTGCGCACCGTAGTGCAGAGCGAGCCGCGCCAGCAGCAGCACCACGATGATCACCGGGATCACGATCTGGGGACGCAACACCTTGATTCGCCGGCTCACTGGTTGGGAGGGTACTCCGTCGCTCCACACCTTCGCCCGTGAGGGCCTGGGCACGAATGACTGCTGCGCCGGATGGCGGGCGAAAAACCGAGACAGACGGTGTCGGCGAGCCTCGCTTCCACTGCTGGTAATAGCGATCTCGCCGACGCCGCATGGCGACGGTCTGCAGCCGTCACACGGAGCGGTCGTTCCTGCGCGGCCGTGAGACCCGTTTATTCGGGTGGCAACTCCAGGCGCCGCTGCCCCGCCCATGCCGCCGCCTGTGACCGGCGCTGGAAGCCGAGTTTGCGCAGGAGTTGGCTGACGTGGTTTCGGACCGTCTTCTCGGACAGGTGCAGCACCTCACCGATCGCACGGTTGGTATACCCCTCCGCGATCAAGGCGAGCATGCGCCGTTCACGATCGGTCAGACCCGCGAGTTCCGCCTCGGCCTGTTTGGCCGACAGCTCGCGGAATTGGGTCAGCAGTGTCCCCGCGGCCCGCGGATCGAGCGACGATTCTCCCGCCGCCGCCTCGCGGATCGCCCGCGTCAGCTGATCTGAGTCGGCCTGCTTGAGCAGGTACCCGTTGGCGCCGGCCATCACCGACCCGACGATCGCCTCCTCGTCCGAGTACGAGGTCAACATCACCACGCGCATCTCGGGGTGTCGTTTCTTGATCTCCCGACACGCCTCCACGCCACTGCCATCCGGCAGCCGGATGTCCATCAGGACGACGTCGGGTTTGGCCTGCTCGGCCATGGCGAGCGCCTCGGCGACGGTCCCGGCCTCGCCCACCACGCGAAAGCCACTGGTATGCCCCAAGAGCGAACGGAGTCCGAGCCGCACGACCTGGTGGTCATCGACGATCAACACACGGATGATGTCGGCAGCGCTCAACGAAGAACCTCCTGGGGTTGCGAATCTGACTCGTCCGGCGCCTCGATGTCCAATGGGATCGCAAGCGAGACACGCGTTCCGCCGCCGACCGCCGGACCGATCTCGGCCCGGCCACCCAAGCGACGTGCGCGTTCACGAATGTTACGGAGACCTTCTCCCGCATGCGCGGGGGGATCGGCAATGCCCGTGCCATCGTCGGTCACGAGCAGGTCCAGTTCGTCAGGCGCGAACGTCAGCTCGACCTCGACGCGCGTCGCCTGTCCATGTCGGGCCGCGTTGGAAAGCCCCTCACGCAGCACCTGCTCCAAATGCTGGCCGACCTCGTCGGGGAGCGGCCCGGCCGCATCGACACCACGGACGCGTACATTGACCGCCACGCCTGTCTTGCCCGCGAAATGCCGGGCCAGATCCTCCAGGCGCGTCGCGATCATCGCGGCATCTCCGTCGGGTTGGCGCAGTCCCGAGATGTACTCACGGATGCCGGCGATCGTCATGTTGAGGCCTTCGACCACTTGCCGCACCTGACTGCGCGTCGCGGTGTCCGTCGAGGTGATCGCCACGGATTCGAGGTGCAGTCCCGCCGCGTAGAGCGACTGGATCGTGCCATCGTGCAGATCGCGTCCAAAACGTGCGCGCTCCTCGGCAACCGCACGGGCGCGGTCGAGGGACTCGATGCGTTGTTTGGCCTCGAACTCGAAGATCTCCAGCAGCTTGACCGCCAACACCGAGAGCACCAGCCCGGCCAGGCCTCGGGCGACCGCCAACTGGATCGCCCCCGCGCCAAACCGCGCGGTATCGGAACCGTCTTGCCCAGGCGACCAGAACGGATGGTCCACCACGATGCCCGCGATGACCGCGTACACCAACAACACCCCCGCTGCGGCCGCCGCGTACGGCCGGATCCCACGCAGCCCGGCTTCGGCGAGCTCACCGCGCTGACGCCACAACCCGATCGCTGCGAGCGCCGCGGCGGGCAGCAGAATCGTGTGCCGCGCGAGCGTCTCGACCGACTCCTCCCACTGTCCGACGGTCCAGTCCGCGTTCGTGGCGAGGATCGCCGCGCCAACGAGCAAGCCAACCCACGCAAGGGCAGACAGCGCGGTCCAGGCACGCCTGCGTCCCTGCGAGTCGACCATCAGGTGCAGGCCGAACTGCAGCAAGAACAAGAACGCCGCCGTCTGCAGGACCGCGCGCACGATCAGCAACACGTCGATGAACCCGGAACCGATGTAGCTCTCCTGGATGGGCACGAACACGTACCCCCAGACCGCGAGCGCCTCGACAAACGCGAAGGCAGCCAGCCAGATCAGCGATTGCGTCAGTCGCAGCCGTGTCGCACGACGGCGTTGAATCCACACGGCGAAGCCCAGCGAAAAGAACACCAGTCCCTGCGCGAACAGGATGATGGTCTCATTCTCTTCGAGGAACCGTCTCACACGCCTCTTCTCGACATCACGAACGCCGCGGAAATCATCGCAATCGTCCGCTGGTCGTCTGAATCGTTTGGGCCGGGAACACGCTCGATCCCGAGTGTACCCGCTGCGTCAGCCGCCGATGAGCGCCTCGAGTTGGGCGCGCAGGTGCGCCAACTCTGCCCCCGACGCCGCAATGACCTCGGGCTCCTCGAGCAGGGCGCGACGGTCCATGTGCGTCGAGCGGTTGGTGACATACGGATCGTCGAGCACCGCAGCCATCTCCCGACCCGTGCCAAGTTGCCGTACGACGTATTCGATGAGGCGTTTGTGCACAGCCGACTCGGCGCCGATCAGCTTTGCGACCTCGTCCTTGATGCTCAAATCTCCAACCCCCTCGATGTCGTCATGAGCATCCCACTGAGTGACCGAAGGCGGCGGACGCGTTCAGCGGTCGGCGGGTGGCTCGAGAAGAGTTTCATCATCCCACGTCCGCCGAACGCCGCGAGGGGATTGACGATGTACATCGGAGCCGTTGCGGGGTTGACGGCCAACGGGATGGCGTGGGAGCCGCGCTCGAGCGTCTCGAGGGCATCGGCGAGGCCGTTGCCATCGCCCAGGAACTCCGCCCCGGTCGCATCGGCCTGGTACTCCCGCTGACGCGAGACCGCCATCTGGATGATCATCGCGGCCACCGGCGCCAGCATGATCGTTGCAATCGTGCCGACGATGCCGAGTGGGCTCTCATCGTCGTTCCCACCGCCGAAGAACATTGAGAACTGCAGGAAGTTCGCGATCGCCGAGATCGCGCCGGCGACCATCGCCGCAATGCTCGCGATCAGGATGTCACGGTTCTTGATGTGCGCCATCTCGTGGGCGATGACACCCTCGAGCTCACGCGGCGACAAGGCCTGAACGATGCCCTGGGTGACCGCGATCGCCGAGTGTTTTGGATTGCGGCCGGTCGCAAATGCGTTGGGCTGCTCGGCCGGTGTGGCGTAGACCCTGGGCTTTGGGATGCCCGCCCGGGCGGCGAGCTGCGAGATCATCCGGTGCAGTTCGGGCGCCTCGGCCTCGTCCACCTCGACGGCTTTGCTCATCTTGAGTGCCATCGGGGCACTGAACCAGTACATGGCGAGGTTCATGACGACCGCGAGGCCGGCGAACAGCACCAGGCCGCTCCGCCCGCCGACAACCTGCCCGACGACGAGCAGCAGGCCCGTCAGGCCCGCGATCAGGGCAAACGTGCGAAGGGTGTTCTGGGCTTTGTGAGCAGCGAGGCTCATGAGTTGCGGGCTCCGTTTCCAGGGACGATCCCTGAACGAGGTTGCTGTTTCCTACGCAACTGATTGTAGCCAGGAGGGTTGCCGAACAGCCCCGATCAGGGTTGAGGCTTCGTTAAGGCCAGCACAGGAACCCTGCATCGTTTGGGGCTGCAAACCGCCGCCATACGGCAGAGCGGTTATTCCTGCGCGCACCCTCAGCAGTCAACGATAGAGTGACTGCGTGCTTCGGTCACTCGCGCTCCTGGTCGGGCTCACGGCGTTGCTCGCGGGCTGCGGCGGGGGCGCGTTGTCCGTGCCCCCGACGAGCATCGACCCGGTCGAACTTGTCAAGATCCTGCCGACGCCCCCGGGCCTGGACCAATCGAGCGATGTCACGACGGTCGATGCGGCCGAGTTGCAGGCGACCCTTGCCGGTGTGGCCAAAGCCGAGAGCGCCAAGGTCTACCAGGACATCGGCTTTGCCGGGGGGGCCATGCGCACGTGGTCGGGAGCAGACGGCGCCCATGTCCTCGCGGTGGTCAGCCGGTGGCCAGATCACGAGATCGCCGCCAGGATCGGCGGCGGGGCCGTGAATCAGATCGCCGAACACTCCGGCGCCGCGGCCTGGACCCCCCAGAAGCTCGGAGGCGCCCGCGGTGCGCGCTCGACCACGCCGGGGCCTGGCGCCGTCAGAGTGCTGTCGCTCGCGGTCGACGACCTGAGTCTGCTGGTACGCACCGACGGCCCGATCGGCGACGATGTGATCATCCGAACCATGGATCTCTTGACCCGGCGGACGCGCGCGGCGGCGCGCTGAAGGACATGATGCAGACCGATGGGTGAGCTTCAGCGGACATATCGCGGCAAGGCCGAGAAGGAACAGGAACGCGAGGAGCGCCCGTTCCCGACGTCCAAACCCGTCGAGCGGGCACTGGTTGTGGCGTCGATGAACGTCCGGCGCGACGAAGAGGACGACCGCATCGCCGAGATCCGGGAACTGCTGCGCACCGCGGGCGCCCAGACCGTCGATGTCGTCGTGCAGCATCAGGACCATCCACATCCCCGCACGTTTCTGGGCAAGGGGCGTTTGGATGAGTTGATCGAACAGGTCAAGACGGTCAAGCCCGACGTCGTGGCCGCTGAGAGCGAGCTGACACCAGGCCAGCAACGCACGCTCGAGGATCGCCTCAACACGCGGGTGGTGGATCGCACCGGTTTGATCCTCGATATCTTCGCCTTGCACGCGCACACCGCCGAGGGCAAGCTGCAGGTCGAGCTGGCGCTGCTCGAATACAACTACTCCCGGCAGGAAGGTCTGTGGCAGCACCTCGAGCGGCTCGGTGGCGGTGTCGGAACGCGTGGACCGGGTGAGACGCAGCTCGAATCCGACCGACGGCTGCTGCGCACGCGGATGTCGGTGCTGCGCGCCCGACTGCGCGACCTCGAACGTTCGCGCGAAGTGATGCGCTCCCGGCGCGTCGCCTCGGCGGTGCCGCGGTTGGCCCTCGCCGGCTACACGAATGCCGGCAAGTCGAGCTTGATGAACGCGTTGACCGGCGCCGATGCCACTGTCAACGACGCGCTGTTCGAAACGCTCGACCCCACGACGCGGGCATTCGACGTGGGCGGCACGCGATGTGTCCTGTCCGACACGGTCGGGTTCATTCGCAACCTGCCGCACCAGCTGGTCGATGCGTTCAAGTCGACCTTGGAAGAGACCCGCGAGGCGGAGCTGATCATTCACGTCGCGGATGCCGGCGAATCCGAGGACCGTCGTATCGCGCGGGCCATCGCGGTACTCGAGGTGCTCGACGAGATCGGCGCCGCTGACGTTCCGCGGTTGCTTGTGCTCAACAAGATCGATCGTCTGGACTCCGAGGAGCGGGAGGCCGTGCGCTTCCGCCACCCCGACGCGGTGGAGGTCTCGGCGCTGACCGGCGAGGGGATCGACGAGCTGCGCGCCCGACTCGTCGAGTTCACACGCTCGCGGTTGACCGCCATCGAGGTCCTCGTGCCCTACGCCCAGGGCGCACTCGTCTCGGCCATCTACTCGGTCGGCCGCGACGTCGTCCAAGAAGCCGGCCCCGACGGCACGCTCGTCCGCGCGCTCGTGCCGCCCACCGAGGCGGCCCGCATCAACGCAGCCCTCAACGGGGGCAGCGCCGGATCCCCACGCACCTGAATCCCGCGCGCTACACGATCAGAACGGGTGTGCCGACCTTGATGCGCTCATAGAGCCACTCGGAATCGCGGATGTGCATGCGAATGCAGCCATGTGATGCCGCGGTGCCGATCGTTCCATCCGCGTGTGTTCCGTGAATGCCGACCGCTGACGCACTGGTGCCCATCCATCGGGTCCCAAGCGGGTTTCCGGGCCCGGGCGGAATCGGGCCGAGCCCTGCCGCCCACGGGGAGTCGGGCGGGATCCAGGTTGGGTTGCGCTGCTTTTGGACGATCGAGAACAAGCCGCGGGGCGTCGGGTGGCTCGGCGTCCCGACGGCGACGCGGAACGTCTTGACGAGTTTGGTCTCGCGGTAGAGCGACAACACCCGGCTTCCGCGGCTGACCACGATGCTCGCGCCCACCGTCATCCGCGCGGGCCGCACCCGGCGAACGGGCAACTCCACTTGCGGGACACCACGCGTCAGCATCGCGTCCGCGACGATCGGGGTCGCGTTTGGAACGTCGATCAGCGTTCCGATCCTGGGAGGCCGGACCCGGGGCCGCGCAGTCCTGAACGACAGCGTCGCGTCGACCGGGGCGAGCTCGATGTCCCGCGCGCGGTACGTGAGCACCGCGCGGAGACGGGCACGGTCGACCGACTGCGGGAGCGGGACGTTGACCGGCGCTGTGACCGGTACGACCCGCCCGTAGGTCAGCGCGGTGTCGACCGCCTGGTTCAGGTCAACCGAATAGCCCGCCACCGCCGGTTTGATCGCGATGCGACGCCCCTGCAAGCTGACCACCAAGGGCACAAGGTGGGGGGCGATGCGCTGGTCGATGACCGCACGCCGGGCAGCGTCGATCGTGAAACCGCCGACCGGGATGCCGTCGATGCTCACGTCCGGCGCGATCACACCGTCTGGCAGCGGATCGGCTGCGGACGCCGGCGGCGTCGCCATGACCAGCGCCACGCCACAGACCAGCACCGCACCACCCATCCGCATCATCATCCAGCCCCTCCTCATCGCCTTCGACGAACGCGCGCCATGATACCGCTGGACGCCTCAGACGCATCGCCCGCTGGTGCCGCGACCGTTGGCATCGGAGACAGACCGCACATGGTGCAGTGTCGACCGCGGCAAATGATTCACTACCGGTACACATGGCGAAGCAGGCGAGGCGCACGAGCACTGACGGTGGAGCACCCTCTCGGGCCGCTGACGGCTTTGTGACGGAGCTGACCGGCGATCCCGCAGAGATCCCATCGGTGCGACGGGCGATCGCGGACCTTGCCGAGCGCCACGGTTTCGCTCAACGCCGAAGCGACTTGTCGCTCGCGTTGGACGAACTCATCGCGAACGCCCAAGAGCACGGCAGCCCGCCGATCACCGTCCGCGGATGGTATGACGCACGATTGGTGTTGACGGTCAGCGATGCCGGGCACGGCTTTGACTACCGTACGATTGTTCGCAGCCACCCGCCGATGATGCTGGGAAAGCGCGGCCGCGGGCTCTGGATCGTGCGACAGCTGACCGACCACGTTCATGTCGACCCCGGATCCAACGGCACCACAGTGCGCATCGAGCTGACCCACGAGCCACAGATCGGCGCTTGAAATACGGGCGACTGGTGGGCTCCAGAACCGCTGAGTCAGCCGTTCTCTGCGTCCTTCATGGCCCAGAGCGGCTTGTCGAGCGCGTCCTTGCTGGACTGCGCGGCCTCGACGTTCTGCGACTGAATCTCGAGGAAGACCTCCTTGCGAAACACTGCGACATCTCTGGGCGCCTGGATGCCCAGACGCACCTTCTCGCCCATGACCGACAGCACCGTGACCTCGATGTTGTCACCGATCATGATGCTCTGATTCGCTTTTCTGGTGAGGACGAGCATGCTCTGCGCCTCCTTGCTGGGACTCTCCCCTGAGCACAACCGGGTGGATCGCTAAATAGATTGTACTATGGGTCGCTGGGTTTCCTGCTCTTTCCGCTATCGGAGGATTCTACATGCTTCATGGTCGTCGGCTGGATCACGCTCTCGAGCACGTCAACGGCTCGCGCTATGCGCTGGTCCACGCGGTTGCGAAGCGCGCGCGGCAGATCACACTTTGGATGACCGCCGACCCCGCGGAATTGCGGGCAGAAGCGGCTCCGCCGCCGATGGCCGGCGAGATGATCACGCGCGACCCGGTCGCATTGTCCGAGGCCGAGATCCTGGACGGTGAGGTCATCGTCCACTGGGACCCGGACGGACAGATCGAAGAGCAGGAGATCCCCGCCACGGCATTGCTCGAGACGGACCCTTTGCTGCTCGAGGGTCTGGACGGCGACGACGACGAGGTCGACCTCGACGATGACACCGACCTCCTCGCACCGGCACTGGCCCAGGCGATCGACGGCACTGCTGCCGAGGTCGCCGAAGCCGAAGACGAGGCAGATGACGTCGACGACGAGGCGATCGTGGCTGAAGACGTCGTGGCACTCGATGAGACCGCTGACGACGCGCCCGTTCTGGTGGCCGCCGACGAGATCGAGGAGATCTCGCTCGAAGAGGTCGACGAAGGCGACGAGGACGAGGACGAGGGTTAACGCAGGGCCGCCGCAGGAACTACCGCACCGTTTGACGGCCGCAAACCCTCCCTCCGGCGCAGCAGTCATTCCTGCACCGACTCAAACTGTCGTTCCCCCAGAGTTGGGTGGGCCGACCGCGTGAGGAAGCGGTCAGGGCAGCTCGCAGACGCGGTGGCTGGTGGTGTACTCACCGTTCAGGAGCACCACCTGCTTGGCGAGGCGCACCTGGGCGTTGACGACGAGCGGAGCGCGAAGGTTGATCGTCAGCTCGCCATGCTGCTGGGACACGGTCATGATCCCGTAGAGCGCGGTCTGAGTGAACGACAGCGCGTCGAGTTGCTCGGCATCGGAATCGGCGATCTCGGGCGCGTAGTCCGGCGCGACACTCCATGGGTCGGCCACGATGAACGTGTGGAACGGCGGATCCATCGCCTGCAACCAGCGAATCGCTGCATCCTCGCGGCCGCTTGCCTGCATGTAGGGGAGCAACGCGTAGCGCAGGCAGCTCGGAAACCCGGCGATCGGCTCCAGAAACTGGATGACGCGTCCCGGGTCGACATCCAGGCGTCCGAGCACCGGTGAGTGCACGACCCCTGCTGAGACTTCGACATCCGGAACGACTCTGAGCAATTCGGATCCTTACGATTCGACACATCGGCGCAGCGACACGAGGGCTACGCGGTCTGGGTTCTCATCGGTGCCGTTCGGACGAAACTTGAGCACCGCGCTACGGTTGAGTCGTGACGAGTGCCGCCCCCTCCATCGCGGATCTGCACCGGGATCCCGCGGAGGTCGCCGCGCGTCTTGTCGCCTGGCAGCGGGGCGATGTCGAGGAGGCTGTCTCGCAGGCACTGAGTGTGTCCGCCGGCTCGACGTTCACTCGCGCGTATACCGCTTGGATTTGGACCGGGACCGGCCCGAATGGTGAGTCCGCCTGGGTGCTTCCGGTCCTGACCTCAGCCACCGAGCAGTTCGCGCCGCGTGGCACGATGACGGTGCTGACGCGCTGTCTGCGGGCAGCCGTCACTGCCGGTGCACACCCCGACACGATCGGTCTGGTGGACTGGAACGGCTTCACGGCGCTCGTGCTGCCCGGGCTCGAGCGGCTCCTCGCCACGGTGGCGCTGATGGAGGCTCATCCCCCACCGGCGCGATGTGCGGTGGCGGCATTTGGTGACACGCCGATCGATGGTCCCCCGCTCGAGTTTGCGCCACTTGCGACACCGGCCACAGGAGCCGGGCTCGTCGCGATCGGGCACGCGACCCGCGTGCATCCCGTGCCCATCGCGCTCGCCCTGATGGAACAGGGATGGGGGCTCGAGGAGGCCGCCTACCCCGGGGACGTCGTCGACCTGCTGCGCCACCGCGGTTTCAACGGACCTGCGGAGCGTGCCGCTGAGCCCAGCTTTGCGATCGAAGACGATCTGTGTCCGCGTCGCCGCCATGCCCGACGCGCGCTCCGGCGGCTCCTGCACAAGCGCAAGGTCGGATCGCAGTACCACACGGAGTTTGATCATCTCGCGCGCGGCGCTCCGCAAGAGGCCCGCGCCGACGCACTGCAGATCGGCGAGGCGTTGATTCGCGCCGGGCTCCTCGGCGAGAAACCCAGCGTCGGACAGCGCCATGTCTATTTGCGTCGCGACGCCCTGCCTGCCATCCACGCGTTGATCGATCGCGGTGAGAGCTCCGATCCGCATCTCGCTGCACAGTGGACGGCCCCTGCGCCGGCCAACAGCGAGTCCGCGTGATCGCTCGGATATCCTCGCCCGCACTGTGACGATCGAGCGATCCGCGCCGTAAGGAGGGTATGACCGTCGCCGCGCTCGCGTTGAGAACCCACACCATCAGCTCGAGCCGCCCGACGTTCACACAGGCCGCCGAGGCAAACCTGGACGCCGTCTACCGATACCTGCGCCAGCTGACCGGCAACCCGCACCTGGCCGAGGACCTGACGTCCGAGACGTTCGAGCGCGCGCTACGCGTGTGGAGCCGATACGATCCTGCACGCGGGCCGGCCCTACCGTGGCTCGTCACGATCGCCCGGCGGATCGCGCTTGACCACTTTCGGAGCGACGCCCGCCGCCGCGGGCGTGAGCTGCGCGCCGCAACGGCCGAGGTCGACGCGCCACGCTCACCCGAGGACCACGGCGATCTGCCACCGCAGATGGCGGCTGCCCTCGGCACGTTGTCCGAGGCCGAACGCGAGGTCGTCGCGCTGCGGGTGCTGCTCGATCTGGATGGCGCCGAGGCAGCGGCGGTGCTCGGCATCACGGCCTCCGCCTGCTCCACCCAACTGCATCGGGCGATGACGAAACTCCGTAAGGAGCTGAGCCGGTGAGCGACGAGATGACACCTGAGCGCCTGGACGCGATCCTCGACGGACGCGATCCCGCGAACGATGACGAGGCACGGGACATGCTGGCGCTGGCGGGCGCACTCCGTGAGGCCGCTCCCGGAGCGGGTGCAGACCTTCGGTCGCGGGTGCGTGCGCTGCCTCAGCCACAGCCGTCAGGGCGTCTGCGACGTCTGCTCAACAGCGGATGGCGGGGCCGAATGCTCATCGCGGCACCGGCGCTTTCGGCCATCGTCGCCGTGATCGCGGTCGGCGTGATCGGTGGCTCGTCCGACACCGGACCGAACGTCGCAGAATCCACAACCACGGCCGCCACCACTGTGACCACTTCCGAGGCATCTCAGCTGAAGCGGTCCTCGGGCGCAGCGAGCGTTTTCGATGGTCCGACGACCCCACCCTCGGCCACAACCCCGAGCACGCCTTCGTCCGCGAGCACGGGCGCCCCCGCCCAGGCACCCGCACCGCCGATCACGTTGCATGTGCCCACAGCAACGATCGATGCCCGCATTGCCGAGATCCGCCGGCTCGTCACCGCCGCGCACGGAACGGTCGATCAGACCGACCAGAGCGGACCGCCACCGAGCATGCTCCTGTCGATCTCGCTGCCCGCCGAGCGAAGCGCCGCTGTGCTCAAGGCCATCGCCAACTTGGGGACCGGACCGGGATCGCGTGCGCTTGCAACGTATACGGGGGCCACAAGGGACGGGACCGATGCTCCTGCCCCCGAAGCGCTCACCACCTTGCAGGTGCTGGTGACCGAGGGGCCGTAGGACTATGGGGCCGCGGGGCTCTCCGTCGTCACGGTGACCATGGGGATGTCCTGCTGCGTCGTCACCAAGACACCCGCAGGCGGTCCACCGCGTGCCACGTATCCGGCCACGACGCCGATCAGCAACGCCCCGATCGCCAAGAGCACCGCGAGCCCCAAGGTCACACGCCGTTTGGAGCGACGTGGGCGCTCGTGCCCGTTGGCGTCGCTCACCACAGCCCCGCATCGATCGCACGGCGCATGTACGTCGCAAACGCGCCGTCGAGCGCAATGGCTGCATCATGGGCAACGGGTTGCCGTGGGGCCACCGCGGTCGCCACCGGCAAGAACCACGTCGCGGCGTCGCGATGCGCGGCGGCGAGCTCTGCCACGGTGAACGTCCGCCCCAACCGCCTGCTCAGTTCGCTGTGGATGGCACTGACGACTGCAAGGCAGGCGACGCGGGCGGCACCGTGTGTTTCGCCCAGGCGACGTGCACCGTCCTGCCATTCGAAGACCGCGGCGGCCGTCGCAGCGTCGAGGCTCACGCGACGGCCTCGGCGCCCACGTCGGCACAGCACGCCGCGGGCCAGCCGACGCCGGCGCGGTCCACGATCCAATCGCCGACCGGGTTGCCACCGGTCGCGAGCGCGAACGCCAGCTGCGCGTGCAGGCATTTGACCCTGCCCTCCTCACCGACGCCGCCGACGCGGTAGCCGTCGTGGACACCTGCGTGCGCTGCATGGGCGTCCCGGACGGCTTCGTGCATGTCCTCGTCCGCTTCGAGCGTCCTGACGCCGCCTGCTGCCTCGAGCCTGCTGACGTCGGTGCCGAGCGCGCGACACGCCAACCAGTAGCGCGTCGGAAACGGCCGTCCCTCAAGATCGCGCGGGCCGTTCTGGAGCACCGCGGGCCGACCGAACGGACACCGCACCGCAACCGTAAACCGGGTGAAGGGCGAGCGACCCAACAGCCGGGTCACGGCGTCCAGGTCAGAAGACGTTGGGGAGGAAGTCCCAGAATCCGCCGTTGTGACGGTTGACGACCGGAGCGGGCGGGGTGAGGTCAAGGCCGGTGACCCGCAGCGGGATCTCGCCGGGCTTCGTGTACCCGAGCTCGCGTGCCCGCGCCTCGATCACCGCCGGGTTGTCCAGCGACTTGAGGCGCGCGTGGATCGTGTCGCGCTCCATCCGGAGCGCACCGAGGGCCACCTGCTGTCTGCCCAACTCGTGGCGCTGCGCGAGGTATCCCCGCGCCGATCCGAGGTAGGACACCGCCAGCGCCACGATGAGTCCGAGGACGAACAAGCGCTTGGGTGTGAGCGATTTTGTGACGAGTCTTCTCCGGCCGCGGCGAACCCACGCGGTTCGCCTTCAAAGCGGCGTACGCCACGCGACCCCTGGTTCCTGCCCTTCGGTGTTGCATCAGCGAACGAACGCCGCCCGCCCGGGGTAGGCAGCCGCGGGCCCGAGGCGCTCTTCGATGCGGATGAGCTGGTTGTATTTTGCGACGCGCTCGCTGCGCGCAGGGGCACCTGTCTTGATCTGTCCGGCACCCGTCCCGACGGCGAGATCGGCGATCGTCGTGTCCTCCGTCTCACCGGAACGGTGCGAAATCATCGCGGCGTACCCGGCGCCCGCGGCCATGTCGATCGCGGCCAGGGTCTCGGTCAGCGTGCCGATCTGGTTGAGCTTGATCAGGATGGCGTTGGCCACGCCGCGGGAGATTCCCTCCTGCAGCCGCGTCGGGTTGGTGACGAACAGATCGTCGCCCACCAGTTGCACCTGTCCACCGAGGCGTTCGGTGAGTGTCTTCCATCCGTCCCAGTCATCCTCGGACATGCCGTCCTCGATCGAGATGATCGGGTACGCATCGACCAGCTCGGCCAGGAAGTCCACCATCTCGGCAGGCGTCAACGTGCGCCCTTCGCCCTCGAGGTGGTAGGCCCCGTCACGGAAATACTCCGTCGCCGCGGGGTCGAGTGCCAGCGCGACGTCCGTGCCCGGTTCGTAGCCTGCCGCTGTGATGGCCTCGACGATGATGTCGAGGGCCTCACGGTTGCTCCCGAGGCTGGGCGCAAACCCGCCCTCGTCGCCCACACCGGTCGACAGGTTGCGCGCCCGCAACACGCCCTTGAGTTCGTGGTACACCTCAGCCCCGGCACGCAACGCCTCCGCAAAGCTCGGCGCTCCGACGGGGACGATCATGAATTCCTGCATGTCGACGTTGTTGTCCGCGTGTGCGCCGCCGTTGAGGACGTTCATGAACGGTACCGGCAGCCGGTGCGCCCGGGCGCCGCCGATGTAGCGGTAGAGCGGCAGCCTGGCGTCGTTGGCGGCGGCAACGGCGACGGCCATCGAACACCCGAGCATCGCGTTGGCGCCGATGCTGGACTTGGTCGGCGTCCCATCCAATTCGATCATCAGACGATCGATCGTCGACTGTTCGGTGGCATCGCGCCCGACCAGCACTCTGGCGATCTCGTGTTCGACGTTCGCGACCGCCTTCAGCACGCCCTTGCCGCCGTAGACGCCCTTGTCGCCGTCACGCAACTCGAGTGCCTCGTGCGCCCCCGTGCTCGCACCGGACGGAACCGCTGCCCGGCCCACCGTGCCCGACTCGAGCTCCACCTCGACCTCGACTGTCGGTTGGCCTCGCGAGTCGAGGATCTGACGGGCATGAACACGGGCGATCTTCGACATGCGGCCTCCGGGGCGAGTAGCTGGGGGCCGGATACTAACCGGGGTGACGGTTCGCCGACCGGCGGTCAGCCGAGCTGATCGTCCCGTGGCTGTGACTCGGGCTCAGCGGCCGCTTTCGCCTGCTCGTACCACGCGAGCTGCTCCCCCGGAGGCAGCGTGACGAAGCTGACCCCCGCCTGGGCGGCGAGCGCGGCTGCGCCCTCCACACGGGTGCGGAACCGCTGCGCGGCGGCGCGGACGGCGATCTCGGGATCCACCTTGAGCGAACGGGCCACCGCGACGCAGGCGAAGAGAACATCACCGAGTTCGTCGATCCCCGGGTCCGCGTGCAGTTCGGCGACCTCCTCGTCCAACTTTGCGAGGGTCGCTTCGGCGACGGCGAACTCGAAGCCCACCGACGCCGCCCGCCGTTGCGCTTTGGTCGCATATGCCAGCGCAGGCAGACCCGGCGGCATCTCGTGGAAGATCCCTCCCCCACGCCCTTCGCGCTTCTGACGCTCCCAGAGGTCCCGAACCCCGCCCGCCGTCTCGGCGACCGCCTCCCCGTAGACGTGCGGATGACGCGAGATCAGCTTGCGGGCATGGTCATCGGCGATCGCACCCAGATCCGCATCGCCGGTCTCTTCGAGCAGCTGGGCCAGAAACACGGACTGAAACAACAGGTCGCCGATCTCGTCGGCCTGGCGGGCGACATCGCCGGTCGCCACCGCCTCGGCAACCTCGAATGCCTCCTCCACAGTGTGGGGCACAATCGTCGCCGCGGTCTGCTCGCGGTCCCAGGGGCACTCGCGTCGCAAGTGCGCGCCCACCTGGGCCAACTGTGCGACGGCCGCCCCGATTGCGTGGTTTCGGAGCGTCGGGCGATCGGGCACCGTCATGGCATCCGGCGTCGACACCGCCAACCGGTGCGCCTCCAGATCAGCGGCGACCACGACGGCGCCGTCAGGAACATCACGGAAATCCGCGACCACCTGCGGCGTGCGCTCGATCGCCTCGGCGAGGTCGGCATCGAGCTGAAGGGCGTAGACGCGCTCGGTCGCGGCGATCGCACGGATCGCGGAGCGCGGCACCCCATCGGGATCGCCGGGCCCCAGCCCAACGATCGTGATCATCAGGGGGTCGCGGGCCCGGTGGTTGCGCCCGTCGTCGCGGTGGTGGTGGGTGTCGTCGCAGTCCCCGTCGGCGCAGGCGCCGTCGTACCCGTGGCAGTCGACCCGGTCGTCCCCTTGGTCGTCGCGGTCGTGCTCGTCGTCGCGGTCGTCGTCGTGGTCGCGGCGGCGGGCTTGGCGGGGGCAACCTTGGCGTTGAGGTACTTGGCCGTGTCCTGCAGTTTCTTGACGACGGTGTCGCGCCAGGTCTGCACCGCAGCAGCCTGCTTGATCTGCAGCTCCTGGTCCTCGATCTGGCTCTTGACCTCGGCGTACGTCTTGGTGCGGGCCTTGACCTGCCGCATCAACAGGATGTGCCAGCCGAACTGGCTCTGCACCGGCGCCGAGATCTGGTCGGCTTTGAGCTGCTGCGCCACAGCGGCCAGCTCTGGCAGCAGGCCGCCTCCGGTGATCGAACCAAGGTCCTCACCATCCGGCGTCTTGGCAGCCGGATCGATGGACGTGCTCCGCGCGAGCGCCGCGAAGTTCGCCGGTGTTGCCTCGGCCCGAACAGCGGCGGCCTCGGCCTTCGTCTTGACCAGGATGTGTGAGATGCGCTTCTCGGCGATCAATTTGTACTGCGCGAGGTTCTTGGTGTAGTAGGCCAGGCCCTCTTTGTCGGTGTAGACGACTTTGTCCTGCTCGCGCGCGGTCAGTCGCTGCTCTTGCTGGCTGGCCTTGAGGCTCTTGCGCAGGTCGGCCCGGTTGATGCCCCGGGTTTGCAGCGCCGTGTCGAACTCGGCGTCCGACCCCGCAAACTGCTGGTCGCGGATGTCGGTGAGCTGCTTGTCGATCTCCTTCTCGGTGACCGCACACTGCTTGCCACACCGCGTCGCGAGGATGCCGAAGACCCGTTCATCGCGAAGCTGCTCGGCCGCCTGCAATCGGAATTCCTTGAACGCCTTGCTGTCCTTGGCGGGCGCCGTGACCGGTTGGTTCGACGTGGGGTTGGTCGACAGGAACATCGCGCGACGTTCGATGTCACCGTTGGTGATCGTCTCGGAGCCGATCTGGATCGCGACGGCTTTGTCGGGGCCAAGGCTCTTGTCTCCACCGGTTCCGCCACCGCCACCACACGCCGCAAGCACGAAGCTCGCCGTAAGGGCGCTCAGAAGCGCGATGATCGTCTTGGCGGTCCGAGTGCTCACGGCGCGCGATCGTAGCACGGGTCGTCGCGTGCGCTGTGTGATCATGCCGCCTCCGCAACAGCCTCAAGCAGTGCGTCGATCACGCGCTCGGCCACCTCGAGCCGCTCGTGCGGTGCCGACGGCGCCGGCACCGACACGGTGTGTTCGGCTGACGAGTACACAGCCCGCGGTTCGAGTTCGCGCAACGCCTTGAGGGCCGCGCTCGTCAGCGCGACCGGCGCGAGGACCACGCGGCCCGCCCGGACGGCCAGCCGCGAACCGCCGACACGAAGGACCTTGAGCTTGAGTCGCTGCACCCCCATCAGCGCCTCGACCGGCTGCGGCAGCGGACCGAATCGGTCGATCAACTCACCGGCCAAGCGCGTCAGCGCCTCCTCGTCGGCGGTCGCGATCCGTCGGTGCAAATCGATCTTCGCCGCCTCGAATCCCACGTATTCGCTGGGAATGTAGGCGGACACCGGAATCTCGACGCGGGCGTCGTGTTCGGGGGTGATCTCGCCCCGCCGCGCGGTGATCGCGTCTTGCAGCATCTGCAGGTACAGCTCGAACCCGATCGCAGCGACGTGCCCGCTCTGCTCGTCGCCCAACAGGTTGCCCGCCCCGCGGATCTCGAGGTCGCGCATGGCGATGCGAAGGCCGCTGCCCAACTCGGTGTAGTCGGCGAGCGCCCGCAGCCGCGAGGCGGCGTCGCGTGTCAGGGCGGCGTCGCTGGGATACATCAGGTATGCGTGAGCGGCCACGGTCGAACGGCCCACGCGCCCGCGCAGCTGGTAGAGCTGCGACAACCCGAGCTGATCGGCGCGCTCCACGACGAGGGTGTTGGCGTTGGGAACGTCCAGACCCGCCTCGATGATCGTCGTCGACACCAGCACATCCGCCTCGCCACGCAGGAACGTCATCATCACTTCCTCGAGTTCGTGCTCGTGCATCTGCCCATGGGCGACGACGACCCGCTGCTCCGGGACGAGTGCGCGTACCGCCTCGGCGGCCTCCGAGATCGACTCGACGCGGTTGTGCAACCAGAAGCTCTGGCCGCCCCGCGCGCGCTCGCGCTCGAGCGCCTCACGGACGAGGGCCTCGTCGTATTCGCCCACATGGGTCGCGATGGCGCGTCTGCCCGCCGGCGGCGTCTCGATCACGCTGATGTCGCGCATCCCGGACAACGACATCTGCAAGGTGCGGGGGATCGGCGTCGCTGACAACGACAACACGTCGACCCGCAGGCGCAGCTGTCGCAGCGACTCCTTTTGCGCGACGCCGAACCGCTGCTCCTCGTCCAGGATGACGAGGCCCAGGTCCTTGGGCTGGACGTCCATCGCGAGCAGTCGGTGTGTCCCGACCAAGATGTCCAGCGTGCCATCGCGGAACTTGGCCAGGGTCGCCTTGGCCGCCGCGGGGGACCGCAGGCGGCTGACCATGTCGATCTCGACGGGGGTGTCCGCGAACCGCTCGCGGAACGTCCCCAGGTGCTGTTGCGCCAGGAGCGTCGTCGGCACCAACACCATGACCTGCTTGCCGCCGATCGCCGCTTTGTATGCCGCCCGCATCGCGACCTCGGTCTTGCCGAACCCGACGTCACCGCAGATGAGCCGATCCATCGGCCGTGGCCGCTCCATGTCCTCCATGACCTCGTCGATCGCGCGTTCCTGATCCGGCGTCTCGCGATAGGCGAACCGGTGCTCGAACTCGCTGACGGCGGTGTCGTTGGCGGGAAACGCGAATCCCTCGGCCCGTCCCCGACCCTCGTAGAGCGCAAACAGCTGACCCGCCATCTCGTGGACGGCGGCACGTACGCGCGCCTTGAGGCGTTCCCACGCCTTGCCGCCCAGCCGGGACAGCGGCGGTGCGGAGCCGTCTGAGCCGATGTAGCGCGTGACCTTGTCGAGCTGGTCCTGTGGCACCCACACCCGGTCCTCGCCGGCGAACGCGAGCGCCAGATAGTCGCGGGTGACGTTGGCGACGGTCTGAGTCTCGAACGCCACCAAACGGCCGATGCCGTGGTCCTCATGGACGACGTGATCCCCAACCCGCAGCTCCAGAAATGAGCGCAGCCGGCGTCCCACCGTCGGTCGCCCCGACGCACGGCGCCGTCGCAGCAGCTCGCCGTCGGGAATGATCGCCACACCAAGATCCGCAGAGATGAAACCACGGCGGACGGGCAATACACCGAACGAAACGACGCCGGGTCGTGGCGCCTCGGTGTTCAGGTCGATCACAACCGGTTTGGCGCGCGCAAGCTGCACGGCCGCGCGCTCCAGGTCACCGCGGCGGGCAAAGCATACGAGCACCCGCAGCCCCCCGGCCGCGAGGCGTGCGATCTCGTTGGTCGCTTCGGCGTGGCCGCGTGCCGCGAACCGCGCCTCACGTACGTCGACCACGCCGGACGCTCCACCGGTGGCCGGCGCGATGTCCAGCACCGACGCCTCGGCGAGCGCCGCCAACGTCGCCTCGGGATCGGCGACGGCGCCAACAGCCGCTTCGTCTTCGATCAGCTCGAGGGCTTGGCTGAGTGCCCCTTTGTGTTGCGCCGGCCCCAGCCGCACGACCGCGGCGCGGTTGAGCTCGCGCGTTGCATCGACCAGTGCGGTGTCCTCCGGCTCGCCCGCAGGCCACACCGTGATGTGATCCACTTGGCGAACCGTCACCTGCGTGAACGGCGAGAACGCCCTGATCTCTTCGATGTCGTCGCCGAACAGATCGATGCGGACCGGCTGGTCTGCCGTCGTCGGGAAGACGTCGACGATGCCGCCCCGGACGGCAATCTCGCCACGTTCCTCAACCTGGACGACGCGTTCGTAGCCCAACGCTGCCAACCGCTCGACCAGGTCACCGCCGACGCTGCCACCGCGACGGAGCTCGAGCGGCGCCACAACGGATTCGGGCACGCGTTCGACCAGGGCGGCCACGCTCGCCACGACCACGGTTCCCGGCTCGCCCAGCAGCCCGACTGCGCGAGCGCGCAATCCGACCAGGTGCGGGGCAGGCCCGACCGCACCGCCCACCGGAACCCCACGGGACGGCCACAAAGCCACCGACCCGGTACCCACAAGCGCCGTCAGCTCGGCGGCGAGATCGCGCGCTTCTTCGTCACCGGGCGCCACGACCACGATGGATTTGCCACTCGATCGGTGTAATGCCGCCAGGACGTAGGGCCACGCCGGCCGCCCGATCGCGAGCTGCCCGGTACGTCCATCACCCGCGAGCGAAGCTTGTGCGGCCGCCAGCGCCGCCGGCGGCAGCACGAGCGCATCGAGGATCGCGCTCACGGCGTCGTCGGCTCGGCCGGTGCGTCCTGCACGGGCGGCTCCACCGCCTCGCCGTCATCTCCACGCAGTTTGCGTGCCCGGGCTCGCGAACCAGGCTGGGCTGCGTGGAACCGAGCAATGGCCGCTTCCATCCCGTCCGCGACTGCGACCTCGGTCATCTCCAACGCAGACGTCAGGGCCTTGTCCACATCCACCTTGGGTTCCATGAACGCCATCAGGACCCAGTCCGCCTGATCACCACGGAACTGGGGCGGCGGGCGCCCGATGCCGATCCGCACGCGCAGGTAGTCATCGCCCCCGAGTCCCTGCGTGATCGACCGCAGCCCGTTGTGACCGCCGCTGCCGCCACCGATCTTGCCGCGCACGGTTCCAAACGGCAGATCGAGGTCGTCATGTACGACGAGCACCTGCGCGCGGGTGGCCTTGAGACTCCCCGTGCATGGTCCGACCGAATCGCCCGAAAGGTTCATGTACGTCGTGGGGATCAACAGCGCCAGTGACCCCGCCGGTCCGGACACCTCAACGTACCGGCCGGCGTAGCGGGACGTCCAGCGCCCGGCGCCCAACCGCTCGGCCAAGCGTTCGACGACGACCTGACCCGCATTGTGGCGCGTGCGCTCGTAGCGCGGCTCGGGGTTGCCGAGGCCGACGACCAGCCGGACGGGCAGATCCTCTTCGGCCGTCGACTACTCCGACTCGGCGTCGGGACGGCCGCCGACGATCTCGGGCTCGGCCCCGCCTTCGGCCTCGTCCTCACCTTCGCCTTCGACCTCCGCGCGCGATGCGGCGGTGATTGAGGCGACGACGGTCTCGGGATCGGCCAGGAGTTCGACGCCGGCCGGGACGACGACATCGCTGATGTGCAGCACGGCGCCGGCCTGCAGCTCCGTGACGTCCACCTCGATGCTGTCGGGAAGCGCGTCCGGCAGGCAACGCACCGTGACCTCGTGCTGCGGCTGACCCAGGACGCCGCCGTCGCGCACACCGACGGCGATGCCGACCAGCACCAGCGGCACGTTGGCCTCGATCGCCTGCTTCAGGTCGACCTGTTGGAAGTCGACGTGCAACACGTTGCCTCGCACCGGTGCGAGGTCCCAGTCCTTGAGCAGCGCGGGCACGGTGGGGTGCCCCTCGACGGTGATCTCGAACACGGCCGTCTTGCCGTGCTCGCCGTGCAGCGCCTTGTCCAGGTCACGTGCCGGCAGCGCGAACGAAAGTGAGTCCTTGCCCACCTGGTAGAGCACGCCGGGCACCAGACCGCTCGCGCGCAGGCGCTTGGTTTCGGTGGTTCCGAACTTGGTGCGCGCAGCAGCTTTGAGCTGGACATGCTCTGACGACATTCGTGAACTCCTCGGGGGTGACTGGCAGCCAGGCAGTGTAGCGAAGCGCGGCGCAACAGGCGATGCGCCGATTGGGCTCAGCGACCTCGTTGCGCCTGAAGCATCGCGAGTTGGCGTTCGATCACGTCCAAGAGCCCTTGCGGGGCGTCAGGGGTCTCGGCGAGCGCTTGCGCCACCGCGTCGGGAACCTGTGCGAGCAGATCGGTGACAATCCCGTGCGCCCGATCGCGATCGAGCCCCCACGACACGGCCTCGTTGACGATCCTCGTCGCCGTGACCCGCCCCGTCCGCTGCACGGTGTCGATGCACATCGCCAGGCGTTCGTCGAAGTACATCAGTGTCGAGAGCACGTCATAGAGCGGCGCGAGGCGCACCCGACCGTCGCCGTCGTGGGTCAGCGAAAAGTTCTTTCCGTGAGCATCGCCGTTGCCGACAAGGACGTTGAGCGTTGTTGCCTGCACGAGGGTCGGCAACGCATCCGGATCGTAGGTACTCAAGATCCTGGCCAGCTTGTCGAGCGACGGGCCACCGTCCTCCTCGTACTTGGTTGTTGGCAACAATCCCATCGCCTGGCAGATGTCCTCCTGATGCTGCCGGCGCACGCCACCCGCGCCGTCCACGACGCGGTCGTACCGTTCGACCGCGATGAGGTTGCGGCCCGCCACCGTGGTCATCTCGACCGACGCGACCGAGAGCCCGAGCGCTCGGGCAAGCCGCATGCAGAAGACCTCGTTCTCGACCGTCCGCGGGTAGTTGGCAATATCAGGCTTGAGGATGTGGGTCGACGGAGCGCCATCCACCGGCCGCCCCCAGGCACCATCCGGAAGTCGGGTGAGGGCCAGCTTCTCCTGCACACCCGCGAGCGAGATCCGAACACGTTCGTCGACGCCCAGCGGAGCGCTTCGGAGCTTTGCCACGAGCTCAGCGAGCTCGCCGTCCGACAGCCGCTCGGCAGCAAGAACCGAGGGCGTCGGCGGACGAGGATCCTCTGCGGGCTGGATGACCAATGCACCGGCACTGTCGCGACCGAGGGCACGGATCAACCCGAACGTGTCGTTGGATCGAAGGCCGAACTCCTCGGCGATCACCCGCCGGCTGTCACCCTCGGGAAGCAACCCGTCGAGGAAGGCCCGTGTGACGCCGTTGGGGAAGCTCCGGTTGGAGACCGGGAACTGAATCGACAGGAGCGGTGTGCCCCCGGGCACCGACGAAACGACCGCAGGCGTGTAGGCGAGCCGGAGCCGCTGCCGATCGCGCTCGACCACGGCGACCACTCGCCCGTCGAGCCAGATGGCGAGCTCGTCCGCCACTACCAATCCTCGTGGCGGAGCGAGGCCCGTACCCCAAGGGCACTCAGGATCGCGAGAATCCGCTTGAGCTGCTCCGTCTCGCTCCCCTGTTCGAGACCCGACAGGTACGTACGCGTGATCCCGCACCGCTCGGCGAGCTCCGCCTGAGTCAGCCCGGCCTCTGTGCGGTAATGCCGAATCGCCGCGCCGATCGACCCCGCGGAGTACACCCGGAAAGGTTGCTCCTCGAATTCACCCGATGTACTCATATTCGGACATTATCACGGTGCGGCGCAATGTATGGATATTCGTACATTCCTCGGGTCGCGAGCGAGTGGCCCGACAGCCGGGTGATCGGCCGTCGGCCACCTCCGGTGATCACCCTTGGCGTCCAGCACTCCGCAGGCCGGACCCAGCACAAGACGCTCGTCCCACGCCGCATTCAGCTGATCGGTGCGAGGCGTCCCCGGATCGGCGAACGACGCCTCGGCTCAAGCGCCTTCGACTTCGCTCGCTGCCACCTCGAAGAGGAAATGCTCGGCCAGTAGCCGCTTGGGGGCCTGTACGCCTGCCAAGGTCTCGCGCCGCCTCGAGTATTCCCGCGCGCGCCGCCAGCCGGTTGGACACGGTTGTCTCGTGCGTTCCGACGAATCAAGTTCGGCTTTGACCAATGCACCCGTCTGTTGCAGGAGATCGAGATCGGCGGCCGTGTCGCCCGTCCCAGCAAGTGTCGGCGCAGATCCCTAGCCTGCGCGCTCCGCTTTCGCCTTCAGCCCGTTGGCGAACGTGTCGAACGATGGCTGGAGGTCCGGCATCGACCTCCCGATCATGCGCAGGAGCGGGCCTGTGTACTCCTCGCGCATGTCGAAGCGCGTGGTGCCGTCGCCTTGGGGGGTGAGCCTGAAGGTGCGCACGCCCTTGAATAGCCCGAGCGGCATCCCGCCCATCCAGGTCATCGACCTGCCGGGCGTGAACTCGATCACCCTGACCGGGAAGGCGCGCTTCGGGTTGGCCTCGGAGACGACCTTGATCTTCTCCCCCGGGGCGATACGGCCCTCCGCCCGCACGACTCCGGACTGCCACGTCGAGAGGCCGGGCGCGTCGGTCAGGATCGCCCAGATCTCCTCGGGGCTGGCCGCGATTGTCGCACTCGCTTGGTAGGACGTCATTTCCACGTTCCTCCGTCAGTCCGCGAAGAAGCGGTAGGAGCCTACAACCGTCGTGTCGCTCGGGGCCGGCGGGATGTCGCAGCGGTCGGCCAACTCGCCTTGGAACTCGGCGAAAGCGGCGGTCTCCCCGAGCGGATTCGCGGTCGGGTCGTTGATGACGGCCACGTGCATGAAGCTGACGCCGTCGGCCATACGGAACGTCGCGTACCGGAGACCTCCCGGGTCGCGGTCGTTGAGTTCCTCGAAGACCTTCTCGACGAGACGCTGGTTCTCTTCGGCCCTGTCGGGCTTGACGCGGTATTGCACGACAACCTGCTTCATGTTGCCCTCCGTCATGTCCATCGGTAACAATCACGTTACCGTAACAGACCAGTTACTATCGTGTGGATGTCGCACGAGGCGTTGTACGGAGAGGCCTTCGACGCGCTCGGCGAAGCGAATCGGCGAGCTGTCGTCGAGCTGCTGCTCTCGTCTGACCGAGGCTGTCGCCCGCACGATGATCGTAGGGGCATGGGTCCCACGTGACAGAACGGCCCGGCGAACCGAAAGGCGTTCGACGAGCGTACAGTCGGGGGGCTATCGGCGCGGAAGGCCAGGTGGGACGGATCGGCTGGGTGGTTGAACAGGGGGGTGAGGGAGCTCGGGCCGAGGGGGTTGGCCTGGGCGGGAGACGGTCGCGACTTCTTGGGCTCGGCGGCCCGCGTCGCCCGGACATGGCTGTCGATCTCGGCACCGCCAACACGCTGGTGTACGTGGCTGGGCGCGGCGTGGTCCTCTTCGAGCCGTCGGTGGTGGCCATCGACGAGCGCACCAACGAGGTCTACGCGGTGGGCATCGAGGCCAAGCGCATGCTGGGGCGCACGCCGGCCCACATCACGGCCACGCGCCCCCTCAAGGACGGTGTGATAACCGACTTCGAGATCACCGAGCAGATGCTGCGCCACTTCATCCGCAAGGCGGACCCGCGCCGGCTGGCCTACCCGCGGGTGGTGGTGTGCGTGCCCTCGGGACTGACCGGGGTGGAGCGGCGGGCGGTCGAAGAGGCCACCCGCAATGCCGGTGCGCGCGAGGCGTTCCTCATCGAGGAGCCGATGGCGGCGGCGATCGGGGCCGGGTTGCCCGTCGCCGAGCCGACCGGCAGCCTGATCGTCGATGTCGGCGGGGGCACCAGCGAGATGGCGGTGATCTCGCTGGGGGGCATGGTCGCCTCGCAGTCGCTGCGGGTCGGCGGCGACGCGATGGATGAGGCCATCGTCGCTCACATCCGGCGTGAGCACGGGATGACCATCGGCCTCCAGAGCGCCGAGGAGGTGAAGTTCGCGATCGGCTCGGCCGCGCCGGTGCGCGACGATGCGCAGACCGAGATCCGGGGGCGGGACCTCTCAAGCGGCCTGCCGCGGTCCGTGCTGCTCTCCGGGGCCGCGGTGCGCGCGGCGATCGCTGACCCGGTCCGTCGGATCGTCGAGGCCCTCAAGGAGACGCTCGAGCGCACGCCGCCGGAGCTGGCCGGCGACGTCGTGGAGTTGGGCATCGTGCTTGCCGGCGGCGGGGCGCTCCTGGTCGGCTTGGACGCGCGACTGCGCGAGGAGACCGGGCTTTCGGTCCGGGTCGCCGAGTCGCCCCTCACCTGCGTGGTGATCGGTGCCGGACACTCGTTGCAGGAGCTCGCGGTGATCGGCAAGAGCGCGCAGGCTCGCAGAAGACACCGCTTTCTGCACTGAAACCTCCTGCGCTCCAGAGCCCTGGACGCGCAGCCGCGTCCTCGGACGTGGCGCGGTCAGATGCATTTCGCTGCAACGACGCTCCACACGGGTTGTCCACGCGGCCTGGCGCCATTCCGCGCCTCCCGAGCCGGAGTGCCAAAAACGGTGACATGAGACGCGATTGTGCCGCGCGGCGCTCGCCACCGGCAGTGCCTCAGAAGAGTTGGTTTTCGCCCTCGAAGACGTCGCTGACGGACTCGTCGTGGAACACGTTGTGAATGCAGTCGGCGAGAATCTGGCCGGCAGGGAGCTGCTTGATGATCCCCGGGGCGCCTTCGCGCAGCGGCACCGTGTCCGTGACGATCAGCCCCGCGAGGTCGCAGCGCTCAAGGCGCTCGAACGCGGGCGGCGAGAACAGCCCGTGAGTCGCGGCTGCGTAGACCTTGACAGCACCGTGCTCGCGGACCTTCTTTGCGCCTTCCACGAGCGTCCCGGCCGTGTCGATCATGTCGTCGACCATGATCGCGACTTTGCCCGAGACGTCACCGATCAGCATGGTCATCTCGACCTCGCTGTGCTCCGGGCGTTGCTTGGTCAACACGGCGAGCGACGCCCCCAGCTTCTCGGCGAAGTGGTTGGCGAGCTTGGCGCGACCGGCGTCGGGCGACACCACGACCAGGCGCTCACCGCGGATCTCGGGAAGGTCCTGGAAGTACTGGGCCAGGATCGGCCCGGCGGTCATGTGGTCGACCGGGATGTTGAAGAAGCCCTGAACCTGACCGGCGTGCAGGTCCATCGTCAGCACGCGGTCCACGCCGACGGCCTGCAGGATGTCGGCGACCATCTTGGCGGTGATCGGCTCGCGCGGCGCGGACTTCTTGTCCTGGCGGGAGTAGCCGTACCACGGCATGACCGCCGTGATGCGCCGGGCGGACGCGAGCTTGGCGGCGTTGATCATGATCAACAGCTCGACCAGGCTGTCGTTGACGCTCTGGCGAATGCCGTTGAACACGCTGCACGTGGACTGCACCAAGAACACGTCGGCGCCGCGGATGCTCTCGATGAACCGCGCATAGATCTCGCCGTTGGCGAACGTCTTGACGTCGATACTGCCCAAATCGATGTCGAGGCGCTTCGCGATGTCCTCTCCCAGCGCAAGGCTCGAGCGGCCCGCGAACACCATCATCCGTCTGGCGTCGTCCCGGTTGACCGTCGTCTTCATGCGCCCCTCGGTCGTGATCATCGGCTCCCCTTGCCGTCGCGTTTCATCGCCGCGCGCGCCTTGGCCTCGGCACGTTTGGTGAAGCCTTCCAAGTTCTCCTGCCGTGCCCGAGCGATGCCGAGCGCACCCGCCGGCACGTCATGGGTCAGAATGGATCCCGCCGCCGTCATCGCCCTGTCGCCAATGCTAACGGGTGCGACGAACACACAGTCGGACCCGGTCTTGACCCCCGCTCCGATCGTCGTGCGGTGTTTGCGGAAACCGTCGTAGTTGGCCGTGATGTTGCCGGCGCCGATGTTGGTGCCGTCCCCGATGTCGGCATCGCCGATGTACGAGAGGTGCGGCACCTTGGCCTTCTTGCCGATCCGCGTGTTCTTGACCTCGACATACGTGCCGACCTTGCCACCGTCATCGACCGTCACGCCCGGGCGCAGGTAGGCGAACGGACCGATCTGGCAGCTCGCTCCGATTGCCGAATCGGACATGTGCGCGAACAAGGCGGTCGTCCCCGCCCCGATGATGCAGTTGCGGGCGACGACGTTGGGTCCGATCTGGCACCCGGCGCCGATGTGGGTTTCGCCCTGCAGGTGGGTGCCGGGGTGCAGAACGGTGTCGGCGCCGACCGTGACGTCCGCGTCCACGTAGACGGCCTGGGGGTCGGGCATCCCGACGCCCGCGACCATCAACCGCTCCCGGAGGCGGTCCTGGATGATCGCGCCGCATTCGGCCAGATCCGTCCTGCTGTTGACGCCCAGCACGACATCCGGGTCCGGCGAGATCATGACTCCGACCGGACCGTTGAGCAGCGGCAACACATCGGGCAGATAGACCTCGCCTTGGGCGTTGTCACGGCCGACGCGACGCAGCGCGCGCTCGAGCTCGGCGCGATCGAAGACATAGAGACCGGCATTGATCTCCTGGACCGCCAGCTCGGTCGCCGAGGCATCCCGCGCCTCGACGATGCGGACCCCGGTGGTGCCCCGGATGACGCGCCCGTAGCGGGAGCCATCGTCGAGCACCGCGCTGACGAGCGTCGCGGCACGGCCGGCCCGCCGGTGAGTGCGAACAAGGCCCTTGAGGAGATCGCGCTCAAGCAGCGGGGTGTCGCCGGACAGGACGATCACCGTGTCACACGACCGATCGAGTACGCGCAAACCCACTTGGGTCGCATGGCCGGTCCCGTGCTGCTCGCGCTGCAGAGCGACCTTGCACCCGGCTGGGAGCACGCCCCGCACCGCGTCGGCCCCGTGCCCGACGACGACCACCGTGTGGTCGACCTTGACCCCGGCCAGGGCATCGAGCACCCATGCGACCAGCGGCCGTCCCGCGATTTCGTGCAGCACCTTGGGCAGCGCGGACTTCATGCGTGTGCCCTGCCCTGCGGCCATCACGACGGCCCCGATGCTCATGACTGTGCGTTCCCCCTGCATGCGTCAGATGAATGGTTGGGGCGGGAGGATTCGAACCCCCGATGGCGGGACCAAAACCCGCTGCCTTACCACTTGGCTACGCCCCATCGGAGCGGCGTGAGTATAGACGCCCCTCACGGCATTCCCCGGCGGGT
Organism: Actinomycetota bacterium; assembly: GCA_031366605.1. GTDB lineage: Bacteria > Actinomycetota > Thermoleophilia > Miltoncostaeales > Miltoncostaeaceae > CALMEC01. Next base: position 63,280 of record JANLOO010000022.1, on the reverse strand, counting down.
CACCAGTACTTTGGGTACCGCGCGTCCCGGGTCATGTTGTTGTAGAGCAATGCGACCAGGACGACCATGATCGCACCGAACAACGTGGGGAACCACAGCAAGTCCCAATCTCCCGACGTGCCGAGCACGACGATGACCGGGTTTGATCCTGCGGGCGGGTGAACCGTCCGAGTCGCCATCATCACCGCGATCGCCGCCCCGACCGCGAGGGCCACCGACCACCAGTGGGGGTGGAAGACGTGGAGGAAGATCAATCCCATCAGCGTGCTGAGGAAGTGCCCGCCGACCACGTTGCGCGGCTGCGAGAACGGGACATCAGGAAAACCGAAGACCAGCACACACGTCGCACCAAACGATCCGATGATGAAGAGTTTGTCGAACCCTTGCGTCAGCCCGGCGACGACGGCAATCGCGAGCACACCACCCAACGCCGCCATGCCGATCGCCCGCGGGGACGCCATGGGTGGCAGGGACTGGCCGTCGCCCTTGACCTTGTCGCGGAGTTCGTCGATGCGGAGGGATGTACGGATCTCGTCCAGTCTCATTTGCGGAGAATTACATGAGCGGCGGACGGCGAAGCCCCTAACCGCGCCGCCCCCGCACGTCGTCGATGCGTCGCCGGTCACGTTTGGTCGGGCGCTCGCCCAGGTCGGCGCCCATCGGTCTGGCGAAGCGGCGCTCGGCACTTCGCTTCTCGCGCTCAGCACGTGACGCGGCGGTCTCCACGTAGAGGGTTGATGCAACCGCGGCTGACCCACGCTTGTCAGCGATCCCGCGGACGACGACGATCCACGGTACGTCAGCCACCGTCAGGGCGACCGTATCGCCGATGACGACCTCTTTGGCCGGCTTCGCGCGCACGTCGTTGACGTGGACGCGCCCGCCGTTGACCGCCTCGGTCGCGGCGCTGCGGGTCTTGAAGAACCGCGCCGCCCACAACCATTTGTCGATTCGCACTCGCTCCATGCGTCCCAAACCGCCCTCACACTTCGGTGTTGCCCAAGCATTGCAGCAAAACCCTCATGTTCTGTCTGCACGACGCCGATGCACACGCACCAGTCCTCCCGACCGGAAACCGGAGGGCCTCTGTTGCGCGAGGCGACCGTCGATATCCCAGAACCACGCACACACCGCAAGCTCGGCGCCTGCGCCGAGGCGATGATCTGTGTCGCGATCGCGCTGCTGATCGGGGCCTTCGTTCTGGGATCGCTCGGGAGCCAGGGTGGAGCGATCGCCAGTTGGCTCCCCATCGGCGTGGCGCTGACCGCGATGGCCGGCTGCGTCATCCGCATGATCACCGAGCATGAGGACCGGGGTGCATGGGGAATGTTCGCGACAGCGATCTGCGTGTGGACCCTGGGCTCGATCTACTTCGAGCTCGCCGTCAAGGGCCTCGATCTGGACCCCAACCCGACGCTGGCCGACGCATGCCACGTTGCGTTCTATCCCCTGTGCTATCTGGGGATGGTGCAGTTGGTCCGCCGTCGCGTGACGCGGTTTGCGAGTGCACTGTGGCTCGATGGCTTGATCGGCGCGCTCGCCGTCGGCTCGGTCGCGGCCGGCATCGTGTTGCCGCCCGCACTGGATGCACCTGGAGGCGGACTGGCCGACCTGGTGCTCCAACTCGTGTTTCCGCTCGGCGACATGTTGCTGCTGGCATTCGTCGCCGGTGTCATGGCCCTCAACGGTTGGCGCCCCGGGCGGGCTTGGATCGTGTTCGGCGCCGCATTCGGCATTCTGGCGTTCGCACACGCGCTTGAGCTCTCGCAAGCTGCGACGGGTGGCAATTCTTCTGGCGTGATCGAGCTGATGTGGCCACTCGGCATCGCGCTGTTGGCGTTGGCCGCGTGGCATCCGTCCGACCTTCGCCCGCAGATTCGGCTTGAGGGTTGGAGCCTGCTGGTCGCACCGACGCTCTTCGGGTGGATCACGGTCGCACTTGTCGGGTACGGCAACTTCGAGCGGCTGGGTCCCGCGGGGCTCGCCCTGGCGGGCCTGACGCTCCTGGTCATCATGATCCGTGCCGCACTCACGTTCCGCGAGAACGCGGCCATCGCAAAGGAGCTGCGCGAGGACGTCGCCCAGTCGTCCCGCGATGCGCTGACAGGGCTGCCCAACCACCGCACCTTCCACGAAACGCTGCGTCGTGAAGTCAGCCACGCGCGACGCCACGAACGCGAACTGGCGGTCGTGGTCATCGACATCGACGACTTCCGCGCGGTCAACCAAGCGCATGGTCACCAAGCGGGCGACGCCATTCTGACCGAGGTTGCCGCACGGATCGCCGGAACACTGCGCAGCGAGGACGTCCTGGCCCGAATCGGAGGTGAGGAATTCGCTTGCCTCTTGCCGTCAACCGGAGGGCAGGCCGCGTGGCGCGCAGCCGAGCGCGCTCGACAGGCCATCGAAGGGGCGCCATTCGCCGATGTCGGCCCGGTGACGATTTCGGCCGGTGTGTGCGACCTGTCCTTGACGCAGGACGAGGACGAACTCGTGCGTCTGGCAGACGGAGCGCTCTACTGGGCCAAGAGCCACGGACGCAACGTCGTGTACCGATATTCCCCCGAGGAGATGGACGTCTTGTCGGCTGAGGACCGGGCCGAACAAGCTGAGCATTCCAGGACGCTCTCAGCGATCACCGCACTCGCCCGCGCGGTCGATGCCAAGGACGCAACGACCCAACGCCACTCCGAACGTGTCGGCGCCGTCGCGGCCTCCATCGCCGGGCTCCTGGGATGGACCAAGGAGCGGCGCGCCAAGCTGCATGAGGCCGGGTTGGTGCACGACGTGGGCAAGATCGGTGTCCCCGACAGCATCCTTCGCAAGACCAGTCCCCTGACGCCCGCCGAGGTCGAGGTCATGAAGACGCACGCTGCACTTGGCGCCCGCATCGTGCAAGACGTTCTGAGCCCCGAGCAGGCGCTCTGGGTCCTGCACCACCATGAGCGCTGGAGCGGCGACGGCTATCCCAGGGGTGTGACGGGCGAGTCCATTCCCGAGGGCGCGCAGATCCTGGCAGTCGCCGACGCATGGGACGCGATGACCGCAAACCGCCATTACCGCGCATCGCTTGCCATCGAGGACGTGCTCGATCAACTCCGCGCCGGACGAGGCACCCAGTGGAGCCCGCGTGCGGTCGATGCCTTGATGGAGTTGTGGTCCAGGGGCCAGCTGGTGCCAATGGGCACGGCTCGAGAACAACCTGATTGGCCGGTGTCGCCGGAGCAGGACGCCACCGAGGATCCCATGGACGTGGCAGAACTGGACGAGGCCATTCCAGTCGAGGTCTAGTGGATCCGTCCGGACGTTTGTCGATGAATCCGGCGAGCGAAAACCGAGCGAGCGCAGGACGCAGGCCGTCCGCATAGCCGGCCATCTGCGGGCCGCCGAGGACGAACGCTCGCGACGGTTTGCAGCCGTCGGTTCGCGACAGGCCTTTCGGACGGGTCCACGAGTGCGCGAGCGAGCCTCTGCGCCGGCGCTGATACATTCGCTACCGGTATCTCGGAGAACTCGTGGGATGGGAAGGCTTTGATGCGGCGACTTCTGGTGCTCGGCGCAGGCAAGATCGGTGGGGCGATCGTTGATCTGCTCGGGGCCTCCGGCGACTGGGAGGTCACCGTCGCCGATCAGCAGCAGGAGTTCCTGGCACTGATCCCCGAGGACCGAGCCAAGCACGCGCTGGTGGACGTCGCCGATCCGGTTGCGCTGGCAGCGCTCGCCCAGGGGCACGAGTACGTCGTCAGCGCGCTCCCGTTCTTCCTCAACCCGACCGTGGCGCGTGTGTGTCGTACGGTGGAGGCGCACTACTTCGATCTGACCGAAGACGTCGCGACGACGCGCACTGTCCGCGAGGTGGCCGACGGCGCCTCGACGGCGTTCGTGCCCCAGTGCGGGTTGGCGCCCGGGTTCATCAGCATCGCCGCGCACGACCTCGCCAAGAAGTTCGACCGGCTGCGTGAGGTCCGCATGCGCGTCGGTGCACTGCCTCAGTACCCACTGGACACGCTCAAGTACAACCTGACGTGGAGCACGGACGGGCTCATCAATGAGTACTGCAATCCGTGCGAGGCGATTCGCGATGGTCGGCTGGTCGAGATGTTGCCGCTGGAGGGCCTCGAGAGCTTCTCGTTGGACGGTGTCGACTACGAGGCGTTCAACACGTCGGGCGGGCTCGGCACCTTGTGCGAGACGCTCGACGGCAAAGTCGACCGACTGGACTACAAGACGGTCCGCTACCCCGGCCACCGCGATGTCATGAAGATGCTCCTGGAGGACCTGCGCCTGCGCGACCGGCGGGAACTTCTGAAGGACGTGCTGGAGCGTTCGGTCCCGATCACCCACCAGGACGTGGTCTTGATCTTCGTGTCGGTGAGCGGCTGGCGGGATGCGCGACTGACGCAAGAGACCTCTGCGAAGAAGGTCTACGCACACGAAGTCGAAGGTCGCCTGATGAGCGCGATCCAGTTGACGACCGCGTCCGGCATCTGCGCGATGGTCGACCTGCACGCCAAAGGTCAGCTTCCGCAGACCGGGTTCGTCCGCCAAGAGGAAGCCGCGCTCGAGCCGTTCCTGGCCAACCGCTTCGGCCGCCACTACGGGTAGCGGTTGTTGTCCGAGGGGCGTGCCGGGATGGGTGAGCGCACGGGCGCAGCGGGTCCGGTGGACCCGCCCGAACGTCCTGTCGCGAACCGACGGCTGCAAAATCGCGAGCGTTCGTCCTCGGCGGCCCGAACGTGGCCGGATACGCGGACGGCCCACGTCCTGCGCTCACTCGGTTTGGCTCGCCGGATTCATCGACGAACGTCCGGACCGATCCACGGGTTACTGCGACTCGGTGAACCAGCGACGCATGGTGCGAATCGACGGAATCGTCGAAGGGCCGCCGCTGTAGTCCCTGCGCAGTTCGGCGATGACCGTGCTGGGTGATTCACCGGCCGCAAACCGGCGTACCGCCTCTTCACGGAGGCCCGGCCATGAGTACGAACCGGGTTGCCTGCGTCGAGCACCCGCGTTGCGAACCCCGTTGACATGCGCATCGAGGGCAGCCGTCCGGCGTGCGCTCGAGACTCCTGCCGCTGCCCAGACGGCGGCGAGTCGCTCTGTGAACTCCTCACCGGAGCGGCGCCTGGTGAACGCCTCGCCTCCGTGCACGTCGCAGAGCCACACGCAGACGCCGTGCGTCATGTGCCGCTCGGCACGCGGCCCGCGCCCCGAATGCCCGCAGAGCGCGCAGGGCGGTGGCGGGGGCGCTGCCCCCATCTGCCCTCCTGTCGCGTCGGCGCCGTCACCTCTTCGCGTTCTTGTCATATCCCAATCGTGCCGACGCCAAGTGTTACAGCGCTACACGCACCTGTCACAAAAGTGTCACATCTTCGTGTCGCTTGACGACACCATTGACCGTCCCGACCGAAGCCAAATGTCTGTTTTGCAGCCGCGCGGAGTCGGCCGCAGGGACCTCGCCTCGAGAACATCGTCGTCGCCCTTGACAGGCAACAGGTAAGGGTCCGCGCAGAAATAACTGCTGTACCGGATGGCGAGCGAAACGGCCCGGAGCGGGCCTCGCCCCCGGCGGGTGGAAATTCGAACGTCGGAACACCTATTTCCGAAGCAAAACCGAGTCAGGCGGTGTCGCCGAGCCTCGCTGCGACTTGTGGTAACGGCGATCTCGACGCCGTATGGCGACGGTTTGCAGCCGTTGAACGGTGCAGTCGTTTCTGCGTGGTCCCCAAGTGAGTGGTCACTTACCAGGCCCGCCATGAGCATCGAGACAGCCCGATCAGCGCAAGACGGCTGCCGAGCGACGTGACGAGATCCTCGAATCCGCGCTCACCGAGTTTGTGGATCATGGCTTCGACGGCGCGTCAACCGACGCCATCGCCCGGCAAGTCGGGATCTCGCAGCAGCCATACCTCTTCCGGCTCTTCCGGACGAAGAAGCAACTCTCTGGCGACGATTGAGCGTTGCATGGAGGACGAGCTGGAGCGGTTTCGCCAGGCGTCCCACGGGCTCACTGGAGCCGAGGCGCTCTCGGCGATGGGACGCGCGCATGTCGAGATGATCACGACCGATGCCCGCCGGCGGCCTTCGGATCCTGCCGTGGACCGCGATGCCGATGATCGTCGCCCCCACTGCCGGCGCCTGTCGGACAAACTCCCCGGCCCGCGCATCAATCGCAGTCGGTTTGACGCTGCAGGCGGCCGGACTCGGCCGACTCACCCCGATCGAGTATGAAACAACTCCTGACAGCCGCACACGCGGCCTAACAACTCTCAACCCCGAGAGTCAACCAAATCGGGGCAGAACCGCTCGTCGCATTCATGATCCCGGTGCGCACAAAACGGCAACGGATCGGCGCTGCCGAGGCCGGCCGCGAAGCAGTTCCCACACTCGAAACCTTCTCAGGGTCCGTCACGAAACAACCCCAGTGCGGACCCTAGCCCGTCACTGGCGGGGGAGGGTCTCCGAGCGTGACGCCGTGGCGTGACGCGAGGAGCTCTCCCCGCCCGTAGCGCACTGCCCGCCGCACGGCGACCGGGTCGAGGCCGTGTTCGATGAGCGCCTGGCGAAGCTCGCCTTCGCGCGCCATCCTGAAGAACAAGACACTCGCCACAAGCAGGGTGACGGTCCCGGTCCACGCCATCATCACCGTCCCGGCATATCCCTGATCCTGCAGCGCAGACACTCCCCACAGCGGTGCCGTCTGCTCGTACGAGGCATAGAACGGCGTGCCCGCCCACCAGAACGCATTCGCCAGGATCGCGTCGACCGTGCGAATGCCGAAGATGTACCCCAGCTTGGCACCCGTGCCAAACCATTCCGGCGCAGGCAAGGTCTCAAGGATCGGCGCCCACATCAATGCCCCGCCCAACAGAAACGAGGCGTGCTCCAGGGCATGGATCGCCTGGTTGCTCAATGCCGCTTCGTACATGACGGGCAAATGCCATCCGATCAGGATCACCGCCCAGATCGCACACGCTGCCATCGGGTGGGTCAACTTGCGCAATCGCTGCACCGCTCGGAATTGCAGCGCCGGTTGCAGAATCGGTCCCGTGACGCCGAGCACCAACAACAGCGCGGCAAGGTCGCCGATCAGCATGTGCTGCAACATGTGTACAGAGAACAGACCGCCCTCACCAATGGCATCGATGGGCGAAGCGCCGGCGAACGCGAGCACGACGAGTCCTGACGCAAAACACACGGCTCGCCAACGTGGTAAACGTCTGCCCAGTGTCTTGGCGCGTGAGATGTAGAGCACCGCCGCGACGAAGATCAGCACGAACTCCGGCCAAGCAGGACGCCACGCCGAGACCCAGTCGTGACGTAGTGCCACAGCGTCCGACCCGTGACCGACACCTCCGTGCGCAACGGCGCCCGCCGGAAGGACCAGTATCGCGACGGCGATCGCCATCGGCCGCGAGACCACGTCAGTTCTCCGGAGCCGGTCGGCCAAGTGCGGGGCCGCGGGTCCGACGAGCGAGCGCGAGCAACTTGGGGCCAAATGCCAGGGCGCAGATGTCGAACAGCACGTATCCGCTGGCAGCCCCACTCGGTGGGTTGCCGTTGTGGACGCCGAGCCCGGGGATCACCTCGGCCCATCGCCAGGTCCCGATCGCGGTGCCGTAGATCTCGAGCACGGCGACGGCCAGGAAGACCCCGGCATAGAGCGTGCGGGCCCGGCGGCTGCCCAGGATGAAGGCGATGAGCGTCGCGCACCCCGCGGCGCCCGCCACGTCGTGGCGTCCCAGCACACCGGTCAGGCCCAGCGCACCCCAAGCGGCGATCAGCAATACGGCCGTGCGAAGGAACGCCGTCCGGTGCTCACGCGCGAACACGGTCTGGCTGATCCGAAGTCCGGTCAGGTAGACGAGCCCGTGACCGGGCGGGACGAACAGGGGCAGGTTGCCCAAGCGGTAGGTGTACGCGCCCCAGATGATCGACCCGATGATCTCGCCCACCGTCGCGACCATGACGACGACTGCGGTCCGCGCGCGCTGCTCCGACGTCAGCGGAATGCACACAACGAGCAGGATGACCCAGGTGCACAAGGACAGGACGATCTGCCAGCCGAGGGACGCGAAGTGATCGAGCCCCAGGCCCACCACCATCACCGCCAGCATCAGCACGCTGAAGCGGCCGGGGCTGGTCAACAGGCGTTGGAGGGACACAGGCATCGCAGTCGACAATGGTATCGGTGCGGGCCCCGGGCGCGGATGACGTTGGACCCGAGATCACAGCCCGCACGCGCGACGACCCCAGGCGACACAGGCAGACGCCGGCAGGTATGGTGGCCAAGCTTTCGGTCGGTGCGAGGGAAGCCGGTGAAATTCCGGTGCGGTCGCGCCACTGTGACCCGGGAGCGGTGTCCGCCAGGCGAAGAGCCAGCCACTGAGGGTGACCTTGGGAAGGCGCGGGGGCCGCGACGATCGGGAAGCCAGGAAACCTGCTCCGGCCGGCGCTGATACCCACATATCCCTCCGCGTTAGAGGAGTCACAGCATGAAGATCCGCCGCACGGCGGCCGTCTGCGCCATCGCAGTTGGCCTCGCCGCCACCCCGTTGGCGCTTGCAGCGCCGATCAGCACGACAATTCGCGTCGAAGGTGGCGCTGCCAACGTCCTGCCAGAGACCCCGGTCACCGTCGACGACGCACCAGCGTCGACGTTGATGGTCAACGACACGACCGATGCAGACACCATCACTGTGGCGTCGGCGAGCGCAACGGCCCAACTCGCGGTTGCTACTGGGATGTTCGGGCTCCCGATGGGGTTCGACATCTTCAACTTCGGCGGTCCGAGCTCGTTTGTTACGCGGATCGGGACCGACGTCATGCCCGCGTCGTTCAGCCCTTCGTGGCGCTTGAAGGTCAACGGTAGCGCAAGCAACACGGGGGCGGACACGACGATCCTGAAGGCCGGCGATGTCGCTACATGGGCGTTCGTGTCGGACTTCGCAGCGCGCGACCTCGACCTTGTGGTGTCCGGAGACAAGGTCCTCCAGGGCCAACCATTCATCGTCACAGTCCGCAGTTTCGACAACGCCGGGGTTGCAGTCCCCGCTGCCGGTGCCGTGGTCGCGTACGGTGATCAAGTGACCACGGCGGACGCGTTGGGCAAAGCGTCACTGCCCGCCACAGGCCTGGGAGTCAAATTAGTGTCAGCGACACGGATTGGCGAGGTGCGAAGCCAGGCTCGTGCCGTGTGTTCGTATGCCGGCGACCCAATGGTCTGCAACCTTCCGCCGACTCCACCAACGAAGCCGGCGGCGTCGAACTCAGCGGACACGGTGGCTCCTGGCAGCCAGATCGCATTTCCGGTCTCCGGTCACCAATACCGGGTCGTCAGCGCATTTCGTGGATCGGCAGGCCCCGACCGCTCCGACATCGCAACCGTCGATGTCGCGATCGCACGTCGGGTCGGCACCCAATGCCGCTTCATGGGACCGAAGGGTGGATTCTCTGAGCCACGACCGTGCACCGAGCGACGACTCATCCCTGCACGGCTGAGTGGGAGCCAATGGGTTTTGCCCATTCCGGTCAAGTTCCCACCTGGCAAGTACCGCGCGTGGAGTCGTGCGGCTGATGGAGCGGGCAACCGCGAGGAGCGTGGGATCGCTCCGATCAACTCGATCTCATTCATCGTGGTGCCGAAGGGCGCCGTGCGATGAGACGCCGCACTGCCCTCATCGCGCTGTTCGCCGTCCTCCTCACCCCAGCCGGCGCACTCGCGCAGACGGACCGTCAAGCCACGCAGCGAGGGGCTGCGTGGCTTGAGACCCTGTCGATCGGGACGGTCGGCCAGCAGGCGGACGCGATCGTCGCGCTGGCCGCTGCCGGCCGGTCCCATGCGTCGCTGCGGCCGCGGCTCACGACGATGAGCGCCGCGGCCTCCGCATATGCCACAACCGCAGGAGGCGCCGGCAAGGTCGTGCTGGCGACCGTTGCCGCAGGCGGCAACCCGCGTTCGCTGGGCGGCGTGGACTACATCGTTCGGATCAACGGTCAGTACGCCGAGGGGCGGTACGGCGTGACGGCATACGATCAGGCTTTGGCGATGCTGGCGCTTCGGGCCGCGGGCGAGTCCACACCTGCGGCGGCGATCACCGCCCTGCGGGCCACGCGGGGCAAGGGCGGCTGGGGGTTCGCGTTGCGCAGGGCGAGCCCTGACGACGTGTCGGCGACCGGGTTGACGATCGAAGCCATGCGGGCCGCCGGTGTGTCCAAGACCGACGCCGCGCTGAGGGGTGCGACGGCCTGGCTCACCGCGCAGATCAACACGCGTGGCGGGTTCGGGATCGATGGCCGCGGGCGTGCCACCGAGGCCAACGCGACCGCCCTCGTCATCCGAGCGCTCAGTGCAATGGGGCGCACCCCCGCGACGGCCACGCGACGAGCCCTGCGCACCTTGCAGGAGACCGACGGCGGGTTCCGGTTTACCGCCGCCACCAAGGAGAGTCGTTTGCTGGCCACCGTCGACGCCGTCCTGGCGCTGTCAGGACACCGCCTGCCGCCGCCGTACTGATCAATTGCGTGGCTGTCTGGAGCGCCTCCGCAGGTTCGATCTCACGTGTGGGCGGGATCGTCCTGCGGCAAGTCGTCCTCGTCGGTGCTCTCGCCGTCCGCCGCCGAGCCATCGGACGCGACCGGCTGTTCCTGCTGTTCGGCTCGTTCGAGGGCCTCGAGCACAGTAAACGCATCATCTGCCGCCATGTGGCGGATGCTGCTGCGACGTACCTTCTTGGATTTCGCCACCCATCACCTCCGTGATCACCGGCTTGGGATTCTATCTGGTTCGTCAGCGGGCAGGGAGCAGGTAGCGACGTCCTCGGCGGGCCAAACCGTCCATGACGAGACTGTCCGCCGCTTCGGGGTCGGACGTCAGATCCACCCGCCCCTTGGCGGCGATCACCGCGAGCAGGAGGCCGCGACGCTGACGCATCGAGCCCGCGTACCGGCCCTGACGCCGTCCCGGCGGCGTGACCTGGGCGACCTGACCCGCGTCTGCGGCTGGACACCCCGCACGCAACGGACAGCCGCTTTCGCATGCGGGTGCCCGTGCCGTACACACGATCCGCCCCAGGTCCATCAACGCTTGGCCGGCGCTCCACCCACGGCCCGCTGGAGCGCCGGGCCACCCGTCCGGCCACCGGCGCGCCAACACCCGCCGGACGTTGACGTCCACGGGCAGCACGTCCTGCTCGTCGGCAAAGCACGTGATCGCCGCCGCTGTGTAGGGACCCACGCCCGGCAGCTCCTGCAGGCGTTGCGGCCATCCGTGATCGACGACGAGCGCGGCAGCTCGTTGCAGGTTGCGCGCACGCCTGGGATAGCCGAGCCCGTTCCACGCCGCCAGCACATCACCCAGCGGGGCCGCTGCGAGCGCGTGTGGCGTCGGCCAGCGCGCCATCCAACGTTCGAAGAACGGCACGACCCGCGACACCTGGGTCGCCTGCAGCATCACCTCGCTGACGAGAACCGCGTATCGGTCGCGCGTGCGACGCCATGGCAGATCGGCCCCATGCTGATCGAACCAGATGACAAGCTCCGCAACGGCCTCGTGCGGCGCGGTCACGCGTGCTGCAATCGCCAGATCACCTGCCGGGTCGGCCCGCCGGCCCCCTGTGCCCACCGGACCAACAAAGGACTGTGGCCCACCTGGCGGCCCGCGCCATCCACAGCGAACTGACCAAAGAACGTCGTGGTGCGCAGCTCCCGAACCGCGTCCCACACCGCGGATGCATCGACGGTTCCGGCCGCATCGATCGCACGTTCGGCGATCAGACCGCACGCGTATGCCTGCGCGGCGGGATACTCCCGGTCGGGGCCGAGCGCAACCGGCACGTCCCGATCCTCCAGCCATTGGCACGGACCGAACCAACCTGTGATCGCGTCGCCCAGGAGCTGCTGCGCGCCGGCGACACCGCAGGCGACCAGCCCGACCGCGACGTCTGTGCCGTGCAGCGCGCTCCCGAGCGCGATGTCGTCGTCGAACCTGCCGCACCCGATGATCGCTGTGGCCCCGGCATCGAGGGCAGCCACCGCCGTGACTGCGGCCGAGTCCGCGTCGAATGTCGTGACGAACAAGGGCTCGGCACCGGCCGCACGCAGCGACGCGCTCGCTCCGGCACCAACCGCCTGCCCGAACCCGCCCGCCGAGTGCAGGATCACGACCCGGTTGAGGTCCACCCCGTCCGCGACGAGGACGTCCGCAAGCCCGGCCCAGTAACGCTCGGCCGGTGCGAGTACATCGACGATCCACGCCCCAGTGCGGTCAATTGCCGCGCCACCGTGATTCCACACAACGAACGGGCGACCCGCCAGGGCCTCGGCGACCGCCCGCATCGCACCGCTCCCGTACGGGCCAAACAACACGTCGACGTGACCGGCGAACGCATCGGCACACCGAGCTGCCTCCGCGGGTTCCTCGCCGCAATCCTCGATGGTCAACCGGACGCCCGATTGCACCGCCCATGCGGACAGCCCGTGCGCCGCCTGCATCGCCAGCGCCCCGTAGCGGCCCGTCAGCGGGAGCGCGGCAGCTGCGCGCAGGGTCGTCACCGCCACGTCACGCCGCCGAGGCAAACCTGGCGGTCCGTTCGGCCGGAAGGCTGAAGATGTCCATCGCACGCACCGCTTCGAGCACGTCTGCGAGCGCGGCGACCTGATCAAACCCGGGCCGCAGCGCCACAACGCCGGGATGCCCGGCCCGGGTGGAGAGCCAGTCGTGCAGGATCAGCGCCGCGTCCAGCTCGCCGGGGCTGAGCGGGATCGCCTCATCGCGCGTTCCCAGTGCCGCGAGCGCACCGTGCACGACGACCGGTCCATCCGTCGTCAACTCCTCGCGCGCGCTGACGCGACCGTTCCAGATGAACAGCACCGTGACCCCGCGGCCATCGACGCCCGGCTCGACAACGACACCACACGCCCGTGACGCCATCCGCGCCCGCCCCAGCGCACCCAGGCAGCCGATCAACGCCTCCAGGGCCTCGCGACCTGCGGCATCGCGCAATGTCGGCAGGGTGGCAGCCTGTTCGGCCAGGCGACCCATCAGCTGCGCCGTGGCAGCGCCTTGGTCGGATTCGAGCAACGAGCGGACCTCGTCGATGGCACGCCGGTACGAATCCGCGTGGCTCACACTGCACGGCCCCCGGCATCCGACGGGCGCGTCATCCATCAGCCGCGCCTGCGTCCCGCCGGCACAACGGGGATGACACATCTGGATGGGATAGAGCGCGTGCAATGCGTCAAGCGCCGATCGCGCTAGGCGTTCGGAGCGAACCGGACCGTAGTAGGCGGCCGCGTCGTCCAAGACGTCTGGCACGACGAGCAGCCGCGGGTACTCGTCGGTGACGGTCAGTTTGATGTAGCGGCGACCGGTTGTCCTGACGCCGCGACTGTTGCAGGGCGGATGCAGCTCACGCAGCAACGCCGTCTCGCGGAGCAACGCGCCGAGTTCGGAGCCCGTCTCCTCGTGATCGATACGCGTGACTCCCTCGAGGGCTCGTGCGACCAGCCGGCTGTGGCGCCCCTGCGGGCCGAAGTACGAGCGCACACGGCGACGGATGTTGCGCGCCTTGCCGACGTACAGCGCTGTGCCCTCGCGGTCCCGCATGATGTAGACACCCGGCGTCTGCGGCAGGTTCTCGGACAACGCAAGCTTGTGCGCGTATCTGGCCCCGCCCCCCTGACCGAACCCCACGGCGCGCTCCAACGTCGTGTGGCCACGCTCGACGAGCAAGTCGAGCAGCAACACCAGGATCTCCGCGGTCGCCTCGGCGTCGGGCAACGCGCGATGGCTGGGGCGCACGCTGGTGTCGGCCCACTCGGCCAAGCTCCCAAGGTCAAAGCGATCGAGCCGGCGTCGCAGCAGGCGCCGTGCGATGACCAGCGTGTCGAGCCAGGGCTGGGTGAAGTAGCGGCCGGAGATGCGGAAGCGCTCGTAGTTGAGAAAGCGAAAGTCGAAGGGCGCGTTGTGGGCGACCATGACGTCGTCTCCGACGAACGCCACGAATCGCTCGAGGGCCTCCTCGATGCGCGGCTGGCCGACCAGCAGGGCGTCCGTGATGCCGGTGATGCGGGTGATCGGCACGGGAATCGACTGGCCGGGATCGACCAACGTCTCGAACCGGTCGATGATCTGGCCGCCCTTCAGGCGAACCGCTGCGATCTCAGTGATCTTGGAGCGGCCCGGTGCTCCTCCGGTCGTCTCGATGTCGAGGATGCAGAACGTGGCCTCGCGCAGCGGCGTCGCCGCCCACCCCGCCGGGGCGAGCCCGACCAGGTCCCGATCGCGCCACGCCAGCCGCTCGTCGCTCTCGACGATCTCGGCGACGAGCCGCCGCTGCAGGCGTTCAGGACACGTGCGCATCCGCAGGACCTGGGCAACGATATGCCCCGTCTCGAGCGGACGACCGCGACGCACCAGAAGATCACACAGCTTGTCCGCAAGCGTGGCCTGACGCTCGCTGCCAGGTTGGGGCAGCGGGAGCGGAAGTTGGAGTTGCAGGTAGTCGGGCGGCAAGCCCACCGATGCTAGTGGGACAGCCCGGACGGCTCCCCAATCACTATCTGGGAGCGCTCGGAACTGCACGTGAGCGCGTCGCGAGCGGAGCGACGTTCGCGCGAATGTGCTTGGTCCGCATGCGGTCGCGGAGGGTCACAGCGTTCTCACGCGATACGAACTTGCCGGCGACGACGAAGAAGAGGTTCCTGCGGAGGTTGGGGTGGAACTCACTCCTGATCGCCGCCGCGAACCCTTTGCGGCGCACCATCCGGTAGCGCGCACGCGCGTCGCCCAGTTTTCGGAATGCACCGGCGTTGACTTGGTACCTCGGCGTGGTCAGATGTTGATCCAGGCCATAGATCGCGTCGTAGCCGGCCTCCGCGTACCTGACGACGCCGGTCCCGACCGCTTCGGCCAGACGCTGGCGAACGTTGGGATCCGCGAGCACGAGCGCCTCGGCGGGGTTGGACAGGAACGCGCCCTCGACCAGGATCGCCGGCATGGTCGTGTGCTTGAGCACATAGAACCCGGCCGTCTTGACGCCCCGATCCGGCAGACCCAACGCCGTCACGACCTCTTGATGCACCAGCTGCGCAAGCGCGCGAGCGCCCGGGTTGGCGTAGTAGAAGTGGAACGTCTCGGTTCCCTCGGTCGTCGCAGCGAGCGCGTTCTCGTGGATCGAGACGAACAGACGGGCGCCGACGGCATTGGCGATGTCCGATCGCGCTTTCAGATCGGCGGTAACGGTCGTGTACGGCACGTCGCCACCCGCCAGATCCTGCGTGCGGGTCATGACCGTCGGAAACCCACGTGCCTGCAAGAACCCGTTGAGGCGCTGCGACACATCCAGCGTGACGTCCTTCTCGTAGATCACCGTCTGGCCATCGGCATCGAGCCTGGGCGGAAGACCGGTCGCGGTACCGGCAGGCAGGATGCCGACCGCGCCGGTGTCTGCGCCGCCATGCCCGGCGTCGATCGCGACCAACGGACTGGCCAGGGCGCTCCCGCTCCCGGCGAATGCGGCAATCGCACCTGCGATGGCAAGAAGGCGGAGTGGCTTCACGGCGCCGCCAGCACGTCTGGGAAGTCGGCACGGGTGAACGCCCTGGTCCAGTCGAACTGCGAACCGGTCGGCGCAGGCGTCTGCCCGTCGACGGTGATGCGCACGCGCTCGACCCCGTCGATGGCAGTCGCCGTGTAGACGAGCGGTGCCAGCACGGCGAACTCCGCGGCTGCTCCGCCGGCGGGGTAGCCCTGGCTGAACTCAGCGCTCAGGTTGACCAGCGCCTCGCCGCTCCGCACGTTGGTCCCGATGATCGCGGTCCCGACCGGCAAGACCGACTGCCGGGTGCTCCCCGGCGTCGGACCCTTGGCGAGCTCGACGAGGGATGCGCGAAGATCGGATCCCGTTGCCGCCGTCGGGCGGGACTCCTCGATCAACTGCTGTGCATCCGCGTCCGCGAAGTACAGCGTGACCTTCCGCACCGGAGTCGTCGTGCCGGTCGCCGCAGGAGGGCTCGTCGTTGCGGCCGCCGGTGCTGATGTCTGGGCGGTGGTGTCCGGCGTCGACCGCGACTCGCCGGTGGCCCCGCCGCACCCGGAGAGCACGCTGGCACCGGCTCCGATCGCAAGGAGGACGAGGGTCGTTCGCGTGAAGCGTCGATCGATTGCAGGGAATTTTCGCATCGGGTTCAGTGTAGGTGGGCTTCGGCATCCCACGGCGCAGGTTTTACGAAACCCTGACGAGTCACACACGATCTGCAACGAATCGCGCAACAGCTAGTGTTCCGCGTCGACCGACAGCGAGAGGGGTTCGACGTGGCGTTGCTCCAAGGGATCGAGACCGTGTATTACCGAATCTGCAACATGGAGAAGGCGGTCGCGTTCTACAACGGCGTGCTTGGACTGACGCTCAAGAGCCGTGCGGGCAATGACTGGGCCGAGTTCGACGTCGGCGGCTACGACCTGGCGCTCGAGGGTGAGCTCGCGACCCGCCCGCATCAAGGCGGCGCGGTTGTCGTGTTCCGCTGCGACGACGTCGCCGCGCTCGATGCCCACCTGGCCACCCACGAGGTGCAGCGCGGCGACCTCGAGGACCTCGAAGGATCCAAGCTCCTCGAGTTCTACGACCCGGATGGCAACAAGCTCATCGCCATGCAGTCGCTCTAAGGGCCCGTACAGGAACTACTGCACCGTTTGGCGGCTGCAAACCGTCGCGATACTCGCTTTTCGCTCGCCATCCGACTCAGCAGCTATTCCTCACCGGAGACATCCGGAACGATTCCACGCTCCCTCGCGATGACCGCCAGAAAGTGGTCGACGTCCTCGACGCTGAGGATCACCCGCTGCGCCCACCACCGCAGCGGGGCGCGCACCTGGATGGCATCGATCAGGTCGATCCCCGCCGCCTGACCCGAGGCGGTCGTGAACGCGGCCATGCTCCGTCCCAGCCGCACGCCCAGCCCTGCCCACCACGGCCAGCGGATGCGTGACAGCCGCGCAACGTTTGCGATCTCGATGTCCGCGCCGCCGAGCCACCCGAAGTCGATCCGAACGTGCCCATCGGCGACCTCGGCGAACACGGTTCCGCGCACCATCGGCCATAAGAACCGTGTGCCCCAGGACCTGCGCATCGCAAAGCGTTCGACCACCACGCAACGGTAGCGTGCGCGGGCGAGCCTCGGCCGAGTGTGGGAATGTCTGACGATGGACGAGCGCGTATTCCTGATCACCGGTGCGTCGAGCGGCATCGGCGCGGCGACGGCCCGGCAGGCAGCCGCAGCCGGCTACCGGCTCGCCCTACTCGCCCGCACGACGCAGGCGCTGGAATCCCTTGCGGCCGAGTTGGGTGGACCGGAGCGTGCGCTCGCGATCACGTGCGATGTGACGGAATGGGAACAGGTCGAAAACGCTGTCGAAACCACGCTGCGGGCGTTTGGGCGGATCGACGTCGCGTTCGCGAATGCGGGGTTTGGCGCGGTCCGCGGGTTCCTCAACGAGTCGCCGGAGCATTGGCGGTCGATGATCCTGACCAACGTCTACGGCGCGGCCTTGACGATCCGCGCCACGGTCGGCGCGCTCGAGGCGACGCGTGGGCATCTTCTCGTCACCGGGTCCGTCGCAGGACACGTCAACATCGAAGGCTCGGTCTACTCGGCGACCAAGCACGCGGTCGGCGCGATGGCAGAGTCGGCGCGCAAGGAACTCCACGAGCGCGGCATCCGCGTCACGCTGATATCACCTGGCAACGTCGACACGCCGTTCTTCGAGAACACCCCACAGGTCCACATGACCGGCGACGATGTCGCACGGGCGGTCATGTTCGCCGTGTCGCAACCCCCGGGTGTCGCCGTCAACGAAATCCTGATGCGTCACCCGGATCAGGCGATTTAGGCGACCTATACGCCGCCCTCAGCACGGCACTCGGGCGGACTATGAGCCCCTCCGGGGCACAAACACTGATGGCGGCTGGATGCATACGCCGCCCTCGGCACACGACACTTGTGGCGGCTGGGATTTTCAGAGGCCGAGTTGTTCGAACCGCGTGGGGTCGCCCGCTGAGAGATGGGCCGCGAGCGCGTCGTACTGGTGTTGCAACGCGTCGCTGTAGACGGTCCGGTACAGCTCGTCGAACACGACGCGCACGACCCCGGCCTGGACCGCTTCCTTGAGGCAGCCGAAGCAGGGGCTGAGCGTCGTGTAGAGCGTCGTGCCCTCGACGCGGGTCCCGAATCGGGCGGCGGTCAGGAACGCGTTCTGCTCAGCGTGGACGCAGACACACCGGTCGAGACCGCGACCCGGAGTGTGCTCGGGATCGGCTGCCTCTTCCCCACGCCCCTTGGTGTGAAGATCGCTGTCGCTGCAGCGCACGCACCCGCCGTCGGTGCAGTTGGGAAACCCCGAGGGCGTTCCGTTGAAGCCGGTTGAGACGACCCGGTTGTCACGGACCAAGACGGCACCGACCACACTGCCGAGACAGTCGGCGCCCTCGCGCACCGCGCGAGCGAGACCCATGTAGAACCGGTCCCGCTCGAGTTCCTTCGTCCGGTCGATCAATCCGGGATCAAGCCCTCCTCCGAGAGCAACCGGCGCGCTTCGTCCATAGTCGTGTCCGGGTCCGGGACCACGGCGTCTGACGGGATGAGTTCGTCGTCGGCCAAGGCCTCGCCCTTGGAACGGACTGCCGCAACGAGTCCGGCGAGTTCCTTGGCGAACGCGTCCTGGTTGCCCGCCTCCACGGCAGCCTCGAGCCGCTTGTCGATCACGTTGAGATCCTGCCCTGCGGATTCCGGAAGGCGGTATTGCCCCTCCCCAAGGATCCGCACAATCACGACGGGCCACCTTCGAGCGCCGTGCCCTCCGCCGGAGCCGCACCCGTTCCCAGTTCCTTCTTGAGGGCCTCGAGCTCGGCGTTGACCTCGGACTCGGACGTCACCTGGGACAGCTCGCGATCGATCGCGTCGCCGGTCTGCGTCATGTCTTCGAGCGCCCCGGATTCCAACAGCTCGTCGAGCGCACCCGCGCGGGCCTTCATCTGGTCCGTCTTGTCCTCTGCCCGCTGCAAAGCGAGCCCGACGTCGGCCATCTCCTCGGAGATCCCGCTGAACGCCTCGCTGATCTTGACCTGAGCCTCGGCGGCCGTGTACTGGGCCTTGATCGTCTCTTTCTGCGTGCGGAACGACTCGACCTTGGCGGTCAGGCGCTGCTCGGCTGCCTGCAGCTTCTCGGACTCGCCCTGCAATTGCTGACGCTGCGTGTCGAGACTCAGCAGCTGGGCCTGAATGCCCTTCTTGCGCTCCAGCGCGACGCGGGCCAGGTCCTCACGGCCCGCCTGCAGCGCCTGGCGCGCCTGCGAGTCGAGCTTGGCGACGCTCGCCTCGAGCTTCTGTGTCTGCAACTCCAGGCGCTTCTTCGAAGTCGCGACGTCCACGACGCCACGGCGCACCTGTTGCAACAGCTCGAGTTGCTTCTCGTAGGAGTAGTCGAGCGTCTCGTTGGGATCCTCGGCGTGATCCAGCATCTTGCTGATCTTCGCCTTGACGATCATGAAGAACCGCCTCATCAAACCCATCGCGTGGTCCTTTCGGGGTGACCGGGGCGATTGACGATACCAGCGCGGTCAGGTCCGGCGCGCCACCGCGTGGCGGATCACACCGACCGCCACACCACCTGCCGACACCACGGTCACGCGCACCTGGTAGATGCCTGCCTGGAGCGGTCGCCGGCTGACGAGCGCGGTGCGCCGGCCCCGGGTTGCGACCGCCTTCCGCAGTGAGTTGACCGGAGTCCACGTGGGAGCGCGTTGCGGGTGGACGACCCGCCTCCACAAACGGACCGTGACACCCGTGGCTCCCGCGTCCAGCACGAAGCGGACTCGGGTGGCGCCCCCCGCTCGGTAGATGCGGAGCGACCGGGCACGTGCTTTGTGAGCTCCGGGCGTCGGCTGGGTCCCGGTGCGTGTGACGGGGACGAGACGTTCGCTGACGCGACCGGCACCATCGACCGCACGCACCGTCAGGGTCCCCGCACCGACTGCCAACGGCACCTCCACATCGAAGCTGTCAGTGGGGCTGAGCACCGCGGGGAACCCGTTGACCGTCACCGCCACCACGCCCGAGGGGTCTGACGCCGCGCCACTCACACCGATCGTGGCCGTCGTGGCCGATGCGCCGTCAGCGGGACTCGACACGGTCAGCGTCGGACCTTTGGTGTCGGTCGGGGGCAACTTTGCGAGCAGGACGTCAGCGGCGCTGTCTGTGTCGCCTGCGTTCAACGTCTGTGACGAGCCTCCGTCGGTGATGCCGAATGCCACCGAGCCGCCGTCGGCGCTTATCGCCCCACGATCCGATGCGCGGTTGGCGTCGGTCCCGTTGCCGCGCTGGCTCACACGTTCCGGCGTGCCCGCCAATCCGCCTACGTAGACATCCGCGACGACGTTGACGTCGCCGGCGGCAATCGCTGGGATGGCAGGAGCTTCGAACACGATGCGCTGTCCGTCCGCAGACAGACCGGGCAAAGCACCGTTCGCGATCGCGGTCGATGTGCTGGTCACCAGATCACGACGCACGATCGACGCACCGCTTTGGTACGCCACCACATGGCCGTCTCCCGACAGGTCCGGGAACGTGCCTGACGGCCCCACCGTCGTTGAGGCGGCGACGAGGTTGCGTACGGTGATCCCGCTGCCATCTTCAAACGCGACGACGCGACCGTCGGCTGAGATCGCAGGGTGATGGAGGGTCCCCGTCAGCGCCGCGCCCGCGCTGTCGGCGCTGACGAGCACGCTCGTGCCCGAGACCAGGTCGCTGACGACGATGTCACTCGCGGTTGCCGTAGTGTCGGGGGCCCACAGGTTGGTGGCGGCGCCGGTTTCGTATGCGACTTCAGAGCCGTCGAACGAGATATCCGGGTCCCCGTCCACGATCCCATTCGCCGCTGCCCCGTTCGCCGCACGGGAGACGAGCGTGATGGCTCCGGTTTGCAGGTCCTTGCGAAACACATCGTGATCGGGGCCGACGTGGTCCCCCGCCACAAGGTTGCTCGCCCCGGTCGCGAACACCACATAGCGACCGTCGCCGGAGATCGCGTACGTCCGATGATCGGGCGGGTCGTCAACATCAGCGTCGGCAGCGACACCGGTCGCGCCGGCCGATACGAGCTTCGTCCGCCCACTGACCGTGTCGCGCACGTACAGCTGCTTGTTCGGAGTCGGGCCAACTCCGAACAGGTCGTCGGACGACGTAAACGCGACCCAACGTCCGTCGGCGGAGACGGCGCTCCCCACTGCGACGCCACTTCGATTGCCACCGGTTTGATCCAGGCTGACGAGTTGGGGATCGCCGATCGCCGCGGTCGCCAGGCTGACCGAGGCGGCGGCCACGACGAACACACACAACGTTGGGATCCTCCACCGCACGTCGACACGGTAGCGACCCGGACCACGGCGGCGAAACCCGACAGGCCCGCGGAGCTGATCCGTCTCGGTATAGCCTGACGCGGTGGACGGTGGACCGCTCAGCGGCACTCGCGTGCTCGACGTCTCGCAGAGCCTTGCGGGACCGTTGACCGGAATGCACCTGGGGGATCTGGGTGCCGACGTCATCAAGATCGAGCGTCCCACCGGAGACGAGTGGCGCTTCCACGAGGTCGTGCCGGGGCATCCGGGACGCAGCCGCCATCATCTGCAGACCAATCGCAACAAGCGCGCGGTGTGCATCGACCTGACCACAGCGGACGGGCAGGGCATCGCGCACCAACTCGTGCGACGTGCGGACGTGTTGATCACGAACGTGCGCCCCGGCATACCCGAACGTCTTGGCATCGATTGGCCGACGTGCCAGGCGCTCAACGAGCGCCTGGTCTACTGCCAGATCTCCGCGTACGGCGACGGTGGACCCAAACGCGAGCACCGGGGCTACGACATCGTCACCGAGGCGATTGGCGGGTTCATGCCGCCGGGATCGGCCACGACAGACGACCCTCCCAGGGCGAGCCCGATCCCTGTCAACGACACGGGCCTGCCGCTGCTCGCGTGCACCGGGATCCTCGCGGCGCTGCTCGAACGCGAGCGCTCGGGCCGGGGGCAGCGCGTCGAGCTGTCACTGCTTGGGATGGCGGTCGCGCTCAACGCGCACTCGCTGGTGCGCCTGCACGATCAGCCTCCGCAAGTGATGGCGTTTTGCCGTGCGTTCTACCGGGTCTACGAAACCGCTGACGGATGGATCGCGATCGCCGCCTTGGCCGAGCACCTGGCGCACCGGTTCTGCGCCGCACTCGGCATGCCCGAGCTGTTGCTCGAGGAGCGGTTTCACTCACGGACGGATCGGGTGGAGCGCACCGAGGAGCTGGTCGGCTTGTTCGCTCCGCGTCTGCGCACGGCGTCGACGGCGCACTGGATTGACGTGTGTGACGCGGCGGGCGTCCCATGCGGGCCGGTACGCGATCGCGACGAGTTGTTCGACGATCCTCAGGTGCAGGCGATGGGGATGCTGACCGAGGTCACGGACCAGGAGCTGGGTCGGGTCACGATGATGGCGCCATCCGTGCGACTGTCGCGGACACCCGGCGAGGTCAGGTTCCCAGGTCGCCACCTGGGTGCCGACACCCGTGCGGTCCTCGAGGAACTCGGCCACAGCGCCGACCGCATCGCGGGATGGGAGGCAAACGCAGTCGTCGTGATGACGCCCTCGGACTCGACGCAGGCCTGAGCCGTCATCGCACGACGGAGGGGGTCAGGCCAGGACGGAAGCCGGGTCGTCCTTGAATCGGCGCTTCAGCTCGTCCTGCAGGACGTCCAGCACTCGGATGACCTCCGCGCGATCGGCGGACACGGCTTGCTCTTCGATCTTGAGGCCCGCGACCGCGGCTTCGATCTCGGCGTCCGACAATGAGGCCGGGTCCGTGACGCCCGAGTCGGCGACCAGCTTCTCGACCCGGCGCCGGGCGCGCAGCATCTCGTCATCAGGGACGTGCAGGCGCATCGCACCGCCGCGGGAGCTACTGGGATGATCGTCGGTCGCCAGGATCTCGGCCAGGTTGTCCAGCAGTGATCCAGCACTCTCTCCGTGACGCCGGCTGAGCTCACCTTTGAGGATCTCGGCGCGGCTCTGCACGTACCGGCGCAGCATCGAAAGGTGCTCAAGCTCTTCGCGGCACTCATCGCGACGCTCGCGAAGATCGCTGAGGTCGAGATCGTCGATACCTTCGAGGAACTCGGGTCGGTTGATGCGATCGATTCGCCGCTTGCCTTCGGACACGCCGGTCACGCTCCCACTCCGTGGTTGAGATCACCCAGTGTAGTCAACCGCGACCCGCGCGATGCCGCGCGCCACGACGACGGGCAGACTCGCCCCCGTAAACGTCGTGGGCGTCGATCTACGCAGCGGCTGCCACGTCGGCCGAGGTCAACGCCGACTGGACTCGACGCCACGCGGCGTGCTCCGCCTGCTCGTCGTGCAGATCCCTACTCGGCTCATACGCACGGCGAGAAGCATCCATCCATTCGGCGAGCGCCTTCTCCAAGTCGAGGCCGAGCTCGGTTCGGGGGGTGGGGACTGGTCGGTTCATGATCTATGAATACGACGCATGCCCCGAGTATTCCTTACCTCCCCGCTCACACAAAATTTTTGTGCTCGTTGCGAGAAGTGACCGCATCCCTGCAATTGCGATTCCGACTCCTCAGTGGCCGGTCTCAAGCCGGTAGACGGCACCGGCGGCGAGCAGGTTGGGACGCCGCTCGACGCGAGCCGGCGCGCGACCCCCGGCGACGTTGAGCGGAACGCGCGCCGTCACCCGGAGTTGCTCGGAGGTGACCAGGGCCTCAAAATCACGGATCGTGCAGAGATGGATGTTCGGCGTCTCGTGCCACGCGTACGGAAGGAGCCGCGACGAGGGCATCCGTCCGCGGGTCACCAACCCCAGCCGGATGCGCCAGTGGCCGAAGTTGGGAAACGACACGATCCCCGCCGGCGCGACGCGCATCATCTCCTGCAAGACGAACGCCGGGCGACGTGTCGCCTGCAGTGTCTGTGACAACACCACGACGTCGAACGACCCGGTCTCGAAGTCGTCGAGCCCGTCGTCGATGTCCCCCTGCACGACCGGCACCCCGCGATCGATGCACGCGTGAAACCCGTCCGTCGAGATCTCGACACCGTGACCGTCGCAACCACCGACCTGGATCAGGTGCGCCAGCAGTGCCCCATCGCCGCAGCCCAGGTCCAGCACCCGCGCGCCTGCAGGCACCATTCCGGCCACCAATGCGAGGTCAGGCCGCAACGTCCTCCCCCGGGGTCTTGGCATGGCGCGCGCCGTTGACGGCCTCTTGTTCCATACGGCTCAGGAATGCCGCAACCGTGCGGTGGTACTCGGGGACCACCAGCAGAAACGAATCATGCCCCCACGGCGACTCGATCTCGCGGAACGTGACCGGGACCCGACCCGCCTGCAGCGTGCGCACGACCTCGCGTGAATGCGCCGTGTCAAAACGCCAGTCGGTGTCGAACGACAACACCAGGAATCGCGTCGTCACGTGCTTCATCCGTTCGGCCGCGGCCACGGGATCGGCGAACGGGTCGAAGTAGTCCATGACCCGCGTCAGGTACAGGTAGCTGTTGGCGTCGAACCGCTTGAGGAAGCTCTCGCCCTGATACTGCAGGTAGCTCTCGACCTGGAAGTCGACACCGAAGTTGTGCCGCGGCTCGTCGGCGTCCTGAATCCGGCGACCGAACTTGTGCCGCATCGACTCCTCGCTCAGGTACGTGATGTGCGCGATCATGCGCGCGAGCGCGAGCCCGGTGTCAGGGTGCTTGGGGCTGTCGTAGTAGTCCCCACCACTGAAGTCGGGGTCACGCAGGATCGCCTCGCGTGCGACGGCCGAGAACGCGATGTTCTGCGCCGACAGACGGCCGGTGGCACACACCATGACGCCGGCGTGCAGGTCCTCGGGGTGATCGAGCGCCCACTGCAGCACCTGCATTCCGCCGACGGATCCCCCGATCGCGGCCATCAGCCGCGTCACACCCAGGTGGCGCAACAGCGCCCGGTGCACCGTCACCAGGTCCGAGATCGTGAAGATCGGAAACCGCAGACCGTAGGGCGTCCCGGTCGCGGGGTCGATGCTCGATGGACCGGTCGTGCCTTGACACCCGCCGAGCAAGTTGGCGCAGATGACGTAGAGGTGATCGGTGTCCACCGGCTTGCCGGGACCGATCAGCGTGTCCCACCAACCCGGGCGTGAGGGGTCGCCGTGGTGGCCGGCCGCGTGGGCGTCGCCCGTCAGCGCATGACAGATGAAGACGGCGTTGGAGGCGTTGGAATTGAGGGTGCCGT
Organism: Actinomycetota bacterium; assembly: GCA_031366605.1. Taxonomy (GTDB): domain Bacteria; phylum Actinomycetota; class Thermoleophilia; order Miltoncostaeales; family Miltoncostaeaceae; genus CALMEC01. Next base: position 37,950 of record JANLOO010000022.1, on the reverse strand, counting down.
ATGTCTCGTAGGCAACCTCGACCGGCCCCAACGTCACCCCGGATTGGAGCACGAGCGGGTCGTCCTGCGTGAACAGGACAACCCGCTGGGTCTCGACACGGCCGACCGAACCGCGTGTCGGCTCAGTGGACACGTCCGTCGCGCCTAAGCCGTCACGGCGTCGCGCGACTTTGCGAGCGCCTGGTCGAGGTCCTCAAGGATGTCGTCGATGTGCTCGATGCCGACCGAGAGCCGCACCGTGTCCTGGGTGACGCCCGCGTCGGCCAGTTCCTGCTCGTTGAGCTGCGAGTGCGTCGTGGACGCGTTGTGGATCGCAAGCGACTTGGCGTCACCGATATTGGCGAGGTGGCTGAAGAGCTCGAGCCCTTCGATGAACCGCTCACCCGCCGGGCGGCCGCCCTTGATTCCAAACGTCACGAGTGCGCCGAAGCCACCCCGCAGCGTCCTCTTGGCAACCTCGTGGTACGGGTTGTCGGCGAGCCCGGGGTAGTTGACCCATTCCACCGCGTCGTGGGCCGCCAGGTGTTCGGCGACCGCGCTCGCGTTCTGCTGGTGGCGCTCCATGCGCAGCGGCAGCGTCTCGATGCCCTGCAGGAACAGGAACGCGTTGAACGGTGAGAGCGCGGCACCGGTGTTGCGCAGCAACACGGTGCGCACGCGTCCGATGTAGGCGGCCGGCCCGAGGGCGTCCGACCAGACGACCCCGTGGTAGCTGGGGTCGGGTTTGGTCAGACCTGGGTACCGCTCAGCGTGCGCGACCCAGTCGAACTTGCCGCTGTCGACGACGGCGCCCCCGATCGAGGTGCCGTGGCCGCCGATGAACTTGGTCAACGAGTGCACCGCCACATCGGCGCCCAGTGCGAGCACCGGGCAACCGAGCGGGGTGGCCACGGTGTTGTCGACGATGAGTGGAAGGTCGGCCGCGTGGGCGGCATCGGCCCAGGCGGCGATGTCGACGACGTTGAGCTTGGGGTTGCCGATCGTCTCGGCGAACACCAGGCGCGTTTTGCCATCGACGTGTTGGGCCATGGCCTCCGGAGAATCCGGGTCGACGAAACGCACCTCGATGCCAAACTGCGGGAGCGTGTGGGCGAAGAGGTTGTATGTGCCCCCGTACAGCGTCGAGACCGAGATGATGTTGTCGCCCGCGCGGCAGATGTTGAGCACGGCGTATGTGACAGCAGCCTGGCCCGAGGCGGTAACACATGCGGCGATGCCACCTTCGAGTGCGGCGAGTCGCTGCTCCAATACGTCCCAGGTCGGATTCATGATCCGGGTGTAGATGTTGCCCGGCACTTTGAGCGCGAACAAGTCCGCGGCATGCTGGGTGTCGTCAAACGTGTACGACGTCGTCTGATAAATCGGGACGGCGCGGGCGTTCGTCGTGGGATCGGGAGCCTGTCCACCATGCAATGCGATGGTCTCGGCGCGATGCTCGCTCAATTCTCGGCCTCTCCTCGGAGCTGTCCGCAGCCGGGCGATCGTCACCCCGCTGCCAGACGTGAGCAGAGGTTTATACCCTATTGGCTCAAAAACGGCCGGTGTTCACCGGGATTTCCCGGAGCGACCCCGAGGTGACCGTCAGGCGCAGGCGAGGAGATCGACGAGCGGAAAGGGTGGCGGCTCCACGGCAGTTGCGGTGCGGTACGTGCGGACCTTCGGCCAGAACACACGCGTGTCGGCAAAGGCCCCCGCGTCGTCGACGATCATCACCGTGACGCGCGATGCGGTTGCCGCGACCGCTTCGGCGACTGCGCGGGCCATGGCCATCGAAGCGCCACCCGCCAGGACCAGCACATCCGGGTCGAGCAGCTGAACCGCCTCGGCGACGTTGTCGTCGAGTTCGGCGATCGCGACGACGTGGACGTAATCCCCGGCGAGAACGTTCGCCAGACGAGCAGCCGAGTCGCCGTCAGCCGCAACCACGACGCGGATCGGCTCGTCGCACTTGGAGGTTCTGAGAGCATTCATCGACAACGACGTTACTCCCACAAAAACACCCAACCGGATGTTTGTGACAGCACTCTCATCAAGTCTCGACCATCGGTCAGTGTGCCCATGCCGTGGCCCAGTGGGCACCTACCCGAACGGGGGGTAGAGGGCTCCCCCGCCCGGCCGTTCTCGGGGACGCTGCCTGTACCCCTGGCGACCACCTTCCGTCGACTCCAGGACGCACAAAGATGGCATCGCGTTCCTCGATGCTCGCGTGACATCGGTTCAGGCGGGCCCGAATACCCGGGAGCTGGGCCTCGGCATCGACGCGTTGACCTCGTCCTCAGCGCCAGGGCGGCGACGACCTCACGTTGAAGTGACGTCGGCTCCGCGTCGATGATCCGCATTCCATCGAAGTACCTCCGCCCGGGCGGCGGAACGCTCCCGCGCGGAGGGATGCAGAACCCCCGTGTTCTCCTGGGTCCACCCATGAACGGACGACCCGTACGGTCGTTCAGCCGCTCGGCGTCGAGACGCGCGCGCCGTGGTCCATCAACTTGGATGCCCAGGTCCGAAGCTCCGCCATCGCGGGTTCGAGCGCGGCGCCGAGTTCGGTCAGCGCGTACGTGACGGTGATCGGCGGGCCCGGGTCGACCGTGCGCTCGACGACTCCAGCCTCCTCGAGTTCGCGCAGACGTTCGCCCAACACACGTTCAGAGAGCCCTGGGACGGCCCGGGCCAGCTCACTGAATCGGGCGGGCCGCTGCAGGAGCAGGTCGACGACGAGTCCGCTCCAGCGCTTGCCGAGCAGCTCGAAAATGCGTGCTGCACGCTGGCAGAGCTCAAGTGGAATGGGTGGGCTTGATTGATCCATTACTTCTGTTATGGTAGCCGCATACTAAAAGTCAGTCACTTGCTTTTCGGTTGCCACATACTAGACAAGATCAGGAGAACCAGCAATGTCCGCCAACAGCCTCACCACCCTCACCACCCCCGCCATCGTGCCCTCCGGCACGTGGAACATCGACCCTTCGCACTCCACAATCGGATTCTCGGTCAAGCACATGATGATCGCCACAGTCCGCGGGCGATTCACCGCATTCGCGGGCACGGTCACCGCAGACGAGCAAGGATCCGCACGGATCGACGGAGTCGTGCAGGCCGCGAGCATCGACACGAACGAGGGACAGCGCGATGAGCATCTACGCTCAGCCGACTTCTTCGATGCCGCCAACCACCCCGAAATTCATTTCGCTTCCTTGGGCCTCATCCCGACCGGAGCGGACGAGTACTGCGTCACGGGCGACTTGACCATCAAGGGCACGACGCACCAAATCACCCTCGACGCCACGGTCAACGGCGCGGGGACGGACCCGTGGGGCAACGAGCGCATCGCACTCGAGGCGAGCGGCACCATCAGCCGCAAGGCCTTCGGCCTCAACTGGAATCAGGTGCTCGAAGCCGGCGGCGTGCTCGTCGGTGACAAGATCACGATCACCCTGGATCTGTCGACCGTCAAAGCGACTGAGCAATAAGGAGTTCTGCAGTTGTCCACCGCGAGCACCCCGCCATCTGCGATTGACGTGTCCACCCGGATGGGTGCCGTCCATCTGACGGTCGCCGACCTGGATCGATCCGTCGGCTTCTACCGCGACGCCATCGGCCTGGAGGTGCTCGCGTTGGGCGACGACGCAGCGTCATTCGGCGCGGGCGGCGAAGAACTCGTGCACCTCGTTGAGCTGCCGGGCGCGGCTCCGTCGCGTGGCCACACGGGATTGTTCCACCTGGCGCTGCGGGTGCCTGCGCGAGTCGATCTGGCCCAGTGGCTGACCCATGCCGCCCGCAGGCGGGTACCGCTGGCCGGCATGTCAGACCATTTCGTCAGTGAGGCGATCTACCTGCAGGACCCTGACGACCACGGAATCGAAATCTACTGGGACCGGCCGCGTCAACTGTGGGAGGGCCGCATCGGCGAGATGACGACGGCTGCGCTCGACATCGACGATCTGCTGACCGAGCTGGTGGCCCCACAGACCGAGCCGTTCGAGGGTCTGCCCCCCGGCACGGACATGGGACACGTGCACCTCCGTGTGCGGGACGTGCCCGACGCGATCCGCTTCTATCGCGATGTCTTGGGGTTCGCGTTGATGACGACGTATGGGCCACACGCTGCGTTCCTCGCCGCAGGTGGCTACCACCACCACATCGGCGCGAACGTGTGGCAGAGCATGGGCGCGCCTGCCCCGCCACCCGGAACGGCTTCGCTTCGCCACGCGACCGTGGTCTTGCCGACACGATCCGCCCTGGATGCGACCGTCAACAGGGTCGCGGACCACGGCCAGGACCCGCAGCCACAGTCCGATGGCATCCTGGCATGGGACCCGTCCGGGACCGCGCTCCTGCTGACCTCACCGTGAAACAGCGAGCGTCGAAGTCGTCTCGGCACGAGACCTCGCATCGTGCGGTTGTGCGAGCTGAACTCGGACGTGATCGCCCTCGGCCCCGCATCGCATGTGTCGATGCCGAGCTACGCCGCTTCGCGTGATTCGCCGGGACCACTCTGGACGAGAGCAGATCCAATCCACGTTGCCATCGCATTCACCTCTGTTCGGGAACAGGGGGTCACTACCCGCCTTCGCCGATCCCAAACCACCTGATCGGTCAAAGCGGTTCCTCGATGCGCCACGCGCAGACCGTGTGGTCCGGAAGGGTTCTTGAGCTGTACGCCGGCTCAACGCTCAACACCGATGTTCAGTCATCACCCATCGCGGGTATTGAGGGTGAGTGAGGCCACCCTTGACGCGCGACCGCCGGCCACGCGCCACCGACGACGTAAGGACGACATGCCGACACGCACCGCGCAGACGATCTGGCGAGGCTCGCTCGAAACGGGAAACGGCCAGGTCGAACTGGCAAGCTCACACGCCGGGCGATATGACGTCTCGTTCCCCAGACGAACCGCCGAGCGCGGCGGCGGGACGACGAGTCCCGAGGAGCTGATCGCCGCCGCGCATTCCTCCTGCTACGCCATGCAGCTGTCCGCCCTCATCGGCGCCGCGGGAGGAACCGCGCGCCGATTGGAGGTCACCGCAGATGTCTCGCTGGGTCCCGACCCGGCAGGCGGCTTTCGACTGACCGGCATCAACCTGACGCTCGGAGGTGACGTCGAGGGGCTCGATGCCGAGACCTACACACGGCTCGCCGACGAAGCAAAGGCCGGCTGCCCCGTCAGCAAAGCGCTCGCGGGTGTCGAGATCGCCATCCAGATCCAAACCCTGACGCTCGGGTAGTCGTCCCCGGCGCCGCATCCAGCCCGATCGGAGAGACTCACCGGGCGTCGTCCCAGACATGTGGGTCGACGCGCACCGTACGCATGATCTGAGGACCACGTGGGCGCAAGGTGACCTTGGGGTCGAGGCCCACCGGCGCATCTGAGATCCGCTGGAACTCCCAGCGACGAGCCAGGGTGGCCAGGATCAGGACGGCCTCGGCACGCGCGAAGTGTTCGCCGATGCAGCGGCGCGGCCCATCCGAGAACGGGAAGAACCCACCGCGCGGTATGCCGGCGGCGCGACCGTCGAGCCAACGATCGGGGTCGAAGCGCTCCGGTGCATCCCAGAGCGCCGGGTCACGGTGCACGACGTACTGACAAGCCGACACCACGGTGCCCGCCGGTACCGTGTGACCGCCAAGCTCGCGATCCGCCCGCGCGCGACGCCCGACTCCCCACGCGGGTGGGAACAGACGGAGCGTCTCTTGCAGCACGGCGTGTGTCAACGGCAGCCGATCACGATCGGCGAGCGTTGCCGGCCGGTCGCCCAGCTTCGCGTCGAGTTCCTGGCGCAGGCGGACTGCCACGTCAGGATGTTCTGCGAGCGCCAACCACGTGAATGTCAGCCAGTTGGCGGTTGTCTCATGCCCTGCCAGCAGGAGCGTCAACACCTCGTTGCGCAACAGTTCGTTGCCCATCCCGCCGCAGTCGTCCCGGGCCGCGATCAGGTCGGCCAGGAGGTCCGGCGTCCCAGCATCCGGGGCGACATGGTTCGCGACCAGACGGTCCACAACCGCGCGCAACTCTGCCCGCGCTGCCAGGAGCCTGCGGACCCGGGGCGTCGGGACGCGGAGCCTCAGCGTGCCGAGTGGGTGGGTGACGAGCCACTCGAAATGCTCCGTCACACCGGCCAATCCCGCGCTGACGCGGTCGGCATCCCCCGATTCGAGCTGCCCGCCGAACAGTGTCGCGACGACGATCCCGAGCGTCAGTCGCCTCATCTCGACGCAGATGTCGATCGACGCGCCGTCCCGCCAGTCGGCGTCACATTCGTCGACGATTGCGCGAATCGTCCGCTCATACCCCGCGACACGTCGCCGCGAGAGCGCGGGACCGATCAACCGCAGCTGCCGACGGTGCAGGTCGCCGTCGCTCGTCAGCAGCCCGTCGCCCAGAATCGCGCGCGCGCGTTCGAGCGCCATCCCTTTTTTGTATCCGTCTGCGTCGTCTACCAATACGCGGGTGACGAGCGCCGGGTCGGTGACCGAAATAAGTCGTACGGGGCCGAATCGGACCCGCACGAGGGGCCCGTATCGGGCCGGAAGCTCCAGGAAGAACCCAAGCGGGTCATGCCGCATCCGGCGAAGCCGGCGCACCCCGGTTCCACGGGGCCCCGGCAGTTTCGATGACGCGGACATCAACCCCCGGTGGCTCGAGTGATCGGTGCCGATTGACCCCGTGGTGACCAGTATGAACCGTTGAACGCAAGGCGCGCCACCTGGGCGTGGGCTAGTGTGACGGCATGAAAATTGCAATGAAGTTCGCCCTGCCTCTAGCCGCCCTCGGAGCCGTCGCCGCCCTCGCGACCGGCTGCGGAGGTTCGAGTTCGAGTGCCTCCTCAACCCCAACCGCTGCTCCCACGACGACCGCAGCCCCGACGAGTTCGGCCCCGGCTGCAGGCGCCGTCGCTGTCACTGCCAGCGCGACGGCGCTCGCCTTCGATCAAAAGGAACTGAGCGCCTCCGCCGGCGACGTCACGTTCGACTTCACCAACCCCGGCACGTTCCCCCACAACGTCACAATCAAGGGGACCGATGGCACGAAGATCGGCGGCTCGGAGACCGTCACCGGCAAGGACGCCCCGCCGTTCACGGTGACCCTCAAGGCCGGGACCTACACCTTCTTCTGCTCGGTTCCCGGGCACGAGGCTGGTGGAATGACGGGCACGCTCACCGTTCAGTAAGGGACCACGCAGAAACGACTGCACCGTTCAACGGCTGCAAACCGTCGCCATACGGTGTCGCCGAGATCGCCGCTACCACCAGTGGCAGCGAGGCTCGGCGACACCGCCTGACTCGGTTTCGCTCGCCATCCGGCACAGCAGTCATTTTCTGCGCGGACCCTCACGCCATGGCGACCACGCGCAGTGGTGTTCCACGTCAGTGCGATGCCATCAGGCGCACGGCTTCGTCTGCGACGGCACGAGCGATTCGTCGCTGGCCGTCGGCAGTCGGGTGAAGTCCGTCGAACCTGCTGGTCAGCGTCCGTTGTGAGTCCACACGGGTCAGGACGGGCGTGACATCGACCAGCGACGCCGACGGGCAACCGCCGACGGCTGCACCAATCGCCTCAAAGAGCCGATCCGAGAAGCCAGCGCTGGGAAACAGCGAGTCGTCTCCCGAGTAGTACGTCGTCACGATGATGCTCGCGGACGGCGATTGCGCTTTGATCCACCCCAGGATGTGATCGAGGCGGTCTTGGACACCGCGTGCTGCCGCCAGCATCTGTCGCCGCTCTGGAGCCAAGCGTTCGCGGATTGATCGCATGACCGCGTTGGGCAGCAGCGGTTTGACCGGACGAAGAATCGTCGCGGCGGCGAGGTAGCGAAACCACATCGGCATCAGGTCGTTTGCGCCAACCGTCACGGTCACGAGGGCCGCTGGTTGGTCGAAGCCGGAACGCAGCAGCTCGGTCGGACCGTCATGTCGCCACAGGTGGTCTGTGCGCATGCCCGAGCATGTGCATTTCATGTCGAGCGCGATGCGTGAGCCCACTTGGTCCGAAACCATCCGTGCGACAGCCACCGGGTAGGCGATCGAGGAGTTGTCGAACCACCGCAACGGCACGCCGGCCAACCGAAAATCGCAACGATCCCGAGGCCTCGGCCGCGGCCACGTCGGCAGAAATCCCCGGGCGATGGAGTCTCCGATCGCGACGTAGCGAGGCGCATCGTCGGTCAACAGGGAGGCGTGCTCCTCGCGCAGACCGCCGCCAGCCGTCCCTCAAGCGCCGCGAGCCGTTGGGTCAGGGCGTCGGATGTCGCGGTATCCGCCGCGGTGGCCGCCGCCGGCGCGGCACCGCGCGCGATGGCGAGCTGTTGCTCGAGCGACGCCACCCGAGTTCGCAAGGCGTCGGACTGTGCGGTCTGCACCACGCTGTTGCGATCAGCCGCACCCTCGCTCGCAATTCCGAACGTCTCAGGTGACGCGAGCAAAACGATCGCAAGCAAGAGCACCAGGCCGTGCAGGAAAATGCTGATCGAGACCCACATCGGCAGGTACTCGTACCAAGCGAGCGGCGCGGACGGCGACGCCGGTAGCCGCCCTCGACGAACGCGAACAGGACGAACACCGGCCCTTGAGACCACTGCCGCTCGAATCGGCGGCGGCGTCGTCGCTCCCACTCGTTGATCCTCGCTGAGGCCTTCGTACTCATTTGCCTGACTCACGTTGCTCCACTCCGTCGTGACGTTCTCACCAAACAGGTCCCCCGTCGGGACGTCTCCTAAACCCGCCGCGGGTGGACACCCCATCCCCATACGTCGCATGGCGAGCAACGCGACCATCTCCTCCGGCATTCGGCCCAGAACCCGAACGACTCCTCACGCGTTTCAGCGACGTCGGGATTGGGGAGGTAGACCGCCATGAAAGCCGCGCGACGCCAAACAACACCGCGAGCGGATCGCCGACGGGATCCCACCGCCAAGGTGGAACACGACTCCGATCGCCGTCGCGACGGTCCTGCAGGCGCAATGCAGGGGTTTGTCCTGATCTCCATCGCCATGATGCTGGCGCACATTTTCACATCGTGACGTCGCGCGGAGGAATTCGCACGGAGAAATTCCCGAATCGGTTCAGTACGCCGATCGAAGACATCGTCAAGGAGGGCAAGCGCTTCCCGCGTTTGGACGTCTTCGACGTGGGTGGTTGAATCGTCAGGCGCACTGACTGTCCGTCAAAACCTGATGATGCGATACGTCTCCCTCCCCCCAACCCACACGATCATCCACCTGCCGACACGACGGCTCCTCGGTCTGGCGGCCACTCGTATTGACCGCCGGTCCGGTGAGTACGGTGTTGAGATGTGCGGACCGACACGCAGCGTGTTGTCGCTGCTCGCGACGACGTGCCCATCGCAGCGCGAATTCGCGAGCGCACTTCGCGTCACGGTGCAGACGATGAGCGCCACACTCGAGCGACTTGAGCAGTTGGAGTATGTCGAGCGGTCCCGAGACCCCTACGATCGTCTGCGTTCGCTCTGTCGCCTGACCGAGAAAGACCGCCTCGCGCTCAGCGAGGTCGATACTGACGAATCCCCACTGCTGGACGACGATCGGCGTGACGAACTGCTCCGACAACTCTTGATCGAACTGATCACGCGTCATCCTGACCGTGACGGCGTCGACGCACACAACGCGATCGCGGACCACGAATGATTCGTGACGGGCGAAGTTGGGCCGGCGACGCGGGGGTGCCGGCCACGCGCGTCCCGGTCGCGCTCACATTGGAAGAGATTGGTCAGGTATTCCTTGTCGAGGCCATGTGCCTGCCTGGAGCACAGACGGCCGCGCTGGTGAGCGCCCATGAGGCCACAATGAAGGTCGAGATCATCGCCACCCGCGGGCTTCCGGACGCGACCGTCACGCGGATGAAGCATCTGCGGTTGGACGACCCGTTGCCACTCGCGATTGCCGCTGCCACGCGGACGAACGTCATTCTCCCAAGCCGTGATGCCGCTGCCGAACTCGGAGGGGCGGCCCTGACGGAGTTCGCGCGTGCAGGCATCGGCAGCCTCATCGCGGTGCCGCTTCTGGACGACCCAGCCGTGCCCGGGGCCATGGCCGTCGGGTTTCGCGATGAGCATGTGTTTGACGCAGCCACGGTCGGCCTGCTCATGTCGCTGGCACGCCTGGTGGCCCAGGCCATCGCCCACGGCCGCGCCAACGAACGGGCCCAGCGACTCCAGGCACTCACCACACGGCTGTCCGCCGTGACGACACCCGACGAAGTCGCCAACGTGGCGCTGGACCACCTTGCGCGGTCGTTTGCCGCCGCAGAGGTGATCGTCGGAGCATTCGACGACCGTGCCCGGTTTACGTCGTGGGCACAGTACGCGCGGGGCGATCGCTCGCCAACGGCACTCCCGAGTCTCATCGTTCCGTCGTTGCTCGACGGCTCCGGCGGCGCGGACGTGATCATGATTCCGAATGGCCAATCGTCGACCACCCGCCCGAGTGGCACCTCGGGTGATCACGCCGCCGCAGTGATCGCGCTCGGAGGACGGCGGCTCGCGGCGGTCCTTCTGCCGACTGATCGCAGGTGGGGTCATGCTGATCGGGCAGAGCTCGCGAGCATCGGTCAGATCGTCATCCAGGCGCGCGAACGCGCCGATCACTTCCAGGACGAAAGCGATGCTCGGGATCGTGCCGAGCGCCTGCGAGCGTTCGCCGCCCAACTCGCTGCGGCGGTCACGGTTGCCGATGTCGCATCGGCCGTTGCCGCCGAAGGCGTCCGCACGCTGCGTGCCGCCACGGCTGCGCTCGCGTTGACCCGGGCGTCGGGAGAACTCGAGGTCGCCGCGGATGTCGGTGGGCTTTTGACCGGAGAACCGCCGTTTCACGTCTGCGCCTCCACGATCCTGGCGGATGTGCTGACCTCTGCGAAGCCGCGATTCATCGATGACGTCAGGGCCGCCGGGTGGCGGTCTCCCCAGGCGGCAAGATTCCTCGCCACACGCGGGCTCTCGGCCGCGGTGATCCTGCCGCTTGTGGTCCAAGGCGCCGCGCTTGGCGTCGTGGTATTCGCCTTTGATCGTCCGCAGAAGAGTGACACCGCCCGTCGCGGCTTCCTCGAGTTGATCGCCGGGCAGGCCGCCCAAGCCCTTGAACGCGCCCGGCTGCACAACACTGTGGTTCGAGAACGTGCAGTCCATGAGCGGGCACGCCGCCGCGCGGAGTTTGCAGCCGACCTCTTGGCCTCGCTCGACGCAGCCGACGGAACCACGCGCCGCATCGAACGGTTTCTCGACGCGCTCGTGCCGGACATCGCCGACTTCGCGTCGGTTGAACTGCTCGACGAGTCAGGCCGGCTCGCAGTTGCGGCCGTACGCCACCGCGATCCCGCCCTTGAACCATCGTTCGAGGCCCTTCGCCGGCAGCACGCGATGGAGGAAGGAATCGTCGGCAGCGTTGCGAACGTCGCGGCGACGGGACGCCCGCACCTCTTCGAGCTGTCACCGGCGTCTGCCGACGAATACTCCCTGACGCCCGCGGCACGCGGAGGGCTCGGGCGGCTGCGTCCACGATCCGTCATGACGCTTCCCCTCGGACCACCGGGTCGACGGCTGGGTGCGCTCCTGGTCGGCACGTCAGACAGCCGGACACGGGCCTTCGATTCGGACGACCTCGCGTATTTCGATGTGCTGTCGCAACAGGTCGGCCTGAGCCTCGACAACGCGCAGCTCTCCGAACGGCATCGCCAGGTGTCGCTTCGCCTGCAGCAGAGCCTACTTGCGGACAGCATGCCGGAACTCCCGGGGCTCGCCGTCGCCGCATTCTACGAGCCCGCCGCCCCCGACCTCGAGGTCGGGGGCGACTGGTGTGAAGCCATCGAACTCCCTGATGGCCGGGTGGGGTTGTTCGTCGGCGACGTGGTCGGACGTGGCCTCGGCGCTGCTGCGGCGATGGGCCAACTCCGCGCAGCCGTCAACGCCCTCGCGTTGACATGCGAGACACCGGCGAGGCTCATCGATCGTCTGGCGCTCTTTGCCGAGACGATCCCCGCCGCCCATTGCGCGACCGTCGTCGCCGCACTCTTGGATCGCCACTCCGGCGAACTCGTCTACGCCTGCGCCGCACATCCTCCCCCGCTTGTCATCACCGCCGACGGCGATGCGCATTTTTTGGAGGAAGGCAGATCGGTGCCGCTGGTCGTCCCCTCCCGCAATCCGCGAACCGACGCGTGTGTCACCCTGATGCCAGGCACCCGGCTCGTCCTGTTCTCGGACGGCCTCGTCGAACGGCGGGGTGAATCGATCGACGTGGGCCTTTCCCGACTCGCAACCGCCGCCGGCGTGCACCGCCGGCTCCCAGGAAATGCGTTTGTGGCGGCGCTTGTGGCCGACCTGACCGTCGACCAGCATCGGCTGGACGACATCGCGGTGCTGTGCATCGATCTCGCAACGGATGTGGCGGTGCGGTTTGTGCGCAGGTTCACGACATCCCCTCACGAGCTGGCGGGCCTCCGGGTTGCCATGCGCGACTGGTTCGCCGTCAATGACATCGCCGCCGCAGACGCCAACGACATCCTGCTCGCCGTGGGCGAAGCGGTGGCGAACGCCGTCGAGCACGCATATGTCCCGGGTGCCTCGGGAGACGTCGAGGTCGAACTCGTTCGTGATGGCGCACACATGACGCTGCGCATTCGCGATCGGGGAATCTGGAATCTGCTTCCGGCTCCGGGGGATCGCGGACGGGGACTGCCACTGATGCGAGCCGTGTCGGATGTCGACATCCGACGCAGCCTGTCGGGCACGACCGTCACGATGCAGCGTCGCCTGGGACGAGTCGACTGACCACGATCGCGGACGTCGACTGCGGCCGATAGGATGCCACGGAGTTCGTAACTGTCCGCCCTGAGACCCGCGGACGTCGAATCGGTGGTTCGCGACGTCACATGAGAGAGCGGAGTTGATGAGACTCATGGTCAAGGGATTCGATTGGACCTCTGGTGGGTGAGCCGGCCGCGGTGCGCATCGATCCGGCGATCCTCATACGGGCATTGGACGAGCTCAACGCCCCTGACCTGGCGGAAGAGGAGATCGCCGCGTCGGTTGCTCGCACGCTTGCACGCGCGGCGGAGGTGTTTGGCGTGACGGGCGTCGGGCTGATGCTGATCGACCCCGGCGACCAGCAGCTGCGATACGTCGCCGCGACCGACGCACTCGCCGAACGACTCGAGTCGGCGCAAGAGGAGGCGGGTGAGGGTCCGTGTGTCGAGGCGTTCGTGCTCAATCGCCCTGTCGCAACCACCGACGTGCGCATCGACCCGCGATGGCCGACGCTACAGCGCACCCGCCAGCTGGCCGACGTCGCTGCCGTGCTCGGGGTCCCAACCCGGCTGCACTCCGAGGCGATCGGCTCGTTGAACGCCTACTCCACGGAGCCACGCGTGTGGGACGACAGCGAGGTCGCGGCGATCGTCGCGTTCAACGAACTCCTCGAAACGCGCCTTGCCACGGCAACCTGGGCCCGCCGCCACACCCGTGCCAGCGCACTCGCCGATCAGCTGCAGCGTGCGCTCGATCAACGCGTGATCATCGAACGATCCGTCGGCTACATCATGGGGCGATATCGGACCAGCGCCGTCGCGGCATTTCAGGCGCTTCGCAGTTGCGCCCGGGGGCGTCGGCTCAAGGTCGCTGAGGTCGCGGCGAGCTTGCTGGAGGGCGTCGAGTTTGACGAGATCACGCGTACGCCGCCTTCGACGACACCGGAACCGGAACGTGCGGACGAGCGCTAAACGCGTCGTCCAGGGCGCGGCCGCCGGGCAACGGCTGACCGCCGCGTTTGGCGTGCTGGTGGGCCTGCTCGGGCTGGTCCTGGGGACCGCGCTCTGGATCTCCCGCGAGATCAACGACCGGTCCAACGCGACGTTCGTCGGCACCGTCATCCCGTTGAGGACCAGCATCCGCAATGCGGAAGTCGCGATGCTCAACCAAGAGACCGGCGTGCGCGGCTTTTTGGCAACCGGTCAGCGATCGAGCCTCAAGCCATACTTTTTGGGGCGCCGCGACGTCCGACGCGCCCTGGAAGTGGTGCGCGACCACATCGACAATCAGCCGCAGCTTCGCGATCTCGTCGACACTGAGGCCGACCAGGTCGCCCAACTCGAGACGTACTTCGCGCAGCAGATCGCGCTGGCGTCTCAGGGCCAGAGCGGCCTCGCAGCCGCTCGACTGCGCATCGATGATGGCGAGGCTGCCTTCGACCGCTTTCGCACGACCGCATCTGCATTGGACGCCGCGCGGGAACGGCTGACGAGTCGCGCAGTACGGGATCAGAACCGACTGACGAACAAACTCACGTTCATCCTGATCGTTCTGGGTGGCTCCGCGATCGCGATCGCGATCGCATTGGCCGTGCGCCTGCCCCGCCGCGTGGGCTCGCTCATGCGCGATCTGGCGCATGAGCGCGACCGCGCGACGGCGTCGCGGATCGCCGCAGAGCAGCGCGACGCCAAGTCCAGGTTCCTTGCGGACCTCAGCCGAACGCTGGACGAGACGCAGGGCGCCCGCAAACGTCTGCGTCGCGCGATCGACGCTGTCGGCGCGGCATTCACGGCCCCGGCCGCAGTCGCCGACGTCCAGGGGGATGCAATCGTCGTGTCTTGCATTGGCGAGGACGAAGACCCGGCGGCCCGGGCGGCGCTTGCGGCGACGCTCGCATCTGCCGGGCCAAACGGCCTGGGCGCGTTGATCCGCCGGGTCGTCGATCACGGGCAGAGCGACCTCGCAGCCGTCGCAGCGGCCGCCGGGACCGCAGGCGACGACCACGACCCGCCCCGCCCTGACACGCGCGAGGCGATCGATGTCGTTGCCGTTCCGCTTCGGGCACTCGGATCGTCGGCCGTCTTGCTGGTCGGCCCACCCGCCGCGGACGGGGTGCTCGGCGGACCGGATCTGGCATTCGTCGAGGAAATCGCGGTCCGGATCGGACTCGCCGTCGAGAACGCACGTTTACTCGAAGAGCAGCGCTCCATCGCGAGGACGCTCCAAGAGGGTCTGCTCCCGACCGAACTGCCCGAGATCCCGGGAATGGACATTGCGGCGCGCTATCGGCCGGCTTCACCCCATGCGGCCGTTGGCGGAGACTTCTACGACGTGTATCCCGCGGGCGATGGCTGGTGCATCGTCGTCGGTGATGTGTGCGGTAAAGGCCCGGATGCGGCGCAACTGACCGGACTGGCACGGCACACCCTGCGTACGGCAGCCGTTATGGACCCCGCAGCATCACCCGGACAATTGCTCCAGATCCTCAACCGAGCGATGCTCGATCACACCCCGGCCGGCGACTTCTGCACCGCGATCTGCGCGCGCCTGACGATTTCGCCCGAGCACGGACGCTCGTTACGATTGGCGACGGGAGGCCACCCGCCGCCGTTGCTTCGGCGCAGCAATGGTTCGATCGTGGATCTTGCCGCCCGAGGTTCGCTCATCGGGGTCTTCCCGGACGCCACATTCGATGAGATGACGACCGACATCGCCGATGGCGACACGGTGTTGTGGTACACCGACGGAGCGCTCGAGGCCCGACGTGGCAGACAGCTGTTCGGACTGGAGCGGTTGCGGGCGGCGCTGGCGGGGTCTGGCCATCGCGATGCCGAGTCGGTCGTCCGAGTCGTCGAGGACGCCAGCGTCGCGTTTGCGGATGACCGTGAACTGCAAGACGACCTCGTCCTCGTCGCGTTGCACGCGGTCGCGGCAGTCCGGCGAGGGCAGTAGAGTCGCGGCCGCTCCAACTGAAATCTTTGCATGAACAATCATTCTGACGACATGGCAGGCATTGACGTCTCCACGGGCCCGACCGGGACCACGATCAGCCTTGCCGGCGAGATCGATCTGGCCAATGTCGAGCACGTGGCGAGCCGGATCGCAACCGAGCTCCGTCCTCCCAAGGTGACGCTCGATCTGCGGGAAATCCGCTACCTCGACAGCTCCGGCATCCGGATGTTGATCGACGTGGCACAACTCGGAGACGCGCAACGCATCGTTCTCGAACTCCTTGTGGCGCCTGACAGCATGGTCGCGAAAGTGCTCGCACTGTGCCAGCTCGAACGCATCTATGCGATCCACACTGCAGTCCCTGGCGACGAACACCGCAACTGACCTGTCATCGGGTCGCACGTTCTCGCGGGCGCGTCGAATGGCCGGGTCGAGGGAGGCTGATGGCCAGATGGGTTTCAGCACCCTGCGAAATGGGGACCACTGATCTATGGGATTGGAGATCACCGCGGGCAACGCCGAAGCAACACCGCTGTTCGTGCTTGCGGGCGAACTCGACATCTACACCGTTCCGCGCTTTCGCCAGATGGTCGAAGGGGTCCTGCAGGACGCCTCACGCATCGCCCTGGACCTCAGCGACGTTGTCCTGGTCGACTCGTCGGGCCTTGGCGCGCTCCTTCGCCTGGCCCAGACGGATGGCCGGGGGCGTCCGGTGGTGTTGGTCTGCCAAGGGCCGTCGATTCCTCGGCTGCTCGAACTCACAAAGCTGGCTGACCGCTTCATCGTGGTCGGCAGCGTCGACGAGATCCCCGCCGCGTTCGCCGCCGTCTCGAACGAGCGGGCCCCTGAGCATGCGGCGAACCGCGACGCACACGGCTGACAGAATGCCCGCAACAAGGAGGTCTGCGTGACCGAGAGAGACACCGAGCGGCAATTCGAGACACTCGACTACGCGGCAACGCTCGCGAAGTTGACGGACCTCGTCGGCCGGGAGGTCCTGGTCGAACTACGCGTCGGCAACATCCGGGGCCCGTTCCGTCTTGCCGCGCGAGGCGTGCTGGTCGGGCCTCCCCCAGGTCAGCCTCAACTCACCGGACGCCGCGCTCAGGGCGACGATCTGGAGGCGTTCATGCTGGATACCGGGGGCTTCTTGGCCATCCGGGAAGACGATTTCGTCGACGGCGAATGGCACGCCGGAATCGACGAGGGCCAGTTCTCTGCCCAGCCGCGACTCAACATCGTGTTCAACGATTCGGTGCTGCACGTCGCGGTCTTGTGGCGACACGACGCAACGACGCCGACCGCCGACGCCTTTCGCCGGATCGCTGAGCGAATCATCACCAGCCATCCCGATGATCGCCCGATTGACGAGGCGCAGGACGCGGCCCGCGCCGAAAACGAAGGGTATCCGCTCGGTGGCGCTGACGAATCCCTCGCCGTCGACGCACGGTAGGTCGGGTCAGGCGGTTGGATCTTCCGCCTTGTTGGGCAGGAGCGAATGGGCTTCGAGGACGGTTTGGGCGACATCGATCAGTTTGCGGTTGGCGTTGCGGGAGTGCTCGCGCAGCATCAGAAAAGCTGCTTCCTCGTCGATCGAGTGGCGTTCCATCAAGATGCCCTTGGCACGCTCGGTCAGCGCACGACGGCCGAACGCGCCCTCCAGATCGTGGTACTCCGCAAATCGGTGCAGGACCACCTCGATGGCGCCCTCAAACTGGTCGTCGCCGTTGGCGATGTAGGCGAACACGCCGCGTTTTGCCGCCTCACGGATGAACGACGGATCCTCAACGTCGAGCAGCGCGATGACCGGGCAGGTCGCCTCACGTACGATCCTGCCGATCAGATCGAGGGCGTGCTCAGTGTCGGCACCGACGGCGACGATCGCGACATCCAGCGGTTCCTGCTCTGTCAGCGCCGCAACTGCCGAGATGTTGGTCTCCTTCGCGATCACGGCGTGCCCCAAACGGGTCACAACGCGTGCGACGTGCTCGAGGTGCTGCCGACGTTCGTCGGCCACAAGAATGCGCAATTGTCGGATCGGCACCGGTTTCATGCGTCACGAAGCATACGCATTGCACACACCGTGTGTCCGGGACCGTTGCGCGAGCGCAGACTCGGTGGTACTTTGCTTCCGCGGCCCCAGCACCCGGCTGCATGACGTCGAAACACCCGTTCGGCGTCTCGTCAAGTCGACTCAAGCAAAATGGTCGGCGGCGATTCGGATCGCAGGGCTGCCGTCGTGGTCACGTTCAAGACCGCATACGAGGTGTCGTTGGTGGGCGCTCCCAAATCGGGTCGCGTGCCGGCTCCGCGTGTCGCCGAAGCGCGTGCAACATGATGAGTTGGCGCGAGCGCGAGGCGCGCAACGAGTCGCGCTTTCGTGATCAGAACGAATGGATCGAGACAGCCAACGATCGCTTCGGCGCCGATCCGTTGACGTCGTTCGTCTGTGAATGCGGCGATGCCACCTGCACGCAAACGATCGAACTCACCCGGGCCGAGTACGAGGCGGTTCGGTCCGCGTCGACGTATTTCGCCGTCGTCCCGAACCACGAGAATCCCGAATCGGAACAGGTCGTGAGCGAGGGTTCGCGCTTCTCCGTGATCGACAAGATCGAGGGCTGGCATCTTCGCATCGCGCGCGAAACCGACGCCCGCTCGGGCTCGGATGCGCGATCGGAACGACCTTCATGAGCGCAGCGACGGGCATCGGCACCGTCACCGTGACGCACTTCGACTCCAACGGCACCTGGCTGATCGCACTCGAAGGCGACCACGATATGGCGACGACACCGCTTCTGGAACAGCACACGAGCGACGTTTGGCCACACTGCAACCTCGCCGTCGTCGACCTGGGCGAAGCCACGTTCATCGACTGCTCGACGATCAACTGGCTTCTGCGTTCACGCGGGGCGCTCGCGGGGAACGGACGCGACGTTCTGCGAGTCGTCCGAGGCCCAAGCGGCGGCGCTGCCGCGCGCATGTTCGACCTCCTGAGCCCGCGCGACGTGTTCGCCTGCTACCCGACGCGACACGATGCCCTGAACCACAGTGCCGCCGATCCCGAAAGCGGCGTTGACAGTTCAGACGCATCGACACGACCCGGCCTCGAGTAGCACCGTGTAAATGGCCGGATATGCGGACGGCCTGCGTCCTGCGCTCGCTCGGTTTTCGCTCGCCCGTCCGATACAGCAGGTATTCCTGCGCAGACCCTCACGTCCGGGCGAATCGACTATCCGGACGGGTCGACGCTCTCTTGGAGTGTCTTGAGCGCTTTGGCGAGCAATCGCGAGACGTGCATCTGCGAGATGCCGACGACCTCGGCGATTTCGGATTGCGTCATCCCGTGGGTGAACCGCAGGGCCACGATGTGTCGCTCACGAGCCGGCAGCTCCGAGACACGGTTGCCGATCGACGCGCGGCCCTCTGCCCACTCAAAGCCCTCCTCCTCGACGCTCACATCCATCGGCTCGTCGTCATCGAGTCCGCTCGGTGGCCGCGACAGCGACATCGGCTGGTACGCCGCCCCGGCGGCAATGGCGTCAAGCACTTCATCCTGACTCAGGCTGAGTTCGCTGGCCACTTCGGGTACCGAGGGGCTTCGACGCAGCCGAGACGTCATCTCGTCGATCGTCCGGTTGACGGCGGAATGGGCGTCCTGGAGTCCCCTCGGGACATGCACCATCCAGGTCCGGTCACGGAAATGACGGCGGATCTCTCCGAGGATCGTCGGCGTCGCGAAACTCGCCAGCGCTGTTCCGCGACTGGGATCGAAGCGATCGATGGCCTTGATCAGACCGATCGTGCCGACCTGGATCAGGTCGTCAAGCGGCTCACCCCGGTTGGCATAGCGCCGTGCCAACGCCTTGACCAGGGGCATGTGATCCATGATGAGCCCATCACGGTCCGTCGGATCGGGTCGCGGGCGAAGCGTTGACATGTGGCGTCGTGGCAATCCGATCGTGGTATGCGCCGAGTTCATCGAACGGACGGCGGAAGGACGTGATCCGACAGACTAGATATTGCCCGCAAAGCGTGGACCTCAAACACCCGGCGAACATTCCGCAGACATCATGCTCGCGACTGTTCCGTCGGGCGTGCGCAGAACGTCATGCGGACCTGCGTACCACCGTCGGCCGGCCCCAGAACTGGACGTCATCCCACGGGCGGGCGATGAGCGAACGCCCCAGGCCAAGTCCCACCCGGTGCCCGCGACCCGCCCATTCCGACACCCGCGCCGGTCGTCCAGACGATGATCGAGTCGCCGCAGACACATCCGGCGGCCTCGAATGGTCCCGACCCGATCGGTGATGCCGTCGACGACCGCCCGTCGAGGAATAACCACTGTGACGGAGGACGGGCGACAACCGAGGCAGACGGTGTTGGCGAGCCTCGTTGCGACCAGTGGGCACAGCGATCGCGCTGACAGCGTATTGCGACGGTTTGCAGCCGTCACGTTGCTGAGCGGCAGGGCCGTCGGGCGTGCACGTCTGTCAAAGGTGCAACTGGTGCAACGTGGCCATCACATGAGCCAATGAGGTTTCGTCGAGAGATCTCCAGGACGCGGATGTAGTCAGTCCGGCACAGACACATGCAGCCGGCAGGTTTGACCGTTGACGCCACCGGGTACGAGACTCCCGCGCGGTGGACGCCACGTCCTCAAACGACCGCGATCGGCGATTGCGAGGCCAACGATGCACACTTCCGGACTGCATGAACCCCCCTTGTGCGATCCGTGCGAGGTGAATCGCCCGCGCAATCTCTGTCTGGGAGGTGCGAGCGCGACGCATGCGTGAGCACCTCCCAGGCGGTGCCCGGCGGTGGATGGATCCGACCGATCCGGCCTCAGCTCCCGCGCCCGATGGCGTCACGCCACGGCGCCCCGCCGCTCTCGGGGTAGTGTTTGGCGCGCCCGAGCCCGAATCACGCCTGCTCGCCCTCTTCGCTGCCATGGACTCCCTTTCCCGCAAATCACCGTGCCAGGCCTCGCGATGAGCGGCGAGGCGTCCGTCGAACTTGTGCTTCCGGCGCGGCCCGAAAGCCTGACGATCGTTCGTCAGGTGCTCAGCGGACTGGCCGAGGCGGGTGGGTGGAACGCGACATTTCTGACCGATGCCAAGATTGCCCTGAGCGAAGCCTGCTCCAACGTCGTGGTGCACGCCTACCCGGACGAGACCGACGGTACGCTGACGGTGGTGCTGACCTTGCAGGGAAACGACTTGGTCGTTCTCGTACGTGATCACGGTGTCGGCATCGTTCCGCGGATCAACGACCGCGGCGCAGGATTGGGCCTGGGCCTCCCACTGATCGCAGCGCTCACCGACGAGGTACGGGTTCGCAGCGCAGATGACGGGCACACCGAGGTCACGATGGTCTTCACGATCCCGACGAATGGGGACGGGCGATGACGAGGGCCGACCAGATCGAGGTGCACCTGACAGCCGGACCGATCGCGGACGCCGTGCTGCGCAGACTCGTCAGCGCCGTCGCCGCGCAAAGCGAAGTCCCGATTGACCGGATTCATGACGCGACGTTGATTGTGGACTCGCTGTTGGGCGCCCTGGCAACCGATCGCGTCTCCGCGGTGCTGATCCCACTCGAGCGCGGGATTGAGATTGCGATCGGCCCACTCCTGGACGGCGAAGGCACCCGGATCCTCGGCGCGACCGAACTGCCCGATCTCGGCTCAGTCGTTCACGGGTTGAGCGATCGCGTCTGGATTGACACCCAACGGGGACATCAGGAGTACTTGTGTGTTCTCGTCGGTCAGAGCGACTGACGACCACGCAGCTGAATTCGGGCCCGCACAGGAACAACTGCTGCACCGTTTGAGAATTCCTGCGCAGGCCCTCACCTCGATGTGAGCGGCAAACCACGGTGGTGGGCAGAAACCGTGACTACACGCGATTAAGCGCGAGCAAGGTGTCGCTGTCGAGTGCTTCCACCTCGGTAAAGCGCGACCGAAGGTCCACGAGATCGAGGAGCCGCGTGACGCCGACACCGGGACGAAACAGTGCGAGGCGTCTGCCTTTGTCGCCGACGATGCGTTCGACGTCGAGCAATGCTCGCACGCCACTCGAATCGACGAACGTCACCGAACTCAAGTCGAGGATCACGGGCTCACGGCCCTCCCCGAGGCTGGTCGTGGCTTCGACGAGGTGCGGCGCGCTCGCAAGGTCGAGTTCGCCATCGATGACGATGATCGACGCTCCATCGACAGCTCCGCTTTCGATTCGAAAGGAGAATGGGGCTTGGTCGTCGCTCATCTGCGTGCGACCGTAGCACGTCCGATCCGACGGCACACCGGTGATCTGTTTCGGTATGGGGTGACGGTGTCGCCCGCCACGGACACGTGATTCCAAGCGGAACGATCTCCGCACATCGAGACGACGTCGCGGTTCGGGACCACGCAGAAACGACTGCACCGTTCAACGGCTGCAAACCGTCGCCATACGGCGTCGCCGGGATCGCCGTCACCACGAGTCGCAGCGAGGCTCGGCGACACCGCGCCTGACTCGGTTTTCGCTCGCCATCCGGCACAGCAGTTGTTTTCTGCGCGGACCCTTGGATTTCGTTAGCCGACGATCGGCTCAGGATGAGGCGTCGGTGTTGTGGCCTCGGTCGCGTGGACCTCGGGTCCTTCGCCATTGGACGATGGCGACGCAAATTTCCGCCGGAATGCGAGTGCGGCAATCCATGCGGCTCCGCCGCCGATCATCACGAACCGCAGAACGCGACGATGGAGACGACGATGTCCACTCGCGATGCCCTCATCCACGGCGTTCGTCGCGGACCGCACGAGGGCCGCGACCTGGTTCTGCAAGTGTTCATCGCGTGCCATCCGCCCCGCCACATTCTTGGGGTTGGAACCGCGAACGTCTTCGAACATCCGTCGCCCGGCCTCGTACGTGTCGCTGGCGGCGGTACGCACCTTCGGGTCGGAAATGGCGTCGCGCAGCATCGGCGTGACAAGACGTCCTACCGCCGAAGCCTGCGCGACCCGGCGTGCCTGGCGTTCAATCTCGTGTGTCCGTTTCATACTTGACCTCCAAAGCTCGTGATGGATGAGGTGTTCCCCCAATGGGATGGACGCAAACCCACGGCCCGGTCACCGATCAAACGACGGTTTGAGACACCGTTTCGCGGGAACAGCCGATACGCGCGCCCGACTCAGGACCGCAATGATCGTAAAACGCGAGTGACCGCCGACCAAGGGGGCGCGGTGACCCAACACACATCCGGTGAACCGGACGGCGAATCTGCTCCGGCGTCTGCCGATGAATCCGCGATTCCCGACGTCCCGACGCAGCGGCCGACGATCCTCGGAGCCGCGCACGCAGCACTGGTTGCATTTCATCGCCGGGGCTGGGGTCACGACGCGGCGGCGTTGACGTACTACTCCGTGCTCGCCATCGTGCCGTCGATCGTCGCGCTCGTGGCGGTCATCGGGTTGGTGGGACAGGACCCGCAGACGACAGACGCCGTGCTCGAACTCATCGGTCGGGTCGGACCCCAGGCGGCGACGCAGACGTTCCGCGGAACCGTTGAGGGCATCATTCGCAACAAAGACGGCGCGGGAGTGCTCCTGGGCGTCGGCGTCCTGGGAGCGGTCTGGTCGGCGACCGGTTGGCTGGACGCGTTTTTCGGCATCGCGAACGCGGCGCACGGCAGGACCGAGCGCCGGCGGTTCATCCGGCGCAAGGTGCTCCAGATCGCCGCGACGCTCGGCCTCGGGCTTGCAGTCGCGGCGCTCACAGTGCTGGTCGTCGTGACGGGCCCGGTCGCGCGCGACGCCGCCGACGGGCTGGGCGTTGGGGACGGCGCGCTGCGTGTGTGGTCGATCTGTAAGTGGCCGGTTGCCGCTGGTCTCGCCGTCACGCTGTTGAGCGTTCTCTTCCGGATCGCGCCCGACATCCAAGGCCGCTCGTGGCGACCCAGCGTCATCGGCGCTGCGCTGGGGGTTCTCACGTGGGCTGCGGCATCAGCTGGTTTCGGGATCTACGTCGCCTCGTTCGGCTCGTACAACGCGACCTACGGAGCACTCGGCGCGATTGTCGTCTTTCTCGTATGGCTGTGGATCACCAACGCTGCACTGATTCTCGGGACGTCCGTCGATGCCCACTTGGACCGACCGCGCCGATCGGAGCAATGAAAACCGGCGGCGCCCCCAAGGGATGTCGCCCGTGAGCAAATGCCGGGTTTGGCGGCCTCGCTGTGCGGGAATGCTCAGCCTTCATCGCGGAGACAGGAGAAGTGATGGCATCGGGAGTCAATCGCAAGTCGGGTGGTATCGGACTCGGCGGCGTTTTCGTCGTCGGGGGCATCATCGTGATGATCTTCGGATCGTTCTGGATCGGAATCATCCTCACGCTCATCGGGCTCGTCGCCTTCGGCGGATTCGCGAAAGGCAAGTGGTATTGATCCGGTGACCCCAACGGGACCGCCGGCTGCGTGCACACACCCGGTAAGGCCTGTCTGTGCAGAACCGCATAACGGGCCGCTCCGGCCGTCCCCACAGTTGCGCGCCGGGTGAGGCCCCCGTGATGACCCGGGACGAGGTGACCGTTGGGTGCCGCGAGACAGGTTTCGAATCCGGCGTTGGGGCACAACGTATGCATGGAGAAGAAACAGACACCGGAACAGGACGATCAGCAGCTCTACGGCCACGAGATGCGGTTGATCGGTACCCACGGGGTCGAGCATCCCGGTCCCGACCAGGGTCAGTTTCCGACCCCGTCTGACCAGCCGTTGCAGGGGGACCAGGCGTCCGAACGCGAATCGGAGGACGTCCGACGCAAACCGACGGATCGGCGGCGCGTGCGACCCACGGGCGCCAACGACGACGGGCGAGCGTGACCGCCGCGACGTGATGGCGTCCGGGGACGCGGCGTGACCGCGTTTCCGATTGCTCCCAATGGGAACAAGGAGGTCACACGGCCGCATGCTTCGCGGTAATTCAGTCATTCGAAAGGAGATCGTCAATGGGTATCCTGGGTTGGATTCTCCTCGGCATCATCGCCGGCGTCGTTGCCAAGGCGGTGCTCCCCGGCTCCCAGCCGGGCGGCATCATCGTGACGACCTTGATCGGAATCGCAGGGGCGCTGATCGCGGGATTCGTCGCCCGGGCGCTGGGTCTCGGTGACCCAATCGACGAGTTCTTCGATGTCAGCACATGGTTGGCTGCGATCGTCGGCGCAGTGGCGCTCCTGATGGCGTGGGGCGCGATCGCCGGCCGAAGGGCTGGACATCGCACTGCTCACTGACGGAGCGACGACGCAGGTGCCGCTCTCGATCGGGAGGTCAGAGAGCGGCACCGGAGTTCGACTCCGCTCGCCCAAACCAGCGCACCGAACGGCCCGCACCAGGGCTGATCACGTGACCGGTGCAGGGAGCGACGGAGTGTCCTCCGTGGAGCACTCACTGCGAGGCCAGGCGCACGCCACGATCATTCGCGATCCCACCCCATGACGACGACCTCAGGACCGCTCCTCGATCCCGAACGCTTGGCGGCCGTCGCCGCGACCGGGCTGCTGGACACCGGTCCCGAAGAGCCATTCGACCGACTCACCCGGCTCGCCGCGCAGGTGCTCGACGCCCCATACGCGTTCATCACCGTGGTCGATGCAAGTCGGGCCTTCTGGAAGAGTTGCGTCGGCGTCGAGCGTGCGGACATCGCCGATCGCCAGAACACGGTCGAGGAGTCGTTCTGTCAATACGTGGTCGGGACGAACGGCCCCCTCATCGTGGGCGACGCGCGGCTCAATCCCATCACCAAAGACAATCCGTCCATCGAATCCATGGGCTTCATCGCATGGGCCGGCTACCCCCTCCGCTCGGCCGATGGTCACGTTGTGGGGACCTTCTGCATCTTCGACACCAAGCCCCGCGATTGGACCGACCGTGACGCCACGACACTCAGCGCACTTGCCGCGGCCGCGTCGACCGAGATAGAGCTTCGAACAAGTCTGCGCGCCACGGAGGACGCCCGTCGCACCCTGGAGGCGTTCAGCGAACTCGCCCATCGCCTCGCGTCATCCGCGACGCAGATTGAGGCCGCGGCAGCGATCCTGGACGTCGGGCGAACACTTTCCGGTGCGACGGGAGGTTCGATCAGGCTCTTGTCCGACGACGGTCGCACCCTGGACCTGGTACGGGCGGAGGGCATTTCGGAACGGTTCGTCGGCAGGCTGGGTGAGTCGATCGCGATCAGCTCCCAACTGGCCTGTGCGCAGGCCTACCGGACCCGGCAGCCCGTCGCCTTGCGTTCACGCGACGAGATCTTCGCCAATCTGCCGGCAACGCTCAGGCTGATCGGAGACGTGCCGATCGAAGCGTTCGTCACCCTCCCGCTGTGCCATGAAGCTGTCGCGTTCGGCGTCATCACGCTGTCATTCTCGGACGCTGCGCAGCTGATCCACGCCGAAACATCCATCGTCACGACGCTTGTACGACAGTCGGCCCAGGCACTCGCGCGCGCGCGACTGCACGAAGCCGAGCAACGCGCCCGCACCAGTCTCGAGCACCTGCAGGCGGCGACGGCGGGGCTTTCCCAAGCGGCGACGATGAGGGAGGTTGCCGCGGTCGCGGTGACACACAGCGTGGCGGCGCTCGGTGCCGCTCGCGGTACCCTGTCGCTGCTGAGTGAGGACGGCCGGACAGTCGAGATCGTCGCATCACACGGCTACGACAACGATCACATCGAGCCCTGGCGACCCTATTCGGTCGACACCGATGCACCCGATTTGTTGGCGCTTTGCGTGGGTGCACCCCGGCTCTTCAACAGTGCGGAGGAGATCGGCAACCACTGCCCGTGGGTGGGTCCCAATATCGATGCAAGCGGCGACCAGGCGTGGGCGGCGCTCCCGCTCGCGAGCTCCACACGAACGTTCGGTGTGCTTGTGCTCGGTCTCCGCGAATGGCGGCGCGTGACGCGCACGGAACGAATGTTGATGACGACGATCGCGGACCAAACGGGTATGGCACTCGAGCGGGCCCGCCTGCACATGCTGGTCGAACAGTCGGGCCGCCGCGCCGCGTTCGTCAACATCGCGATCGGAGGAATTGACAGCGCTCAGGGCGAGCGGGAGCGCGCGGCGATCCTCGCCCAGGTCCTGGTTCCCGATCTGGCCGACTATGCGTCGGTCGAGCTGAACCGCCCAGATGGCGCGCGCGTCGTCGCGGCCGTGGCACATCACGATCCGCTGATGATCACACCCTTGCATGCGCACCGGCAACGCAGCGTCCGCAACGGCGACGCCTCCCGAGGGCTTGCGCGCGCGATGCACACGATGCGACCCGAGCTGCTCTCCCACACCACTCCCGGGCTCATCGCCGCACAGATGGACGACGCCGGCGGGCCTGGCGTCTTGCGTCGGCTGGAACCGACCTCGTGCATCTTCATGCCGCTGGTGGCGGCCGGGCGTTCGACGGGAGGACTGCTCCTTGCCCGCTGCGGCGGCCGCGAGCCCCTCAGCGAAGCGGATTTGGCGACCGCCCAGGAGCTCGCGACCCATGCGGCGTTGGCGCTCGAGAACGCACGGCTGTATGAAGAAGAGCATCACATCGCCCAAACGCTGCAGCGGAGTTTGTTGCCAGGAGTCCTGCCCGAGGTCGATGGCATCCAACTCGCCGCGTCGTACTTGCCGGCGGGCGATGTCAACGAGGTCGGCGGGGACTTCTTCGACGTCTTCGCCACATCGGGCGGCTGGATCGCGATGGTCGGGGACGTGTGCGGCAAAGGACCGGAGGCGGCCAAGCTCACCGCGTTGTGCCGCTACACCATCCGGGCAGCGACCCTCGTCGACGACGATGCCCCACCGAGTGGCCTGGTCGCGTTGTTGAACCGAGCGATTCTGGCGAACTCGCCCGACTTGGATTTCTGCACAATCGCCGTCGTGCGATTCCGCCATGCCGGCCCGGGGATCGTGCAGGCAACCTGCAGTGTCGCCGCTCACCCGCCCATTCTGGTGGCGAGGTCGAACGGGAGGGTTGATTCGATCACCTCGTTCGGTGGACTGGTAGGTGTATCCCCGGACACCACGTATGGCGACGTCGATGTGGAGCTCGGCGCAGGTGACTCGTTGCTGCTGTATACCGACGGACTGACCGAAGCCCGCGCCAGACGCGGACATTTTTTCGGCGAGTCGCGTCTGAGCCGCCTGCTCGTCGACTCCCTCTGCGCGTCGGCAACGGACACGATCGAGGCGATCGAACGGGAACTTGCAGCCTTCCAGGATGGCGCGCCGCTCCGTGACGACGTGGCGGTACTCGCCGTGCGGGTTGCGCCCAGCCACGTCCAAGCTCCCGTCGCAACGCCGTTGGACCGCGACGCGGCACTCCGATGCTTCAGACGGACCATATCGATGGACCCTCAGCACCTGGCCCCGTTACGATCCTCGCTGCGTGCGTGGCTCGACGACCTCTCAATGAAGCGCGGGATGGTCGACGACGTGGTGCTCGCATGCAACGAGGCGTGTGCCAACGCAATCGAGCACGCCAATGGGGCTCACGATGGAACAATCAACGTCTCCGCCGAGATGGACCAGGCCGAAATCGTCGTCACGGTGCGCGACGACGGGAGTTGGCGCGAGGTCCCGGCCCAAGGCAATCGCGGTCGTGGCCTCGCCATCATCCGAGCCGTCATGGACGACGTCGCGATCGATCGCACGGCCTGGGGCACCACACTCATCATGCGACGGGCCGTCGCCGACCTCGTGCGTGCAGCGACATGAGGGTCCGTCAAGGAATGACTACTGTGACGGAGTGAGCAGGACGGCCACGTGCGTTGGGAGGTGACCGCGTGGTCCAGCCACCTCCCAACGTGATCGCTGTCAGGCGCTCCTCAGTCCGCGGCTTTCTTGACCGCATCCTTTGCATCGTCGAGGGCGTCGCGGACTTTTTCGCCCGCTTGCTTCAACTTGCCCTCGACCTGCTGGTCGCGACCCTCCCGCTTCTGAGCGTCGTCATCTCGGAGGCTGCCCATCGCCTCCTTCGCCTTGCCGGCCATCTCGTCGAGCTTACCGTCACCCATCATCGCCCCTTTCGGTCGAACGTGTTGTTTCGGTCTACCCCGTCGTCGCCACGGCAAACACAGGCTCGGTCTCCGACACGACCATGCGTTTGTTCGGACGGCCCCTGGGTATCAGGGCCATGTGAAGATCCGAGAACGCCATACGGTGACGAAGGTGCCGTGTGAAAAATGCGGTGGCACCGGATGACGGGCATCTTCCGCTCGACGAAGCCGGGAGCTTTGCTTGGATCGCCGATCCCGACGAACGCATGCTGCGTGCCTCGTCGGCAATCGTCACATCCGCCGGCACGCTCGTCATCGACCCCGTCGACTGCGGCGGTCTGGATGATGCATTGAGCCGACTCGGTCCTGTCGCCGGCATCGTCCAGCTGCCCGATCGCCACAATCGCGATGTGGTCGCGGTCGCCGCACGACTGTCGGTCCCGGTGCTACCCCCCACCGTCCTCCCTTTGCGGCGCGGGGCGCGAAATCGGGTTCGCGTGTTTCGGGTCGGCAGGGTATGGGAACCACGACTGCATGAGACTGCTGACACGGCTACGACGAAATGACCCGGACCTCCCCGTCGATGACCAAACAGACCACCCCACGGCTGACGCTCAGGGCGCCGACACGGCCGTCGAAGATGAACCGGGCGACGTCCGTGGCGACGAGACCAGACGAGACGTTCACGACGACGGTCTGACGACCCGGAACCAGGGCGAGCCGACTGACGTTCATTCCGAGCCAACTCGGCCCGACGCGCGCGACGTCGTCGAGGCGCCGCGGGAGGTCGAGACCAGGCATGTGCTGCGCATCCCGACGTTTTCGCTG
Organism: Actinomycetota bacterium; assembly: GCA_031366605.1. Taxonomy (GTDB): domain Bacteria; phylum Actinomycetota; class Thermoleophilia; order Miltoncostaeales; family Miltoncostaeaceae; genus CALMEC01. The sequence continues at coordinate 8,407 of JANLOO010000022.1, read as the reverse complement.
ATCGCGCCGATCGCCGGGTGGCTCACTGCCTGGGGCGCCGCCGCACTCGCGACCGTTGCCGTGATCGAAGCGGGGGTCGGCGTCGGATTCGGATTCGGCATCGCCGACGGATCCATCGACGTCGACAGCGGGTTCTGGGCCGGCCTCTGGACCCTCGTCATCCAGGCCGGCGCGTTCCTGTTCGGCGGCTATGTCGCCGGACGCATGGCCCGCACTCGGGCGATCGCGCACGCCGTCCTGGCCTGGTTCGTCGCAATGGCGGCCACCGCCGCAGATGCCATCGTCGTCGCGACGGGTCAGGGTCGATCCAGTGTGCTCGCACCCCTACGCCTCCCCCAGTGGGCGGGGCTCACCTACGACAACACGGTGGTGATCCCAATGATCATCTTCGCCGCGGGAGCACTCGTCGCGGTCGTCGTCGGCGGGTCACTGGCGGCCGGGGCGAACCGACTCGAGACGACGGATGCGGACAGCCCCGCGGCCCATCGGGATGCGCGACACAGACGCGGGAATGCCGCGTAGGCACCGCGCGACGATTGCAGTACGCATTGGAATTGCGCACGCTCGCGGGCCCGTTTTGAACGAGGACACACGTCGATCCCGGAGGACCAATGACGATGGACAGACGTGGTGGGCGCGACGCCGAGGCTCGCCTCTCCCAACCGTCGATGCCAGGGCCGATCGTTGTGCCTGAGCCGGTTCCCCTTCCAAGCCCACCCGCGGCGCCCCCGGTGATACCGCAACCAACGCCCGACCCGGTTCCGCCGATCGAAGTGCCGGCAGATCCGATCGGGCCGCCCGACCCGACGCCCCCGGTTGAGCCACCGCAGATCGAGGCTCCCGTGCTTTGGGGCGAAGCGGTCGTACAGAGATGAGGCTCCCCGGTCCACTGATCACCACCGTGTTGCTCGGGGCACGCCGATGGTTGCGGGGCCCTGCGGCACGCATGGTCGCGAGGAGAATCGGCGTGGGCCTCCCTGTCGCCCGCGTGATCGTGACGCTGGCGGTCGCCGGACTTTGGACCGTGCGATGGGTTCGCCGGGCGCGGGATGGTCTCAGGCATCGCCGCCGACGCTGACCGAGGTTGCAGCCGACCGCGCAGGGAGGGGCCAATCCCGCGCTGTCACTGCGAGCGCACTGCCCGCCCCCACCAACGTCCGATCGTCACCAAGACTGCGGGAGCGCACAGAGCGGCGGGCATGTGTGAATCCACGTTGAGTGGGTGACAACCGTCCTCAGCGGGATCGATCAGGAGGGTCAGGGGCTGGATCCGGAGCTCCCGGGAGGCCCGGGGGTGCTGACCGAACGGCAGCACGCAGAGCGGTCATTTACCGTCGACCTGCGGGCCCAGTGCCCACCTGTTCGGCGCGATCAGGCGATCGGCCGCCAAAGGTCCCCAGCCTCCTTGCCGGTAGCGATGGAGCGGCGGCGGGTCCGCCAGGACGGGTTCCACGATCTGCCACGCCCGATCGACTGCGTCGATGCTGGTAAAGAGTGTGCGATCGCCCAGGAGCGCATCGTGCAAAAGCCGCTCGTACGCGCCGACGCCGCCGTCTTCAACCGCCCCGTCGAGCCCGAGTGTGCTGGCCTGAAGGCTGAGATCCCAGCCGGCCTCCTTGGTCATCAGCCCCAGTTTGAGGCACCCGGGCCGGTCCAGATCGAGCGTCAGGCGATTCGGTTCGAGGCCATTGTCTGCCACGCCACCGGCAAACATGTCGCGCGGCGGGGCCTTGAACACCACCGTCACGCCTGACCGTTTCACTGCGAGCGCCTTGCCGGTACGAAGGATGAACGGTACGCCACTCCACCTGTGATTGCGGATCGCGACGCGCGCCGCAACGAACGTCTCGACGTCGGAGTCGGCGGCAACGCCAGGGGTCTCACCGTAGCCCTCGTACTGGCCGCGCACGACGCACCCCGGCTCCAGCGGCGTGACACTTGCGAACACCTTCTCGACCTCCGTCGCGATCGCGCCGGCGGACAGGTTGGGCGGTGGATCCATCGCCGCGAACGACAGCACGTGCAGCAGGTGCGTGGTCAGCATGTCGCGCACCGTGCCGGTCTCCTCGAAGAAATCGCCGCGGGCGCCCACATCACCTGCCTCGAGTACGTCGATCTGGACATGATCGACGTGGTGACGGTTCCACACCGGCTCGAACAACCCGTTGGCGAAGCGCACCGAAAGGAGGTCCTGCACCGCCTCCTTCCCCAAGAAATGATCGATCAAGAAGATCTGACCGTCATCGAGTCCCCGACGCAGACAGCGGGCCAGGGCGGCTGCATCGTCCCGGTTGCGCCCGAACGGCTTCTCGAACACGATCTTGCCGTGTTGGGCGACCCCGCTCTCCACGAGCCCCGTGGAGATGTCGTGGTACGTACCAGGTGGCGTCGACAGGTACGCCAGCGTCGCCGGGTCACCCCCAACGGCCCGCCGGGCGTCCTCGATTGCGACCGTGAGTCCGTGCGTGCGCCCTGGTCCGAAATCTGCCGCGGTGTACGACAGGTGTTCTGCGAACCGGTGCCAGTCGGCCGGATCGCCGACCGCCGTCTCGACCGCCGCCCACGCGATCTCGCGGAAGTCGTGATCAGTGCGTTGCGTGCGTCCCGTCCCGACGATCCCCCAACGCTCCGGCATTCGACCCCCCGCCCACAGCCGATAGAACGCGGGCAGGAGCTTTGTTCTTGCCAGATCACCCGCCGCTCCGAAGATGACGATGACGTGATTTTCGGTCGCCGTCACGAACAGCATCTACCCGATCTGACGTCGTGCAAACGAGCCGCAGCCCACCGAGCGGGCCTCCACTTGAGGACGGGAGGGTCCGCACGGTGACGGGCCGGGGACGGTGTCGGTGGGAATCAAGCTTCGACGGGCTCCCCGTTGACGGATGCCGCAGGGACTTCCGGCATCGGGGCGACCGGGACCTTGGCGACCGCTGCCGTCTCGCGGGTCAGGAAGGCGCCGAGTTCCTGGATCGTGCTCATGAGCGGCGCCGGGAATACGACCGTCGTGTTGCGATCGACGCCGATCTCGACGAGGGTTTGGAGGTTGCGCAACTGCAGCGCCAACGGGTGGGCCATCATCACGTCGGAGGCGTGAGCCAGTTCACCGGCAGCGAGCGCCTCGCCTTCGGCCGCGATGATCTTGGCGCGCTTCTCGCGTTCGGCCTCGGCCTGACGGGCCATCGCCCGCTTCATGCTGTCCGGAAGCTGGATGTCCTTGAGTTCGACGACGGTGACCTTGACGCCCCACTCCTCGGTCTGGACATCCAGGATCTCGCGGATGTTCTGGTTGATCGTGTCGGTCTCGGACAGCGTCTCGTCGAGCGTGTGTCGCCCCACCACCGAACGCAGCGTCGTCTGCGCGATCTGGTTGATCGCCGCCTGGACGTTCTCGATGGCCACGACCGCCGCGACCGGATCGACCACGCGGTAGTACGCCACAGCCGAGACATCCACGCTGACGTTGTCCTTGGTGATGATTCCCTGGGACTGGATGGGCATCGTGATGATCCGCAGCGAGACTCTGCGGACGATGTCGATGAACGGGATGATGAAGATCAAGCCGGGTCCACGTGCACCGCCGAGGACGCGCCCCAGCCGAAACTGCACACCTCGCTCGTACTGCTTGAGAATTCTCACGGACATCGCCGTGCCGACGATTGCCACAACCACGAGTCCGACAATGACGGGAATCATTTCTGTCGTTCCCTTCCCGCCGGCCGCTCCGGCGCGCGACGCGCAACCCGGGGTTGGCGTATCCGACGTCGGCCGTGTGCGGGCGGCCGGCTGCCCGGGCCGGTCGGACGAGAGGCGCCCGAAGCAGACGCGCGTCTCGGTTGACCAGCACATCTGAGAGTACTCCTGCACGAACGCCGACTCACACGGGTTCGGTCCCACCTCGACGGAAGGTCACGCTTATGTCGACTCTCCGAACTGCGTCCCCCACGGACCCATGCCGCGAACGAGGTGCGGTGTGATCCGGATCAGGAATCCTTCGGGTGGGTTCGGCATCGGCGGGAACGTCACTTCGGGCGCGACGTACCGGTACGCCAGTCGTTGCAGCCACGCCGCCGCCCCACCGGCTTCGACCCGTGCAGTGCCCTCGACGACGAGGTAGTTGCGCATCCCCATCTGCTCGCCGTCGGCCTCCATCGAGAATGTGCAACGCGGGTCGCGCCTCAAGGTACGCACCTTCCGGTCGACGGCAAGCTTGCCGATCACGATCTCGTCGCCGTCAAGCCCAACCCACACGATCGTCGTGTGCGGTGACCCGTCCTCGTTGATCGTCGTGAAGTGAGCGAGCTTGCCGCTCTCGATCACGGCGCGGACATCGCTGCTGAGTTCGATCATCACCATTCCTCATCCCCGTCGATCGGTGCGGGTGTCGGACGCACCTGGCGCAGTCTCTGCCGGGATCCCCGTTCTCATGACAGTCTGGACCGCGGGCGTCCTCAGTTCGCCTCCATGAAATCCGTGACCGCCCGCGGCGTGGGGGCCCGGACCGCGATACGCTCGGCAGATGGACGTGACATCCACCGACTCGCCCACGCGACCGCCGACCGGGCCGCCAGCAGCAGGCGACGCTCCCCCTGCAACCACGCCGCAGCTGATTCTGTTTCCACGCAGGCTTGCCGTGCTCCTGTGGGCCGCTGGAGTCGGGCTCGTTGTGTGGGCGATCGTCCTCGGTGATGCCTTGCCAGAGCGGCAGACCGCCGAGCATTGGGACATCGCCTGGATCGGACTGGATGTGTTCATGATCATCGCCATCGGCGTCACCGGGTGGGGCGCGTGGAAACAACGCCAGATCCTGATCCCCGCGAGCCTCGCTGCTGCTGTCCTGCTCATCGTCGACGCATGGTTCGACACCGTCACGGCCTCTGCGGGTCACGATGCCACCGTCGCGTACCTGATGGCCGGGTTGCTCGAGGTCCCCGCTGCGATCTTCTTCGTGTATATCGCCCGACACGCGTTCCGGGTGAGCATCGCCCGGGTCCTGGACGTTCCCGTCGAGACGATTCACCTTCGGCATGCGCCGCTGGCACCTGTCGCTTCCGCCCGGCCAGCCGCTCAAGCGCCGAGTGGCCCGACTGCCCCGACTGACGAGTAGGCGCGACGAACCCGACCCTCTAGGCGACCACCACCTGGCAGGTTGGAGAGTTCCCAGGTTGCGAGCTGAGGTCGCCGGCCCAGCGGGCGAAGATCGTCCAGGTTCCAGCCGACGTCGTCGAGACGCTACCGGCGTAGGCCCCGGTCGGGTTGGTCGTCGCCGACTGCAGCAACTCCACCCCGCTGGGTGAGGTGATGTGCAGCTCGATTCCCACTGCACCGTTCACCGGGGCCGCCAGGATGCCAGAGAGCGCTGCCGTGCCGCTCGGTGCCTTGCCGGTCGTCGGGCAGGTGAGCGTCAGCGTCGAGACGGCACGCGCGTCGGGAAGCGGCTCGGGGTTCGGGAAGTCCTTGGGCGTGACCTTGCGAAGGCGATCGAGGATCGCTTGGTCGAGCACGAGGTCCGGAGCTCCGGTGGCCCCTCGCTGCGCCGTGCGGAACGCGGCCAGACGGGCTCGCAGGCGCGCTCTCAGGAGTCGTGTGGAGCGGCTCTTGTCCTTGGCGAAGGTGGTGCGGCCCGCTCTGAGCGCCGCTCGGATTCCGTCGGCCGAGACCCTCGCCGCCCTGATCCGGTTCGCCCGCTCCCTGGCCCTCATCCGCCTGATCGCTGTGGCGACGGTGAGTTTGCCGAGCGCCCGCTGCTCCTTGACTGAGTCCTGGCCCGCGACCGTGTCGCGCACGAGTTGCGCCAGCGCGATCTCGGTTCCCAGGGCCGCGGGAAGGGTCGCCTGGCGCAGCGCCGCTTCACAGGGCGTCAGCACGCAAGCCGGCAGGCGTGCCGCAGCGCGCCGTTCGGCCGTCCGCAGATCGACCTGCAGGTGTCGTATTTGGGAATCGAGCGCCGTCACCTGAGCGCGCGCGATGGCGGCGCGTTGGGCGGCCGAGAGCGTGATCGGAGCGAGTGGTGCCGCTCGCACCGCAGGTGGCGAGGCGACGACCGGCGCCGGGCACACGACGAACGCCAGGAACTCCGGATAGGAGTGGATGACACCCGGGTGGCTTCGCAGGATGTCGACCATGGACGCACGGCGACCGAAGTAGCAGCGGGTCTCGATGTCGGTCAGGGCCGCCGCCACGTTGCCCTCGACCTGGTAGTCGTCGGCGGCGAAGCCCGCGCAGCTCGGAGCCGGCGCATAGTCGCGCGCCCAGTATTCGGCCCAGCCCTCGTTGAAGGCGAACCCGGCCCCCGTTCTGAGGCAGGGCGAGTGGTTGCGCAGGTATCCATGGGTGATGACATCGCCGAGGAAGTGGCCCAAGTCGCCGTCGTAGCCATGACGGATGACGTGCCCGAACTCGTGCCGGGTGATGCTGTCGTCACCGCCGCCGGAGTAGCCCACTGGGAACCCGCCGGGCCACATGACCGTGGTGTGGGGGGTGAATGGCACGCCGGCGGTGATCGCGTCGGCGTTGATCACCAGTCCGCCGGGCGGTGTGTCGACGCCCGTCAGCGCGCGGAAATCCTGGTGGGCCAGGTGGAACCCACGCCAAACGGAGCACTTGTGTGACTGGCCGGGCGTCGAGAACAGCAGGCCGCCCAGGTCGCGCACGGCGACGTTGTTGCGTGAGCCGCCCGAATCGACCGACCAGTCGTTGATGCCCCAGAAGTCCTTGAGATGGACGCCGGCGGCGTCGCGCAAGGCCATGCGGACGAAGTGGGTGTCTTCGCCGTCGGTCGCCGTCAACGAGAACGTGCCGTCGGGGTTGGCGAAGCCGCGATCGTCGATCCCGCCGACCCACTCCACCGGGAACCAGTCGTTGCCGCGGCGCCACAACTGCAACTCGATGCCGCCGAGTGGCTGGACGGTCCCGCGGTCGTCGCACTGCCACTGCCCCCGGTAGACGGTCCGCGCGGCCTCAGCCGGAACGGCGAACGCGGTCAGGCCGAGCGCGGCGAGGGCAATGACGAGGTATCGGTTCATTGCGCGATTATGCAATGGCGCCCGGGGGGCATGGGTAGTGCGGCGCCTGGCGCCCTGATCAGGGCTGACACAGAGACCTGGCGGTGATCGTGCCGTTCACCCGACCCGCGTCCGCACACCGCACCGTGCACCGCCACGGAAGGTGAGCCCAGGCCGACACCTGCCGGCACCGAGTTGACAATGCCGCTCACAACCTGCTGCCGTTCGTTCGCGGAGTCCATACCATCGCATTGGCAATGGGCCTGACATCCTGCCGGAGTCCGGCTCGCTGGTGCGGTCACCTTCTTTGCCGGACGCGACAACGTGTTCTCGAGACGCACCTGCGTATCGATGTGCCGCGCACAAGCATGACAACGCCCGGTTCCTCTGGCGCCCTCCCCGTTTTCGCAATACGAAAGGCACCACCCGTGGAGATCACCCGCACGCATTCGAGCACACGACCCGGCCCCGCCGACTGGTTCACCGGCCAGGTCTGGATCGACGATCTCGCGGCGCCACCGGCTCCGTCGCGGCTCCACGTGGTGAGCGTGCACTTCACCCCCGGCGCCCGCACCGCCTGGCATCAGCACCCCCTGGGTCAGGTGCTGCACGTCACCGAGGGCCTGGGCCTCGCGCAACGTCGCGGCGCACCGCCCGAGATCATCCGCGCCGGCGACACCGTGCGCTTTGCGCCCGACGAAGAGCACTGGCATGGAGCAGGTCCCGAGCACTTCATGACCCACCTCGCCCTCCACGAGCATGCCGACGACGGCGTCGCCACCCACTGGGGCGCGCACGTCACCGACGATGAGTACCTGACGCCACCGATCGGCTGACGTACCCGGCTGACGCTGCTCACCGTGGGCCGCTTGAAGCGCCGAGAGGACCAAGGATTGGGGTGTGCGATCATCGAGTTGATGCCCCATATACGCTGCGCCCACCCCGGCGTCAGATCATCGCGATGCGATCCACACCCTTCTGAGGAGGGATGTGCTGAGGGCCATGGGGACGAATCCTCCCCGTGTGTCCGGACAGATCCCCTGAGATGAGGGTCCGTCAGGGAATCACCACTGTGAGGGAGGACGAGTCGAAAACCGAGGCAGACGGCGTTGGCAAGCCTCGTTGCGACTGGTGGCAACGGCGATCTCGCCCCCGCCGTGCGGCGACGGTTTGCCGCCGTTGAACGGTGCAGTAGTTTCTGCGTGGTCCCTTAGTGCTGCGAGTCATAAGTCCGCCCGGGCTTACGCGGCGAGCGTGAGCTGGCGTTGCTCGCGATGGGTGAGGCGCTGGAGCCAGTCGGCGAGGTTGTCGCGGGTGAACTTCCAGCCGAACGGTTCGGCGATCTCGTTGTAGAGGCGTTCGAACTGGTTGAGTCGCTGGGCGACCTGGGCGAGCGCGTCGAA
>JANLOO010000013.1:0-13334 GCA_031366605.1 Actinomycetota bacterium | reverse complement strand
GCGTGACCAGGCCAGTCGGGTTTCCGGGCGGAAGACCCGTGAGCAAAACGGCCACCAAGTCCTTACGGTTGGTCTGCGGAGCGTTGACCGCACCGGGGAACAGCAGGTTGATCGCCGCGGCGAGCTCCGGCGTGGTGTAGTGCTTCACGAACTGCGCCTCATCCGACGGGTCGGTCGCGTTCCAGCGGTCCTTCTTGCCGAGCGGGATGACCACCTCGTTGATGAGGGGGTTGCCCAGACGGGACACCTGCTGCCATGCGACCTTGACGCGCGTCTTGGAGCCCTCGACGCTCCCAACGGGCACCAGCCGCTCAGCGCTTGCGTACACGCCGACGACGGACGACGTGCTGTTGGCGTCGGTCGGGAAGACGCCATTTCGCGTCAGTTGCGACTTGGGCACCTGGATCGCGATTGCGTGCGTGTTGTAGCCGGTCAGGCCGTCGTCGCCGCCGCCCTGGTCGCCCAGGCCGATGCCGGGACGTCCCGGAGCGTCGATGTTGATCAGGTCAAATGTCGAGCCAAGGTCGACGAAGAACGGATCGTCGCGCTGACCCGCGAACACCTGACCCCCACCGGGGATCGGGTGGATTGCCGGTGCGACGAGACCCGCGTAGTTGGGCGTCGACTTGGGGCCGACGTTGTTGGGTGGCGACAGCAGGTTGCGACCGAGCGGCTTGATCGACTTGACCTTGCCGTTGGCCCTGAACGTGACCTTGCTGACGTCATATGTCTGAACGACGTTCAGGTTCTTGTACGTGCCGGTGGCGGGGTCGAAGGAGACGGCGCCGCCGTTGTACAGGAAGGTGTCAGGGTTCTTGATCGTCGTGTGGAACTTGAATCGATAGGCGATGTCTTCGGCGCCGTCACCGGTGTTGTCGATCTTGATCTGGTACCGGACGTTGTCCGAGAAACCGAAGAAGTTCGGGCCACCGGCCGGCTCCTCAAACGGGATGAAGTTCGCGACGAGGGTCGCGGTGTCGGGCTTGTCTGGGCTGACGAATGCGTAGACGTCCGTGTTGTCCGCCGTCGGGTCCTGGCTGATACCTGGCGCTTCGCGGTGGCTGGAGCCCCCCGCGAACGTCGGGATCACCGTCGCGGCAGCAGCCGCAGCCAGCAGGGGCGCGATGGTAAGCGCCTTGCGTCGGGTGAGTCGCACGTTCATGTCCTCTCGTAGGTGTCTCGAGGGCCGGGCGCACCTCGATGTTCACCAACCCCTACGAGCGACCCGGGAGCCTGGATCACCCCCAGGACTCCCGATGACATCGCGACCGCGGTCCCCGTCGCCCTGACGGATGGGCCCACTGGAGGTACCCGGCCGACATCGATCTGGAGGTGCAACAGAGCTTCGAGATCGACGAGTACATCGACACCCACCACGCCGCGACGGTGCCCCGCACGGCCGTCCGAGCCCCGGGTCTGGTGATCGACATGGTGTACGTCGGATATTGATTCTGGGGACGACCGACGCATACCAACTGTCGCAGGATCGACAACAGCTGTTCAAGCGGACGAAGGTGGACTCTGATCCGACGACGGCCGAGGCGCGCGCCGCCGTCGCCACCGGCGACACGCTTTTGTCACGAGTGGCCGCCGGTTCGGGGCCAAGTGGCCATTTTTTCCGACGCACGCAGGGAGTGCGGCCAGGGCATTCGCGGGGTGGGGTAGTCTCGCGCCGTGGTCGCTCTCACGTCTGCACAGCTTCGGGCCGTTCGCATGCGCAGCCAGTTGCTTGCAGGTCCGCGTCCGAGGACTCTGGCCAACGCGGTCGCTCGGGTCGGGGCGCTGCAGGCCCAGTCAACCTCGGCGGTGCGGATGGCGGTCCGCGCCCGCACCGAGGGCCTCACTCAAGCCGACTTCGATGACGCGGTTGCGACCAGCCGCACGGTCGTGCGCACGTGGCTGATGCGCGGGACGATCCACCTGGTCACCGTCGAGGACGTCGGGTGGATGGTTGATTTGATCGGACCGATCGTCCGCGCCAAGTACCGGCGACGCCGGGACCAACTCGGGTTGACGGACGAGCTCTGCGAGCGCGCCCTGGACGCGCTCCCCGAAGTCCTCGGCGGGAGGGGGCCGATGCCGCTTCGCCAGGTGATGACTGCACTCGCGGACCGCGACGTGCACATCGATACCTCGGACCAGGCGCCCACCCACCTGATGCTGCTGGCTGCGACGCATGGCCTGGTCTGCCGTGGCCCCGAGGCCGGGCGTCAACCGACATTCGCCTTGACCGGCGGCTGGCTCACACGTGGGCCACGGTTGGATCGCGACGAATCACTCATGCGCCTCGCCCGGATGTACCTGGCGGGCCGCGGGCCGGCGACGGCCGCGGATTTCGGCACATGGTCGGCGCTGCCGGCAGCCGATTGCCGCCGCGGACTCGAACTCCTCGCGTCCGAACTGGTGCAGGTCGACGCCGCCGGAACACCACTGGTGGCGCTCGCCGATACCGACCTCACTCCCCCGCCTGCAACGCCGGCCCGCCTCATCGGGATGTGGGACGAGTACCTGCTGAGCCACCGTCACCGCAACTTGATCCTGGACCCCGCTGTCGCCGACCGCATTCTCGTCGGCGGCGTGATTCAGGCGGCGCTGATCGTCAATGGACGCGTGGCGGGATTCTGGCGCCTTCAGGGAAGCGGCCGTCGTCGCCAACTCCTCGTCGAAGCGTTCGTCAAACTCTCCGATGCAACCCGGCGGGCAATCGGCGCAGAGGCCGATGACATCGGCCGATTCCTCGGCGTCGGTGTCGAAGCATCGTTCAAGGCCTGACGCGGTCAGCCCGCGGGCAGCAACATTCGCGCAACGGCGATCGTCTGGCCGTCGCTGCCGGCAAGAGGTATCTGCCCGTCGATCCCGACCTCGGTGGCGTGCCGCCAGGCGCCGTCCGGGTTGGGCCGGCGTGCACCGTGACGACGTTGCGGTTGACGTCGACGCTCCAATCACGATGGGACGTTCGGACGGTCCATTGGCCCGAAGGGAGCCCCTCGGTCAATGGTGATGGTGGTGCGACGTTTGTCGCACGGGCGGTTCGCCGTCCTCGGACTCCGGTGCTTGTGAATAGCCGATCCACTCGGCCCACGCGCAGGCGTCCGCGGTGGCGTCGCCGGCCAACGCCTCGACCGATGGACGCAGTCGCTCGGGCACGCGGATGATCGGGCCACCCAGCCACACGTCCTCGCCGACCGGAAGCGGCCGCGCGACGATGACCTCGCCCACAACCAGATCGACGACCCTGGCTCCCGCAACCAGGGTGGCATCGCCCGATTTGACGTCACGCAACGACATCCCGCCGTCCGCGCGGATCTCGGTCACCTCGAACAACCCCAGCGGCTTCTCCAGCCACCCTTCGGCGATTGCGACCTCGGCAGCGGGCAACAGTGCCTCGCGCTCGTCGAGGAACCGCTCCAACAGGTCGTCGTCAAAGAGCGAGAGTTCAGCGAAGCGATGATCGACCGACGCCCGCGAGACGGGCGACTCCTCGGCGCCCTCAACCTGCAGGGCGTGGGCGGCGAGGTGCGTCGGAGCTCCGCTGCGGGCGGCGTGCAGGACGAACGTGAGCGCCCGCTCGTAGAGCGAACGAAACTGCAGTTCAGCCGGGACCGTCGGCCTGTCGATGCAGCACGCCTTGTATTTGTTGCCCGAGCCGCAGGGGCAGGGATCGTTGCGCGCGACCTTGGGGCCGGCGTGAGCGATGATCTCGGCCAAGCGGGCCATCTGCGGGTCTTCGTCGCGGACACCTGCCCGGCGCAGATGCTCGACGGCGCGGACCGCATCGCCGCGGTCGTCCAGGTAGCCGGCCATGGCCTCGGCAGCCGCCCGGTGGGCGGGCTCGGCCCGAAGCGCCGCACGTGCTGCGTCCTCGGCTTCGACGATCTCGCCCAGGCAGTCGAACGCGACCGACTGCACGTAGAGCGGTCCGGCGGCCTCGGCACCGCGGGACGCAACGACCAACTCGTCGGCGAAGCCCACCATCTGCTTGGCCATCTCGTCCAGGTGATGGCCTGCGCGCGCCATCTGGCTGGTCACGAAGGCCTCGGCGACGCTCCCGTGTGAGAGCGCGATCGCGACATCCCGGGGCGCGGCGTCGCGGATCGCTCCGTGGAACACCCCGCTTGCCAAGTCGAGCGCGTCGTGGCAGCACTCGTCGAACCCGTAGACCTGCGTATGGCGCGCCTGCTCGTCGATCCGCATCTGCTGGTGCGGGGTCAGCCACCCGCTGCCCGCGCGTCCGACGAAGTCGCCCCGGCTCTCCAGACCGGCCGTCGCGAACATGACCGTCAGCGGCTCGTGCGGTGTGCGCAGCGCGTCACTGTCGCCGAGCAGCCACGTCAGCATCAGCTCGATCAGGTCGACGGGATCGTCGTCGTGTTCGATCAGATCCGCAAAGGTCCGCGACAGCGCATCGGCCGCGGGTTGGGTCAGCGCGGCATTGGGCTCGGCGACCCTGCACGACAGGGCGTCGGCTGCGAACCACACGCCCACGACCGTGCCCTCCCCCGCAGCTTCGAGCCAGCCCTCAGGCCCGCAGAGGCCGCCACCCTGCAGCTGGTCGGCCAACCCCAGGTCAATACCGGCCAGGTCCTCTTCGAACACGATCGACCCCTCCGCCCCACCCGCGAATGGAATCGGGTCGGTGAACGGCAGGGTCGCGATGTCGATGTCGGGCCGAAGCGGAATGACCGCCGCCGCCGCTTGGGCCGCGGTCAGCCGGTGCGTGAAGCAGCGCCCGGCGAGGAGCGCGTGCAAATCGACCCAGCGCTCGTCGTCGACTGCGATGAACCGCCCGTGCCCATCGAGCACGCCGTCGAGCACCGCCTCGGCCTCGTCCGTGTCGTCGGGCAGCAGGTCGACGACTCCGTCGAAAAGCCCTTCGAACGTGTGGGATTGGCCGTCCGCGAGCAGCGTGACAAGCCTCTCGACGTACAGTCCATCGTCGGGTTCAGTGGTCGTGTCGGTCAAGGTTGTTCCTACGAGGTTCGAATGGCGCCGCTCCATCGCGGCCGTGGGTCGGACACCCCGCTGCTGCGTGTCCCGGTGAGTCGTCGTCGTCTCGCCGTCATCCGCTCCAGGGTATCTCTCCCGACGGTTGTGGTGCGTCGGGGTCGTTGTCGTCGCAGCAGGGAGGAGTAGGCCTGTGGGCAGGGTTGGCGGAACTCCTGCTGCAGATGCTGCTGCCAGATGCCAGATGCCTCGTCCCGCTTGCCCGTCGTGAGGCTCCGCTCAGCGACGCCGGGGCAGGTGCCGACGCACGCGCACGAGCATCCGGACCATCTCCTCGGCCAGGTCTGCGGCCTCGGCGCGGGGGTTGTTGTAGACGACGTACTCCTTGGCGACGAGGGTCGCGAGGTAGTCGAGCAATCCCGCCTCGTCGTCTTTGACCTGCAGGTAGTCGGCGTGGTGATCGTTGTACAAGACGATGCGCTCGTGTTCGTCGAACCGACTGCGGTCCTCGCCCGGCGTGGGGTCTGGGGCGACCGACGGCAGTGCGGACATGCGTGCGCGGTCGGGCCGTGCAGACTCCGGTTGCTCGGCGGGGGCGAGCTGCTCGGGGGCCTCCCTCCCCAACTCCGGGACCTCCGGCGACTCGCCCGTCGCGCGCGGCCGCGGATCGCTGTGGTCGTGCCCGGCCTCCACCTGCGAAAACAGTGCGCCCTCCCCCGCCTCGTCGCCGATCGCGGTGCGCATGGGGTTGTCCAGATCGGCGAGCTCGCGAAGCACGCGTCCAAAGATGCGGCGCAGCGTCTCGGACAGACGCTCCGCGGTTTGGACATCCAGTGCGCGCGTGACACGGTCGAGGGTCCGCGTCACGGCGGTCTGGACCGAGCCGACCGCGTCCAAGAACACGGGGAACGCCTCGCGGTCGCGCAGGATCGCCCGCCGGCCGGCGGTTGGCTGCAGCGCCTCGAACACGATCTGACCCGAGACCTGGTCGCTCGTCCATGGCCGGTCGTCGAACTCCTCGATCTCGGCGATGTCGTCGATGATCGTCGCCCCGCCCCGTCCGACGACCGCGACGCGGCGGCGCTTGCCGTCCGGCGGGGCGACGTAGATCGAGAATTCGATCCTGCCCCACAGCGTTGCGCGGGTGGGGATCTCGAGCTTGAGGCCGTCGGGACGCTCGGGGCTCACCATCTCGGACGTGCGGCCCTCGACGATCTCGATGGCGTAGTCCCCGCGCGCGAGGGCAGGCCCGCGTCGCACGCGCAGGTAGTCGACGACCTTGCGCCGGGTCAGCACCCGCAAGACGTCCGGCTCCAGGTCGTGCAGGTAGACCGTCGTGCCGGGGCTCTGGCGGGCCTTGCGCCGCTCGCGCTCGAGCTTGGCGGTTGCGCGCCCGCGCTCCAAGCGCAGCACCCACGTCTCGGCGCTGTCCTCGGCGCGGCTCACGATGTCGCACCGGCCGCCCAGCTGCTGGAACGCCAGGATGCCGATCGCCTTCTCGCCGACCGTGCGGTCGTCGCCGGACTTCTCGGATTCGAACAGGCTCCGCGCGACCTGGCGCAGTCGGTCCGGGCTCATCCCCCGCCCGGAGTCGTCGACCGCGATGACCGGCGCGCGGCCACGCCGACGCAGCACAATCCGTACGCGCTCCCCCTTGCGCCCGGCCTGTACGTACTCGTCCGCGGCGTTCGAGACGAACTCGTTGAGCGCGTCCTTGGGATCCTGATAGGCCTGTCCGGACACCAACACAGCCTTGGCCAGGTTCCCGATCCGCAGTCGTACGGTTTCAGCGGGCATGGGTGGATCCTACGGGCACGGCACCGCAGAGCCGGGGTCAGTCCAGACCGAGCTCCGCGCGCGCGATCGAACTCGGGGTGTCGCCCGTCCAAGCGGGATGTGCGTGTTCGTGCTGCTCGAATTCCCGCAGGATCGCCATCAGGTCTTCGCGTCGGGTGGGATCGTCCATCGCCTGGCGGGGGCTCATGCCGCCCAGAGCAGGCATCGCCACATCGACCCAACTCCGTGCGACTGCGTCAATGACTGCGCGGCGGCCTCAGCAGCCTCGGTCGGTACGCCGGTTGGGTCCAGCTCCTGCAGTTCGCGCATAACCTCGGTGCGGTTGTCCTTGTCCCGAACGATCCGACGAACAAGGCGTCGCTCAATCGAATCTCGGATCGATGAGACGGGCGGGTAAATCCAACTCGGGCCGGCGAGCGTAGACATATGTAGACAAACAACGAGGAACCTTGGAGAAAACAATGCTTCGTGCTTTCTATGACCTGCTGGATCGTTCCAACCGCGACGCCACCTGTGGCGTCTACATGACTCCGGAGATCCGCACCCTTCTGGCCCCGTAACACCCGCGGGGCGCTGGCCTTCGGGTCGGCGCCCCGATCTTCGGCTCAGCTGTTCGGCGTGGCGATCGAACCGAATGGGCCCAAGCAATGCCGAACCGCATCCGCCTCCGACGGCGCATGCACCCGAAGCACGTTCTTGCCCGATGGCGTCGGCACCCGCTCGGTACGGCAACCCTATTGCACTAATAGTGCAATATTAGTGTAACCTGTTCAGCAACGGCAGTCGCCGCGACGTTCTCCGACAGAGGAACAGGCATGAGCGCTCTCACCCGCGGGTCCATCGACGTGCGCAAAGCGGGGCTGCGCATCTTCTTGACGCTCCTGGGTGTCAACGCGTTGTTGGGTATCGCGGTGGTGCTCGGCGGCGACATGGGCGAAGGCGGGTGGCGCGTCCTCGGGACGTCGCTCCTGTTGACGGGCGGCGTGGTGGTGGGGTTGGCCTGCGCGACCGGTCAGGGCAGTCGTGAGCTGGGGTCGCTGTGGATGATCGGCGTCGGGGCGGCCGCAGTGAGCACAGGGCTGTCGATCGTCGGGATCTGGACCGATGTCGACGGCGACGTGTTGTGGCAGTCCGCCGCGACGCTGCTGGTCGTCGCCGCGGCGATTGCGTGCGCCGGGATGTTGAGCCTGGCGGTGCTGCCCGACGGATCGCGATGGATGCTGTTGACGGCGTACGGGGTGGCGGGTTTGCTCGCCCTGTTCGCCACGATCGGGATCTGGGGCGGGGGCTCGGACGGCGGGTTCTGGCAGATCATCGGGGTGCTGTCGATCGCGCTCGCCGCGCTGGCCATCGCGATACCCGTCCTGCACCGTGCCGGCGTGCGACAGGCTCGAACCCACGACACCGGGCGCCCACCAGTGGGCTATTGCCCCCACTGCGGCGCACCCGTGACAGCCACTGTCGATCGCGCGACGCGGTGCGGGCGATGCGCCACCGTCTTCAGCGTTCGAATCGAAGTCGAGCACTGACACGCGTCCGAGACCTTCATGCCAACTCGCTGTCCAGATTCAACGTTGTGCGTCCTATGCCGTCACGCTCTCGTCCGATCCAATGTTCTGCATCGACCGATAGCTGAACGTATGCATTGCGCTCGCTCGAAAACCGGTTGACTGGGTCGCGAACATCGAGGAGCCCATTTGAGCTCCACCCTGTCATTCACCCAGACGGCGCCTGACGCTGGACCTCGAAGATCCGTCTGACCACGAGCGTCTGGTCGATGCCCGGCAGCACGAGCGCACCATCGACCGCGACCTCGAAGACGACGTCCCAAGTGCCGTCGGCCCGTGGCCCTTGGTGGACCACGACGACCTGGCGCGCGACCTCGATACGCCAGTACAACGGCGCGCCGGCCGACGCATAGATCCCACCCTTGCGAACGTCCCACGCGATGCTGCTCTCGGAGACCTCGATGAGCAGCAAGGTCTCGCCGGCGCGTGGATGTGGCGCGTCGATTGACAGGGGCGCCGGGGCAACCGCCAGATCGGGCTCCGGAATCTGATCGGTGATGCCGCCGATGGGGAGTTGAACACGTACCTGGCGGGCCGGGCCATAGGCGAACATGAGCACCGTGCCGAGCTGCGCGATGATCCCGGCGTGCCGTGGGCTCTGCGGGCTCACGTACCGCAGTTGCCCGTCGATGAGCTCATACGGCTCATCGGGATGCAGCAAGCCGATCTCGACCATCCGCCACACCTCGTCGGCTGTGAACCGCCGAATCGCGGGTGGTTGCTGTGTTGCTGCCATGACCACAAGGCTACCTCCGAGCTTGGGGGTCGTGGAAGGAGCGCAACGATCCATCGACAGGCGTGGATGGTGGCCGAACTCCGTGACTGCAATGAAGCCAGATCAGATCTCACAGCAGGCGCGCGAAGTGTGCCAATTCGTCACGAAACTGTGTCAATTTTCGTGACACCTTCGGGCAGCTCCCATCCTGGCCGACGCGCCCTCAACAACCCAGCCGGCCTGCCGTACGACCTGTCCACCTCCACGCATCCCCCTTGCGCCACCCCTCGACTCCAGGCTGACGGCCTCGCGTTCTGCCGACACTGCGCCGGCTCCTCTGGCGCGTCACGACCGACCGGCCCCGTACATCGGTCCATCACCCCGAGCGATTCCTTGAGATGAGCGATGAGCGCGACGACCTGGATGACCGACCCTGACGCAGGGGCGGTACTCGGAACTGCCGGCCGCCCACTACCCGGTGGTCATCGCACGGCTGCGACTGCGACTGCCGGCGGGGGATGTCTACGACGTCGCCCAAAACACCAAGCTGCGATTGATCTCGGAGCTTCGACAGGGCAAGCGCTACCCGATGCCGTTTCGCGTGGTCGACCAGGTGCTGGCCTGGACGGTCTGTGGTCACTGGCAGGACGCCAAGTCCTGGCCCGAATGCCCGTCCCCACCCGACTGGGACATCGCCGACGAGCGGCCCGAGCACTCGGTGGAGGGTGACGCATGGGTGCGCTACGTGATCGGCCGCCTCCCCGAGCGCGACCGGCAGGTCGCCACCCTGCGCTACCTGGACGGGATGGAGATCCAGCAGATCGCCGACGACCGGTGGTGAGCGTTGCCTATTCACCTCAGGTTCCTGGCACCGGGAGGTGAACCGTGTTCGCCTCCGCAGCCGAGTACAACATGCCGGTGCTCCACCTGCCGCAGCTCTTGGGGCTTGCCCTGGGCCTGGGTCAGGACGTCCTGCAGTTCAAGCGCCACATGGTGTCGCTCGACCGTGTGCTTGAGACGGTCGGGGCCTAGCGCACGATTGGTCTGTTTCGCCGCAAGGCGGCCGAGCCGGTCGCCACCCCGGACCCTGCTGCACGCAGATCCGGTCGACGGATGCGGATCCTCAAGCGCCTCGTGATGTGGTTGGCCCCGTTCGCGCTCGAATCGATCCTGCGTCGACGCAAGGGCCGAAACGGCCGTGACCCACAGGGCCCGTCCCAGCAGTAACCCGTTGCGAACGGTGCGCCACGTGGTCCTCCTCGTACGTACGGGCACGTTTCCTGAGCGAACACCGAGGTAGCGGTGTCCTGCCGCTATCGGTTGCCACAACGGGAGGAGAGGACGCCGGGGACTGTTTTGAAGCCAGGAAACGTGTTCGTATCTGCGACGTGCGAGGGGAATCCTTCGATGAGCAGCCCGTCCCGGAACTCTACTCTGAAGCGTTCGGCTTCCGAGTAGCTTCCGAGTCGTTCGCCCCCGTTCGCAAACTCCGACCCAACGATCTCGTGACGTTACGGCTGATGACCGTCTACCAAGGCCGCACCGTACCAACGGTCGGAGGAATACCTGGAACCGCGGTTCATCTCCTGGAGCCGGCGTTGCATGGGTTGACACAAGAAATGTTGTGTCAACTTTCCTTGTGTCCCCGTCTCACGCCCCTGCACGCGCACTCCATCGTGGGCAGGCGGGATGCTCCTACACCACCACGACGTCGATCAGGCCTCCAAGCGCGCGGACGTCCGCCGGGTTGCGTGGGTAGAGCGGCAGTCCCTGGGCGCAGGCCGTTGCGACGATCAGCAGATCAACGACAGGTGCCCCGCGGGCTTTGCGTCCCGCCGAGGCGACCGCAGCGTAGATCCGGCCGAAGGACATTCGTGGCGAATTCAGATCCCCAGGTCGATGCCGATCGCCTCGACAAGCGCGCGAGCATGAGCGAGCATCTCGGCAAGTTCCTCCGGCCCAACCATCAGCGCTTCGTACTCGGACTGGTTACGCAACTGTCGGAGATCGTCGAAGGCTTCGATGTGGTCCACGACACCCAGGTGGTCCAGCGCAGCCATGGCGTACTCGCCCGTTCTCTGGTGGTACCCGGCACCTTTGGCGACTCGGTATCCGCGTGCGCGAAGATGGGCGCTGATTGCTTTGCGAATGGCGTCGTAGCCGACGGCGAACGCTGCTGCCGGATCGTCCCCGGCAATGAGCATCGCGCTGACCAGGTGGCGTCGTGCGGAGTCGAGTTCCTGGTGGGCAGTCGATGCATCCGGTTCGACCGTATCGATGGCTCCCACCTGGCGGAGTCTGCGAAGTTCCTTCTCGCCCATCAGCGTTCGGTTTCACCGACGTCGAGTGCGATGGTCGGACTGCGTTTGATCTGTCGAATGAACCCGTCGGCGCCGGCCTTCCACCGCTCGGGTGAGACGATCGTGGCGTTGACATCTCGCCCAAGACGCTCTGTCAGCGCTGTCGTGGCGCGGGTGACGGAACGTCGCTGGGGCTGTCCGATGACGAGGACATCGACGTCGCCCGGTTCGGCACCGGGCTCGCCCAGGTAACGCGCGGCCCATGAGCCGAAGATCACCGCCTGCTCGATCCCGGGCACCTGCGCGAGCACCGGCCCAATCACGGTCGCGGGCCCAAAGGCCTTGAGCAGCAGCGCGTGCAGGTCGGCGTAGTACACGGACTCGGTGCGCGGGTGCAGCAGCCGTTGCCGACCGATCCGTTGGGAGCGGATCAACCCTGCCCGTTCCAGCCGGGTGGCCTCGCGGGTCAATCCCCCGGCGTCGAGATCGAGGTCACGTGCAAGCTGACTGATCGGCGCGGGCCGATCAGGCTCCAGATAGATGCGGGCGAGCAACCTGCCTTGCCCCTCGGATCGAAAGAGAGGAAGTAATTGTGACGCCTCGGTACGCAGCGGATTCCCTTCGTAGGAATGCCTAAACGTCATAGGTCGCTGACGTATAGGCATAGTAGCGTCGCTGACGCGCACGGTCGAACTGCGGCCGGCGACGGTCTGTTGGGCCGTCCCTGCTCCCACGGCTCCCGCACCTGCGCAACGCCGAACTCCCGGATGCACCAGGTCGTGTCCCCCACCTCCCGCGCCACCCCGTGACTGCCGTATCGCCATGCCGGTATCAAGACAGATCAAGTGTCACAGCGGACGCGCGAAGTGTGTCAATTCGTCACGAAACTGTGTCAATTCTCGCCACACTCTTGACGGCCGTTCGAGCCCGGCCACAGGAGACCGGAGTGACCAACGCCACGTCCCCGACAACCAGGCCCAGCCCACCGTAAGACGAGCCCCTCGCGACGACGACTGCCAAGGGTCAAGAAGCTCCGAGGGAGGGAACTGTGATGCCGAAGCGGGTGATGAGCTGGGTGTTGATCGTCTGGACGGCGATCTTCGTGGTCTGGATCGGGGCGGCGCTCGCCGACCGGCCGTCCAAGGGGTGTGCCCCGGGCGACCAGGTGTGTCAGGACGCGAGCGATGTCGGGACCAGCATCGGCGTCGGCCTGGTGGTGACGCTGTTCTTCGTCGGGTTCGTGATCCTGTCGTTGATCTGGTTCATGACCCGACCCAAGGGCCGTGTCTGCCCGTCGTGTGGGACCGATGCCAAGAAGGGCGTCACCCAGTGCCGCAAATGCGACTTTGACTTCGCGGCGGCGGCACGCACCGACGGGGGTCACCGATGACGCCCGGCCTGGATCCTGAACTCCGCAATCCGTACTGGACCGGAATACCGCCGATCGAGGACGTCCTGGCGTGGCGCAGCCAGGACGACCGAACACCCCGCATCGCCCACTCCGACCACACAGACCACTACCTGACCGAGGCAACACCATGTCCCGACTGCGGCAAGTCCGCTTCGGACCTGGAGTGGTTCTGGTTCGAGAGTCCCGACTGGACGTGGAAGAGTTTTTGCGGCCGCGCCGGATGGATGTCGTTCTGCCCGGACGACGAGTGCATCGTCAACTTCTTCGTCGAGGCGCTCAACTAGCGAATGGACGCGCCGCCGCAATCACCCTTCGCCTCGCTCATCGAGCTGGCCGAGGTGGTTGTGGGCGAACCAGGGTTCACCTCTCGGTGCCAGGCTGTGAGGTGAACGGGGGGCCGACGCCCAATGGACGTCGCCCGCCCGGGCAGCTACCTTCCTTCCTGCGATTCACCCGGCGTGATGCTCCTATGGGTTGTCAAGGGCGGGGCTGGTCGTTTTGAGGATGGTGTAGGCGCGTCGTGTGACGTGTCGTTTGAGGGCGCGGAGTGCTTCGCGCCTGGTTTTGCCTTCGCTGATGCGCCTGTTGATGTAGGCCTT